>NZ_JBVHTY010000025.1:0-100226 GCF_055565615.1 Streptomyces sp. NPDC028368 | reverse complement strand
AGGCGACCTACGCGCTCGCGTACGGGGCCCGTGTACGGCAGCTCAACGTACGGCCCCGCGGACTCCACTCCAGCCGATACAGCCACCCAACCCCCAGCGCGTCTACCTCACACGACCAGGTTCGACGACAAGAAGCCCGAACGACTGGGTTCACCGTCAAACGCCTCGCTTGGATGACAGCGGACAACATGCCCTGTGACAGCGAAGGCTGAGTGCGTGCCACGGAAGTTTGACCAGGACAGGTATGCGCGCCCTGGTCATCGGTCCCCCATCAGGAGATGAAGCAGCGTCACCACTCCGACTCCGGTCAAGAGGGCAGTGCCGAATGATGGGTGCTCGAGGGCTGCATACGTTGCCCCGCTGCCGGCGAGCAAGAGCAGCACCATGCGCTGACCTATCTGACCGCCCATAACTCCGAGCCCCTCTCCTTTGCGCACTTCGGGTTGAACAGCACCCGACGGCCCTGGCTCATCGGACTGCGGCCCGATGCACGCCAGTTGCCGACCATGCGGTAGCCGGACAGCAGCTTCCAGGGCCCCGCCATCCGTACGCCCTCCGGGACTTGCAGGGAGTGCACGATCCTGTGCGACGGGCGGCACCACAGGCGGGCCTGACCATGTCGCTGGATGCACTAATCGAGGGGCCACGTGCGCCTCACGGGGCACCGCGGTTGACCTGCACAAATACCCACTGTGGCGGAGGTCACAATGAGATCGCTGAGATTTCTTGTCGGTTGACAGCCCTGCCGGGCCCAGAAGTAGAAGCTCAACTCAACTCTCAAGGAGGCTCCATGACCGCCCCACCCGCCGAGCAACCGCCGACCGCTCCCGCTGCCGCGGCGGACCTGTCGGCCCCACTGCCGGGGCTCTTGCGGGAGGTCGTTGACCTGCTGCTCAAGAATTCGGGCAAGATGCGGCAGTTGGCACCCGGCACTCAGATCGTGGCCGACCTGCGGATCCGGTGGGCAGTGCGATGCGAGGAGCACCACACCCCCGACATCCAGCACGAGTGCGGCTGCCGGGTCTGGAGTGGTACGGAGGGGTGGCCCACCGGGCCCGCGCCCTCCGACGGCAAGCCCTGCTACGCCGTACAGTTCTCCGCCCATGACGGAACGGTGTCGATCGTGCTGCGGGTCCACTCGCACGACCCCGCCGCGGCATGCGTGGTGTTCGCCGCCGCGGCCGCCCGGGACGCGGCGGTCAACGGCCGCGATCCGCAGATCGACAGCTTCGCCCAGCACTGGCTACGGAAACCGGCAGCGAAGCACGACGCGCAGTGGCGGGAGGCGGCCTCCACGGCGCTCATGGGGGACTGGCCCCACGTCCTGGACGAGCAAGGCACCCCCGAGAACGCCGTGCAGCTCATCTCCGAAGGCGCCGTGTTGGAGTCACTAGGCAGGGAGATGAAGACCGTGCACGAGCAGCTCCAGCCGCTGTGGGAACGCAAAGGCAACAAAAGGGGACGCACCGCAATGCTCGGGGAACCGAACGACTCCGGGGGCACTCTTCTGGAGCTGGTGCCCAGCGGGAGCAACACGGAGGATGAGGCGCTAGGGCACTTGGTGGACGACCCAGACGTGGCCGCCGTGCTGCGGGGCCTGCGCCCGGAACAGCGCGCCGTCGTGCTCGCACGATTCTCGGACTCCGGTCGGGGCACCTGGGCCGAGGCCGCCACCACTGTCGGGCTACCAGCGGCCGACGGCGAGAAGGTCCGCCGCAAATTCAATAGCCTCTGCGACCGGCAAAAGGTCCGCACCGCGGCGGCTGCCGCCCGGGGGTGGAAGCGAGCATGACCCTGATCACCCTGCTCCTGGTCCTGCTGCTGGTCGTTGTCACCCTGCTCGTCGGGCTTGGCGCCCTGGTCGTGCTCCGTCAGCACCCTGACTGGTCCGCACCGGTCGCCGGGGCCCTGGCGGCAATGATGCTCATGACCACCGTCACCGGGCTGCTGGTAGCCGTCACCCAAAGCTGAACCCACTCCGGTGGCACCGTCCACACGTGCCACCGGAGTGAATCAACTTGGCCAGACAAGCCAAGTAGGCGCTCAGTCACAGTCCTGTGCCATCGAAGTGGCTTCGTCTAGTTCAGTCGACAGCGTTTGTTCATGGGTTCCGGCGGCGTTTGGCGATCGTCGGCCCTCTGGATTTTCACGGAAAATGCCGGCAGACATGCTCTGGCGCCGTCCGCCGGCAGGCATGAAGCCTTTGAGCTGAGCCCGCTTCAAGGGCGTCGACTGGGGCATCGTGCGGGGCGGTCCGGTGCCGTGCGTGCCCACGGTAGCGACAAGAGGCCAGAAGGGACCGCAACCGATGGCGAGCCTGCAATGTCTGATGGTGCGTGACAGCACATCCACCGAGGCGCCGAACCGAACGGCGCGGCCTGCGCCTATGGCCGGTCGGCACCGTCCGGGTCCTGACCTTCACCACCGTCATCCTCGTGGCAGCTTCGGTGTTCTACACCGGATGGGACCTGCTCGGTGCCCGGGGGCTCAAACCAGAGCACCGCATCGACTCCAAAACGCTGTTCGACCTGGTGAAGCTGTCCTTCGGCGTGGTCGCCGGGGCCGGCGCCCTGGTCGCCCTGGTCGTGGCCTACCGGCGCCAGCGGGTCGACGAGGACGGCTCCCTGCGCGAGGCCACCCGCCTACACACAGAACGCTTCGCCACCGCCGTCGGGCAGCTCGGCAACGATTCCGCCGCGGTCCGCCTCGGCGGCGTGCACGCCCTGGCCGGCCTCGCCGACGACGCCCCCACCCGCGACCTCCGCCAGACCTGCATCGACGTCCTGTGTTCCTACCTTCGACTGCCCTACACCGCTGAGGCTGATCTCCCTGGAGGAGATACGCAAGCGCGCCACAACTACCTAGCTCTGCGGGAAGCCCGGCACACCGTCATTCGCCTCATCCGCGACCGTCTCCGTCTGGATCCCGAACACCCTCACCCTCGCTCTTGGCAGGGCCACGACTTCGACTTCACCGGAGTCACTTTCGACGGCGGAGACTTCTCGGCCGCGACGTTCTCTGGGGGTGTGGTCCGCTTCAACCAGGCGACGTTCTCCAGAGGCACGGTCGACTTCCATGGGACGAGGTTCTCCGGCGCCAGCGTCATCTTCGACGGGGCGCACTTCAGCGGCATCACGAACCGCTTCGGCAGTGTCAGCTACGGCACAGTCAGCTTCGGCGAAGCGATGTGCTCCGGCGGAAGGCTCAGTTTCCTCGGGGCGAAGTTCTCCGGCCCCAGCGTCACTTTCGCTGGAGTGACGTTCTCCGGCGGAAGCGTCACGTCCGAGCACGCGAGGTTCCTCTACAGCAACGTGGACTTCACTGGAGCGACCTTCTCCAGTGGATGCAGCGTGAACTTCACCGGAGCGACGTTCTCGGGAGCAGCTGAGCGACGGACAGCGCGAACGCCTGGCCGAGCTCGGCGTCGAGCCGCTGCCCGCCACCACCGTGGAGCAGGCCCCGGCGAAGGCCACGAAGGGCGGCTCGGCATCGTTCGAGCGAGGGGTTGCGGCCCTGGCCCAGTACAAAGCGCGGGAAGGGCATGTGAAGGTCGCCAGGGGCCACGTAGAGACCGTGATCGTCGACGACCAGGAACATGCCGTGAAGCTGGGGGTGTTTTTGTCGAACACCAAGAGCAGGCGCGGCAAGCTCGCCGCTGACAAACTCCAGCAGCTGACAGCACTCGGACTGGAATGGGCCGGGGGGCTGTAGACCCGCTCGTCGCGCCTGGGGAGAAGACGAGCTGGTGGTCACCAGGTTGTGCTGCTTACCCCTGGGTCCTGTAGGTACAGGGAGGGTGGGGCTCTCGCGGTGTACCCCGGATGCACGACGCCTTGCCTCGCGTCCCCGCATTCCGCCGTGTGGCCTTGTCTATGAGTTCCAGCAGCAGTTGCGCAGCTGTCCCTTCGCACTCAATCGAGTCGTCTTCTCAACGACCCCAGTCATTCGGGCTTCCATCTCAGCGAACCTAGTCGCGCGGCTCAGTGCACTGGGGGGTATGAGTGCGGATGCGACGGCGTCTGCGAGCCTCCACCGCCTCCCGGACCTGGCGTTTCCGACATGTGCGGTGGCCGCGGCGAGGTCGTCGTCCGTGCGGTCGCGGTCCCCCACCTCGGCCGGGGGAGGTTTACCACTACCCGAGGGGGTTCCGCCCGCATGCTCGGCGGATTCCGGAACCTGAGGTCGCAGGGTGATCGCTCGGGTCAGGAGCGCGGCAGCTGCAGAGCTGGCGGCTGCCTCGGCGCCGAGCAGTGCACGGGCTCAGAAGGACACGGTGAGGGAGATGGCGACGATGTTGACGATGAGGTACAAGCCCGTCGCGATGGCGAAAATGCGGTTGTTGAAGCGCCGCGCCGCCGGTCGGGCCATGGGATCGGTCAACAGCTTCATGATGTAGGTGGTGTTGGCGACACCGATCAGTACGTAGAGCAGGCTCATGAAGTGGATCTCTTCGACCAGCGTCACGTTCAGGAAGGTGCCCATCGCCTCGTCGACTGCCCGCAAGTTGAGCATGATCGTGAAGAGCGCGGCACCGAGAATCCCGAGCCGTGCGACCATGGCGACCTCGTTGTCCTTCGACCAGATCAGAAACGAGATCAGGGCGACCAGGAAAGCCACATATACCGGCAGGATCTGCTTGCCGAAATTCGTGATGTCCTCTCGGGTGAGCTGGAACTCGATCACCAGCTGGGAGTAGCGACTGCTGCCTCCTTGCTTGAGCCGGGGATCGCCGAAGTTCGTCCTGTAGGGCGCGTCCACGACACCGATCCGGAATTTCGTGATCTTGAAGTCGTCGGGATGGATCCTGGGGTTGTACGTGGAGTTCTTCACATCCGCCCGGTAGACGAATCGCGACTCGTCCAGCTCGTTTTCCTCAACCTGGATCCGGACGACCTGTTTGTCGAACGGAAAGTCCGTCAGGTCCAAGGTCTGCCGGAAGGTCCCGGACACTTTGACCTGCGTCCAGTACTCGTTGCCCACCTTCTCGCTGGAAGGCGTGGTCAGCGTCGTCCTCGTCGCGTTGGTGAACTCGAGACGCTGGACAGCGGCAAGATCCTTGCGTGGGCATACGCTCCACAGCCACAGGTCCGCGTTCACGGTGCGCCTGACCGGATCCACCGCGTAGAGGTCGGTGACGTAAGCCCCGACGCTGCAACTGGGCACGGCCGCAGCGGCGGGCGTGGCGATGATCGGCGTGCTCAGCACCGCAGCGGCCGCTGCGAGCAGGGCGCCCGCTCCCGACCGGAGCCCGGCCAGGAAGCCACGTCGGCCGTCCGCCGGCCCGCCATACGAACGGGGCATACCCGCGAGCCTCCAAGAACACCAGCGGGAGCAGCAGGAACTGCCCCAGGGGAGCTTTTCCACGCGTGACCATAACCCGGCGGCCGAGGCAAGATCGCGATCACAGCGGCCCACCCCCGCAGACCGGCTCAGGATGCACCCGTTCGGCCCATGCCCAGGGCCACGGCGCGACGCGGCTGCCGACCACGCAGGCGGCATGCTCGTGATCGCCCAGGCAGTGCCCCCTGTGTGGACAGGTGGCGGGGCGGTGCGTGCGGATTCGTCTCAGCTACGTAACCGAGCCCGGGCGGCGAAGACGTACCATGCCGTGTCCAATACGGCCTGAACGACCAGGCCGGCCTTCCGCGCTGAACCCGAGTTCCTGGTACACCCTCAGCGACCTCGGCAGGCGCATCAACTGCACCGTCGACTTCCTGCTTCCTTCCACCTGAGCAAGATCCGGGGCCGTCGGCGCTTTGTCGGCAGCAGTGGTACGACCATGGCAACCCCGGGGCCCGCTGCAGATCTGTTTCATCGCCGCATACGGGAGGAAGGCCACCGTGCCGGCCCAGGCGGCGAGCTGAACCGGCCGGGGTGCGGTAGAGGGCACCGGGGCAGCGGCCGCGACAGGCAGGGGCCGATCAGAGCAGGCGGTGGCCGCGAGTAGGAGCGCCCCGGCCGCCGCCAGCGCGTGGTTCGCCGCGGAGGCCCAACTGTCCACGCCCTGGCCGAACATCAGCGTGATCACATCCATGAGCAGGCTGAACGCGGCGAGTCCGGCCAGGCCGCACACCGTCCACAGCAGCGTTCGCAGTGCGGGCCGCAACCCGTAGCGCGACACCGCCGCGCAGGTCAGTGCCGCCAGGGCTCCCACTGCCGTGACTGCCCAACCCGACGCGGAAGGCCCCAGGACTCCGCCGTGGTGGAACAGATGAGTCCCCTTCAGCGCGCAGACCAGGCCGAATCCGGCGTACGCCATCGCCCAGGCCCTGGCTCCTGCCCGGCACCGTCGGATCGGTGGAGAGCTTGAAGGAACCCTGCAGTTGGGGCTTGAGATCGAACCTCTTCCAGATCCGCCCGATGGTCGACTTCGACAGAGGTGGTGAGCAGGGCCTGGCGGGCAGAGTAGTGGCGGGTGACGTCCTGGCGGGGAACGCTGGTGATGACGCAGTTGGCGCTGTGGGCGCTGGCGATGCTGCCCCTCGGGGCGCTCATCTTCGCTACAGGGATGTCCCGGCACGGCGAACCGGAACTCTCGGCGAGTACTGATCACGCAGGGCGATAGCCGGTCCCCTGGCGGGGCCGGCCTGTGTCGCGGCCCGTCCGACCGGCAGCGATGCCGAGGCGGCGCGGCCCCGCGGCGGGTGCCCATTCCGTCCTTAAGAATGGACACCCGCCGCACATCACTTCTTCGTTCAACATTGCGGCTGACCAGCAAGAAAAATCTGCGATGGCGTGTAGCAGAAAGATACTGCTATGGTGCGTAGCATGTCATTGGGTCGAGGAACTCCGCGCCAAGGCCTGGCGGCCCACTTCGGGCCGCTGGAGCTGGCAATCCTGGAGGTCATGTGGTCGGCGGATGAAATGGACGTCGCTGCATGCGCCGGCCGTCTTGACGGAGGCCAGGCCTACACCACCGTGAAGACGGTCATGGAACGCCTGGTGGTCAAGGGGCTGCTGGCCCGGCGCAAGGAAGGCCGACCCTACGTGTACTGGGCAAAGCAGTCCCGGCACGAGGTCACCCAGCAGGTGGCTGCCGAGCAGGTGCGGCGGGTCATGGACGGCTTCGGCGATCTTGCCGTGGCGAACTTCGTCCAGACGGTCCAGGGGGATTCCGAGCAGCTCACCCACGTGCGTGCTCTGCTGGCGGCCGTCGCCGACCAGGCGGACTCTCCCGACGGCGACTCTCCCGGCGCCGGAGGTGCCCGGTGAGCCTGAACTGGCTGGGATATCCGCAGGTGTTACTTGCCTGGTGGTGCCCGCTGGCCGCCATCGGACTGTGGCACCTGCCGCGCCGACTGTCGGTCCGGCTGCCGGCGCGGGAGCGGCTCACCTTCGCGGTGGCCACCGGCGTCACCCCCCTCCTGGCGGTGGCGGTTCCCTATCTGCCGAACAGCCCCCTCCGGGACGCGCTGCCCTGGAGGGCGCCGATGGCCTGGGGCATCAGCAACGCCGTCACGAACATCGACGGCCGCCACCCCGTACTGGCCCTCGCGGCACAGGTGATGCTGGTCCTGGCGGCCGCACCGCTGGTCTCACTGGTCGTCTCGTTCGCGGCCGGAGCAGTTCAGGCCCTGCGCGCTGCGCGCACCGTGACGGCACTGGAGCCTCAGCGGTGCGGCGATGTGTGGATCGTGGCAGCCGAGCAGGGGGCCCCGCACGATCTGGCCAGCACCGTCGGGCTGATGCGGCCCCGGATCATCCTGAGCTTGGCCGTGGCGGAGTCCGCCGACGCGCCCGCGATCATCGAGCATGAACGCGCCCACGCCAGGGCCCGCCACCCGCTGTGGATCTTCATCGCCACCTGCGCCCTGCGGGCCTGGTGGTGGATTCCCGGGCGCTCGGCGGTGCTCGCCGAGGTGCGGCTCACGGCCGAACTCCGGGCCGACCAGCAGGCTCGCAAGAACACCGGTGCGGCAGCGGTGGCCAAGGCGCTGTGCGCCCGGATAGAGGCCGGGGCCCAGCCGGCCGGCCACGCTCTCTCAGCCACCGGCATGAGCACCGGCTTTCTCGACGCCGGGACCGAACTCATCCATCGCGCCCAGGCGCTCAGCCACCCGCCCCGCGTCATGCCGACCTGGAAGACGTGGGGACTGCACGCCGCCGTGGCGGCCGCCGTGAGTGTCGTGGCCGTCCTGCTGTAGCGCAGGCGGCCCGTGACTGAACAGTAGAACGATCTTGAGGGTGTGGAACGCATTCGCACACCCCGAATTGCTACGCCATGTAGCAGAAAGGAGTGCCGTGCACCCGGCACCGACCCCCCAACCGCCCGCGGCAAACCTCCCCGTGATCGAGACCGCAGGCCTTTCCAAGACCTTCCGCGGCTCGACAGCAGTCGCCTCGGTCGACCTCACCGTCTGGCCGGGCCGGATCTACGGCCTCCTCGGCCCCAACGGCGCAGGCAAATCCACCACACTGAAGATGCTCCTGGGACTGCTGCCCCCCACCGCGGGAGAGGTGAGGTTATTCGGCCAGCCGTTCAACCGGCAGGCCCTGGCCCGCATCGGAGCCACCATCAACGGCCCCAGCCTCTACGGACACCTCTCCGCACGACAGAACCTCACCGTGCACGCGCACCTGCTCGGCGTCCCCGACAGCGAGATAAACCGGGCGCTGGCAGCAGTCGAACTCAGCGCCGCGGACCGCAAGAAGACCAAGAGCTTCTCCACCGGCATGAAAGGACGCCTGGCCCTGGCGATGGCCATGCTCGGCAACCCGGACGTGCTCATCCTGGACGAACCACAAAACGGCCTGGACCCGGAGGGCATGGCCGCCCTGCGCACCATGATGCGCCGCTTCACCGACACCGGCCGCACCATCGTCCTCTCCAGCCACCTGCTGGGCGAAATCGCCTCCCTCGCCGACGATATCGGTCTCATCACCGAAGGACGCCTGCGCTACCAGGGCAGCCTCACCCACTTCGCCCCGGACGGCGACCTCGAACGCGCCTACTTCACCCTGACCGGCGCCACACACGGGCCACGGACGGTGACGTCATGACCACAGCCACCCACCCCGGGCCCGCACGGCCAGCACCCCTTCCCGGCCTCCCCGCCGTCGTACGCGCCGAGTTCGCCACCTGGCGCCGCAGCACCGTCGCCTACCTGCCACTGGGCGGCCTGGCATTCGGCCTGGCCAACACCGCAATGTTCACCGGAGCCGGCACCGGCAAATCCTGGACCGACATCCTCGGCTACCAGAACCTGTGGACGATGTTCGTCGGCCCGCTGCTCACCGCGCTCCTGGTCGCCACCGCCACCCGCATCGACCGCAGCGCACACGGCGGCGGCACCTGGTACCGGGCAGTACACCCCCGCCACCGCAGCCTGAGCCGCTTCACCGCCCTGGCCCTGCAGACGCTCCTGCTCAACCTCCTCGGCGTCGGCACCCCCCTACTGCTCCTCGGCCTGCTGTCCGACATCCCCCCGGTACCAGCGCTGCGTGCGCTCGAAGCCGTCGTCGTGCCCTGGGCCGGGCAACTCGGCATGCTGGCCCTGCTCCTGTGGCTGGCCCGGCACACCCTCTGGACGGTCGTGCTCGCTGCCGGCTTCATCTGGACCATGGCCGGCGTCGGCTTCGCCGAATCCACCTTCTGGGCAGCCCTGCCCTTCACCTGGATGGACCGGGGCGCGCTGCCCGTCATCGGCACCCACGCCAACGGCATTGCCCTGGACACCCACTCCGCACTTGCCACCGCCTCACCGTGGCCACCCACCCTCCTCGGCATGGCGCTGGCCGCTCCGTTCCTGCTGCTGCTGCCACAACTGCGCCTGTCCTCCCCTCGCAACCCCAGGCACCGCACCGCACCGCAGCATGCCGCCTCCACGGCGGCAACGGCGCCCGCGAAGACGGCATTTGGAACGGAATCGTCCGACGGTGCCCACCAGGGCCCCCGCGTGATGGCCGCCGTGGCCGACATGCTGCACCGCACCGCACTGTCGTGGCTGTGCCCGACCGTCATCGGCCTCATCGCACTGTGGCTGACCTGGCACAACCCGAATACCAGCATCCAGTTGTTCACTCTGCTCATCCTGCCCATCGGCACCCTCGTGCTGAGTCTGATGGTCTGGCAGGCCGCGGGGCCGGGCTGGCGAGCCGTTGCCTCCCGCCCCACCGGAACCACCCGGCCGGCTCTCGCGCTCACCGGCATCACCGTCAGCACCGCAGCAGTCATGTCAGTGACGATCACCCTCGTCTACCTGGCCGCGGGAATTCCCGCAGCCCACGCCTGGCCCCTCGCGCTCACCAGCACCCTTGTCAGCGCGATGCTCACCTCCTTCACCCTCTGGCTTGCCCTGCGCACCACCTTGGCCGTCACGGTGACAGTCGCCGTCATCGGCATCCTGTTCGGAGTTCTTGTCGGCGGCACCACCATGCAGCAGACACTGTGGCCGCTGATCCCATGGTCCTGGGCCAACTACCTCGAATGGCACCGCATGCTGGTCACCCTCCCCATCAGCATCGCGGCCTCAGCACTGTTCACCTTCGGCATCACCCGCGCAGCACGAAAGGCGGCCGGCACCTCATGACAACGTCGATCCGTACCCCCCGAACGCGCACCCTGACCACAGCGGCCGCGGGCCCGACCACAGCACTGCTCATCTCGGGCTGCGGCTGCGGTGCAGTGGTCGACGCCGTCGTCAAGGTGCCGCCCGCGAAGACCAATCCGCAGACCGTCACCTCCGAAGAATTCGGCGACGCCTGGCCGGTGAAGGCCGACAAAGGGACGGTCGCCTGCACCGAGACCCCATACAGCGGATACGCCATCACCTTCACCGTTCCAGACGGCACCGTCTATGCGCTCAACAACATCGCCCATGACGAAAAGAAATACCCCGACGCCGACGCCATCGCGAACTCATCACGGAAGATGTGGAGGCTGCGTACGTTCGGGATGCAAGTCTGCACCGTCACCGAACGGGAAAAGCGAAGTCATACACAAAGCGGCTCTTCGCATGTACCCCCTTCACGGTGAGCTGGCAAACAGCCGCATTGCTCCTGGAGTGTTGGCAGCGGGGACGAGGCCGCTCACCTCGCTCTCCCCCTGCCAGCGCCTTCCCTCAACCTGCCAGCCGGGGCGTCTGCGGTCGACGGTGTCAGGTCCGGCACCGGGTCGCCAGGAGGCATGCCTGCTGGGCATGACGAGGCCGAAGTACCCCTTCAGAGCCCCCTCGCTCAGCTCGCCCTCCAGGGCCAGCGCGCCGCGGAGCGCCTTCCCGATAGCTGGGGCGGGAGTCCCCCAACGGCTGTTCGCGGCCCGCATGCTCTCCCCGATCGTCCACTGCGCGGAGTCGGGGTGGTGCCGGACGAACCAGTCCAGCATCTTCGCCACCAGCACTGTCAGGTTGAGGTCCCACCAATAGGGTTCCTCGGTGGCCTTCTTCTCCCGTTTGTCGCGGAGTGAGAGGACGCCACGGTGGACCGGTCGCGATGGAGTCTCCAATGCCGGAACTGCCTCGCACCCACATCATCGAGCGAAGCCGTCACCGCTACGAGGACACCCACCGCCTGGTGGAGAAGGGCCGGAGTTGGTGAGCGCCTCCTTGAGGATGCGGTAGCCCTCGCGCGAGATCAGCCCCGGGACTTCGTCCAGCGGTCCGGAGAGCTGGGCGTCCACAGTCGCGCCCGAGCAGCGCGCCGGCCGGAAAATGGCCAGCTCAAACTCAAGTCCGCCCTCGCGCACTGTCCTGAACTGGACGCTCTGACCAGGCATTTGTGAGGTGAGCGCGCCGGACGTGCTGAATGGCCGAACCGGCTGGGGTGAAGTGTGCGAGAGATGATTCGAGGTTGCGTGCCTCGACGCCGTACGCGAGCGACGGCGGCCCCCGCTGCTGGACTGAACCGTCCCGGGTTGGCCGGCGGACCGACCCGGGACGGCTGAAAGCCCAGCGGAGGGGCACTGAACGCGGTCGGGTGCGTCAGCGGGTTTCGGCGGGGGGAAATTCCGCTTCCAGTACCTTGAAGAAGGCGGCGATCGGGTTGACCCAGTCGCCGTTCACGTTGCAGACGACCAGGCGCTTGCCGTCGCGGGTGCCCATCACGTATGTCCAGGAGCCGTTGAGTGCGCCGCCGCCGCCGAAGACGGTGACGCCGTTGGGCAGGGTCTGCTCGAAGGTGCCCATGCCGTACCTGGTGTTGGGGATCCAGCCCGCGCCTACGGTCGAGACGGTGGCCCACATCTCGGCCTGCAGGGCGGGCGAGAAGAGTTCGCCGCCGAGCAGGGCGCTGAAGAAGCGGCCGAGGTCGCCGGTGGTGGAGACGATGCCGCCGGCGGCCAAGGCCACCGCACGCGGGTTAGGTGCCCGGGGTATCAGGGCTGATCTTCCTCGGGCTCTGCGGTGTGTCCGGCCCGGGTCAGGTCAGGTCAGGTCAGGTCAGGTCAGGTCAGGTCAGGTCAGGTCAGCCAACCTGTAGGCGGCATGCGTCGCAGGCCGCCTACGGCGACGCTGTCATGCTTCCAGGTGGAGTTCTACGAGTGCCTGAGCGGTCGCCGGGATTCCCTGTTCAACCTGGTGGATGCACTGCTGTGCACGGACGGCCCGGTCAAGACACCGGTGGACCTGGCGCCGGCGCCGGAACACCGCCGCGGCCCTGGATCCCTCTACGGCATCACATCTCGAAGTCGGAGAAGCCGTATGAAGCGAGGGGGCGGTAGCCCGACCTCGGTGCGAGTTGCACGGAGTCGTCAGGTCCCACGACCTCGCCGGTGAGAGGTGGCACGTGGGTACGGGCCCAGTCGACAGAAACCGTGACCTTGTCGCCAAGTTCGCCCGCGAACATACGCTCGGAGAGGCTGTCAGCCTCGTTCTCCTCCTCTTCGTCGTCGTCCTCCTCGCCCTCGTCCGCTTCGAAGTCGTAGCCGATCGGTTCGCCCGGGCCCGCGAAGGTTATATCCGGATAGCCCTGGATCGAGATCGTGATGAAGGGGTGGAGGTCGATCGACTCTGCCAGTTCGCCCTGTTGGTAGACGTCCAGCGACAGGCGTGCGCCGTACCAGCACATCAGGTACAGGTTGATCTCTTCGGCGAGTTCGGACGCCAGGTCCTCCTTCACCTCGTCCAAGGTGGCACTGATGAAATGGGCATCTTTGCGGGCTCCGCCCGGGTCCACGCCGAAGGCCAGGTCGTAGAAGCTCTTGTCCAACATACGGACCAACGTAGCGGGCGGCACTGACATCACGTCCCCGGTACCCGTCCAATGCCTCAAGGCGATGGGGCGGCTGCTCCGTCACTGGACCGGAGCATTGAATCCAGCCGGCCGCCGCCAAGCTCGGCCTCCACGAGAAGACCGCCGTGCGCTACGCGGACTCCGTACGGGCCCTGCTGGAACAGGTCGCCGAGAGCGACCCCGCGGGTTGACCGCGAACCCACGGGTCCATCCCCCGGAATCAGGGCACCGCACCCTCGGGTTCACGCTGAAGAACCTTCAGTTTCCGCGAACTCGCAGGGGTCCGCAGGTGTGAGTAGCTGAGGTACAGAAAGTGTCGCTGAGATTGATCTTGCTGGAGTTGGTCTACTTCGTCGGCGCCTCGAGCTGACGGGGCACGGCGCCTGCGCGCCGCTCGCGCAGGTCCGGGATGTGGTTGTGCGGGGTGCCCGGGGCCTGCGCGAGTCCGGTGGCCCACAGCTGGTCGACACGCGAGCGCTCGGTGGCGTTCGGGTAGCGGTTGGTGCAGGACGGGCCGGCGCCGCCGCCCGACATCAGCTCACTGCACGGCCCGCTGTAGTCGTCCGGCAGGCCCAGCACGTGCCCGGTCTCGTGGGTGGCGACGCGGACCGAGTCGTTCTGCTGGTTCTGGGTGTAGTCGAGGAAGATGTAGCCGCTTCCGTGGCCGTTGGTGGAGGCGTAGGACCCGCGCCGGGCGTTGCCCTCGTAGTAGGAGAAGTCGGCACCGTTCGACGCCGCCTGGAGCTTGACGTTGGACTCGGAGCTGTTCCAGATCGAGGCCGCGCTCGATATCTGTGAACGGAAGCTCGGTGCATGGGAGGCGTTGTAGTAGACGGTCACCGCCTGCGCGTTCGGCTGGGCGGCGCGCTTCTCGGCGATCGACTTGAGCACGGCCTCGAAGAATGCCTTGTTGTTCGCAGCCTCCTCAACCGACCCGGCGTACCGCGCCACGGAGGTACCGGCGGCAGCGGACGGGGTGGCGGCACTCTGGGCGCTCGCCGGCACCGCCGCGCCCAGCGCGCTGGAGGCCAGACCCAGGCCGAGAGCGAGGGCGAGGAGTCTCGCGGACGTTCGGGACGACTTCATGTGGGGGCTCCTACTCACTCGGTGACGCCGAGCGCCCGGTGCGCGTTCGACTCTGCGTGAACAGCGGTTCCGAACTGCGGCGACGTCCTGTGGGTCGTCATTCTTAGAACGGCTCGACAGGGAGCGCAAAGGGTCCCGCCACTACGTCGCCTCGTAGGTCGCGGGACCTCGCCAAGGCAGTGCGCGGGTCTCCGGTCCGCACATGGCGGCAGGAGGGGAAACTGTCGCGGCGTCAGAAGCCTCACACCACGGGGCAATGAGCGTGCGGGCCGGCCGGGCAGAATCCCGGGACGCGCAGCGGGATCCACATCCGGGACAAGACGGACAAATCCTCAAATATCTGCCATGCCGTGTCTACTAAGTGTGCCGGTTGGTTGGCGGAGCGCTGTGACCGACGTCATAGAACATAGGCTTCCGTTTCTTTCGCGCCCCACCGGCCCAGGGGCGCCCCCCAGGGAGTCGCCCTCGGCGCTGGGCGGCATCCCTCACCGCTGAGCCGCCGCCGCTCAGTCCTGGTCAGGATGGAGGCCGGGCCCGCCAGGCACGGTTAAGTGGTTCAGCTCGGAGAAGGGCATGGGGTTCATCGCCGCGGACGGGGGTGGGCCGGACCTCTTTGTCCACTACTCCGAGATCCAGGGCGATGGGTTCAGGTCCCTCGAAGAGAACCGGCGGGTCGAGTTCGAGATCCAGACCGGCCGGAGGGCGCAGCGCCTCATACACGCGGGCCCGGGCGGGATGCCGACAGCGGCCGGCATCCGCCGCGGTGTCGGCGCCGGCTTCGGCGACCAGCACGGGCTCGGCCCGCGTGACGTCTGCTCCGGCACCATCCGCACACTCCGCTGCCGCCGCCATCGGCGTGCCTGGCCGGCGACGCATATCCCATGCCGGGTATCTCGGCCGCCAGGCGCTCTACGTGCTTCACCGGCCAAGCACCCGCCGAAGGAGAACTGGCTCGGCCGGCATCACGACCGGCCCGACCTCGACACGGCGGCTTGGCCGACGGCGGTAGCAACGAAGCAGCGGTGGAAGGCGTCCACACCACCATTGCCCGTGTGCCATACCCACACCAGCCAGCGGCGAGGAGAACCCATGACGCAGAACCAGAACACCCCGGACACCACCCGCGATAAGACAGAGCCCGCCAAGGCCGTGCAGGTCAGCGTCAGCGCGGGACTGTTAATCGTCGGGCTCGTCCTCGGCTCCATCCTGGACGAGCCGATCAAGAACAACATCAGTGTCTTCAAGGACACCCCCGACCCCGTCGTCCATGGCATGTTCTTCATCGCCTGGGCCGTCGTCGTGTTCTGGCCCATCGCCTACACCCTCGACCGCACGGTCAAGCGCCGCGCGGCCCGCGCACTGCGACAGGAGCAGGCTTAACCAGCTTCAACGACCAGCAGGAGCCGAAGCTGACCACCGCGGTCCAGACGGCATCTACGCACCACTCGCCGTGATCTCCGGTTTTGGCGCCCTGCGTTGCCGGCTCAGGTCAGCACCGGACAATGCCAACGACCCGCCGAACTCGGCATCACACCACTGCCCGCGCCGAACGAGGCCTCGGCGAAGGCCCGGTGACGTCGACGTGTGCGCGACGGCCGCCGCTGGCACCGCCTGGTTCAACAGCGCCTGAGCGGCCACGGGCCTGCATAGGCAGAGCGGGTTGGAGCCTGTCCGACGGGTTGGGCGGGTGAATAGCAGCGCCGCCCCAGCCAGGCGAAAGCAAGGCTGGGGCGGCGCCCGGCGTTCTTAGATGGCCGTGACGTTGACTGCAGACGGGCCCTTCTGGCCGTCCTGGATCTCGAACTCGACGTTCTGTCCCTCAGCGAGGGACTTGAAGCCGTTGCCCTGGATCGCGGAGAAGTGCACGAAGACGTCCTTGCTGCCGTCGGCGGGCGTGATGAACCCGAACCCCTTGGACTCGTTGAACCACTTCACCTGGCCCTTGATCTTCGCCATGCACGCTCCTTCGGCCATGCCGACAGGCCTACAGCCTGTGGATCTTGCTGAGTATGACCCCGGGAGTCTGCCCAGGTCAGGCCAATCTTCATGCATCGCAGCTGAAGCGCAGCAGCCGACCGGCCAGTGAGTACAAGGCCCACGACCCGTCGGACACGCCCTGAGGCGTGTTTGAGATGTGGTCACAGTGCCTGGCGGATCAGGGTGAGTTGGACGGTGGCTTCGTAGCGGACGGCGAGCTTGTCATAGCGAGTCGCGACGCCGCGGGCCTGCTTCAAGAGTCCGATCCGGCACTCGACCTTGTGCCTGCGCTTGTACATCTCGCGGTCGAAGGCAGGCGGCCGTCCTCCGGCGCTGCCGCGTCGGAGGCGGTGGCCAGCCTGGTCGCGCTTCTCCGGGATGGTGTGCGGGATCTGCCTGCGGCGCAGGTACTCGCGGATCGCGCGGGAGGAGTACGCCCGGGCGGCGAGAACGTGGCCCGGGCGGACACGCGGGCGTCCGCCGCCCTCCCGGGGAACACGGATGCGGTTCATGACCTCGCTGAACACTGGGGCGTCGGCCCGCTGACCGGCGGTGACCACGGCCGCCAGGACGTGGAAGGAGGAGTCGACGGCGAGGTGGAGCTTGGTGGTCAGGCCGCCGCGCGAGCGTCCGATCGCGTGGTCGTCCGGCTCGGCTGCCGGCCCGTCGGGACGCGTCTGGCCCGGATCGGGAGCCCTTTTGCGGGCCCCGGCGGCGTGCTGGTGGGCCCGACAGATCGTGAAGTCGACGGAGACCTCCCACTCGATGTGCCCAGCCGAGTCCGCTTTGACCTGCAACTTTCCCAGGAGCGCGGCCCAGGTTCCGTCGATCTGCCAGCGTCGAAAGAGGGCGTATGCGGTCTGCCACGGCCCGTACCGCTCAGGGATGTCCCGCCATGGTGAGCCGGTCCGCGCCCGCCACCAGATCCCGTCGAAGATCTGCCGTCGGTCCCTTGGCGGCCGCCCCATCTTCGGTATCGGCGGCAACAAAGGCTCCAGCCGCTGCCACTGTTCGACCGTCAGGTCTCCACGAGCAATCCAAGATCGTTCCACGGCCTTGATCGCTATCAAGTGCCCGGCCTCAGGAAACGTCGCCGGTCAGCCGACTGTCCGGGATGCAGTGACCACTCGGGTCCGCATCCACGGCCCACCCCACCACATGCGCCAGCCCAACGAACGGACACCGAGCCCGCTGACCGGCAACGCTCCCAGGATGTCCCCGTAAAGGGGCACGGAGCGGCCGATGTCAACGATCACCAGCCGCCCCCCGGGGTGCAGTACACGTACTGCCTCGGCCACGGCCCGACGCCGTCCTTCAACATCCTTGATGTTGTGGATGGCCAGGCTGGAGAGCACGACATCGAACTCGCCGTCGCCAAAGGGCACGTCCCGCAGGTCACCGGTGCGAAGCTCCACCCGGCTATGGACGCCCTCAGCCTGCGCATTGCGCGACGTGGCGCTCTGGGCGTTGCCCGACTGGTCAACACCACGCCACAAGTCCACGCCCACGGCCCGGCCCTTCGGCAGTCGCCGTGCGCCGGCCAGTAGCACGGCACCACGCCCGCACCCGAGATCCAGGAGTTGCTCGTCCCCCCGCAGCTCCAACTCGTCCAGCAGCTCCTCCCATACCGCGAACTTGCCGCGCCGGGTGGCATGCGCGTACAGCACGAAAGCGACAGCCATCACCAGCGCACACAGAAACGGCAACCAGGCCACCCCCAGCCCAGGCCCCGAGAGTGCGGCGATCCCCGCCACCGTCGGCCCCATGACTCCGCAGGCGAGGCCGAACAATGCATACGGGGCATCGATGCCATATGCCCCTCGCCGTCGCTCCCGCCCTCCGCCGACTCCACTCAGCACAATGAGTCCCCCCTCAAGGATCATGACCAAATGCCGGAGAGCAATCCTACGAGTCGCAACCCTGCACGGCCTGAGCGACTCACGCCGATCCATATTCCCAACACGCCGTAGTTGCGAGGAGCGACCATCCACGGCGGAATCAGCCGGATTGCATGTCAGCTCGGAATTTCCCGCGATGCTCGAGCGGATTGACGCACTCGGTGGGGCGCTCGAGGCGGACGCGGACACGGCCGAGAAACTCGGCACCCAGCACACCGCGCGGGCGTTGCTGGGCGCTGGGGCGTGGGAGCCGCGCTGCCGCAGAACCTCGGCGGCTACGAGTTCTCCCCGCGCCAATTGATAGGGACAGTCGAGCGGGTCAGCTACCACGATGCCGCGGCCGGTTGGACGATGATGGCGCTGCAGTTGATGACCGGCACCACTGCGGCCTATCTCGATGCTGTTGCGGCGGCCGATATCCACAGTGCGATCCAGGTCGAGGGCAGCGGTGAGCTGCGGGTGCTGGCGATGCCGAAGTCGCAGGTGGAACTCGTCGACAACTGGGATGTGCTCGGGCTGCGTGCGACGCACAGTATTGACTACCACTGCACCGATGCGTATGTCCCTGCGACGCACACGTATCTCGCGACGACGACGAACCCGGTCAACGGTGGCGCGATCTACCGCCTCGGCTTGGTCAACATGTCCGCAATCGGGCACACCGGTTGGGCGTTCGGTGTCGGGCGGCGTCTGCTCGATGAACTGAAGTTGGTCGCCGCGGCCAAATCCGGCACACGTAACGCCGCCGTCGACACCGCGCAGTTCCACAAGCCCCACGGTCCTGCAGAACTGCGGGAAATGGCTCAGCGGCGCACAACCCCAAGCACACTGGGAATTTCTCGACTTGACGCCGTGACCAACATCCCGGCCCCGCAGAGCTAGCCCCTTGGGCGAAAGGAAGCTGGGCCTCGCCGAGCCCTGCCTGGAACACCCAGCAGCCACAGCCCTTTCTCCGCTTGGACCGCGAGCCCAGCTGGGCTACCCGGGGAAGCTCGAGGCCGATTCGGGGGTCCCTATACCTGAGCAGGTTGTCCGCCGGGTTCGCCAACCGGTTCGTCAGCAGCGCCTCGGCCAACCGGGCGAAGCCCCCATGACGTGGACCTCAGACCTCTGAAGAGCACAAACTCCGTACCGCCTATAGCAGTCAGCGTGAGAATGACATGGCCATTCGTCACTCATGTCAGCAACAGGTGCGCGCTAACCGTCAGCGCCAACTACCGGGCCACTGGGGCTGCACCACTGACATTTCGGATGACGATGCTCCACTGACACTCCCCCGCAGACCATCAGGCATACAGGACGGGGCAGGAGGACCAACTCGGGGCGCTCGGTCTGGTCCTCAATGCCGCCGTACTCGGGACAACCCGCTACCTCGACGCCGCCGTCGACCACCTGCGGGCCCTGCCGCCCGAGGAGCGGGGGCATGACGTCCTGGACGAGGACGTGGCCCGGGTCTCCCCGCTGAAGCACGCCAACCTCAACTGCCTGGGCCGCTACAGCTTCGCCGCCCGCCCGCCACGCGAGGGTCTGCGCCCACTGCGTGACCCGGCGACCGTCCACCTCGACGAGGACGACGAGGGCACCGGCGAATGACGCGGCGTTAGGGTGCGTATCGGGTCGTGATCAATGAGCATCGCAGCTTCCGGGGCGGGTGCCCGTCCGGGGTACGGGGCCCGGCGATCTGCGGCTGCGCCGTGTGGGCGCGAATGACCGGATGCGATGCCGCAGGCAGGCAGCGGCGGGGCCCGAGGACCCCGGCTGCCTGCCCGCCGGGATGGTGTGTCAGACCATGGCGAGCCGGTCCACCAGCAGCTCCACCCTCCGCTCGGTGTCCTCCGGCGGCAGCCGTCCCGCCCGGGTCAGGGTCGCCACCCCGTGCAGGGACGCCCAGAACACCTCGGTGAACAGCCCCGGGTCGACGCCGTCCCCGGCGACCTCGCCCAGGCTCTCCAGCAGCGCGGCGAAGGCGTCCTTCAGGGGCTCCGGGGTGTCCTCCTGCGCGTACGCGAGACCGCCGTCGAGCTGGAACAAGGCGTCGTAGACCGCCGGGTTGCGTGCGGCGAATTCGAGGTAGGCGCGCGCGAGGGCGGCGACCCGCTCGCGCGGGCTGTTCGCGCTGGAGGTCGCGGCCCGCACCGCTGCGGCCATTTCGGCGGCGCCTTCGAGGGCGACGGCGCCGATGATCTCGCGCTTGCCGCGGAAGTGGCTGTAGAGGACGGGCTGGCTGTATTCGATGCGCTCGGCGAGCCGGCGGGTGGTGACCGCGTCCCAGCCCTGCTGCTCGGCGAGTTCGCGGGCCGTCGCCACGATGAGGCGCTCGCGGCCCGCCCGTTCGCGCTCCTTGCGTTCCTGTACCGACATGATTCGATCCTAGCACCGCTAGACAATCGAGCGGCAGCAGTACTAGCGTTGCCTCATTGCCTAGCGGCGCTAGATCCCAGAGAGGTCGTCATGCTCAACGCACTCGAGGTCATCACCATCGTGGTCGTCGGCGTGATGGTGGGGGTGGAGTTCTCCGTCGCCTTCGTCATCAACCCGATCCTCAACGCACTCCCCGAGGACAGTGGCCAACTCGGCCGCGCCCACGGGGGGCGGATGCTCGGCGCCGTGATGCCGGTCTGGTACATCACCTCGCTCATCCTCGTCGCGGTCTGGGCCATCGCCAGATGGCACCACCACGGCACCGGCCTCGTCGTCACCGCCGGCGCGCTGCTGATCCTCAGCGTGATCATGTCGATCCTGCTGCTCGTCCCGATCAACAACCGGGGCAAGACGTGGACCCCTGACAACCGGCCCGCCGACTGGAAGCAGCAGATGAACCGCTGGGACCGCTACCACTACGTCCGCGTCGCCGTCATCATCGCCGCCTTCGCCCTGCTGGTCGCCGCCCTCACCTGAGCCCACGGGCGCACCCGCCCGGTCGTCGGCCGCAACCGCTCGGCCGTGCGCCCGAAGTGCGGCACCGCCACCTCCATCTACATCCAGGACCCGGACACCAATAGCGAGAGGAAGTACCGAAAATGGCCAAGCTGCAGAGTCTCGACCCGCACACGCCGATGTTCGCGCAGTTCAAGGAGAAGACCGGGCCCATCGTCCTGGCCAACACCTTCGTCGTCCCGAAGGAGAGGACTGAATCGTTCCTGGCCCTCTTTCGGAGGCAGGCGGAGTTCATGAAGGCTCAGCCGGGATTCGTCTCCCTGCAGATGCACAAGGGAACGGCGGGCAGTCGACTTCTGATGAACGTCGCGGTCTGGGAGTCGACCGAGGCGCTCGCCACGGCGTTCGCCAGCCCGGAGTTCCAGCGCATGGCGGCCGAGTTCCCCGACGACATCGTGTCGTACCCGCACATCTTCGAGCAGATCGACGTATGACACGGCAGCTGTAGCCGGGGTAGGGCAGCCGGAGAAGCCCTGCCCTACCCCGGGCAGTCACGCATCCATGCACCATGCCGGGTCGCCAAGGCCGCCGAGCACCCCACCACGCGTAGCCCCGTACCTGAAAAGGAGTCACTATGCCCGTGGAACTGAATCACGCCATCGTCCCCGCCCGTGACCCGCAAGCCTCGGCGCAGTTCCTGGCCGAAATCTCCGGCCTGAGTGTCGATCCGACGGTGGCGCACTTCACGCCGGTCACGCTGGCCAACCAGGTCAGCCTGGACTACGACCAGCTGGACGACTTTGAGCCACACCACTACGCGTTCATGGTCAGCGAGCAGGAGTTCGACGCCGCCCTCACCCTCATCCAGCACGGCGGAATCACCCACTACGGCGATCCCGCATGCCAAGAGGTCGGACAGATCTGTCACAGTGGCCGATGGCGGCCCGGTGGATCATGGCTTCCAGGGCCTGTCTTCAATCTGTGCGGATCCAGATCTTCAGCGCGGCCAGGGTCACGGCCGCCTGGTAGAACTGGGCGGTCTTGTCATACCTGGTCGCGATCCCGCGCCACTGCTTGAGGCGGTTGAAGCACCGCTCGACCACGTTGCGCTGCTTGTAGCGCTCGCGGTCAAAAGCCGGTCGGCACCCGCCCGCTCGGCCCCGCCGGGCCCGGTTGGCCACCTGATCGGCCCGCTCGGGAATGGTGTGCCCGATCCCGCGGGCACACAGGTGCAAACGGATAGCACGGGTGCTGTAGCCCTTGTCGCCCAGCACATGGTCCGGGCGGGTGCGCGGCCGGCCCGAACTGCTGTGGCCGCCGCTCCTGTCCCGGGTCGATCTGGAGGCGGACATCGTCCTGCGCATGCAGGCCCAGCACGAGCGCGTTGAGGCCACGCTGACCAGGCTGGACGCCGCGGTCCCGGCGTGGGCGGCCACCGCCGGAGCCGACGAGCGCGACACCCTCGTGGCGACCCTCACCGATCACCGGGCAGTCCTGCTCGAACACCTCGACGACTAGGAGGCCACCCTCCTTCCGCTCGCGGCCGAGCACATCACCGAAAACGAATGGGCCTCCCTGGGCGACCACCTGGTGGCCAACACGCCCAAGCTCCCCCTCTTCGGCCTCGTCCTGGAGGACGCGAACCCGGCCGAGCGCGCCACGCTCCTGTCCGCCCTCCTCACGCCGGTACGCGGCATCTGGCACGTCATCGGCCGCCCTCACCACGCCCGCCACATCAGCCGCGTCCACGCCGCCTGACCAGGCCCCATACGGCTCACCAAGCTCACCAAGCTCACGAAGACTCGCAAGGAGAAGAACAATGTCGCTGAAGAAGATCAACACCGTCCTGGCCGCCGCCTTCATCCTCTTCATCCTCTGGTTCGGGACGGAGTTCATCCTGAGCCCGGAGACGACGGCGCCGGGCTACGGCCTGCCGAGCTGGCCGTCCGGCGACGGCGACGGCTTCCTGATCATCAAGGGAATCCGCGACGTCGTCTTGGCCCTGGTCCTGGGCATCCTGCTGGTGACGGGCCACCGCCGGGCGCTGAGCTGGGTACTGCTGGTGGAGGCCCTCGCCGCGTACGGCGACATGACCAACGTGCTGGCCCACCACGGCTCCGTGGCCACCGCGCTCGGCGTCCACGGCCTGACCGCGACGCTGATGGTGGTCAACGGCCTGCTGATGATGCACGAGACCCGCAAGGTCGCGGCCGCTCCGGCGACGCCCGCCCCGCAGCCCGCCTGATCCCATCGGTCCAAGGTGGCCCGGACCCCGGCCGGGCCACCTTGGCGCGTGCCGGTATTCGCGCGTCAGCGCCCGCCGGGAAAGGCCAGGCAGACGATCTTCTTCCAGTGAGCGACGACCTGACGGCTGAGGCGGCCTGCTGCACCGCAGCGGCCACGGCCACCTGGACTGGCCGGTATTGGGCATCTGCGCCGCGGTCATCACCATGCCGCACATCACCTGCGCCACCACGGCAACGAGACCTGAGCCGGTTGATTCGAACCGGCCACTTACCGGCCACTGGTGCAGCACGGTCCTGTCCTTACCACCCCACCGCGGCCGCTCGACGTCGCCGCGGTCTTCCCTCAACTGGCCCCGCTGGCACGCACGGCGACCCGGCTGCATCCCCGCCCCGGGTCGCCGTCGCCGTACGACAGTTCGGTTGGCGGGCCGCTGCTGTGGCCTGCCAATCAGCCGGGCTGTACTGCGACAAGTGGCACGAGGGTCCGGTCTCCCCCCTTCTGCCCGTGGCCCAGTTGTACGCGCGCGATGCGCCCCTGCTACGACCGCCCGGCCGGACCGATCTGCTCCAGGTGCTGTGGTGTCCCTTTGAGCACCCGCCTGAGTACAAGCCGCCGATCGCGCTGTTCTGGCGAACCGCCGCCGACGTCACCAACGTCCTCGCCGCGCCGCCCAAGCCGTCCGGGGTGCAGTACGGCTACGTGCCGGAGCCGTGCGTGCTCGCACCAGAGCAAGTCACCGAGTACCCCAACTTTCTGGAGTTGGGCAAGGAGTTGCAGCAGCAGCTGAGCGACTGGGACGCGTAGCAGGCGGCCGGCGTCGCGGTGGATGATTCCTATGAGGTCGCTCCGCAGGAGTTCTACATGGACGAGCTGTCCGTCGCCCCCGGCTGGAAGGTCGGTGGCTGACCCCCGTGGGGCCTCACCGATCCCGTCGCCCGGTTCTGCGTCGCCTGTGGCGCCGCGATGAGCCCGCTGCTGACCATCGCCTCGGACGAATGGGGCGCCAGCAACAAGGGTTGGGTCCCGTACGAGGATCAAGCCCTCGCCGTGCTCGACGACGCCTGCGTGTCGAACCCGCCCGGGGTCCAGGTCTCCGATGCAAACCATCTGCAGCTCTACGCCTGCCTGAAGTGCTATACGCACACCGGCCTGATCCAATAAGCCATTGCTGGAGTCCCCGCGACCCCCGGACAGGCGAAGTTCGCCCCACGCAGCACCCCGAAGCCTGTAAAAGCCTGGGCACAGGGATCGACACCGCGATCGTCTCTCCAGTCAGCAGCCTTCTTCACGACCAGATGATCCAAACGACGGGCCCTCGCTCACACGCCTGGCGTGGACTCGAATGACTCCAGGAGCCACTGCCACCGCGACGGCTGGGGCATGCGGCTGTTCCAATAGCCCTGCCACTCAGCATGTTGCCTGGGACGCTCGGGACGCTGAAGCGTCCCGGGCAACATCGTCTTCACCACGGCTCCGGCCAGGCTCGGTGGTCCGGGTGTCACGCTGGGGTTGCGGCTGCCTCATCGTGCGGGGTGCGCGGACCGGGCATCGCCGCCCGGATGGACAGGTCCAGATCCAGACGGCTGTTCATGTCCAGCTCGAACCGGCCATACGGATTCACATGGGTCCAGAACAGTGGGGAGAGCGCCCGGCGGTCTGCGTTGGTGAGCTTGTTCGCCCACTTCGGATCGGCCAGGACCTCCTGCACCAGCAGCGTGTTGACGTGCACCGGCGCGGACTGAAGCAGGTGCAGCGCGAGCATGGACACCTCTTGGGACTCCTTGTCCGCACCGGCCAGGTCGCCGTCCTTGCCGTAGAAGAGGTCCTTGTTCGCAGAGTTCCAGTTCTCCACCACCTGCAACCCTCGTGAAATCTCCTGGCGCATCTCGACGTCGGCGAGGTAGTCGCAGACGAACGAGGTACGCACCGCCCGGCCCAGCTCCTCGGGCCTCGTCGTCCCGCACCGCAAACGCCCTGGCCGGCCACTGCTACCCGGCGAGGAAAACGACAATGCCGAGCACCGGCGCGTCAGAGCTCGGGTGGAGCACACGTTCGCCCGCATGAAGCACTACAAGATCCTCCGCGACTGCCGGCAACACGGGAACGGCCTCCATCACGCAGCCCAGGCCGTCGCCCACATGCACAACCTCGCCCTGGCCACCTGACGGAGATCGCCGAAATCCGGCCCTGACCTGCCCGATCGCAGCCTTCTGCAACACGCTTCAGTGCCCGGCGACGTTCAGATTCTTGACGACCTGCGACACGATCAGCCCGGTACTGCCGATGACCGCGAACTTCATGACATGCCTTTCGTCGGGAGATGCGTCCGAAATCTGGCACATGATTCCCATACAGGCGTTTGACATGAGGTCAGGGTCGTACATCCGCCAACGTGTTGCTCCACTGGCCAACTCCCGCGCTCAGTGGCCAACTGGAGCGCCCAGTTGCATCGGCTGTGGCTGAGCGCGTGAGTTGGCGAGTTTCGCCAGGCAAGACGCTCAGCCGGACGACGCGATCGGGAGCCAGGTCATCGTGTGGTCGCGCCTCAGAGCCGGCCACGGTGCCGATCTCGGCAGCCTGCGAAGCCTCCTACTCTGCGGGCATAATGACGCCGTCCTCGTCCCGGAAGTAGCTTCCGCTGGAGAGGCCTTCGATCTTGCCGTTCTTGAGCCACTGTCGGGACATGTGGTGAAGGAATTTGGACTGGCGTTCCCAGACCATGAGGTGCCCGGTACAGGCGACGCGGAACATCAGCTTCTTCGTGCCGGGGATGGCCTCGTAGAGCGCGGGGACCGAGAAGTGGAGCAAGGGGCCCGAGGACACCGGCGTGTTCGCCTGGGTGTCGAGCTCTCCGTACACGACGCACACCGGCACGTCCCGGCCGAGCGTGCCGTGCAGCGGCACCGTGGTGGAGTTCCAGCCCCACCAATAGGAGTTCCGGATCCGGTTCACGCCCTGCGCCACCCCGTCTTCCTTGGGTCCCCAGCCACTGCCGAGGGTGTCGTTGTCCATGGTGGCGTCCCACACCACGTCGACCATGCCGGGCTCCCGCTGGTTCGCGCAGTGCAGCTCCCTGTCCCATGCGCTGGCGAAGGCCTCTTTGGTGCCGAGGTTCATCGGGAAGCCGAACAGGGCCGCCGGGGTGGAGACCGGCAGCGCAACCGGTGCTCCGAAATCGGTTCCGGGCTTGCTCGCCCTGCCCTGCGGCGGGAAGATCGGCGCAAGCAGGAGCAGGCTCTCCACGTTCTGGGGGTGCTGCAACGCGTACGGTCCCATCACGAACGCTGCCGCAGACCAGCCGATGAGCCGGACCTTCGACACACCGCGCTGGAGCTTGATGAATTTGATGACGGTGTCCAGCTCTTCCCAGTCGCTCTGCGAGTTGTTCAGCTGAGACGTGTAGACCGGGGAGCACGGTGTCGACAACGGGTTGGGGACCAGGACGTCCTGCTGCTGCGCGGGGTTGGCATTGCACGGATTATCCATCTTCGGGCGCGTCGACCGGCCGGATCCCTGGAGATCCATGATGAACACGTCATAACCCGCATCTGCCAGATCCTTGGACCAGCTGTACTTGTCGTGTCGGCCGTGTTCGAGGTCGAACCCCGGCAGCGCCGGGGTACTCCTGCCGTGCAGCATCAGGACGGCCTCAGGCGAATGGCTCGGCTTGGTGCCGTCATACTCCCGTACGAAGAGCTCGACGCTGTCGTTCAAGTTCGCGGGATTGGTCGAGGTATGCGGGACCGCGTAGTCCTTGGTGATGATGCCCGATGCCATTACTTGCGTTCCTCTCGGTCGGCTCAGCCCGAGACGGACGCCTGGGCCAGGCCAGAATCCGAGGGGCGGCCACCCGATGCCATGCGCACGGCCGCCGGAGCCTCCCGTGTGACCCCAATGGGTAGGTCCATCGCTCCGATCGGCCGAGTGACGTTCGCCTCGCGACAGGAGGATCTCAGCAGCCGTCGTCGTCCGCGGTGAATCCGTGCCGCACTTCAGTGGGGCTGCTGGTGGGGCTGCTGGTGGGGCTGCTCCGCATCCGTCCCCGCCGGGTGCTGCATAGAAGCCGTTGCCGTACCGAGGAGTTCGGCCGTCGGTCGAGCGTGAGAATCCGGCCAGCTGATCTTGGACGGGCCCACGACAGATCCTCGCTCTCCCGTCGCGGAAAGCCCGTCACGCTCACCGCCGATGCGTTCCCTCCCCGCCGCCCCCACGCTCATGCTCCAGAGAAGCCCGCATTCGTGCCCGGAGCGGAACGGACAGTATGCTTCCGGCACCCCTCTCGCCATGATCACGTCAGACTGGATTCCGCCATGCCCATAACTCGGTTGTCCGCAGCAGCTTCGGTCCTGGCCGCCAGCGCGCTGCTCGTCGGCTGTTCGGCCTCGACCCACGCGGAAAAGGCCGAGCCGAAGCTGTCTGCGGGCAAGCTGGCCACCACGGTCGCCGAAAAGCTGGCCGCAGCAACGGGCCGGCAAAAGCCCCACGTCACGTGCCCCGAGGACCTCGTCGGCAAGGTCGGCACCACCACCCGCTGCAAGCTGTTGGCCGACGACGGCAGCACTTTGGGTGTGTCGGTCAAGGTGACCTCGGTCGATGGATCCGAGATCAACTTCAACGTCAAGGCCGACGCCACGGCTTCCCCGGCGCAGTAACGCGAACTGACTGCTGATCAGAGATTGTCGTGGTCGTGCCGGTGCGGGTGAACCCCGTCTTGGTCAGAACGCGGCCGGAGGCCGGGTTGGCGGGGTGGTGCATGCGATCCGCAGTCCTGGACTACGGTTCCCCGGTCAAACACGCCCAGATGCCGGCCTACCTGTTCTGGGGCGACCTGCAACGCCACCACCCGCGATCTCCTCGCTCAATCTTCGGAGAGCTGGCCCTCGCCCTCGGCCGCGAGGACGCCCTCAGGCTAACCCGGGCCATTTGCGACTCACCCCCACCCCCAACCAGGACCGTGCAGTTGGCGGACGGTTGGGCGGAGTCGGTGCCGAACACAGCCACGGTGCGGCTGCCGGCGACCGCCGGCGTGCACGAAGGCGTCACGAGTTCGGCGAAGTCAGGGGTCGACGTCAGTCGGAGGGACATGAGGTGTCAGCGGCTGGGGCGGCTGGTCGCGCCTTTTCGCAGGCCGTAGATGGCGGCCCCGAGGGTGAGGACGGCGGTGCCGGAGATGACGGTGGTCAAGGGTAGGGCGAAGGCGAGGGCCGCGCAGCCGGCCGTACCGAGGACGGGGACGAGCCGGTTCGGCCGGCCCTCTGCCGGGGTGAGGGTCCAGGCGGAGGCGTTGGCGACGGCGTAGTAGGCCAGGACTCCGAAGGAGGAGAAACCGATCGCGCCGCGGACATCGGTGGTCGCGGCGAGCACGGCGACCACCGCGCCGACGAGCAGTTCGGCGCGGTGCGGGACACCGAAGCGGGGGTGGACGGCGGCCAGCGTGTGCGGCAGGTGCCGGTCCCGGGCCATGGCAAGAGTGGTGCGGGAGACCCCGAGGATCAGCGCGAGCAGCGAGCCGAGCGCGGCGACGGCGGCACCCGCGCGGACGACCGGCACCAGTCGGTCAGCGCCCGCGGCCCGGGCGGCGTCCGACAGCGGCACGGTGGCCTGCGCCAACTTCTCGGGGCCCAGCACCATCAGGACTGCGATGGCGACGAGGGCATAGACGGCGAGGGTGATGCCGAGCGCGATCGGGATGGCGCGGGGGATGGTGTGCGCGGGGTCGCGGACTTCCTCGCCGAGCGTGGCAATGCGGGCGTATCCGGCGAAGGCGAAGAACAGCAGGCCCGCCGCCTGGAGCACCCCGCCGACGGTGGCATCCGAGCCGATTTCCAGCCACGCGGCGTCCGCGTCGGCGGAGGTCAGGGCGGTGACCACCACGGCGGCGAGCACGGCCAGGACGACCGCGACGATGGCACGGGTGAGGAGTGCGGACTTCTGCACCCCGGCGTAGTTGACCGCGGTCAGTGCCACCACAGCGGCCACCGCCACCGCGTGCGCTTGGCCTGGCCATGCGTACGAGCCGACCGTGAGCGCCATTGCCGCGCAAGAGGCGGTCTTGCCGACCACGAAAGCCCAGCCGGCCACGTAGCCCCAGAACTCGCCCAGGCGCTCGCGACCGTAGACGTAGGTGCCACCGGATTGGGGATACAGGGCTGCCAGCCGCGCCGAAGACGTCGCGTTGCAGTAGGCGACGACCGCGGCCAGGGCCAGAGCGAGCAGCAGCCCGGAACCGGCGGCACCGGCCGCCGGGCCGAGTGCAGCGAAGATCCCGGCCCCGATCATGGAACCCAGGCCGATCATCACCGCATCGGGCACGCCGAGGCGACGCTTCATCGCGCCCGCGCCCGTCGGGGCTCCCCCTGTGTTCATCGCTTGCTCCTTGCGGCACCGGTCGTCGATCTCGGCGCACGGTAGCGGAGCAAGATGTCCAGACGAGCGGTGAGAGCGTCCTTCGGCGTCAGGAGCGGCGGCTTCTGCGGCGAGCGGTGACGGTGAGGCCCACGAGTGCGATCAGCATCCAACCGGCGAGATAGGAGAACGCTGCAGTCGGGGAGACGGCGGTCCACAGCATTCCCGCGACGGCGGAAGCGGCGAGGTTACCGAGCGACTGGACGGTGGCGAGCAGTCCGAATGCGGACCCGCGCAGGTCCTTGGGGGCGAGCGCGGCGACGGCAGAATGCTGCGCGGTCTCCACCGCGCCAATCCCGACTCCGGCCAGGACGAAGGGAACTGCCAGGGCGACGATTACCGCTCCCGTCGTGGCGAACAGTACGTACGCCACGGCGAAGGCGGCGACGCCGCCCGCCAGTGCGAGCACCGGGCCATGCGCACCGAGCGGTCGGACAGCCGACCGGCGGGAACGGAAGCGATGGTGGCGGCTACGTTGTACGCCGTGTAGAGGCCGAGAGCGATCGTTGTGGCCATCTTCGCCCCGTGGTCCGGGGCGAGGAGTTCGGTCGCCCGCAAGATCAGCAGCGTGGCCGCCACATTGCCGACCTCGAAGGCGGCGACGGCCGCCATGAGCTTCGACGACGCGGGCATCGGCGACCTCGGCCAGCTGCAGTAGCAATCGGTGGGCGGCGGCTAAGAACAGCGGGCCGTCGATGCGGTGCGCGACGATGTTCTCGGCGAGCAGCGCGTGCTCCTCGGCACTGGGGTCGCCCCGGTCGATCGGCAGCTGGTCCAGGCGGGCCTGCAGGACGCCGGCGAGCGCGGCGAGCAGGGACCCGGCACCGGTACGGACGTTGATGGCGGTCCGAGCGATTGCGCCGGTTGCGGGCACACCACCGAGCCACGTGGCTACAACTCGGCCTTGGACGCGTATCACCAGGTCAGCCGCCGCGGCTGACCAAGTGAGGAAGGAACCCCCATCATGCCCACCAAGTGTTAGGCAGTCCTCCTGTTAGGCAGTCCTCGGCTTTCTCAGTCGTGGTTCGCCTCGTCTGTCGCATGGGGAAGCAAGGGGAACAGCCGGGTGATGAGGGCAACGGGTCGGGCGTCGTCGGGCCGGACCGGGGGACGTTGTTCACGGTCTTGGTAGGGGGCGAATGCTCGTCGAATGACGGCCGCTACCTCCCGTCTCCGTCCGCCCGTCAGAGCACCGCACTACACTGTTAATGAAAATGATCCCCATGCCTGAATATGGAGGATCGCCTGTGCACGTCACCAAGACCTCACGGCGGACACCGCCCCCTGACTCCCCGCCACGCCACCCCGCCTCGACTCCCGAAAGGGACGTGGTGATGGCCGAAGTATCGCCCGCGCCGGCAGCCGCCGAGCGCCTTCAGGGCACCCCGCCGTGGTCGAAGCGCCTCGCATGGGAACCAGTCGCCCTTTCGCTGGGCGTGGGGCTGATCGCTGTCGCCGGGCGCCGCGGCGGAGTGCGCGTGCTGGATCTCGACGGGGGCGAGGAGCATGGCCACTTCGCGTTGCCCGGCGGTATCACGGATCTCGTTTTCTCTCCCGAAGGACTTCTTTGTTCGAGTACCCCCAGCTGCACAAGGCGGAAGTATTCCTCCCGCTCACGCCACAGCTTCTTGGTCCCCTGAGCCTTACGGATCTTGCGGACCTCGAAGTCCATCGCACCCCTTGAGCTGGGGTGTTGCGACGACCGCCAGGACTCAAGATGCTCCAGCGGGGCCTCTCGTCTCACGCGCTCGTATGTGCGGTACCGGACCGCCCGGCCGGTCAGGAGCGGTGTCAGCGGCTGCTGACCGTCAGATCACCACTTCGACTCTCGAGTTCAGGCGGTTCCCACGTCCTCGGTGGTCATTGCCAGCAGGACCAGGGCGTCATACTCGGCCGTCCCAGGCGGGGCTTGGTAGATCAGCATGCGCTGACCGTCGCCAGCACGGGTGAGCACCTCGTTGGCGAGCCTGACCGGACCGATCGCCGGGTGCCGGAACGCAGTCTCGCCCCCTCGCTTGACCCACACCTCGTGCCGACGCCACAGAGCGGCGAACTCACCGCTGGCCGAGGACAGTTCGGCAACCAGCGCGGCTGTACGCTCCGGCGCGGTCAGTTCAGCGGTGTGCAGGTGTGCGACGCAGTTACGGGCTACCCGATCCCAGTCGGCGAACAGCATTCGCGCAGCCGCGTGCAGGAAGGTGTACCGGATCGTGTTGCGCTGCCCTGCTGGCCAGTCACTGAGCCCCGGCATCAATACCAGGCCCTCGGGATTGGCTGCCAACACATCGTTGACCTCGTCGAGTACGTACGCCGGGCTGGGCCGGACCGACTCCAGCAGCAGCCGCAGGCCAGGGCCGGCCTGTTGGGAATCAGCCGGCTGGCGACGCGGTGTCCGCCCGGCGACCTGGTCGGCAAGACCGAGCAGGTGGGCGTGCTCGTCAGCGCTCAAGCGCAGAGCCCGGGCCAACGCGCCCAGTACCGCTTCGCTGGGCGCAGTCTCCCGCCCCTGCTCGATCCGGATGTAGTAGTCCACGCTCACGCCGGCCAGCGCAGCCAACTCCTCGCGGCGCAGCCCGGGTGTGCGCCGGATGCCCGGACCGGTGGGCAGCCCGACATCGGCCGGTCCGATCTGCCCGCGCCGGACCCGAAGAAACGTGGCCATCGAGTTCACGGCTTCGATTCTGCCACCGATCGATCTGCGCCTGGGTGGCTGTGTCACACCTAGGAACCATGCGGCCTCCCCTGTACCGATTCGGCGGTGCAGCCTCGCATCATGACCAACGCAATCATCATTGGTGGCGGCTCCGGCATGGGCTTTGCCCTGGCCCGGAACCTGCTCGCCGAGGGCATGGATGTAACGATCGTCGGCCGATCCGCGAGCCGGCTCGCGGCGGCCCAGGCGGAACTGGAGACTGCCGAGCGGGGGGAGATCAGCACGTTCGAGGCCGACCTGGCGCGGGAGGAGGACGTGGCCGAACTGTTCGCGCACGTGGAGCGAGTGGACCACGTGGCGGTCACCGCCGCGGACGCGACGGGCGTGTACGGGCGGACCGCCGACGTCGCCACCGCAATCGCACGGTCCGTCGTGGACACCAAGCTGCTCGGTGCCTGGCTGATCGGCAAGCACGCGGCCGGGAAAGTCACCGGCTCGATCACCTTCACCTCGGGCATCAACGCCTACCGACCGAACGGGTCGAACACGATCATGGCTGCCGCCAACGGCGCGCTCGCATCGCTGGCCTACGGGCTGGCGATAGAACTGGCACCGATGCGAGTGAATGTGATCTCCCCTGGCTGGGTGGACACCCCCATCTGGAGCCAACTCGGCATGGACAAACAGGCAGCCTTCGCCGAGCTGGCCGAGCGACTCCCGGTCCGGCGTGTCGGCACCCCCGACGACATCGCCCAGGCATTCTTGTCGTTGATGCGCAACGGGTTCATCACCGGGACCGTGCTGCACGTCGACGGGGGTCACCGCATCACCTGATCCGGCACCCGGACATCCGAAACCCGAGTTCAGGTTCGTGCCACTGGTGGGCGCAGCGGCAGCGGAGGGCGGCCCTGGATGCCTGTCCAGTGGGGCCTGATGCCCTTCCCGGTCAAACATCCGCGGCAGGTCATGGCACCGCCGCTCCGCGGTGGGGACCTCAAGCGGGGGCCGGCTCGTCTGTGCAGCCCGGCGCGATGAGCGAGTCGGTGAGAAGGTCGGCGATCTCCTCCGTCAGGGGGGCGTGCCCGAGAAGGAAGCGGTACCAGAACACCCCGTATACCTGATCGACCATCAGGTCGAGGTCGCGCCCGGCGGGCAATTCACCGCGTTCCCGGCCGCGGGTGAGCACTTCTCGCAGCACGGCCCGACGGGTGCCGGTGAACGCCTGCATCAACTCGGCGAGATGGGGGTCGCGGGCTGCTTCGCGTACGAGAGTGTGCAGGGCGGGGGCGGTAGACGGGTCCTGGGCGCCGACGAATGTCGCGGCGATGACGGCGCGGAGGTCGCTGTGGAGGCTGCCGGTGTCGGGTGACGGTGCCGCTTCTTCCGCGCGGTCGGTCAGCGCCTCCAACAGGACGGCACCTTTCGAGGGCCACCAGCGGTAGATGGTCTGTTTTCCCACTCCCGCCTCACGCGCGATCGCCTCCACGGTGACGGGGCTGCCTTGCGCGGAAGCGAGCAGACGCAGCGCGCCGTCAAGGATCGCCTGGCGGACGTGTTCGTTGCGGCGTCTACCGGTGTGGGGGCGGTGGTTGTCCATGACTCGATCCTTGGTACTCGGCGGCTAGCCCTCGTCTTGATTCTAAACCCTTGACGAGACCAGCGGTCTCGACAAAGATTTGTCGAGACCGACAGTCTCGTCAAAATCGACAGATGAGGGCAGGCCATGCTTCAGAACGGCTCGGGGGAACTGACCGGACAGCGCGTCGTCGTCATGGGCGGCAGCTCCGGCATCGGCGAGGAGACAGCAGCGCGGTTCGCCGCGGACGGTGCGGAGGTGATCGTCACCGGGCGCAGCCGGGAACGACTCGACCAGGCAGTCGAGCGCATCGGCGGCAAGACGACGGCATACCGGATGGACGGCGCCGACCAGACGGACATCGACGGTTTCTTCGCCGAGTCGGGGCCGGTCGACCATCTGGTGCTGGCGCTCAGCAGCTCTGCGGGTAGTGGCCCTTTCGCTCAACTGGACTTGGCGGACCTCGCGGCCGGATTCGACGGCAAGTTCTGGCCGTACATACGCATCCTGCAGGCCGCCCTGCCCCGGATGCGCCGGGAGGGTTCGGTGACCCTGGTCGGCGCGGCATCGGCACGTGCGGCGTTCCCCGGCACAGCGGGACTCGCCGCGATCAACGGTGCGCTGGAGGCGATGGTGCCGCCACTGGCCGTCGAGCTGGCCCCGCTGCGGGTCAACGCGGTCTCACCGGGCGTCATCGACACCCCGTGGTGGAACCGGGTTCCGGCTGAACAGCGCAAGGAGCTCTTCGACGGCCTGGCCGCCACGACGCCGACCGGCCGCGTCGGCCGAGCGGAAGACGTTGCGAGCGCCATCCGGATGCTCGCCGGGAACGGCTTCGTCACCGGCGTCGTGCTGGACTGCACCGGCGGTGCCAATCTTGCGACCGGCCGCTGAGGCGAAGCCATCGGGAGACGCCTGGGCTCCGGCTCTTGGTTCTCGGGCGTCGGCCTCACCGGTCGGCGCCTTGCCATGAGGCTGGTCGGTCAGTCGGCAGGCAGCCTCAGCTCGATCACTGTTTGCGACAGCCTGCTGAGACTCCGCAACGATGAGGGACTCCTCCATCCCTGCTCTGTTGTCAGTCGAGGCCGGGGCGCCGCCCCCTTGGGTACATCGCCAGTGATCCACGTAGCTCTCGGCAGGCCAACGGAGCGCATGGCCCCGGCGGGTCAGGAGCGGAGCCACAGCCGGATCGCAGCGAGGGTCACGGTCCCGTGAAACACGTGCGCCCGCTTATCGAAACGGGTGGCCACGGCCCGGAAGTTCTTGAGGGCGTTGATCGTTCGCTCAACTTCGTTCCTGCGCTTGTAGATCGTCTTGTCGAAGCCAGCGGGTCGTCGGCGGCGCGGCTGCCGGCCGGCTGGAGATCCGCCCACGGATGCAGCTTCGCGCCGCCCGTGCCGTTCGCCAGGGTCCGGGACGGTTGCTGGGCGGGGGTGGGGTGGGGGGCCCCGGCACGCTCCCTCCCTCCACCAGCGCACCGCCGGCCGCATCGGAAGCCTCACCAGACTCATCCGCCAAGCAGCCATCACTGCCATCTGCGACTTACGCCCTACCGACACCTACAACAAGCCCAACCCTCCTCAACACACCACCAATAATCCCAGCCCATGCCCCTGATCACCCTCCCGAAGCCACTCCACCAAGCCTCTCAACAAACCAACAACACACCAGGCCAGCGACCACCCAACACACCAACAAGCCCCCCTCCGAGCGTCAAAGTCTCAGCCGCGCCGGATCCAGCCGACCTGCCACTACCCACCGGAAGCCGGCAGGCCCCCGGTGGGTAGTGGCGGTCATTCCGGGCCGCCCTGCCAGGTCACGCGCATCGCCACCGCCCCCCGGATGTGCGGCCGTTCCCTCCACGTGATGTCGCGGACGGTCAGCTCCGGGGTTCTGGTGAGCAGCACCCGCAGTCCCTCCTGGAGGTCTATGCGCCCGAGCTGGGCGCCGGCGCAGTGGTGCGCGCCATGACCGAAGGTGAGGTGTCCACCGGGTGGCCGGGTGAAGTCGATCGCGTCGGGGTCCTCGAATCGGGCCGGGTCGTGGTTGGCCGACTCGTTGATGACGGTCAGGGCTTCGCCCGCGCGCACCAGCGTGCCGCCGACGTTGACATCCTCCCGCGCATAGCGGACGAACATGCCGGCACCGGCGGAGGCGTTGTTGCGCAGCAGCTCCTCGGCCGCCGCCGGCAGCTCGGCCGGATTCGCACGCAGGCGGTTCCAGAGCGCACGGTCGCCCCGCGTGAGAACGTAGACGCAGTTCGGAATCTGGGTGATGATCGTCTCGAACCCGGCCAGCAGCAGGGTGAAGACCAGGTCGATCAGCTCGGTGTCGGTGAGCCGGTCCTCCTCGTCCCGGGCCTGGATCATCGCTGACATCAGGTCGTCGCGGGGGCGGGCCCGACGCTCGGCGATGAGCTGCTCGGTGCAGGTGCGCAGGGCACCGAACCGCCGCATCCTGTCCTCGGGGCCGACGCCGCTGCCGGGGAGCAGCGCCGCGCAGGTCGACTCGACCGCCTCCCGGTCCGAGGCCGGCACGCCGAGCAGGTCGCAGAAGGACAGCACGCCTATCTGCCGCGCGTAGTCCACCACGATGTCCATGCCCGGCCCGGCGTTCATCGCCGACGACAGCGCATCGTCCGCCGCCGCGTGCACCGTCGGGCGCTGCGCTTCCATACGGGATCTGCTGAGGGCTTTGAGCAACAGCTTGCGCAGCCGGGTGTGTTCGGGGGCATCCAGGGTCATCAGCGCGGCCACGTCCGTCGCCTCTTCCTGGCGCGGGAAGTCCCGGCCGACCGACATCGCGCGGCTGAACCGCGCATCGCCCAGCACCAGCCGGACGTCCGCGTAGCGGGTGACCAGCCAGGTGGGTTCACCGTAGGCGAGCCGCACCCGGAGCAGCCCTTTGCGCTGCCGCAGCTCCCGGAACCGCTCGTTGACCTCGATGCCGCGGCCGTCGTCGAAGGGGAAGTGCTCCAGTGCCTCTGCGGCGTCGGGAAGATCGGGAAAGGTCGTCATGCGGGCTGCACCTCCGTCAGCCAGTCGTGCAGGTTCGCTGAGATCAGGTCGGCGTGCTGGGACAGGATGGTGAAGTGATCGCCGGGCAGCCTGCGCACGCGGTGCGCCAGTTCGGCCGGGAACGGGTGGTCCTCCGAGCTGGTGGGCATACCCGCGACGACCTCGCTGGCGAGCAGGTGCAGGATCGGCGCCTCCAGCGGGCCGGGCCGCCATCCGCTGAAGATCCTGCTGTAGCCGCCCATCGCCGCGATCTGGCCGCTGGTGGTCACTGTCCGGTCCGGACGGTCGAGCGACATGCCCATGAGGTCACGTCGTCGGATCTGCTCACGCATGAACTCGCTGCGGGTCTCGGTCTGATCCATCTCCTCCTCCGGCAGGTACGAGTCCAGCAACAGCAGCGCGGTGACGGGGACGCCGGTCTGCTCCAGGTGCGCGGCCAGGTCGTGCGCCAGCCAGCCGCCCGAGGAGTAGCCCGCGATGATCAACGGGGTGCCGGCCAGCTCACGGCGCAGCGGTTTCGCCAGCATCCGCATCAGGGCGGCACGGTCGGCGGGCAGCGGAGCCTCACCCGCGAATCCGGGCGACCACAGCGACCACACGTCGGACGCGGGGTCCAGCCCGGTGTGCAGGTAGGAGTAGGGCAGATCCAGGTTGGGGAAGATCGGCGGGGTGAGGCCGACGATCGTGGGGCCACCCGCGCCCGCCCCCACCTGGCGCAGTTCGGCGAGATCGCGCGGATCGTCCTGATCGAACGTGTCGCGGGTCTCGGAGGCCGCGCGGGCCAGGCGGAGGGCGACGTTGATCCGGCCGGTGCGGATCGCCCGGATGTAGAACGAGGCCAGGCTGCCGTCGCTTTCGTCGGCGTTCTCGGGCGCCGGGTCCACCGGCCCGGTGCCGGCTTCCGGGACCTCGTTCCCGGACCGGGCGGTCCCCACGATCTCGTCGAGCGTGCCCTCCTCGGCGCGGGCGGCCAGCTTTTCCAGCACGCGCTCGGTGAGATCGACCACCGTGGGATAGTTCAGCACGTCGGCGAGTTCGATCTCCACACCGGCACCGATGGTGAGGCGATTGCGCAGATCCTCCGCGCCCAGCGAGTCCATCCCGAGATCGCGGAACGTGGCCTCGGCGTCGACCTTGTCCTCCGGTCCGTAGCCCATCGCCCGGTCCAGGCACTCACGAACCAGCGTCTCGACGTGGCCGTTGCGCTCCTGCTCTGGCAGTGCCCACAGCAAAGCCGCGGGCGAGCGGCGATCGGCCTCGTGCGTCCCCGGGTCGTCGGAGATCAGCACCGGCATGGTCCACTCGCGCTCGATCCAGTACCGGCTGCGCTGGAAAGCGTAGCCGGGCAACGGGATACGCCGTGCACCGGCGCCGGCCAGGACGACACGCCAGTCCACCGCCGCGCCCATCACGTACGCGCGGCCCAGCGCGCGCACGATCGCCGCTGAACCGGTCACCGCGCTCTCCGTCTCCTCCGGCACAGCCAGCACGGCGGCACCGTCGGGCAGCGCGGCGGCCATGCCCGCAGTGTCCCCACCGAACACGAGCAGCAGTCGATGACCGTCGGCCCGCAGCTCGCGGGCGACCGAGTCGGATGCTGCAGCCGGCACCATGCGGTAGTCGTCCTCGGCCGGACCGTCCCGCAGCCAACGGCCGGTGTCCCCGCACAGCACCGGCGCACCGGGCGCGGGGGGCGGGACATCCACGACGTCTGGTTCGACGCCGGCGGGACACCCGGCCGCGATCCGCAGCGCCGAGGACAGGGACAGCCATCCGACCGCCCAGGACGCGGCCAGCCGGCCGGATCCGTGTCCCGCCAACGCCGCCGGGCGCACCCCGGACGCGCACCACATTCGTGTCACGCCGGTCAGCACGGCCAGCGTGGCCGGGGCCAACACGTCCGGCCGGTCCAGTGGTGGCACGTCCGGGTCGCCGCGAAGCACGTCCGTCAAAGACCAGCCGACCAGCCCGGCCAGCGTGGCCGCACATTCGGAGAGGTGCTCGGCGAACGGCTCGGCCTGGGCGTACTGCGTGGCCAACGCGCGCACCACGGCCGGGGTGCACTCATGTGGGTACACGAACGCGGTGGTGCCGTTCCGCACGGCGGTGCCGGAGACCACCGCCGTGGCGCTCCCGGTGTCGTTCCGGCCCGTGCTCAGCGCGGTCAGGCCCGCGGCGAGGTCGGCCGGGCGGGAGCCGAACACCACCGCGCGGTGCGGCAGGTGCGCCCGGGTGGTGGCCAGCGACCACGACAGGTCCAGCAGATCCGGGCGCGTCCGGTCGAGGTACTCGTGCAGCGCGGCCGCCTGCGCGGACAGCGCCTGTTCGGTCCTGCCCGACAGGGTCCAGGCCAGCAGTGGCGGGACGGCCCGGTCGCCGGGCTCGGTGTCCGGGTCGGGCCCTGGGTCCTCCAGGATCACGTGCGCATTGGTACCGCCGACTCCGAACGCGGACACGCCCGCCCGCCGGGGACGCCCGTCGCGCGGCCACGGGACCGCGCTGGTGAGCAGTTCGACCCCGCCCTGCGCCCAGTCGACCCGGGGGGTCACCGTGCCGATGTGCAGGGTCCTGGGCAGCGTGCTGTGCCGCATGGCCAGCACCATCTTCACCACGCCGGCGACTCCGGCTGCGGCCTGGGTGTGGGCGAGGTTCGACTTCACCGCGCCGACCAGCAGCGGCGGCCGGTCGCCGCGGTGGCGGCCATACCCGGCCAACAGCGCCTGCGCCTCGATCGGGTCGCCGAGCGCGGTACCCGCGCCGTGCGCCTCCACCGCGTCGACGTCCGTGGGCGACAGGCCGGCCGAAGCGAGCGCGTCGGCGATCACCTGCTGCTGCGCGGTTCCGTTCGGGGCGGTCAGCCCGGAGGAGGTGCCATCGGAGTTGATCGCCGATCCGCGCAGCAGCGCGAGCACCGGGTGGTGGTTGCGACGTGCGTCGGAAAGCTTCTCCAGCACCAGCATCCCGGCACCCTCGCCCCACGCGGTGCCGTCGGCGGCCGAGGAGAAGGGCTTGCACCGCCCGTCCGGCGCCAAGGCGCGATGCCGGGCATAGTCGATGAACAGCAGCGGGCTGGACAGGATGGTCACCCCGCCCGCGAGCGCCAGGGTGCACTCGCCCGCGCGCAGCGACTGCACGGCCAGGTGGATCCCGACCAGGGACGAGGAACAGGCGGTGTCCACCGTGAGCACGGGCCCCTGCAGGCCGAACACATAGGCCAGCCGACCGGAGGTCACGCTGCCCGCGTTGCCGATGGAGAGCTGGCCCAGCATGTCCTCGGGCATCTCGCGGACCGCCGTGGCGTAGTCCGCGTTGGACAGTCCGAGGAACACGCCGGTGCGGCTGCCGCGTAGCCCGGCCGGATCGATACCGGCGGACTCCAGCGCCTGCCAGGTGACCTCCAGCGCGATCCGCTGCTGCGGGTCCATGCTGAGCGCCTCGCGCGGCGAAATGCCGAAGAACTCGGAATCGAAGTCGGCCGCGTCGTCGAGGAAGGCACCGTGCCGGACGTAGGAGCGGCCCGGCGTGCCCGGTTCCGGGTGGTAGATCTGGTCTTCGGTCCAGCCGCGGCCGGCCGGGAACCCGGTGATCACGTCCCGCTCCGCGGCGAGCAGTTCCCACAGCTCCTCCGGCGAGCCGACCCCACCGCCGAACCGGCAGCCCATGCCGACCACGGCCACCGGGTCGTCGACGGGGTTCTCCAGCTCCCGCAACCGCTCCCGGGTGCGCTGGAGTTCCGCGGTGACCCGCTGGAAGTACTTGACGAGCTTCGGATCCTCGCCCACAGCTTTCGATTCCTCTCCGGTCGGCCGGGCGGCCCCGGCTGCTGGTTCACGCATCGCCGAGTTCCCGGTCCACGAAGGCGTAGAGCTGGTCCACGGAGGCCGAGCTCAGCTCGTCCACCCCGAGCCCCGGCTCGCCGTCCAGCGTGCGCAGCGCCGCCCGCAGTTGTCCGCGCAGCGCGTCGCGCTGCGCGTTCTCGCCGGCCAGCGCCTCCTCGACCGCCTGCGCGAGTCCGGAGAGCTGATCCGGGCCGCGCTCGGCAGGGCCGTCCGCCAGTTCCTCCGCGCCGGCGGCATCCGGCGCGACCTCCGTACCGAGGTGCGCCGCGAGGAGGGCCGGAGCGGGGTGGTCGAACACCAATGTGGCGGGCAGGTTCAGACCCGTGGCGGTGTTGAGCCGGTTGCGCAGCTCGACCGAACTCAGTGAGTCGAATCCGAGGTCTCCGAACGGACCGTCAGCGGGCACCTCGTCCGTGGACCGGTAGCCGAGCACGGCCGCGATGTGCCCAAGCACCAGGTTGAGGAGCTGCCGGTCCCGTTCGGTGGGGCTCAGCCCGCCCAGCCTGCGGGCCAGGTCCGCCGGGGACTCGGCGGGCGCGGCGGACCGCGCGGAGCTCCGGCGGCGGACCGGGCGGACCAGATCGCGCAGCAACGGCGGAATGCCCTCCTCTCCCAGACCGGCCACGGTGACCAGATCCAGCCCGATGGGCACCAGGTGGGCCCTGTCCGAGCCGGTCGCGGTGTCCCAGAGGGCCAGGCCCTGCGCGACGGTCAGCGCGCGGATCCCGGTGCGGTCCATGCGGGCCCGGTCCGCGGCGGCCAGCCCGCCGCCCATCCCGTCGGTCGTGCCGGTTCCGCCCTCCGGCGCCCACAGGCCCCAGCCCAGCGAGCGGGCCGGGAGCCCGGCGGCGGCCCGCTGGTTCATGAGCGCGTCCAGGAAGGCGTTCGCCGCGGCGTAAGCCCCCTGGCCCGCGGTGCCGAACACGCCGGCGGCGGAGGAGAAACACGTGAACCCGACGAGATCGAGTTCCCGGGTCAACTCATGCAGGTGCCAGGCTCCGTCGACCTTCGGCGCCAGCACGTTCTCCACTTGCCCATCGGTCAGCGACTCCACCAAGCCGTCGTCCAGCACACCGGCCGCATGGACCACGGCGGTGAGCGGGTGTGCCGCGGGCACCTCGGCCAGCACCCGGGCCACGTCGTCCCGCCGGGCGACGTCGCCGCGCGCCAGCTCGGCGTGCGCGCCGAGCTCGCCGAGTTCGGCGACCAGTTCCGCGGCGCCGGGGCTCTCCGCGCCGCGGCGCGAGAGGAGCAGCAGCCTGCGGGCGCCCCGGCTTGCCAGATGCCGGGCCAGCGTGCGGCCCAGCGACCCGAGTCCACCGGTGATCAGCACGGTGCCGTCGGGATCGGGCGTGCGGGCGGTCGAGCCGCCGTCGCTCTCCGCCGGACCGTCGTCGCGGTGCAGCCGGGGCACCAGCAACTCGCCCGCGCGCAGCGCCACCTGGGGCTCACGGGCCGCGGACGCGACGGCGACCGCGTCGCGCAACGCGGTGTCGGTCGGCTCGTCGACGTCGACCAGCAGGAGGCGACCCGGGTACTCGTTCTGTGCCGAGCGAGCGAGCCCGTAGGCCGCGGAGAGTGCCAGGTCGGGTTCGTCGCCCGCACCCACGCCGAGCGCGCCCTCGGTGCAGACCACCAGCAGCGAACCGGCGAACCGCTGGTCGGTGAGCCACACACGCAGATACCCGGTCAGCTCGGTGAGCGCGGCGCGGACCCGTGCGGTGACGTCGTCCCCGGCTGGACGGGCCGGGCGTAGCACCACCACCGGCGGCACCGGGTCCTCCGCGTCCGCCAGCGACGCGAGGTCGAGCCCATCGATCCCAGGGTCGTGCCACCCACCGGAATCCTCCACTGCGGAGGGCCGGCGCACGGGCACCCAGTCCTGGGCAAGCAGTTCCGCGCCGTCCTCGGCCGGTCCCAGCAGGTAGGACTCATCGGCGGGCAGCGGCCGGAACACCAGGGAGTCCACCGTGGCCACGGTGGCACCGGTCTCGTCCGCCAGCGTGATCGCCACGTCACCGTTCCCGCCGGTGGCGTGCACCCGCACCATCGAGGCTCCGGCCCGAAACAGCGACAGCCCCGACCACGAGAACGGCATCGAGCCGCTGCCCTCGTCGATCCCGTCCAACTGCGGGCCGAGACCGACCGCGTGCAGTGCCGCGTCCAGCAGCGCCGGATGCAGGCTGTAGCGCTTCGCATCCCCCGCCGCTTCGGCGGGCAGGGCGACCTCGGCGAACATCTCCGAGCTCCCGTCGGGGTGGTCGCGTTGCCACAGGGTCCGCAGACCTCGGAACGCGCCCTCGTAGCGGAAGTGCCTGCCCTCCACCTCCTCGTCATAGACGTCCGCGACCGGGATCTCCCGCGCATCCCGCGGCGGCCAGTGCGCGAGGGTCGTGTCCGGCGTCGCGGTGCGGATACCCAGGTAGCCGAAGGCGTGTGACCGCCATGGGCCCGGCTCGGCCTGGCCCACGCCCTCCGGCCGGGAGTACACCCGCACCGGGCGGCGGCCGGTCTCCTCGGTGTTGCCCACCACCACCTGCACCGATACCCCGCCGTGCTCCGGCAGGACCAGCGGTGACTCGACGGTCAGCTGTTCGAGCAGGTCGCAGCCGACGTGCTCGCCCGCGGCCAGCGCCAGTTCCACGAAGCCGGTGCCGGCCAGCAGGGGGATGCCGCGCACCCGGTGGCCCCCCAGCCAGGAGTGCGACTGTAAGGACAGCCTGCCGGTGAGCAGCACGCCGTCGCTCTCAGCCGCGGACAGCATGGCGCCCAGCAGCGGGTGGCCCACCGGGAGCAGCCCGCTGGAACGCAGGTTCAGCCCGTTCCCGTCTGGCACCAGCCAGTACCTCTCGTGCTGGAACGCGTAGGCGGGAAGGTCCGCCGTCCTGGCGGGCGCGGCGGGCAGCACGGCGGGCCAGTCCACCTCCACGCCTTGCGTGTGCAGCGCGCCGAGGGCGAACAGCACGTCCTTGGTCTCGTCACGATCGGCCCCGCGCAGGGTGGGCACCATCGCCTCGTCCGGCCCGGCATCCCGCCCGGCCAGCGCGGAAAGCACCGCGCCCGGTCCCAGTTCGAGCAGGACGCGTGCACCGGCCTCGCGTGCGGTGCGCAGCCCGTCGTGGAACCGCACCGCCTGCCGGACGTGCGCGGTCCAGTACGCCGGCGAGCGCAACTGCTCCGCCGTGGCCATCTCGCCGGTGAGGTTGGAGATCACCGGGATTTCCGGATCGTGCGCCGTCAACCCGGCCAGAACCGTGCCGAACTCTGCCAGCATCGGCTCCATCAGCGGCGAGTGGAACGCGTGGCTGACCCGCAGCCGCCGGGTCCGCCGTCCCCGGCCCGCCCAGTCGGCCGCCAGTTCCGTGATGTCTTCGTCCGCACCGGAGACGACCACCGTGTCCGAGGCGTTCACCGCCGCGACGGACACCCGCTGCGCGCGCCCCGCCAGCCAGGGGGCCAAGTCCTGCTCGGTGCCCTGCACGGACAGCATCGCGCCGCCCTTGGGCAGCGCGGCCATCAGGCGGCCTCTGGCGGCCACCAGCCGGACCGCGTCTGGCAGCGACCACACCCCGGCTACGTGCGCCGCGCTGATCTCCCCGATCGAATGTCCCAGCAGCAGGTCCGGGCGCACACCCCAGGAGTGCATCAGCCGGAACAGCGCGACCTCCACCGCGAACAGGGCGGCCTGGGCGTAGTCGGTGCGGTCGAGCAGGTCCGGTTCGCCCTCGAGCACGGTCCGCAGCGGACTCGCCAGCTCCCGGTCGAACAGCTCGCACGCCTCGTCGAACGCCTCGGCGAACGCCGGAAAGGAGGCGGCGAGCTGCCGCCCCATGCCGGGCCGTTGCGCGCCCTGGCCGGTGAACAGCATGCACATCCCGCCGCCGGCCGCAGCGCCCACCGCCACGTCGGGGACCAGGCCGGTGTCGAGGTGGCCGCGCAGCGCGGAGGTGAGTTCGGCTCGGTCCCGGCCGGGCACTGCCAGCCGGTGGCGGAAGTGGGTGCGGCGGGTGGCCAATGCGTGCGCCAGCCCCTCGGCGGAGGGAGCGTCGGCGGACTCGGCGAAGGCCAGCAGCCGGGTCGCCTGGGCGCGCAGCGCGTCCTCGGTCCGGCCCGACACCGTCCACACCAGACCGTCGGACGGCACGCCGGGCTCCGGCGCCTCCGGCTCGACGTGCTGTTCCAGCACGACATGGGCGTTGGTGCCGCTGATCCCGAAGGAGGAGACGGCGGCGCGGCGCGCTCGACCGGTCTCCGGCCAGGGCATCGCATCGGCGAGCACGCTGACCCCGTCCACTCCCCAGTCCACCTTCGGGGTGGGGCTGTCCACGTGCAGCGTCTTCGGCGCGAGACCGTGCCGCATCGCCATGATCATCTTGATGATGCCGGCCACGCCGGCCGCGGCCTGCGTATGGCCGATGTTGGACTTCAGCGAGCCCAGCAGCAGCGGCTGGCCGGGCGGCCGGTTCCGGCCATAGGTCGCTACCAGCGCGGTGCCCTCCACCGGGTCGCCGAGCGGGGTGCCGGTGCCGTGCGCCTCGACCACGTCGACGTCCTGGGTGGACAGTCCGGCGTCGGCGAGCGCGGTACGGATCACCTCCTGCTGGGCGGTGCCGTTGGGTGCGGAGAGCCCGTTGCTGGTGCCGTCGGAGTTGACCGCCGAGCCGCGCAGCACCGCTAGCACCTGATGGCCGTGCCGCCGCGCGTCGGACAGCCGCTCCAGTACCAGGAGACCCGCCCCCTCGGCCCAGATCGAGCCGTTCGCCCCGGCCGCGAACGCCTTGATCCGAGCGTCCCGGGAGGTGACGCCCTGGCCGCAGAACTCGACGAACGTCTCCGGAGTGCTCAGCACCGTCACACCGCCCGCCAGCGCGATCGGGCACTCGCCGGCGCGCAGGGCCCGCACCGCGAGGTGGGTGGCGACCAGGGAGGACGAGCAGGCGGTGTCCACGGTGAGGGCCGGGCCGTGGAAGCCCAAGGCGTAGCTGATCCGGCCCGAGATCACGCTCATGGTGTTGCCGGTGATGCCGTACTGGGAGAACTGGTCGGTGCCTTGCCAGAGCATCTCGTAGTCGTTGCTGGACGCGCCGACGAAAACCCCGGCCCGCTCGCCCACCAGCGAGTCCGGCAGGATGCCCGCGGACTCCAATGCCTCCCAGGCCAGCTCCAGCACCAACCGCTGCTGCGGGTCCATCACCAGCGCCTCGCGCGGGGAAATCCCGAAGAACGCGGGGTCGAAATCGCCCGCCCCGCTGAGGAAGCCGCCCTCGCGCACGTAGGACCGCCGCGCCTGCTGGGACTCCGGATCGGCGTCGTAGAGCTCCTCGATCGGCCAGTGCCGGTCCCCGGGGAAAGCCGAAATAGCGTCCGTGCCCGCGGCCACCAGGTCCCACAGCTGGGCAGGCGAGGCCACGTCGCCGGGCAGCCGGCACGACATGCCGATCACCGCGATCGGCTCGGTGGACCGCTCGGTCGCGTCACGCAACTCCTCCCGGGTGCGTAACAGATCGGTGGTAACCCTTTTCAGATATTGCCGGAGCGTGCTGACTTCATCGGACATGAACGACTCCCTGCGACGGATGCCGGGTCAGAGTTGGAAGGTGATCCGTTCGGTGTCGAGGCCGCGGACGACCACGTGCCTGCGATAGCTCAGTGAGTCCTCGTGCACGTGGAAGCCGCGCAGCCGGCGAGCCAGCTCACCGAACACGATCTCTGCCTCCAGCCGGGCCAGGCTGCTGCCGAGGCAGTAGTGCGCGCCGGCGCCGAAGGCGAGGTTCATCACGGCCGGCTTCCGGTCCGCGAGGAACTGACCCGCCCTCGGGTGCACCCGCTCGTCCCGGTTGCCGGACGCGAGGGCCAGGGTGACCACCGAGCCCTCGGGGATGTCGAGGCCGTTGATCCGGTCGGACCGCAGCGCGACACGGCCGGTCAGCATGATCGGGCAGTCGTAGCGCAGCGCCTCGCTGACCACGTCGCCGACGATCGCCGGGTCCTGCCGGAGCAGTTGGAACTGCTCCGGGTGGCGCGACATCGCGAGCAGGCCGTTGGTGATCAGGTTCGTGGTGGACTCGTGGGCCGCGGTGAACACGGTCACCACGATGTTCGTCACCTCACGTCGGCTCAGCCCGCGCCCGTCCTCCTGCGTGGAGAGCAGGCTGGAGATGAGGTCCTCGCCGGGGTTGCGGCGGCGCTTGTGGATGAGGTTCGCGAAGTAGCCGTGCAGTTCGGTGGTGGTGCGGATGATGCGGACGAGTTCCTCGCGGTCGAACATCGCGGTGGAGTGGAAGCTGGCCACCAGCGTGGGCAGCTCCGTGGACAGCGCCATGTCGCTGGACCACTCCCGCAGCATCGGGATGTCCTCGCCCGGGATGCCCAGGAGAGTCGCGATGACCCGCAGCGAGAGCACCGCGGCCAGGTCCTGCACGCCGTCGAACTCGCCGTCGGCCAGGCAGTCGCGGAGCAGTTCGTCCACGATCTCGCGAATCCACGGCTCGAAGCGCGCGGTGATCCGTGGCGTGAATGCCTTGCTGACCAGGTTCCGCTGCCGCCCGTGTCCGGGATCGTCCATGAAGAAGATCGAGTTGAGCACCGGCTCGTCGCCGCGGTTGCCGAAGAGTTCCCGCATCCCCGGCGCGTTGAACGTGTCACTGCCCATGGTCGTGTGGCTCTTGAGCACCGCCAGACAGTTGTCGTGGTCGCTCAGCAGCAGGGAACCGTCCGACGTCCACATCGGACCTTGCTCTCGCCACCGCTCGAACAACGGGTAGGGGTTCGCGAGCACCTCCCGGTCGAGCAGGGCGTGCAGCGGGTTGTCAAGCACGGTGGCCGGTGGGCGGCTTGGCACTGACATGGGCTAGCTCCTCTCCGTGGCACGGCCGGCAGTGCGACCGGTGTCCGATTTCGCGTCGTCGAGCACTCCGTCGATCAGCGTGAACATCTCGTCGTCCGTGGCGCCGCTCAGGTCGGGCACCGCGGCCCGCTCATCGGCGGTGCCGTCTTCCTGGCTGCGCAGCAGTCGCCGCAGTGTCGTAGTGATCACCTCGGGGACGGGCACGGACGGACGCCGCCGGAGCAGGGCTGCCTCCAGCTCCCTCAGGCGGTCCAGCACGACCCGCTCGGCCGGGTCGCCCTCGTCGACACCGAGCGCGTCGCCGAGGTACCGGGCCAGCGCGGCGGCGGTGGGATGGTCGTAGACCGCGGAGGCCGCCAGCGGCACTCCGGTGTCCGCGCCGATCAGGTTGCGCAGCCGGACCCCGGCCAGCGAGTCCAGGCCCAGCTCCTGGAACGGCCGGTGCGCGTCCAGGTTTCCGGCCGGCCGGCCCGAAACGACGGCGACCCGGGCGGTGACCAGCTCCAGCAGCACCGACGACCGCCGCTGCGGCGCGGTGGCCGCCAGCCGTTCCCGCAACGCGCTCGCGGGTTCGGGCCCGGTGTCCGCGCCCACACCTGGCAGTCCGGAGCACAGGCGCCCTGGCCGTGCGGCGGCGAACCGCGGCCAGTCCACGGCACCGACCACGTACTGCGCCGCACCGCCGGACAGTGCCCGCTCCAGCGCGTCCAGCGCCCGGTCGGCGGGCATCGGCGTGGCGCCACTGTCCGACCGCGAGCCGACAGGCCAGGACGTGGTCATCCCGGTGTCCAGCCAGGGGCCCCAAGCCAGGCTCGTCGCGGGCAGGCCGCCGGCCTGTCGATGGGCTGCCAGCGCTTCCACGACGGCGTTGGCCGCGGCGTAGTTGCCCTGCCCCGGCGAGCCTGCGGTGCCGGCCAGCGAGGAGCACAGCACGAAGAAGCGCAGCGGATGGCCGGCGGTCAGCTCGTGCAGGAACCGCGCGCCATCCGCCTTCGCCGCGAACACACGCGCCAGCCGGGCCTCGGACAGCGCCTCCAGCACCCCGTCGTCAAGCACTCCGGCGGCGTGCACCACACCGGTGAGCGACCGCCCGGCGAGCAGCCCGGCCAGCGCCTCGCGGTCCGCCACGTCGCAGCCGGCGATTTCGACCTCGGTACCCAGCGCGGTGAGTTCGGCGCGCAGTTCCGTCGCGCCAGGGGTGTCCACGCCCCGGCGGCCGACCAGCAGCAGGCGGTCCGCGCCCCGGGCCGCCAGCCGGCGGGCGACGTGCGCGCCGATGCCGCCCAGGCCCCCGGTGATCAGCACGGTGCCGATGGGCTCCGTCGTGGCGGGTTCGGTGCGGGGCACCGGGACCAGTCGCCTGGCGTACAGCAGCCCGTCCCGGATCGCGATCTCGTCTCTGGCAGCCAGCGCGGCGGGCAGCGCGGCCAGGTCCCCCACGGCCGGTCGCAGCGGCAGGTCCACCAGGCCGCCGTGCAGCCGGGGCGCTTCCATGCCCGCGGCCCGGACCAACCCGCACACGGCGGCCTGCTCCGGATTCGGCACGGTGTCCGCCGTGTCAGCCCGCACGGCGCCGCTGGTGATCGACCACAGGGGCGTATCCGCGCCTCTGGACAGCAGCGCCCGAAGCAGTGCCAGGGTGGCGGCCAGGCCGGTCGGCACCCGCGGCGTGTCCGAGCCCTCGGCCATCGCCAGGAGGGACACGATGCCGCCGCCCGGCAGGTCGGGCAGCAGCCGGTCCCAGTGCTCGCCGTCCACGGCGTCGCCGCGCACGGTGCGGGTCCCTTCGCCCAGCACGCCCGCCACGTCCTCGGTGAGCCGGTCCCAGTCCGCGCCCGGCGGGGCCACCACCAGCCACGGCCCCGGCGCGTCGGCGACCGGGCCGGGGACGGGCAGCAGCGGCCACTCGACACCGTGCAGCAGAGGGTCGGCGGGGGCCCCGTCGTCGTCGGGCAGCCAGAACCGCTGCCGGGTGAACGCGTAGCCGGGCAGTGGCACCGCCCGCCCGCCCGCGCACCAGGCCGCCCAGTCCACGTCGATCCCCCGGGTGTGCGCGGTCGCCAACGCCGTCAGCAGGCCGTGCACCTCGTCGGCGTCCTGCCGTAGCACCGGCAGGAAACCGTCCCCGCCCAGCGCCTCCTGGCCGAGCGCGCTGAGCGTCGCGCCCGGTCCCAGCTCCAGGTAGGTGGTGGTGCCCGCCGCGTCCAGAGCGCGCAGGCAGTCGTGGAAGCGCACCGGTTCCCGCGCATGCCGGACCCAGTACTCCGGGTCACGAAGCTCTTCGGTGACCCGTGCGCCGGTCAACGAGGACACGACCGGAATCACCGGTGTCCGGAAGTCCAGTCCGGCCAGCACCTCCCGCAAGGGGTCCAGAACCGGGTCCATGTGGTGGGAGTGAAACGCGTGCCGCACCGCCAGGCGGTGCACGTGGGCCACCCGCTGCGAGATCTCCCGCACCGCGTCCGCGTCCCCGGCGAGCACCACCGAGGCGGGCCCGTTCACCGCGGCCAGCGCCACCCGGTCCTCGCGGCCGCGTAGCAGTTCCGGCACGTCGGCTTCCGGTACCTGGACCGCCACCATCGCGCCCTCGCCACCGAGTTCGCGCATCAGCCGCCCGCGCTCGGCCACCAGTGTGCAGGCGTCGGCCAGCGAGAACACGCCCGCGGCGTGCGCTGCGGCGAGTTCGCCGACCGAGTGCCCGGCCACCGCGTCCGGCCGCACCCCCATCGTGGTGAGCAGCCGGAACACCGCCACCTGAACCGCGAACACCGCGGCCTGCGCATGGTCGGTGCGTTCACCGGGTCCGTCCCGGAGGATCTCGGCGAGCGGCCGGTCCAGCAGCGGGTCCAGCTCGGCGGCGATCTCCTGGAGGGCCGCCGCGAACACCGGTACCCGGTCTCGGAGCGACGTGGCCATGTCCGCGTACTGCACGCCCTGGCCGGGGAACAGGAACGCGGTCGCGCCGTCGGCCGCCACTCCGGTACTGCCGGTCCCGGCTCGCAGCGCGGCGGTCAGCTCGCCGGTGTTCGTGCCGAGCACGACTGTGCGGGCAGGCAGCCGGGCCCGCGTGGTGGCCAGCGAGTACGCCACGTCCAGCGCGGACGGCGAGCCGTTCCCGTCCTCGTCGGTCAGTCGGCGGAGCAGGGCCTCGGCCTGCGCGGGCAGCGCCTCCGGGGTGGCCGCGGAGAGCACCCACGGGATCAGCGGCGGAGCCGCGGCGGTCGCCGGCTCCGGTTCGGGCTTGGGCTCGGGATCGGGCTCGGGATCGGGCTCGGGCTCGGGCTCGGGTTCCTCCAGGATCACGTGCGCGTTGGTGCCGCTGAGGCTGAACGAGGACACCGCCGCCCGGCGCGGACGGCCCACGCGCGGCCAGTCCATCGGCTCGTCCAGCAACCGCACCGCGCCGTCGTCCCAGTTCACGTGCGGGCTCGGGACATTCAAGTGCAGGGTCGCGGGCAACCGGCCGTGGCGCATGGCCAGCACCATCTTGAGCACACCCGCCAAGCCCGCCGCGGCCTGGGTGTGCCCGAGGTTGGACTTCGCGGACCCGACCAGCACGGGCCGCGCCCGGTCCTGCCCGTAGGTTGCCAGCAGCGCGGTGGCCTCGATCGGGTCGCCGAGTGGGGTGCCGGTGCCGTGCGCCTCCACCGCGTCCACCTCGCCGGGCGCCAGGCCCGCGACGGCCAACGCGTCCCGGATCACCCGCTGCTGGGCCGATCCGTTCGGCGCGGTCAGCCCGTTGGACGCGCCGTCGGAGTTGAGTGCCGAGCCGCGCAGCACGGCGAGCACCCGGTGGCCCCGTTCGCGCGCGGTGGAAAGCCGCTCCATCACCAGCAGGCCGGCGCCCTCGCTCCACGCGGTGCCCTCCGCGGCCGCGTCGAACGGTTTGCACCGGCCATCCGGGGCGAGCACCCCCACCTGGGAGAACTCCACGAACAGCGTCGGCGTGGTGAGCACCGTGATGCCACCCGCCAGCGCGACCGTGCACTCACCGGCCCGCAGCGCCTGCGCGGCCTGGTGCATCGCCACCAGCGCGGAGGAACACGCCGTGTCCACCGTGATCGCCGGGCCGTGGAAGCCGAACGTGTAGGCCAGCCGCCCCGACGCGACGCTGCCCGCGTTGCCGATCGAAACGTCGCCGGTGAGGTCCTCGGGCGTCCGGTGCGCGCGGCGCGCATAGTCGTTGCCCATCAGCCCGAGGTAGACACCGGTGCGGGTGCCCCGCAACGCGGTCGGGTCGATCCCGGCGTCTTCCAGCGCGTGCCAGGCCAGTTCCAGCAGGATGCGCTGCTGCGGGTCCATCGAGACCGCCTCGGCCGGGGCGACGCCGAAGAAGCCGTTGTCGAACTCGGCGATCCCATCCAGGAAGCCGCCGTGCCGCACGTAGCTGCGCCCGCCACGGCCCGGCTCCGGGTGGTAGACCTCGTCCAGGTTCCAGCCGCGATCTGCCGGGAACTCGGTGATCGCGTCCCGCCCGGCGGCCAGCAGCGCCCACAGCTCGTCCATGGTGGACACCCCGCCGGGAAAGCGGCAGCTCGCGCCGACCAGCACCACCGGGTCGTCCATGTCGTGCGGGCCGGGCCCGGCGACCGGTGTCCGGCCGCCGGGTACCGCGCCGGGGAGCTGCCCGGACAGGTACCCGGCCAGGGCCGTGGGGGTGGGGTGGTCGAACACCGCGGTCGCGGGGAGCCGCACCCCGGTCGCGGCGGTGAGCCGGTTACGCAGCTCCACCCCGGACAGCGAGTCGAAGCCGATGTCGCGGAACGCCCGCGCCGGGTCCACCCGGCGCTCTACGCCGAGCACGGAGCCCACCGTGGCCAGCACGAGATCGAGCACCGACCGCTCGCCACCGGAGACGAACACGGGCGCCGCGGCCACGGCGGCCGGCCGGGCCGCGCTCCGCCGGACGCCGAGCAGCCCGGCCCACACCGGAGCCCGCTCCGGGCCTGCCGCACGCACGTTGGCCAGGTCGAAACGGGCGGGCACGGAGCACGCCAGGTCGGTGCCCAGCGCCGCGTCGAACAGTGCGAGCCCGTGTTCGCGGGACATCGGCACGAGCCCGGTTCGCCGCAGCCGGGCCCGGTCGGTGTCGCCCAGCCGCCCGGTCATGCCGGTGTCCTGCGCCCAAAGTCCCCACGCCATCGACGAAGCGGGCAGTCCCCGCGAGCGGCGGTGCTGCGCCAGCCCGTCCAGCCACGCGTTGGCGGCCGCGTAATTCGCCTGCCCCGGCGTGCCGAGGACACCGGCTACGGAGGAGAACAGCACGAACGCGGCCAGGCCGAGGTGTTCGGTCAGTTCGTGCAGGTTGCGCGCGCCCTCGACTTTCGGTCGCAGCACCGCGTTGAGCCGTTCGGCGGTGAGGGAGCGCACCGTGCCGTCGTCCAGCACCCCGGCGGCGTGGATCACCGCGGTCAGCGGGCGGTGCGCGGGGATCGCCGCCAGCAGCTCGGCGAGGGCGGCCCGGTCGGCGACGTCGCATGCCACGACCGTGATCTCGGCGGTGCCGGTCAGGTCCTCGAGACCGGACTCGAGCGCCGCCGCGCCGCCCCGCCGCCCCGCCAACACCAGGTGCCGCACCCCGTGCTCGGTGACCAGGTGCCGGGCCAACTCCCGGCCGAGTACGCCGGTCCCGCCGGTGATCAACACCGTGCCTCCGGCGAGGGCGGGCCGGTCCCCCGTCCGCGTTACCCGAGCCAGCCGCGGCGCGAACGCCTGCCCGCCCCGGATGGCGATCTCCGGCTCACCGGTGCCCAACGCCAGCTCCAGGGCGGAGTCGGCGTCCTCGGGGTCGCCAGGGCGGTCCAGGTCGACCAGCACGAACCGGCCGGGATGTTCGGTGCGTGCCGTGCGGACCAAGCCCCAGACCGCCGCGGCGTCGGGGTCCTGGTCGTCCTCCGGGGCGATCGCGACCGCACCACGGGTCCGCACGATCAAGGGCCCGTCCGTCGCCTTCTCGTCGTCGGTGCCCAAAAACTCGCGGACCCGCGCCAGTGCTTCCTCGGGGCCGGCCACGTCCACGATCGGCGCGTCCACGATCGCCGGGGTGGGCCGCCGCGCAACCGGCACCCAGTCCAGCCGGTGCAGCGCCCGGTCCACGCCCGCCGTCCCCGACCGCACAGGCCCCACGGGCCGGAGCGCGAGCGCGCTGATCGTGGCCACCGCTTCCCCCGCCGCGTCGGCGAGCGCCACGGCGAACGAGTCGTTGCCCTGCGGAGTCAGCCGCACCCGCAATGCTGTGGCCCCGACCGCATGGAGTGCGACCCCGCTCCAGGAGAACGGCAACCTCACCGGCGCGTCCCCCGCATCCAGCAGCAGCGGGTGCAATGCGGCGTCGAGCAGGGCCGGGTGCAGGCCGAACCGCCCGGGATCGACCGGCAGCTCGACCTCGGCCCAGCGCTCCGCACCGAGCCGCCAGGCCCGCCGCAACCCCTGGAAGGCCGGCCCGTACTCGTAACCTCGCTCGTCGAGCTGTGCGTACTCGCCGTCGAGGTCGATCTCCTCGGCACCGGCCGGCGGCCACTCCGTCAGGGTCGCGCCGCCGGACCCCGCGGCCCGGAGCGTCCCCGTCGCGTACCGGGTCCACGGCGCGTCCGGCGCGGACCGGGCGTACATCGCCAGCGTGCCCGGATCCGTCTCGCCGATCGCGATCTGCAACTCGGTCTCGCCCCGCTCGGGCAGCACCAGCGGGCTCTCCAGCACCAGCTCGTCCAGCATCGGCAGCCCCGCCCGCTCACCCGCGTGCAGCGCCAGTTCGACGAACGCGGCCCCGGGCAGCAGCACGGTGCCGCGCACCTCGTGCTCGGCCAGCCAGGGGTGCCGGGTGAGAGAGAGCCGACAGGTGGCGACCAGGCCACCGCCGGCGAGCTGGACCACCGAGTCCAGCATCGGATGCCCGGCAACGGGCCCGGAGGCGGCGGTGGGCAGCATCCAGTACCGCTGCCGGCGGAACGGGTAGGTCGGCAGCTCCACACTCCGGGCGTCGTCGAACAGCCCGTTCCAGTGCACGTCCACACCGTGCACGGCTGCCTCGGTCACCGCCAGCAGGAAGCGGTCGGCACCACCGTCGTCCCGTTTCAGGGTCTCCAGCACCACGCCGCCCCCGTCGTGGTCCTCCTGGTAGTTACTGAGGATCTGCCGCACGCCGCCGGCGAGCACCGGATGCGGGCTCGACTCCAGGAACGTGGTGTGCCCGGCGGCGACCAGCCCGCGCACCGTCGCCTCGAACTCGACCGTGGCGCGCAGGTTGCGGTACCAGTAGTCCGCGTCCAGCCCGGTGGTGTCCACCGGACCGCCGGTCACGGTCGAGTGGAAGGGAACCTCGGCCGCCATCGGAGTCACCGGCGCCAGCAGTTCGCGCAGCTCCGCACGCAGCAGTTCGACCTGCGCCGAATGCGAGGCGTAGTCCACCGGCAACAGTCTCGCCCGTTTGTCCTCGGCGACCAGTGCGGCGGCGAACTGTTCGACCGCCTGGACGGCGCCCGAGACCACCGTCGCGCGCGGCCCGTTGACCGCGGCCACCGAGAGATCCTCGCCCCAGCGGGCCATCGACTCTTCGACCGCCGCTCTCGGCAGCCCCACCGACAGCATCCGGCCCGTACCGGAGAGCGCCCGCAATGCCCGGCTGCGCAGCGTGACGATCCGCGCCCCGTCGTCCAGGGACAGCGCGCCGGCTACGGTCGCGGCCGCGATCTCGCCCTGGGAATGGCCCACCACCGCGGCCGGCCGCACCCCGTGTGCCCGCCAGAGCCCGGCCAGCGACACCATGACCGCCCACAGCGCGGGCTGCACCACGTCCACCCGGAGCAGCGCGTCCGCGTCGGTGAGCACGTCGCCCAGGTTCCAGTCCACGTACGGCGCCATCGCGTCCTGACAGGCCGCCATGTGCCCGGCGAAGACCGGGCTGGACTCCAGCAGTTCCGTGGCCATCCCGGTCCACTGCGTGCCCTGGCCGGGGAACAACAGCACCGGCCTGGTGTCCCGGCAGGGTGACCCGACGACCGTGCCCGGTGCCGAACCGCCCTCGGCGAGCGCGTCCAGTCCGTGCACCAACGAGTCCCGGTCCCGGCCGACGACGGCGGCCCGGTGCTCGAACCTGGCCCGGCCGGTCGCCAGCGTGAATCCGGCGTCCAGCAGGCCGACCCGGTCTGGGCGGAGCCGCTCGGCCAGCCGGCCGGCCTGCTCCCGCAGCGCCTCCGCCGACCGTGCGGACAGCAGCAGCGGCACCGCGGACGCCGGTCGCGGTGCCGCGGCGGGCGCGGGTTCCGGCGCCTGTTCCAGGATCACATGGGAATTGGTGCCGCTGATGCCGAACGAGGACACCCCGGCCCGGCGCGGGAGTCCGGTCTCCGGCCACGGCGTGTCCTCCGCGAGCGGGGTGACCCTGCCGGACTCCCAGTCCACGTGCGGGCTGGGCTCGGTCAGGTGCAGGATGCGCGGCAGCACGCCGTCGCGCATGGCGTGCACCATCTTCAGGATGCCCGCCACCCCGGCAGCGGCCTGCGTGTGCCCGATGTTCGACTTGACCGACCCCACCAGCAGCGAGCGCGCCCGCTGCGGGCCGTGCACCGCCAGCAGCGCCCGTGCCTCGATCGGGTCGCCGAGCGTGGTGCCCGTGCCGTGCGCCTCCACCGCGTCGACGTCCGCCTCGGACAGTCCGGCGTCGGCCAGCGCCGCCCGCAGCACCCGTTCCTGAGCCGGCCCGCTGGGTGCGGAGAGCCCGTTGGAGGCCCCGTCCGAGTTGACCGCGGTGCCGCGCACCAGCGCGTGCACGGTGTGCCCCTGGCGCAGGGCGTCGGAGAGCCGTTCCAGCACCAGCATTCCGACGCCCTCGGACCAGGCCGTACCGTCCGCCGTCACGGAGAACGGCTTGCACCGGCCGTCCGGGGCGAGGCCCCGCAGCCGCGAGAACTCCACGAACATCTCCGGGGTCGCCATCACCGTCACCCCGCCGGACAGGGCCAGGTCACACTCGCCGAGACGCAGCGACTGCACCGCGAGATGAGTGGTCACCAACGACGAGGAGCAGCCGGTGTCCACCGTGACCGCGGGGCCGGTGAGGCCGAGCACGTAGGCCACTCGGCCGGACACCACGCTGGAGGTGTTCCCGGTGATCAGGTACCCCTCCAGCCCGTCCGGGACGGTATGCACCCGGGGCGCGTAGTCGTGCATCATCGAGCCGGCGAACACGGCAGTACGGCTGCCCCGCAGCGAGGTGGGATCGATGGCCGCGTTCTCCAGGGCCTCCCACGCCGTCGTGAGCAGGAGGCGCTGCTGCGGATCGGTGGTCAACGCCTCGCGGGCGGAGAGCCCGAAGAACTCGGCGTCGAAATGGCCGGCGTCGTAGAGGAAGCCGCCGTGCCGGGCGTAGGAGGTACCGGGCCGGTCCGGGTCGGGATCGTAGAGGGCCGCCAGGTCCCAGCCCCGGTCGTCCGGTAACTCGCCGATCGCGTCGATCCCGTCCCTGGCCACCTGCCAGAGCCCTTCCGGGGCGGCTATTCCGCCCGGGTAGCGGCACGCCATTCCCACAATCGCAATCGGTTCGCCCGGCATCCGGTGCCCTCCCAGAGAAGTTTGGACTTTGTCGGCTACCATGGACGCAAAATAATTCACCGAACTCGCGGCCATCTAACCAAACGCCGATAAATCGAGGTGCATCAACATGATTAGCGCCCAGACTCATTCCACACAACACCTCCAACCGACCAAAATCTGGGGCTTTCACTAGAAACTTCGGCCTGTTGTCAAGAATTTCTACCACTACCGCGACGCTTAGCGGATCCCGCCGAATTCCGCTACCCGCCAAAAGCGAGGCAACCATTCCGTCGCACCGGCCATCCCCAGGCGAGCACTCCCTTTGACCGTCGCCGGGCCAGCCGCGGAGAACGGCCAAAACCGCAGGCCACGAGTTCGACCAGTGGCGCCGCTCGATTACCGGGCAGCAGGACGACTCGCCCCTACCCGGAACTCAAATATCAGATTGCACAACAAGTCATGGAAATGCACCTGAACGAGCAGGCCGCCACATGAATTGCCATCACCACAAGCTCTTTGTCCGGAAAACGCGGCGCGGCCCATACCCCCGCCCAAATTTGACCGGCACGAAACGAACTGCCTCTCCCGCAACTCGGTAAACGCATGGCTGACGGCCGGCGCTTTTTGTCTCCGTCACCAAGTGACCGGGAGTGCCGATACCGAGAACGCGGAGCCGTTGACGTAGCGCAGTTCGTCGCGTGGCGTGGCCAGGCGGAGAGTGGGGATGCGCCGGAACAGAGTGTCGAGGACGATGCGCAGCTCCAGCCGGGCCAGATTCTTGCCGAGGCACTGGTGCGGTCCCCAGCCAAAAGCCAGGTGCCTGCGATTGTCCCTGGTGACATCGAACGTGTCCGGGTCGGCGAAGGCCGCGGGGTCGCGGTTGGCGGCGGCGGCCAGGGCGGCGACGCCCTCACCCGTCCGTACCAGAGTGCCGCCGATCTCGACGTCCGCCGTGGCACGGCGCATCAGGGCCAGCTCGGCGACGGAGAAAAACCTCAGCAGTTCCTCCACCGCCGCCGGGGTCAGGCCCGGGTCAGCGGTGAGGAGGGCGAGCTGGTCGGGGTGTTCGAGGAGAGCCAGGACCCCGAGTGCGGTCATCGTGGCGGTGGTCTCCAGGCCCGCGACGACCAGGAGTATGCACAGTTCGACCATGGCCCAGCGGCTCTCGCCACCGCTGAAGAGCTGGTGGCCCGCCAGCCTGCCCAGCAGGTCCTCGGGCCGCTCGGTCATCTTGGTGGCACACAGCGCGTCGAAATACGCGATCAGAGAGCGGAAGGACTCGACGCGATCCGCATCAGCGGAGTCGTGGGCCGTCAGCACCGTGGTGTTGGTGGTGAGCTCCTGCCGGTCACCGGTCGGGATGCCGAGCAGCTCACACAGCACCAGACCGGACATCGGCACGGCCAGCGCGGACACCAGGTCGGCGGGCCCGGCGCCGGCCAGCACATCGTCGAGCAGACCGTCCACGATGCACTGGACCTTGGGGCGCAGTTCTCGCATGCGGCGGATGGCGAACTCGCCGGCGACCGCCCGACGGGCGGGGCCGTGCTCGGGTGGGTCCATCTCGATCAGCGAGGGCCTGAAGCCGGGGAACACGGTCTCGCCGACGCGCATCCACGGGAAGTCCGGGTGCGAGCGGTCGGAGCTGAACCGGGCGTCGCCGAGCACAGCGCGGACGTCTTCATGGCGTGCGGCAACGAACACGGTGCGTCCGCTCGGGCCCGTCAGCCTGGGCAGGCCGGGGTGCTCGCGCAGGCTGGCGTAGTCCGGCGGCAGGGAGAACGGGCAGGTCCGAGACATCGGCCAAGTCTCGGCTCGCAGCGGGCTCTGGTCGTGCATGGTCACCACCTCGGCTCCTTCGGAAATCAAGGACGACCGTATGACTGGTGATACCCGAATTACCCTAGAATCCCGTTGAGGTCGGAACTCAGCCGTCCGTCCGTATCACCCGGGGGAAGCCGTGACTGTGGCCGACGCTGATCCTTCTGGGGCGGCGGGAGGCGTGTTGCGCGGGCTTCTGGACGTCTACGCCCGGTTCCTCGACTGGCAAGCGGACCGCCGTGCCTACCTGCTGTGACAGCCCGGGCAGGAGGGCGAATCGCCACGGTCCGGCGCGGATGTGGGGGAAGGCTTTGGCGATCTGGTCGACGAGGTGGGGTGCGATGCCCAGGGCCATGCCGGTGTCGCGCAGGGCGTGGCGGGCGCGGTAGGTCTCCGGCATGGCGGTGACGGCGACGCGGTCGCTGCCGAAGCGTTCGATGATGCGGTCGTAGACCTCCAGGCGGCGAGCAGATTCCACGTCGATGTCGATGTCCGGCAGGGAGGTGCGCCGCTCGGACAGGAACCGTTCTTTACCGACCACTGAGGTGACCGGGTCGGCCTTGATCTGGGGGTTTGCGTGGCGTGATGTTCTGCGACGGGTGGTGGAGGCTGTGTCAGGTCACTCTGCCGAGAGGTGCCACTGCTACGGCAGCCGTAGATCGTGATGCCGATGCGTTTTCCCTGGTCAGATTTGGTCGTGGCGGTGGTGGCGTTGTCGGTGGCAGGTTTGGGCGACGGCCTGATGGTGGAGTCGCCAGGCGGACCAGAACACCACGTGGTCACTGTCCCGGGCCGGGTGTGGCAGGGCTGACGCGCGTAGCAGCTTGAGGAGTTCGGGGCAGGAGACCTGGGCGAGGTCGGGGGGCCAGTCGGGTGCGGTGCGGGCCGCGGTGGCGGCCCGGGTCAGTGTGAGGACGATCGCGGCGATCATCGAGAACAGTGACCAGCGGTGCCAGGAGTTCCAGCAGGTCACCTGGCCCTGGTCGAGACCGACGAAGGACTTCCCCAGCTGAAATGCTTCCTCGACACCCCAGCGGCGGCAGATCACCTCGATCAGCTTCGCGAGCGTGAAAGGCTGTTGGTGGTGGCAGAGGTAGAACGATGTCTCGTGGGTGTAGCGGTGCCTGCGGACGATCAGTGCGGACGTCCCGGCCTCGTGCCCGTCCGGAGTGTCTTCCGGGCGGATGTCGATCATGGACCAGTAGTACTCGCGGGTACCCTTCCGGCCCTGGCCGGTGGCCATGCGCATCCAGTTGTCGGGCCGTGACTGTCACGCCGGGCAGCTTTTCCCCCTGACCTCTTGGTCAGAGCCCTGGTGATGCTCCAGCAGGACCTTCTCGAACGACTCCTGCCCGCCAGACGCCTGCGCAGCCAGCCCCGCGTCGTGAAGCGCAAGATGTCCAACTACCGACTCAAACGCGCTGAACACCATGCCTGGCCACAACCCACCCGCACCGGCGCGCAAGCCATCCTCATCACAAGACCCCAACCCGCAGGCCCATAACGCAACGGCCTTGGATCTTAGGCGACGCTTCACCGCTCCGGAACAGTGAAATCGTAGGGGTTCTTGGAGGGGATTGGATTCGTAGCAGGGTCGAGGGACCTGCAGATCAACCGGATGCTGGGGTGGAAACCATCACCCAGGGACGGAGAACCGAGCTGACCTGATTCGAGATCGACGATAAGCCCCTCTTCGAGCACGAATGCCGTGGAATGAACGAAAGGGGAAGTTATCCACTCGCTGCGCGGGAAAGATTTGAGGAACTGCACCTCGACCGACCACTTGTCGCCTTTCACCACGAGATCCAGGGGGGGATGGTCGATATTGAGTTCATAGACCCCATCTGCATTACTCGATCCAGTTATTATAACCCGTTGCAAGGGAAATGAGTCGGCGGTGTCCAAAACCACGCGGAATGGCCCGTACAATGTCTCTGCCATAAGAACACGACCTCACGAATTCCCCTTATGAGAACTGTCTAGACCGACAGGTATTTCGACTCAGGATGCGGATGCGGGCGATGATGGTGGTGGAAGGCGGATGCCACATGGCCTGGCCTATGGGGGACCTCTGCACCTGGTGGATCCCTGGAGCACTGACCGACACCATGCGACCATCAGTGCGTCGTGACAGTCTCGGTCTGCAGGTCGGTACGTTCCCCGCTGCCGTCGACGGCCGAGAGCGTGGCGACGAGCGTGACGCGGTACGTGCCGGCCTGGTCGGCGCGAAACTCGTGGCTGCCGGCGATTGGGATGGCGGTGGTGGGGTCCACCACCCCGCTCGGAGAACTGATCTCCAGGCGAAGCTTGGTTCCCGGCGGGTTTCTCGCGCAGTCCCACCGCACGTCCGCGGTGCCACCCAGTGGGACCGTAGACGGCTCGACGCCGAACGTCCCGATGCGCGGTGTGACGACCTCCAGGCCCGTACGCCGGGTGAACGCGCTGCTGAAGCCGTCCAGCCGACCGTTGTCTGTCACTCGGGCAAGTGCCTCGCGCCAGAAGCCGAGGTTGCCGCCGGGTTCCAGAGCACTGTCTCCGAAGATGCGTTCCACCTCTGGCCGCTCGTAGTCGTTGCGTTGGCCCCAGTGCAGGATGGCGTTCATGTTCGGGTTACGGGCCAGGGCGACGGCGTAGTCGACGAGTTCCTGGCTGCCGCTGACGTCCCGCAGACAGGCCACCTCCACCGAACAGGTGCGGTCGAACTTCTGCATGCCGATCAGCGCGCTGGACCGCGCCGAGAATCGCAAGGCCGCGTACCCCACGAATGCCTTTCCGCGGAATTCCTGCATCGTCTCGTAGGCGATCAGCGCGTCCACGAACGCGATCACCTTGTCGTCGAAGGCATCGAAGAACACTTCGACGGAGTCGACATTGACGTTGCAACTCACGTCCAGGTAGTCGTGGGTGTCCATCACTGCATAGCTGATGGCGTCGAAGTCCTCGTCGCCCTGCTGGCTGGAGAACGCCTTGTTGGCAATGAGTTGCCAGGTGAAGACGCCTGCAGCTCGCCGCAGCGGGTTCGGGTCGTCGGGCCCCAGCAGCTTGTTCTTGATGCCCTCCATTGCCTCTCCGAGCCTGGTGTCATCGTCAAAAGCGTCCAGAATCGCCGCGAGGACAGCGAGGATCAAAAATAGTTCGGGGATCAGGAGAAGGAGGCCGGCCCCGCCAGCGGCAGCGACGGTGGCTATGCCCACGCTCACCACCGCGCCGTTGCTCTTCACGAAGTTCTCAACCTCATGGATGGACTCTTCGATCACTCCTTTGAGGAAGCTCTTGTCTGCGCAGGCGCGTTCGAGCATCGAGGGCGCCTGCGCCTGTCCGGGGTGGTCCGGGTCGGGAGTGTAGGCGTGAGTGGTGCCGGCGTTCGTGAAAAGCAGTGACTGGGTCCGCGGGTCGAAGCCCGCAATGTCGCCTACTCGTTCCGCGCGCCCGGGTACGGCGGCTGTCAGCGGCACCTCCCAGCGCCTGGTGATGCCGACACGGTTCATGTGGAAACCATCGTGCGGGGTCAGGCAGACGGCGATCTGCAGGAACCGGGACGGGTCATGCTGCACGCCCGCTGGATCCGTGTAGAGCTCCCCTTCCTGGTCCTTGATCTGCTGCTTGATGTCCTGCCAGTCGGACAGCCGACGTCGTTCGTGCAGCGCGTATTGCGGTACGGCAATAAGCACGACCGAGTAGATGACGCCGAACCGGCCGGCCGACACTAGGACGGCGTCCAAGACGTTGTTGTCGCGGATGATCTCGAAATTGTCCGGCCCACCCAGTTCCTCGCCCCGGAACTGCAGGCTCATCAGGAAGTCGTCGGTGAGCGGTGGGGCGTCCCCGTTGACCCTCTCGATCCAGTAGTGCTTTCCGCCGTCAGTGACGAGGTGCAGGGCCACCACGGCATCGGCCAGCGGCGGGCGGTCCCAGTCCCCGCCGTGCGTTCCCGTACTCAGCGCTCCAACTACTGTCTGCCCGCCGGCGCCACCTAGCGTATGGAACGCCCAAGGGCCGCCGTACCGCGGGTCGTTGAACCGATGGTTCATTACGCCAGCCAGCGTCGTACTGTCGCCGACGTCGATGAGCTGGTCCATCTCCGCGTAGAGCTGGTAGATGCGTTTCCCCGCCTCGACATGGAAGAGATACGTCCGATGCCCCCTCTGCTCGGCAACGTGTTTGGACTTGAGGAAGCCACTGTTAAGGCACCCGGGAACGACATTGTGCAGAGTCTGCGCCATGGCGACGTGAGCGTTGCGCGGATCGTTGGTCTCGATGAACGTGTCATCACTGACAGCCGCCTGTGAGAGCGCCCAGTGGGAGCCCGCCGCCTTCAGCCGTCGGCCGGGCGGGCGGTGCTGACACAGCTCGATCAGTTCCGGCAGCGACCGGGGATAGCCGATTGTGGGGGCGTCTGGGATGTGAGCTGTTCTGGGGTCGTCGTGCTTCCGCGTCCAAGGGCTGTTGAAGACTCTGTCCATACCCATACCGGTCCTCCTCCAGCCGCTCCTTCTAGTGGAACCCGCCCCCGCCACCGGCGCATCTCAGTGCGGCATCCCCGGGGCCGCCTCGGGCTTTAAGCAGCCCAATCCAGACCGAGGGCGGCCAGCGCGGCCCGCTGGTCTCCGGTGAGCTTGTCCCGCCTCGCCTTAGTGTTCGACACCCACACGCCCAGCTTGACGACCACCGGCTCCGCCTCGCCGTCGACGGTGATCTCCTCGGCGTGGCCGCGCGGCACCAGCCGGTCCGCTCCTTCCCGCTCCACCCACTGCGCGAGGGCCGCCAGGCCGCCTTGGTCGAGGTGGGCAGCCATGCGGTGCTGGATGCGGAACTCGCCGGCTGCCGCACCGGGGAAGTCACCCTGGCCGGCCGCCTGCCACGCTCGCTTGGCCCGGGCCAGCTCGTCCTGGCCGACCGTGAGTTCCTCGGTGTCCCGTTGTGGCAGGCCTTCACCGCCACCGGCGCCGATCTGCTGTGGCGGGTGCCTGCCAACCGCGTCCTGCCGGTCATCAAGCAGTTCCGCGACGGATCATGGCTGTCACAGATCCGGGCGGGCAGCGGTCCCGCCCGGCATGAGCCGGTCACCGTCCGGGTCCTGGCCTACCAGCTTAAAGGGCCAGGTCAGTGAGGGTGCAGCTGACGGCTACCGGCTGGTTACGACCCTGCTGGACGCCCGACGCCATCCAGCCCGGCAACTGGCCGCGCTCTACCGCGAACGCCGGGAGGTCGAGTCCGTCTTCGCCGAGATCAAGACTTATCAGCGCGGCGCACGGGTCGTACTGAGCAGCAAGACCCCCGATGGTGTCCGTCAGCAGATCTGGGCGCATCTGCTGGTCCACCACGCCCTGCGCGAACTCATGCTGAGAACGGCTGCCACCCGTGGCCTGGACCCCGACCGGGTCTCCTTCACCGAGACTCTGCGCTCTGCCCGGCGCAGTGTGACTGTCACGCCGGGCAGCTTTTCCCCCTGACCTCTTGGTCAGAGCCCTGGTGATGCTCCAGCAGGACCTTCTCGAACGACTCCTGCCCGCCAGACGCCTGCGCAGCCAACCCCGCGTCGTGAAGCGCAAGATGTCCAACTACCGACTCAAACGCGCTGAACACCATGCCTAGCCACAACCCACCCGCACCGGCGCGCAAGCCATCCTCATCACAAGACCCCAACCCGCAGGCCCATAACGCAACGGCATTGGGCCTAAACCGCCGCAAACCGACTAACAGTGCAGGTCAGGACGTGTGGCCAATGGCGATGCTCAGAGTGGCCAACTAGCGCGCTCAGTCACACGGGCGCATGCCACGGACGTCAGCCGGGCCGCTTTCCGGCCTGCGGGCCGTCGCTACCGGGGGGCTGCCCGCTGGAGCTCCAGGACCTGCATCTCAAGATCGGTGACTCGTTTGTCGGCGAAGCGCAGGTTTGACCGGGCTCCTTCGAGTCGCTCCTGCAGCAGTCGGTGGTCCCGGGTGAGCTGCTGGACACGGTGCTTGAGGTTCGTGTTCTCGGTGACCAGGGCGTCGACGGATTCACCGGGTGCGGTCTGACTGAGGTCCCGCAGGTGGCCCATGAGTTCGCCGAGGCGCTGCCGCTGAACGAAGATCTCCTTTTGTGCGCGGTGAGCTCGGCTTCGGCGTTGAGGGCCCGCTCCCGCCAGGTGGCCTCGATGGCTTCGTGTTCGGCGGCGGTGGCGCGGTCGTGGCGGCTCTTGCTGTCCGCGATGGCTGCCTGGACTCGGGCGCGGGCGTCGGGGTTCTCGTACAGGAAAGTGGCGGAGACGGCTGCGCGTGCTGCGATGCCGCGCACGGTGAGCCGGCCGCGCTCGCGGCGCAACTGGGCGATGGCCGCATCGACGTCAGTCAGCTTGCGCTCCGTCTGCCGTCTCCGGGCGGCGACAGCCGCCGCGGTCTGCCCCGGAACCGAGGCCAGCGAGCAGGTGCTGGCTCCCGCGTTCAGCTCCATGACGCTGGCCGAGGCATCCTCGCCGCTGTTCTCGGCCGCTACGGGTGCCAGGTGCATGTCGCTTGTCACCAGTCTTCCTCCACGTCGTCGTCCATGTCGTCCTCCGGGACGTCGTCGGGTGCGCCGGTGTCGATCGGCATCTCGCCTTCTTGCCGGGCAAGCTCCTGGGCACGAAAGGCTGTGCTCCACACCCTCCCGAAGTAGTCCTGGGGGCGCCGCAGGTCGAGCGCGAGGGCGTCCTCGAGCAGGCCCAGGCTGGCCAGTGCCTTCTCCAGTCCGTCGATGGCCCGCGCGGTCGGCTCGAAGAGCTGGTGGAGGTAGTCGGCGGTGGCGCTGTCCGGCACCCCTTCGGCGAGCGTGCGCCAGTGCTCCCGCTTGCGGTGCCAATAGACGAGGTCCGCTCCGGACATGACGAACTTGTCGCAGTTGTGGCAGTTCAGCTTCCACGGGCAGTTTCCGCCGTCGACCACGGGCTGGAAGGTGCAGAAACCTCCCTCGGCAGGAGTGGACCTGCGGGTGAGGTCCAGGGCGAGGGCCTCGGCCTCCTCCCGGCTCATTGGTGCGCCGTCGGACAGCAGGACGCCGGGCTCGGCGGTGCCGGGGCCGGTGACCCACAGGGCGGTCAGCGCGTCGTTGAGCTTGGGATCGTCGTGTGCCAGATGCACATAGTGCTCGGCCATCTCCTTGGAGATCTGCCCCAGGTAGCGCTTCACGTGGACCAGGTCGGCGCCGTTCTTCAGCAGGTTGGTGGCCAGGGTGTGCCGGGCCTGATGGGGGACGCCGTGACCGAGGGCGAGGGTGACCAGCCACTCCCTGAAGGAATCGAGGAACCCACCGTGGCTGACGCCCCGGAGCAGGTTGCGGTTACGCACCCTGCTCGGGAACAGCGCGATGGCCTTGCACTCCGCTGATGTCGGCGGGCGGCCATAGCGCTGGATGAACAGGGCGCGGGTCTTGGCCTGGCGCTGCTCGATGCGGGCAAAGAGCCGTTCGGGGATGCGGATGGCCTGGTCGTAGTTACCGACCTTCGTCTGGTCGTGCCAGAACAGCGGCAGGCCGGCCAGCCGAGCGATACAGGCGTAGCGAACTTGGAGAACCTCGTTCGCCCGGCGCCCCGTCATGACCAGGGTCTCCCAGGCGTCCCGAAGACCGCGGTCCGTGGGGTCGAAGTCCTCCATCCGTTGCAGGTTCTGCTCGTCGGCCAGGGCGCGCGCGAGGTCGTCGGGAAAGGGCGAGCGGCGCCGAACGGGAGGGCGGTACGAGGGGATGGCGACGATGAAGGCGCGATCCAGGCCGATGGGGTCGGTGACGCCCGCATGCAGGGCGTCGCGCAGGATGCGCCGGCAGCCGCCGAACACGTGCGCCAGCATGTTCGGTCCGTGCTTGGACGGCTTGCCGGTACGACGGTCACCGGGGCCACGGCGCTGCAGACCCAGCGTCGGCAGCCGGTGTGCGGCCCGGTGCCGTTGGTCGGTGGCAAAGTCGATGGCCAGGGCCTTGTCAAGCACGCGCGGGTCGTGCCCTCCGCCAAGAGCCCCGGCTTCGAGGAAGGCGCTCAACTCGACGAAGGCGCGCCGATTCTGGTCGAGGATGGCACCCGAACGCGGAGGCTTGGTCAGCAGCCGCTCCGCCACAGACTCCCACAGCAGATCACGCAGACAGCGCTGCGAGACACCGGTCAAGTCCCAGCACGATGCACGGTGTGGGAAGCGCACCCCGAACTGCTCCGTCTCGATGTAGCCAAGATCCTTGGTGTCCTCCCTGGCGAAGTAGACGAGCCGCAAATACCGCAGCATCGCCTTGGCGATGGACTGATGACGCAGCGGGCGCAGGCCGCGAGCCTCGAGATCGAGGTCCGCCAGCGAGTTGACCTCCTGACGTCGGCACTCCTCGGCGAGCCGCTGAATCTCGGGCAACGCCCACAGCGTCCCCTGCTGCTCATCGGGGACTTGGGTGTGACGGAACATGGCCCACTTGATCTCGGCCCGGACCAGCGGGCGCAGCCCCAGCAGGGTCAACTTGCCGTCCGAGCGGTAGAAGGAACTGGTCCGCCGACACCACCGACGGAACTCCGCCTCGTCCGCGTACGAGATGACCGGAGTGGACTTCTTCCACTCGGTCAGCATCCGGCCCCAGTTGTTCGGGACGCTCGCACCCCCCGGCTGTCCGTCCTTGCCGTAGACAAGAAAGTGGCGCCGACACAGACCCAGCAGGTGTACGGCGGCCTCCGGGCAGGCTACGACCTGGCACTGTCCGAAGTGCGGCAGCCGAGGCTGCTGCGCCGCCCACTCATGCAGGTCCTGCTCGATCCCAGACTGCTGGCGAGTCTCTCTGCGGTAGGTTCGCCAGCGGGTCTTGTGCAGGAAGCAGAGTGGGCTGTTGCCCCAGGCCGGCACATCGACACAGATCAGGCACTGAGGCGGCGTCCTGGCCCATAGGCGCGGCTTGAGCGGCTGAGCATCGCGCAGAAACTCCGCCAACGTCGCGTCCGTCCCGTGCTCCTTCCGCCTGCGCGTCCACTCTCTGTAGTGGGTCGTGCAGAACTCGCGAGTCTCCTGCACCGCCCGCTCGCAATCCGGAACTCCGCACTGCCACGCGAAGGTCGCGTGGTCAGGCGGCATGACGATGACGTCATCACGCAGCAGCGCTTCGAAGTTGGGCGCCGCGATCAAGGCGGTGAGCAACTCCAGCCGGTCCGAGGTGGTGCGACTGCTCCGCGTGCCGAGATCTACGACGGGCAGGAGTTCACGGGTCGGTTCGCTCATTCGTCCTCACCCCAGACCGCCGTCAATGCGGCCTGAAGCTTCGGCGAATGGAGATCGGGATGTCCGTAGACCTCGTCGACCATCCGGGTCGAGGACCAGTTGCCGACCACCTTGGCCACCATCGAGTCGTTGCCGGTGACGTCCATGACCTTGGCGGTTGTCGAGTGGCGGAAGCTGTGCGGCTTGATCCGTCCGGGCAGGCCAGCCCGCCGCCCGGCCCGGCGCAACACGCCGCGGGCCGCATCCGTCGTCCAGGGCTCGCCGCGGCGTGGTCCGGCCAGCTGGATCAGCAACATGCCGTGCCCGCCGGCGAACCTCGCGTACTCCGTCGTCATATACGTGAAGTAGGAGCTGATCATCGCCGGGCTCGCTCTGAAGATCTCACCGCCCGAGATGACACCGTCGGTCAACTCCCAGTCGGGCTCGCCTTTCGCAGCAGCCCGGTTCGGGTTCGACCACCGGTGGCACACGTGCACGTGCGGAGGCCCGCACTGTCCACAAGCCGCTCCGTCCCGTAGGTGCAGATCGACCAGGTGAAGCCCGCACAGCGCGCCGATCCGCATGCTCGTGTCCGACAGCCACGTCACGACCATGTCGTCGCGCGCGGTGTGCACGACGCGCTGCAACTCGGGCCGGGCACCGTCCGGCAGCATCTTCGGGTGTCGCCTACGGGTACCGCCCTTCGGAGCCAATGGGTTCGCCGGCATCGACGACTTCACGTGGCCGAGCAGCGCCCGGTCACGATCGGCCTGATCCGGCAGGCGGCTGACCGCCAGCTCGGCACGGAGACCCTCGTTCGTGCCCAGCTCCGCGCACTGGTGGAGGTAGAACCCCTTCAGGCACGCGGCCGTGACCTGGAGAGCCGAGGTCCCGTAGGGCCGCTTCGGCGGCAACCGCCACGGCTGTCCGTACGGCAGCGTCACCTTGGCGCCCACGGCCCCCATGTAGCGGTGGAGATCCCGGATGGTCACCTCGGCCGTCGTGAGCCCTTCGCGAATCCGCCATCGAAGGTGATCGACGAGGTGGTACGCGTACGTCTTCTGCGTCCCCTTCCCCTCGTAGAGCTGCAGGAAGCGATCAGACTCCTCCTCCACCGTCCCGTCCGGCCAGACGATCGTGTAGGACAAGCCACCCCCTGCTCGTGGCATCACCTGGACCCGCAGGTCCCCGAGGACCATCACACTTCGCACTCCGCACCTTCCGACGAACCCGCACGTATCGGAATGAACTGCGGTAAAGGGGAACGCCATGAACTCAGAAGCCACCTGAATGCACCATGCGGGCGCTGGGAGAGTGGTCGGTAAACCGCTCGAAGAGGAGGTTGTGCTCGAGCGGGTTCGCCGTGGCGATGTGCAGGGCGTGGTTGACCATGCTGCCTGCACCGGAGCCGCGCGCGGCAACGCGAATCCCCATCTCCCGCACGTCAGAGACGACCTGCGCGACGGTGAGGAAGTAGGTGGCGAAACCCCTACGACCGATCACAGCCAGCTCTTCGTCCATCTGCTGGAGGGCCGCGGTGTCGTGGGCGAGGCTGCGACGTGCCATCCCCGCCGCACAGTGCTCGCGCAGCAGCTGATCCGCCTCCCCCGCGCCGGGCCCGGCGCCGACGGTGGCTGGTTCGGGAAAGTGCGGTGTCCGATGGGGGGCAGGAGGCGGGCAGCGTCCAGGACGTCGGGCAGGCGGTGTGGGCGGGGTCGGCGTAGCGCACGGCGTTGGTCGGGACGGCGGGGATGTGGAGGCGGTCGGCCAGGGCCAGGGTGCGGCCGGCCGGTCCGATCCCGGGCCACTGCCGGGCAGCCCGTAGGAGAGGACCTCCAGCCGCAACGTTGTTCCCGCCCGCTCCAGTTCGCGCCACGGGGCCAGGAGCCGTTCCGCCTCGTCGGGCCGGGCGACGCAGGGCGCGCACGGGTTCGGATACGGGGCCCAGCAGGACCGCCAGGCCCTCCCGCGCGTGCTCGACCAGTGCTTGCCACGGGAACACCGGCCGACCGCCGGCGGAGACCAGGCGGCAGAGTCTCGCCCACCCGGCCCGGTTCTCGGCGAGCTAGGTGACACCTGGTCGCGACAGTTGACACCTGGGCCGGCGGGAGGCAGAGCGTGCGGAGCCGCGGGTGCCCCGTCGCCTTTCGGGCGGCGGATTCACCGCTTTCCGCATCTGGCGGTCAGGCTGTTCGGCTTGGGGTGGCCACCCGGTCATGGCGGGGCATCAGAACGGGGGCAAGCTCGCGCCATTCTCGTCGCGGCAGCCTGGCTGGGTCGGCGGTCAGTACTTGCAGGCAGACGTGGTTGGCTCCCGCTTGGAGATGCTGCTGAACGCGTCGGCGGATCCCTTCCGTGTCTCCGTAGGCGACGATCGCATCCACTAGTCTGCGACTCGGGCCGCCGACGATGTCCTCGTCTCCGAAGCCGAGCCGGCGTACGTTCGCCTCCTGGTGCGGCGCCATTGCCAGGTACCCGGTAACGTGCGCCGTGGCCACCTCCCGGGCCCGGTCGAGGTTATGGTCAAGTACGACGGCCTGCTCCACCCCGAGAAACGCATCCGGCCCCATGATCTGGCGTGCCCGTGCGGTGTGCTCGACGGGCACGAAATACGTGTGCGCGCCCCAGGTGTGTTCGACGGCCAGCTTCAGCATCTTCGGGCCCAGGGCGGCCAGCAAGCGGCGCGGGGCCGGGTCAGGTATCAAGCCATGGGCAGGTGCCGCGTTCATGGCTTCCAGGTAGGAGCGCATGGTGGTCACCGCCCTGGCGCGGGCCGGTACGGGGTAACCGTCCACTTCGTGACCGGTGCTGTCGACGCGGTGCCCGCCCAGGCCGAGTACGTAGCGTCCGGGGAACGCTTCGCCGAGCGTGCGCGCCGCGGCGGCGGTGGTATTCGGTTCCCGGAAAGCGATATTGGCGATGCCGGATGCCACGGTGATGCGCTGGGTTGCCGACAGCAGCAGCCATGCCTGGCCCACCGTGTCGCGGCCGAAGGCCTCTCCATACCAGAGGGCTCCGTAACCCAACTCCTCGATTTCCGCAGCCGATTCCCGCACACGTCCGGCGGGCTGCCTTTCGTAGGCAAAGGTCCAGATCCCGACCCGGCCGAGCTCTGCCGATGGGCCGTCCGTCATGAGACTCCTCGGTCAGTCGTTCCGGAGAGGCCCTCCGGTTGAGGTTCGCTACAATACGGAGAACCTCTCCGCTTTGTCATCCCCGGAGGCAACAGAAGGGCAGGACGATGACGACCGGACACCGCCATGCCGTTCAAGAGTTGAGGCGTAAGGATGTGCGCCTCAACCGGGAACGCCTGGTAGCCGCCGCGCAGGAAGTGTTCGCCGAAGCCGGCCCCAGTGCATCCCTCAACGAGATCGCCCGCCGGGCCGGTGTGGGCCCTGGGACCCTGTACCGTCACTTCGCGAACCGGCAGGCCCTGCTGACCGCAGTGCTCAGAGACCGGGTTCAGGCCCTGTGCGAGCACGCGGAGAAGCTGCGCACCTCGGGCTCCGCCGACGACGCCCTGTCGCAATGGCTGGGTACGTTCCTGGCCCATGCCCGTGCCAACCAAGGCATGGGCAGCGCGCTGATGGTCAACGAGCCCGACGCGCCGGGCCTCGACTGCCATCAGCTGATCCTGAACGCGGCAGACAGTCTGCTCACCCGGGCGCAACAGCACGGAACCGCTCGTGCCGACCTGACCGCCGGGGACCTGGTCCAACTCATCACCGGGATCGCGCTGTCCACGACCCGTAACGAGGACGCCGAACAGGCCCACCGGCTGTTGGCTCTCGTGCTTGATGCCGCACACGGGGCACCACGCCGAAGCAAGTGATCTCCGCCGGTCCGGGCGCGCGGACTTCTGTCTGCCGGAGCCACCTTGCCGAGTACGCCGACACCGATCTCGAAGTAGTGTCAACTGTCCAGAAAAGCAGGCGAAGGTAGCAACAAGAAAAGACCTTCTGGTGTCAAGCAGAGCGATCAGGCCAGCTGGAGCCCCAGGCTAACTCGGTATCGCGGTGTCATCTGCCGTGAAAAGTCGCAGCCCCGTACTCTCCGGCTGTGATAGTTCGCTGCGACCAGGTCATCAGCCCCACCAGTGGTGAGACCGTGCCGGATCATCCCGGCATACGAATCGGAGAGGAGTATCCGGTTCTGGAGGTCAGCACCACAGCAGGTCAGTCCCTCCTGCGCCTTCCAGAGCGCGGTTACGACGGGGGATTCAGAGAGAGTCCCGGGCTTTGGGACGCGGCCATGTTCACTGTCGTGGTTGACCGAGTTCCGAACTGCTGGGTTGCCCAGCTCGACGACGACCGATTGACGCTGGCGCCCCCCCGAGTGGCAACGCCTTGGATTCTGGGAAGAGTACTTCGACGACGTGCCGCGAGCGGTCGCGGAGTACGACCGCCGAAGGGCCCAAATCCTTGCTCAGGCTTGACTTGCGCCTTGTGAGCAAGCATCCGCTTGAGAGTCATGCTCAACTGGCCAACTACCACAGCTGGCTGTGTGTTCTGCGCCATCGATTGCTCATGCCTTTCGTCAACCTGTCCGAGCAGCTTCGCGGGCGGTCAGGCCGGCGACGGAGCGAGGGTCGTAGCGACGGACCGCTTGTGAAGTCCTTCCGCCAGGTGCGCCATTTCCACGGACGTGCTGACCAGACCGGCTCCAGTCAGGTCGGCGGCCGTCAGCCGGCACCGAGCGGCGGGGCTCTCCTGGGTTACCCGCAGAGCTCGCGGACCACAGCCATGTCGCTGAAGGGGAGCAGCTGGTCCCCGATGATCTGATACGGCTCGCTGCCCTTTCCGGCGACCAGCACGATGTCGTCCGGTTCCGCGGCGGACAGCGCGTAGCGGATCGCCGTACGGCGGTCGGCCTCCCGGCGGAAGGGGGTCCCGGTGGCCGCAAGACCGGGGGTGATCTGGTCCAGGATGGTTTCCGGGCCCTCGTTGCGCGGGTTGTCCGAGGTGAGGACACACAGGTCGGAATGCTCCCCGGCGATCTTTCCCATGGCGGCACGTTTGGTGATGTCCCGGTCGCCTCCGCAGCCGAAGACGGTGATCACCCGGCCGGTCGCGAAACTGCGGATCGTGGCGAGGACCTTCTCCAGCGAATCCGGGGAGTGCGCGTAGTCCACGATGACGCAGGCGCCCTGCGGAGTTCGGTAGCGCTCGAACCGGCCAGGGGTGGGCGGCATCCGCTCCAGGGCGCTGACGAGCGCCTGGAGGTCGTGGCCGAGCAAGTGGCATGCGGCCAGGGTGGCCAGCGCGTTCGCGACCGAGAAGCGGCCCGGTACGGGGATGGCTGCGGGGTACTTGCGTCCGTCGTGGTGGAGCGTGAATCGGCTGCCCGCGGCATCCACGACGAGGTCGGTCGCCCGGTAGTCGGCCGATGTGTCCACTGCGTACGTGGTCACCGCTCCGGGCATCAAAGCCAGGATCTGTGCGCTGACGGGGTCGTCGGCGTTGACCACCGCGCGGTCGCACAGCCCCTGGAAGAGGCTCAGTTTGGCGTTCTTGTAGTTCTCCATGCTTCCGTGGTCGTCGAGATGATCCTGGGTCAGGTTGGTGAAGACGCCGACGTTGATGAACACGTGGTCCAGTCGGCGCTGCAGCAGGCCCATGGAAGTGGCCTCCAGCACCACGCTGCCCGTATGCCGGTCGCGCATGTGACCCAGCAGGTATTGGAGGTCCGGCGATTCCGGGGTCGTCAGGACCGACCGCGGCATCGGAATCTTCCGGCCGCCGATCCGGCTGCCCGAAGTGCCGATGACGCCTACCTTCGCGCCTTCGGCGATCCGCAGGGCCGACTCGACCATGTACGAGACGGAGGTCTTGCCGTTCGTACCCGTGATCGCCACCACGTCCATCGCACGGCCGGGATGCCCGTAATAGCGGGAGGCGGCGACCGCGGCGACTGCCCGGATATCGGCCACCCCCACCACGCACACGCGCCCGGACAGGGTCCCGGGCGGCGCGGCGCAGTCTTCTGCCAGCACGGCCACCGCTCCCCGCTCCAGTGCCTCTCCGATGCGCCCGGGACCGCCCTCCTCGTGGTCCGGGACCGCGATGTACAGCGAGCCGGACGTCACCTGGCGGACGTCAAAGGTCATCCCCGCGCTGATCGGCGTTCCCAGGTCACCCTGAAGAACGTGGTGGTCGTACCCGTCGAGCAGTGCACTCAGTTTCACAACTATCCCCTCGAAGGCGGCCGGCGGCGCACTGCGCGTGCCCGGCCTGAAGGCAGGGTGACGGCGAACCGGAGACCGCGTTGACCATGACCCGGCGGCGCCGGGGTCGTGCTGACCGGCCGGTGCCGACCGCTTCGGCGCTGTGCGGTGCACATGCGGCGCGGAAGCCGGAGCACCGGCGGCGTAACGCGGGAATACGAGCGGGCCCCGCAGGGGGAGATCTGCGTGCGAGCCGGAGGGCCGGATCGGCCGAGGACCGCTACCTGTCACTACGCAACCGACTGCGGCATACGACCGGGCCGGCTCGGAACCGTGTCACGGGCCGGCCGGAGTCCAGGGGCACAACCTTCTGGCCCGGCCACGGAGGGTTGAATACAGGTGATCGGACGGAGCAGGGACCTGCCCGACACCACTGCAGTGTATGTCCATCGTCAGAGGCGGGATTCGAGGTGTGGTCCCTGTCGCCAGGATGTCCAGCCCTCGGTCGGTCTCGTCAACGCAGACGGTCAGCTGTCCGGTGAGGGTGGTGGCGCTGTGCCGGGAGATTCTGGCTATAACAGCGCGGGCCCATGGACCTGATGGCCGCACTCGAAGCAAGCGTCCGGGCCGCACGGTCACGCCGGGACGATCACTCAGGAAACCGGGAGGAACAGCGCACTGGTGCAGCACCGTTCCGGCGGCCCATGCGGTACGGGCGTGGGAGGCGCTGAGCGCGCGGCAGCGCGCGGACGTGTGGCAGGCCGCGCGAAACGGTGCCCCGACGCCGGACCCGCGAATCGCCCCCGTGGTGGTTGCATAATACGGCCGGGCCATGGCGCGTGCCACAGACCCCCGGTTGGCACTGACGCCCACCTTGGCATCCCTTGCGATCGTGCTCGTCATGATGGGGCTCGTGGCGCTGGGCCTGCCACCGGTGTTCACCCCGTTCGGCATCGTGGCCATCGTGGCGGTGGACATCGGGTACCGCCGAGGTAAGTGCCGTCAGGCCCGCGAGTACACCAAACTGGCCCGCAGCGGCCTCCAAGCGATCAAGGCAGCCCGGGGCACGGCTCACGACGGGTAGCCACTCAGCCCGACGGCAACCGCAGCCAAGCGACATACGATCCCCGCCCCAGCACGAAGGTGCCGACGACGGAGTGGACCTCGTACGACTGGACGGAGCCGGCCTCCAGGGCAGCATCACCCCGGCATGCGGTACGTACGCGATCACCGCGGTGGCGGCGGCAGAGAAGTGCGCATCGTCTTCGCGCAGGAATTCCAGAATCCGCAGGGCCGCCATCAAGTCCCGTCGGTCGGCCCATTCGGGAGTGCGGGGGATGTGGACCTCCAGGCCGGCCTGGTCGTAGCAGAGCCGCGCTTGTCGCGCCTCCCCCAAGGCCATGTGGTGCAGATACAGGCAGCAGGCGGCGCCGGTGTCGCCCGCGCCGGCGGCGAACTGCCACCAAAACTGTGCACTGTCCACGCGATCAGCCAGGTGCAGGACACAGCCCAGCACCCACGCAACCTCGGGCTCCAGGATCCGCCGGGAGAGGAACGTGCCGAGTTTGTGCAGCTCCTTGGCCACCACCGTCTCGCACAGGGTACGCAGGTGCCGGTGAAGGGCCCGGCGCGGCAGGCCGGCCCGCTCTGCAGTCCGTACGGCCACGGCGCGAGCGGGTTCCATCTGGTCGTCAAAGGTCAGCGCGCCGTGTCACATGCGCTGGGTGATCCGCGCGGTCAGCCGTGCCTCGGCCTCCTCGGTGCCGGTGTAGGGCCGGCGCGGCAGGCGCGCCTTGGCCAGCGCTCGGTCGACAGCTTCGCTCATCACATCTCCTCCCCCTCGGTGCGGTTGTCGGTGTCCAGGATTTCGCGCAGACGGTGGCGGGCGTAGCGGGCGGTGGAGCGTACGCCGGCTTCGCTGACGCCGAGGATGTCGGCGGTCTCGCCGACGGTGTAGCCCAGGCAGTGGCGCAGGACGATGGTGTCGTGCTGGCGCTCGGGCAGCGCGCGGATGGCCGTGTAGATGTTCAGGCTCTCTTCGAGTTCGCCGATCTTGTCGACGGCGTCCCGCAGTGCGGTGGTCTCGAAGGCAGCGGTGTCGATGAGAGCGGGGCGTTTGCCGCGGGCGCGGGCGCAGTCGGTGGTGCGCTGTTTGACGACCACCCATGCGTAGGCGTTGGGCTTCTCCTTGGCCAGGACGTCGGACCAGTCCAGGAAGAGCTGCTCGAAGGCTTGCGAGGCCCGAAGCGGAAGGATTGCGACAAGGCCAGGTGGGCGCCATCGGAGGTGGTCATGACGTCTTTGGCGCCGCGCCATTGGTAGATGGCCTGGGCGGAGTCGCCGACCATGACGAGCTGGGCGTGGCTGCGCTGGTTGTTGAAGATCTGTTCGACGACGGGGTTGGTGTCCTGGGCTTCGTCCAGGAGGAGGAAGTCGGTGTCGATCTTCGGGTTCGTGAGGGACCAGATCTTGAGGTACTGGTCGTGGTCGAAGCGGACTTTGCCGTCGTCGCGGTGCTGGAGGTCTGGCCATGCTTTGCGGGCGAAGGCGTGATCAGTCGGGCGAGTTGGTCGTGCAGCGAGGGGTCTTCGAGGCCGCGGAGGCGGGGGACGTGATGGTGGCTGATGGTGGGGTCGGCGGAGTGGCAGAAGCGGGTGACGGTGCGCAGGGTGGCGTAGGAGAGGGTCTTGGGTGAGAGGTCGCGTTCGCCGATGCGGACCGGCTTGGTGATGCCCAGGTCGCGTCCGGTCTGCCCGGCGGGGCGGCGGGGGGCGTTGAGCCGGCGGGTGTAGCGGTGGCCGACGGCGGCGAAGGCCAGGGAGTGGGCGGTCTTGCAGGTGACGGTGTTGGGGAAGCGAGTGGCGGCCTCTTGGGTGATGGCGCGGTTGTAGACGAGGGGCGGCCGCGGCGTTGGGTGCCGTGGGCGAGGAGGGCGAGGGTGGTGGTTTTGCCGGTGCCGGGTGGCGGTGGGCAGGCGGGGGTGCATGTGGGAGTGGTGGAGCAGGGGTCGAAGACCTCCCACTGGACGGGGGCGAGGTCGGCGGCCTGCGGGGCGGCTGCGTGGAGGGTGCAGCGTTGAGCACGCCAGCGCAGCTGTTCGGCGTAGGGCAGCGGGCCGAGGTCGTAGACGGCCATCTCGGATGTGGGGAGGGTCAGCCTTCGAAATCGAAGCCGACGCGTTCCAGCAGGCGGGCCGAGGGGGTGTTGCGGGCGTCCCATTCGGCGGAGACCCGTTGCAGTCTCCGGAAGAGGTGGCCGAGCGCGACACGGATGACTTCGGTGGCGTACCCCTGGCCGACCACACGCCTAACGTCTGCGGGGCCCGGGATCGTAGGCCGGCCCCAGGGCATGGGAATGGCCGATGAGCCTGCCTGATCCGGGAGCATCCATCGGTCGGGCAACTGCACATCGGCCGGATGATCGCTCATGCCGCTCGGGCGAGCCTGGCTCCTCCCCGCGGATTCCCCGGCTTGTTTCCGGCCCGGATTCCCCGGGTGCAACGCAGCACAGCGGATACCCGAATGCTTACCCTGCCTCGGATACCCGCCGGTGAGCAGGGCTTCTTCGCTGCGCGCCGGACACGGGCATCACAGCGCCGCAGCGCATCGGCCACTGCGCCGTGCGCTGCACATCGCACCGCCATGACTGACCGGCCACCGTCGGCCATGGCGCATGGCCGACGCCGGTACACCGGTATATCGGCCATCGGCCATGCAGCGGGGACCGGCCATGGCCGATGCGACGCGAACTCGGCCATCGCCGGTGTGCTCCTCTTCAGCCACCGGCCATCGGCCACGACGCCCATGAACGCCGGCCGCGACCGACTACGGCGGGCCGCACCCCGCAGCGACATCAGCCCAGTGCGGCTTGTACTGCGGCGAGGATGGCTGTCTCGTCGGCACCGGTCGCGCGGGCGGCGGCGACGTATCCGTGAGCGAGCTGGGTGAGCTGACCGGTGTCGGCGCCGGCGGCCCCGGGCACGGCGGCGACTCGGGTGCCTGCTCCACGTTTGGTGCGGATGAGGGCTGCGGCTTCCAGCTCCTTGTAGGCACGGGCCACGGTACCGGTGGCCAGCCCGAGGTCGGCGGCGAGCTGGCGGACGGTGGGGAGCCGTTCGCCCTCCGGGAGGCGGCCGCTGCCGATGAGCGCGGCGAGTTGGGCCCGTACCTGCTCGTACGGCGGGACCGGGCTGGTCGTGTCCACACGCACGGTCGGACCGGTCAAGGCTGCCTCCGGGGGGCGGAGAGCGGGGTGGCAAGGACGAACAGGGACCACACGGCCGTGCAGCCGGCCGTCACTGCGACCGGCAGCAGGATCCAACCGACGGTGTGGGACGCGGGCCCGAGGCAGGAAAGCGAACGCAGCGCGCCTGATGCGAAGAACGCGGCGCCGGCGAGCGGAGCGGAAACCAACAGTCCCCACGCGGCGGTCACCGCGAGCGCCCGGTCCCGGCGCTGTTCCTCGTCGGCGGCGAGCAGCGCCGAGTCGCCGTCGAGGGCCGGTCGCCGCGTGATGCGGTAGAGGGCGTAGCCGCAGGCGGCGCTGCCTACGCCGAGGGCGCCAAGGATCGGGATGCCGTAGAAGAGGCCGGGCCAGGGGCCGCGTGTCTCGGTCAGTTGGCTGCAGGCCGCGCTGAGTGAGCGGCCCGCCCGGCCCATGTCGTCCGCGGACGCGGTGAGCGCAGCGCCCGTGAGCAGGGCGATGAGCGCGGCGGCCTGGGTGGCCAGAACCAGGGCGAAGCGCTTTGGGAGGAAGTCGCGGATTCGGCGCGGGGTGAGGCCTGCCCGGCGTACCGGCCCCTGTTGCTTGGGCATCAGGGCGTCTGCGGCCAGGACGCCCGCCACTGTGCAGATGCCGAAGACCGGGATGGCGTGGAGGATTCCGAGCCCCAGGCGGGCGCTCTGGGCGATCCCCCAGGCCAGCGCGGCGCCGAGCGCGAGACCGCCCCACCGGGCGAGCAGATCGGCGCGGGCTTGTCGGTGCGGGTTGGTCAGGGTGGTATCGAGCATGGTGTCCCCCGTCGTGGCGCTTGTATCAAGTATCGAGTACAAGATGACGGACACCGCGTCTTGTGTCAAATGAGTGACACAAGACGCTCGACTGGCGTTGGCGGTACCCCGACCTGCCGGTACCCGAAAGCTCCACGCCCCACCTGCTCGATGTACGCAGCGCCGAGGTCGACCACGTCCACGGATACGTGCACCACCGTGCCGAATCAGTCGGCACGACCCCGCGGGCCGCATCGCAAGCCTCACCCGCCTCATCCGCCAAGCCGCCACCACAGCCACCACAGCCACCACAGCCACCACAGCCATCTGCGACGGCACCGAAAAACACCAAAAGCTCGCTCGACGCCACCCGCCTCGACCACCTCACCGAAACCCACCACCGCCCGCGCACAGCCAACCACCCACACCGACAGCCGGTCCCGGCTCGCCCCGACCGAGCCCGGCGACAACGCCAGGAGCCAGGCTGCGCCGCACCCTGCTCTGTGTCGTCACAAACCCCAGCCGTCAACTCCCCGCCCTGACCACTCCCCCACCCTCAGCCGAAAACCACCGAGGACCGCTCACCGTCGAAGCCCTCAGCCAGGCCTGGGACTGCACCCTCGCCGACACCGCAGGCAAATCACTCTGGGCCCACATCCAGCTAACACCGCCCATCGCCCGAGCCAACGCGCGCTTCGCGGACCGCCACTGATCCACGCACAGGGACGCAAGCAGTATCAGCCCACCGCGTCGGTCGATTGCGAGCCCCGTCATCAGTCCCAGGCGCGAGCGAGGGCGAGCCGGATGGTTGCAGACCGTCCGGACCTCCAGCGGCCACATGCCCGGCGCAGACCCCAAAGGCACCATGCCGTGGACGGATGGCCGGCTATGTACGTGTGAGTAGCGGTTCAGGCTCAACTTCTGCGGAGCTGCTCGAGTCCGTACCCGGGGCACTCTCCAAGGTAGGTGCTGACCTGACAGTCTGTGACCACACCTGCTCAACCGACCGGTGCCGCGGCACCGACACCGACACCGACACCACAGAAGTTGAGCCAGAACCTGAGTAGCGGCTCTGGCCCAAATTGTGTGGAGCGGTTGCTCTCCGTCGCAGTAGTGCCTCGGACAAGCGCTCAGTCGGTGAGATCACCGGTTTCGGACGGTCCACCTGATGCACCGTGGTCGACGAAGCGCAGAAGCTTTGGGCCGGCATGTCGGAAGCGGCCAGTAGCCTCAGGCACCATGGGCATTCAGATCGATGCAGTGGTGGGTTACCCGATCAACGATGAGGTGGAGAGGGTGCTCGGGTTGGCCGAGGCGGTCGGCGAGCCCGTCACTGTCACGTTCATGTGGGAGGGGCGTGAAGAGGCAGAACGCGCGGTGCTAGTGCCCGCGGCCACGCTGGCGCTCTGGGAGCACTGGGCCCCCACCGCCTACCCGATGACTGGCACTGGGGAAGAGAACCGGGCTGTGGCGGAGGAGCCGGAACTGGCCCACCCAGCGGAATTCGGCGCGTTCACACTCTTTCGTCGCCGCGTAGGAGGGCGCACGGCGGTTGCTCGCAAAGGCGTGGTGGTCGCCGAGCTACTGGACCCCGACGAGGCGCACTGGCTCCAGGAAAAGGCCCGCAATGTCCGACAAGGCTTCATGGATCCGAAGCAGAAGGCGGCGTTCGAGGAGTTCCTCGCCCGGCAGGCATCCCTCGACGATCAGTGACGCGCCGACTCATGCTTCGTGGCTTTGAAATTGATCTTCGGGCTCTGGTCCGGTCCGTATGGTGTGGTGACGCCCGGCCACGCCAACAAGACACGTTTGCGGAGGAGTTCGAAGCCTGCGCGGCCGAACATCTGACGCTTGAGCATCTTGATGTGGTTGACATGGCCTTCCACGACACCAGAGTGCCAAGGCAGGGTCAGGCCGGCGGCGACGACGTCAAGGTCGCGTTCAAGGTCGGCGTGGAACCGATCAGGCAAGGTGGCCGCCAGACTCTGCAGGCCCTGCCCCAGGCCGAGGGCGGAGCCGCTGAGGGTGAGGAAGTCAGGGCTGTAGCCGCCCGGCTGCGCAAGCGTGAGCAGAGCACGGGCCGACCTGCCGAGCCGGCGCAGCGTCCGCCGCCACCAGCGACCGAACACCCGCACGCCGTCCCTGCCTTGGAGTAACTGCATAGCAGGACCGCCCACAGCGCGTCGGGCCGCTCGGCTATATACGTCCTCGCGAGCTCTTCCACACTGAAATGAATGCGTAAGGTCATCCGCGCCCCCCAGCTCCCCAAGCACCCCAACGCCCCGCTTCCCTGCTCCAGACACCGCCAGCGGCAGGAGCCCCCGGCGGCGCGGCTGGGTCGGCGCCCTGGGTAGGGCCGAGGGCATCGTCGCCATTTCCCTGTTGGATCGACGTGTTGAAGCGGATCGAGCAGGGGTGGACGCGTGCCGGGTTGGCGTACGTACCGGGTGCCGAGGGACCGCTCGGTGGCGGGGGATCGCGTGCTCGGCGGCCGGGGGGTGAGGGGCGCTGCCGACAGTGGGGCGCCCTTCCGCGGGGCGCACTTGTCGCCGCCCCGCGAGAGGGCGCAGTTGTCCGGGCCGCTGAGCCTGCCGGACCCAGGGCCTACGGCACGTACTTCTCCCAGGCGCTCCAACCGCCGGATTCGAGCTGGGAGTAGATCCGGGTGCTCCCCGCGGTGACCGCGTAAATCCGGTGCTTGCCGGTCGGGCGGATCTCGTACGTGTCCATGGTGTACGCGGCTCCGTTGCTGACCCGGACGGGACCGTTACTGCTGCCCGAAATCCGGTACACGTAGGAGTTCGGCGGGCTGACGAAGAACACTTCGTCCCTTATACCGTCGCGGTCCCAGTCGGCATTCACCCACTTTCTTCCGCACACCACGGGAACGCTGTGCCCGAATGCCTCGATCCGGCACTTAAAGTCCGAGGACGGGCTCTGCGGAGCGGCTTGCGCGGGCGCCGCCGACATGGTGATCGCCCCCATGGCACATGCGGCCAGCATGGCCAATGTGCGAGAGTTCACTGTTCATTCCCCCTTGTGATTACCGACGTACGGGGTCGGCTAGCCGCGCAGGTGCGGATTCCGCACCCATTTCGTGTGCTGCTTCTCCTTGGTCCGGGACCCGAAGAACTCGACACGCGCATAGGCCAGCCGCTCGTCCTGCGCGAAGTAAGTGAGGAAGACGTCACGCCATTCCTTGCACGCCTTGTCCCCGATCGGAACCTGGAAGATCGACGGGGCGGTTCTGGTGCTCGCGGCACCGCCCATGGTGACGTACCCCTGGAGCTGGGCCGTCGCCTGGTCCTTGTCCCCCGGCGTCGCGTCGCACAGCTGCAGAGTGATGTCCTCGAGGCGGTTGGCGTTCGCCCACGCGCCGCTCCAGTCCACCCTGATGTCGCCGGCCGTTCCAGAGGGAAACTGTGTAGCGGCCAGAGCCGACCCGGTCAGCGCCGTCGTTGATACGGAGATGGCCGCAGCGATTACAGCGATCCCCTTGGCCGCGGTCCTGTTGATTCTCATATTGCAGTCCATCCCCCGGAGTTGGTCGTGTGGCCCTTGCGATCGGCCAGCGAAGACGCTAGCAGCGGTTCGCATACAGGGGTAGAAGGAGACAAATTCCGTAGCGTCGCCTTCCGCATGCCCGCTGGCGGGTGGCCTACCACCCGCATCCCCCCCGCAGCGCCCTCCCCAGCAGCATCGGGAATTCCTCGAACTCCGGTGCCGCAGCCCCCGCTGCCTTAGCCCCGTCGTCCCACCGCCGCAGCCCTCCTCGCTGGTGGAGCAGCGTTGCGCACACTCCGCGCGAGGTCCAAGCGGTGATGCGCCTTCCTCTCGAGATCATGCGCACAGAAACCGATCAGAGGTAGGTGGAGGCGGGCGAGGAGAAGTCGAGCGGCATATCCGCGGCCTGCTCGCTGAGCTCGGCATCGAAGTGACGTCGTGAGCACGGCCACCGGCGTACGCGTCGCGGCGTTGCACCGAGCCGTGCTACCGACTGAGCTGTCTGCCGGGCGAGCCACTTCACTTCAACACGCTGAACTTGACAGAGGCTTCGGCTTCACGCTCGCAGACTTGTCGGCCGTCGGCGGACCGTCGTCGCTTCCGCAACCGGTCAATAGAGCCGCGGTCAGGACCAGAGCCGTCCCGCTGATGAATTTGCGCATATCTGCCCCTTGCAGACGAGTAAGTGATCTTAGGTCTGCGTACTGCTGCCATGCGTACCAGGTCTGGTCTGCCGACCTCACGGGCATGGGCATGAAGCGCGGAGGGGGCATGAGATCAACGCCCACGAACGAAGCAAACGCCGCCGCTCAGGCGCAGCGCAATGAGAATCCGCCAACACGCACGAGAACGAGTGAGAATCCGACAGCTTCAATGGGGCAGGACACGAGTAGAGACTTCGCGGGGCCGTTGAGCGACAAGTTGATGACACGTCACTTGGACAACGACATGACGGATGACCTGTGGGGTCGGGTCGAACCGCTGCTGCCGGTTCGCACTCGGCGGGAGCGAAATACGGGCCGGCTGCCATTGGATGACCGTAAGAGCTCGTAACACGATCTTGTTGAGGTGTCCTGGTCGGGCGTGACTGGTAGGCCGATTCGGCCGTTCGTGGAGTGTGAGTACTCGGCCGTGGATCGTGGACGATGACTTTTGGGTGCTGATCGAGCCGTTGCTGCCACTCTGGCCGGAGAAGGCGCCAGGCCCGCAGCCGGTGCCGGACCGGCTGTGTCTGCAGGGCGTCCTGTACGTCCTCCACAACGACATTGCCTGGCAACTGCTGCCGTTGGAGCTGGGGTTCGGCTCGGGGCAGACCTGCTGGCGGCGCCTGGACCGGTGGCAGCAGGCCGGGGTCTTCGACCAGTTGCACCGCATCCTGCTTGCTGAACTCAACGCTGCCGGCGAACTCGACTGGTCACGCGCATGTGTGGATGGTTCTCACATTCGGGCGAAAAAGGGGGGGCCGGCACCGGTCCGTCGCCGGTCGACCGGCGGAAGACGGGCAGCAAACACCACCTGATCTGCGACGGGAAGGGCACGCCTTTCAAGGTCATCACCACTGGAGCCAATGTCAACGACGTCACCCAGACCCTCACCCTCGTCGACGGCATCCCGCCCGTGGCCGGACGGCCTGGCCGCCCGCGCCGCCGCCCCGACTCACTTCTCGGCGACAAGGGCTACGACTCCAACCCCAACCGGCGAGAGCTGCGTAAGCGCCGGATCCTGCCGGTCATCTCCCGCAAAGGCGCCCCGAACATCAAGGGCCTGGGCAAACTCCGCTATGTCGTGGAGCAGACCTTCGCCCTCCTCCACCAGTTCAAACGTCTCGCCGTCCGCTGGGAACGCCGCACCGAACTCCACGATGCCTTTGTCTCGTTGGCCTGCGGCCTCATCTGCTGGAGGCGATTGAAGAAGCACCGATCGTGATCGTTACGAGCTCAAACGGAGGATGCCGTCCGGCACCGACGGCCGAAGGAGTCAGTCCGGGGGCATGTCGATGAGCAGGCGAATACCGTCGATCAGCGCCTGCGCCTGCCCATCGGGCCAGTCCGCGATCCGGCCCGCAAGATGCCGGGTCAGCGCGTTGCGGAGCCCAGTGACCGCGGCGCGACCCGCGGGCGTCAATGCGAGCAGGGTGACCCGGCCGTCGCAGGGGTCGGGACTGCGCTCAAGCAGACCCGCGCTTTCGAGCCGGTCGGCATAGCGACTTGCGCCGGATCGGTCGATACCGACCTCGTCGGCAAGCCGCGCCGCCGATTGCGGTCCGAGCCGAGCTAGCCCACTGAGTACCGGGTAGGTCTGACGATCGACACCCGTCGGTGCCGAGTCGAGGACCGCGTCGTAGAGCGCGCTCCGGTTGCGCCGCAGCAACAGCTGTCCCAGCGCTTGCTCCAGGTCCTGTGCCAAACCCGTATTCGCCATCCAACAATAATACGTGCGAAGCGCACGGAATGGCGTAGGCTGTTGCGTGCAAGTCGCACGTACTTCTCTTGGGAGGTCTCATGGTCATAGGTCATGTGCTGACCCGGCGGATCATCGGTCAGCCGGACGACGCTGCGGTCGACATCGCGCGCTACTTCCAGCCGTCCGACGTTCAGGTCACCGATGGCGTCGTCAGCGACTACTCGGAGTTCGTCGAGCACATCACGCAGGTTCTCCGAGGCGCGTTGCTCGGCCTTGCAGACACGGAGCTCGCGGCACTGATCGGCGCGGGCGAGGTTGTTGAGCGACTGATGGGCACGCGGCGGACCGAGGGGGCATGGTGATGACCGCGAGGCGTCGCAGCGCACTGATCGGGCCTGTGCTGGTGCTGGCCACGCTGGTCTCCAGCATCATCAGCTCGTTTGGTGCTCCGCTGATCCCCACTGTTGCTCGCGATTTTCATGAGTCGCTGAGTACGGCGCAGTGGTCGCTGACCGTGGCGCTGCTGGTCGGCGCGGCGAGTTCCCCGGTCCTGGGCCGGCTCGGCGACGGCCCGCGACGGCGAGTGACGTTGCTCGGCGGCTTGGCCGTGGTCACGGCGGGCGGTGTCGTGGCTGCGCTGGCAGGTGGCTTGGGGATGCTGCTCGTCGGCCGCGGACTGCAGGGCGTCGGGCTCGGACTGGCGCCGTTGGCGATGGCCACCGCCCGGGAAGAACTGCCGCAGGCCAAGGTCGCGCCGATGATTGCGCTGTTGTCGGTATCGGCGGGGGCCGGCCTCGGCGCCGGTTACCCGATCAGCGGGTTGCTCGCCGAGGCGTGGGGATTGGCGGGTGCGTACTGGTTCGGCACGATCGTGTCCGGCCTCGCGTTGATCTGTGTCGCCGCAGTCGTACCGTCGAGCGCGGGGCGTAGCGCCCCCAACCGGCTCGACTGGGGCGGCGCCGTGCTGCTCGCGCTGGCGATGGTCACCGCACTGGTGGCAGTGGCAGAGGGGACGCAGTGGGGCTGGGGCTCGCCGGCGATCATCGGCCTGTTGGCCGTCGGCGTAGTGCTCTTCACGGTGTGGGCCGTGCAGCAGCTGCGTGCCGGGAACCCGCTGGTTCAGCTGCGTCTGCTGCGCCATCCATCCGTGCTTTCCGCCGATGCCTGCGCCATGGTGCTCGGCGTCGCGATGTACATGGTGCTTTCGGGGGTGACGGAGTTTGTGCAATCCCCACGCTCGGGCGGATTCGGGTTCTCCGCATCGGCCGTCGTGGCCGGCACCGTCCTCATCCCCCTGTCCTTCTTCATGCTGATCAGCTCCCGCACACTGCCGGCCTTGGTGACACGCATAGGGATCCGGGCGGTGCTGACGCTGGGCTGCCTCGTAGCCGCGCTGGGCTGCGGATTCTTCGCGGTCTTCCATGGCGCCCTGTGGCAAGCCTTCGTGATGACGGGTGTCCTGGGAGTGGGACTGGGCACCACCTTCGCCGCGATTCCCGGTTTGATCGTGCAGTCGATCCCCGCCCGAGAGACAGGCAGCGCCATGGGCTTCTACCAAGTGGTCCGCTTCACCGGCTTTTCCCTGGGCAGCGCGCTCACCGCCACCATCCTGGCCGCTCATGTCAGCGGCAACGGCCAGCCAACGGTGGGCGGTTACACCATGGTGCTGTGGTTCTCCGCCGGCTTCTGTGTCCTCGCCGCCGCCCTTGCCTGGTTCCTGCCCGCCCGATGCACCCGGCTCACGCCCGCGGAGCGCCTGCCCGCCGACGAGGTCCGGCTACTGGAACAGACCGACGGCGACGACGTCTTGTCGTAGGCAGACGACCCGCGCCAGGACGTCGTCCACCATGCACGGCCGAGTACTCACACTCCACGAACGGCCGAATCGACCTAGGGCGTGTATCGGAAGTGGATCTTGAGGTGGGATGATCTCGTTCTGTGGCACGTGGAGATCTGACGGATACGCAGTGGGCCCGCCTGGAGCCGCTATTGCCCAGGGGCAAGAAGCCGGGCCGTCCGCTGATATGGACCAGGCGGCAGCTGATCGACGGCATACGGTTTCGCACCCGCACTGGCGTCCCGTGGCGAGACGTCCCGGAGGGATACGGGCCCTGGTCCCGGGTGTACGACCTGTTCCGCCGCATGTCCATCGTGATCACCGCTGGACAGCGCGGGGACTCCCCGCAGTTCGAGCCCGTCCTGAAGAAGGTCCGCGTAGCCCGCCTGGGCTCCGGCCGGCCGCGGACCCGGCCCGACCGGGTCCGCGCCGATAAGGCGTACGCCTCCCGCAAGAACCGCGCCTACCTGCGCCGACGCGGCATCCGCTGCACTATCCCGGACAAGGTCGACCAGGCCCGCAACCGCAAGAAGCTGGGCTATCGCGGCGGTCGGCCGCCCACATTCGATGCCGAGGACGACAAGGCTCGGCATGCGGTCGAGTGCGGCATCAATCGCCTCAAAAGGCACCGCGCCGTGGCCACCCGCTACGACAAACTCGCGGTCCGCTACGAGGCGACTGTCCTCGTAGCGGCCATCAACGAGTGGCTGTGACCAGCACATTCGAACTACGCTCAGGGCCCCGTGCTATCCCAGCCACGCCCCATCGCGCATGACGACCCTGCCACGCAGTTCCGGTTCTCCGCGCCAGGCGCGCACTGTCCGCGGCGCCACGCGCAGGTACAGGAAGGGGGTCTCTTCCGTACGCGGATCCCAGCCGAACTTGCCCGCGAACGCATCTGCGGCATCCTTTGGCACTTCCCGCGCGGGATAGCACTCCGCCTCCCCCTGCAGCAGCACCACATCGACGGTATCCGGCAGCGCCAGCCGTACGCGCGGTTCCTTGCGTACATTGCGCGCGGTCGCGGAGTCTGCGCCGGTACACATCCACGCCGCTTGCCCGTCCCACAGGAACCAGAGTGGCACCTGGTGCGGGCCGTGGTCGGGGTGGGCCGTCGACACCCATATGTCGCACTCTGAGCCGAGCCGTTCCAGAGTGTCCCGCCTGCGCTCCGCCGCGTTGCGGCGAATGATCTTCGTAGCTTGCATGGACGCCGACCTTAGCCAGCAGGTTCACGGTGCGCATGGGGCGCAGGTCCTAGGCCCGGAGACGGACGGCTGTCCAGGCTCCCACCAGCAGCGTCACCACGAGCGTCAACATGGCGGACAGAACGCGTCACAACACGACCGGAACTGAAGCCCAGAGATGCCAGGACATTCGATACACGCCCTACCAGTCACGCCCGACCAGGACAACCTCAACAAGATCGTGTTACGAGCTCTAAGTGCCTGTAGGGCATCCTGTTCGTGCTGCACACGGGTTATCCAATGGCAATGGCTGCCCCAGGAGCTCGGCTTCCGGCGCGGCACACCGCACGGCTCCGGCCTCGGCGTTGTCCGCTGGGTGGTAGAGCGCACGAACGCCTGGATCCACGGATTTCGCCGCCTGCGGATCCGCTGGGAGATCCACGACGACATCCACGAAGCCTTCCTCAAGCTTGCCTGCTGCGTGATCACCTACCGACGTGTCAGAGCATTCTGTTAGCTCCTCTGAGCCCATGAACGCGCAGCTCGCTGACCTGCGCAGGAGGAGAGGTAGGCGAGAGGTTTCGTAACATCGCCGGACGGCGCCGGCGGTACGCCCAGGTGCGAGACGGCAAGGTCATTCACAGCGCCCCGGTGAGACGAAACGGTCTGAACAGCCTTCCTGAACACGAGCGCTGTGCCTGGTGCGCGCAATGGCAGAACCCGGCCGGACCTCGGCCGGACCTCGGCCCGTCTTTCGGCGATGGTGGCCGAGGCCGAGGCGGTCATGTGGGAGGAGCACGGCCACCAGGGCGTGACGACGCTCCTCATGCACACGGCACTGCTGACGGCGGAGACCGTGCAGGATCTGGCGGCGGTGTCGGAGTCTCCTGCTGAGGCGTATGTGGATGCGGTCGAGCTGGGCAAGCGCCCGGAATTCTGATGACGGACGGCCGGCGCCCGCGTCGAAGATTCCCGCATCGGTCACCGGCCGAGGGCGTCAACGCCGTCGTGTTAGCGTCGCGTCCGGCGCGCAGCTGCCAACCCGACGCAGGGAGGTTTCCGATGGCCGACAGTCTTGAGTGGATCGGACAGCACACGTACGGTGCACCGTCCGCGCACGGGATGTTGGGCGGGATCTCGTTGACCGCAGTGCACGGGATGCCCGTCGCGGATCTGCTGCTTCAGCTCGGCGCCGGCCAGGATCAGATATCCGCGGCCGTCCCCTACCGGGACTTCGACCGGAGCGACGGGGCGCCCTGCATGTACGGGACATCCGGTGACTGGTCCTATGTCCTGGAGGACCGCGGCCGGTGCACCTGGGCAGAGTGGTTCCACGACGGGGGTAACCGGGTCGACGTCGGGCCCGAGGAACAGCTGATCTGTCTGAACGCGAACACCGCCGTCAACCCCAGCTATCTTGCGTACGCGCCCGGGGACGGCGGGGTGCACGTGCGGAACTTCGGCGACGACCTGACGTCCTACCCGCAGGCCGTACCGGGCGGGGGCCTGGCCCGGCTGGGGCAGCGCCTCAAGTCGGCAGGCGCCGTGTGCCCGCCCGGCTACACGATCCCTCAGTGGCATGCCCTGCTGGACGACAGCTGCGGGGGGCTGAATGCCCTGGTGTGGCAGACCATCGGCGAAGCCCTGGGTATCCGCATCCCCCGCGCCCAGGTCGAGGCCGGGCAGCTGTCCGCCGTCCGGCTGGCCGGGCCCTACGACTGATCCGCCCCGCCCCAACGACAGCGGGACCCCACCGGATCCCTGTCCGGTGGGGCCTCGCTGCTGTGTGCCGTCGCGCTGCGGGTACGCCCCGCTGTGGCCGTACCGGCAGCGCCCAGGTCAGGGCTGCTTGATGCCCATCGTGCACCGCCAGGCGTCAGCCGTCGCGGTCGAGCAGCTGCCGTCGATGCCGGTCTCCAGCCAGTACGCATCCTTGTCCATCAGCCGCATGTTCGCGACAAACCCCATGGAGAACGCCCCCATGGATCCGCGGTTCTCGCTGCCGGAGATGGACGACCTGCCGCACACCGACGAGAAGTTCGCCTTGTAGCCAGGCAGGTTCCTGATGTGGATCTTCCCGTCAACCTTGGTGGCGTACGACTGGATGCACTGCGATCCGGACGTGACGGGGTTCAGGCCGCCCAGGTTCGCGGGCTGGCCGCCGCTGTTGTACGACGCGTTGAACGTGAACTCATCGCAGTCAGGGACGTCGGTCGAATCCCGCATCGCGGCCGGGTCGTAGTTGGTGCGCGCCCATCCGTCCTCGTCGCAGATGACGGCGCGGTTCTTGCCGTCGCGTCCGCCGGGCAGGTAGTACAGCGGGGTACCCATCGTCTCCAGACCAGGCGTCTTGGGCGTGGCCTGCTGAATCAGCCAGGCGTGCGCGGCGGCCTGCGGATTCTTGCCGGCGTTGAACGTGTACGTCGGCGCGTAGTTGGGGATCACGCAGCCCGGTTTGGCGAACTGCGCCGTCGTGTCGCAGCGGATCGTGTCGTAGTCACTGACCCCGCCGAGCGACCACTGATAACCGATGGTCTGAATGGTCTCCTCGCCAACGGGGTCAATGATCCCGTTGATCTGCACGTCCGGCTTGAACTCATAGATCTTGTCCGGGACTTGATCTTCCCACAGGTAGCCGGACGTCAGCCAGGCGACGTGGGTGTCACCGGCCGTCCACGACGGCTTGCCCTTCCACGCCGCCGGGTCCGACTCGATGGGCTCGCAGTTGTCCTCGCACAGGTGCTGATAGACACCCAGCTGGATTTCCTGGAAGTCCGCGGGGATGCTGATCGGCTTGACGGTCAGCCTCTCGGAGAAGCTGTTCACGCCGTCCAGCTGGATCAGCCGCTGGAACAGGAACCACGCGGTTGCCTGCACCTGCCCGTCCTTGCGGAAGAACGCAGGCACACGCCGGTTCTCGCACAGCAGATCACGGGTGGCGCGGACCAGCGTCAGATCGTCCTCGCACCAGTCGGCGACACCGGCCGCGCCGCCCTGGTCGGATGCGGCCGGGACGCTGCGCGCGATCTTGGGCGCCTTGGACGTGGGGACCGGCGCACCGAAACACACCTGCCCGCCGTCCTTGCTGACGGGGCCGCACTGCTCCTTGCCCTTCTTCGCAGTGGCGGTCTTGGCGGCCAGCGGCGTCGGGTTGACCACGTGCGGCTTTTCCGGGTTGCTGCTGGGCAGCTGAATCGTCTGGTTCGGGTTGGGGCTGGTGTCGTCCCGCGCAGGCAACGTCAGGTCGATCCCGGCCCGGATCGTGAACGTCGCCCACGGCGACCAGGTGGTTTCGTACAGGCTGCCGTCGAAGGCGTTGGTGTGAAACATGTACGTGGTGTTGTTCTTCAGTCGGCCGGCGGCCACCTTGATTTCGGCTTTCTTGCCGGAGTCCACGTACGGGGACACCTGCACGCCGTACGGGTTGGTGTCGACCAGCTTGACCTTCGTGCCTGGCGTACCGTCCGCGTTGGCGGTCCACACCTCGAACGTCAGGTTGGCTTTGTCCCCGTCCGGATCGGTGACCGTGTTCCGCAGGACGGGCGTGATCGTATTGACCTGCCACTTGCCGCTGACGTTGCGGAACGGCTGCCCGGCCTCGGGCGTGCGCCCGGACACGGGGCGGCCCCCGGCAGCGACGGCTGCGGGTCCGACGGCCTCGGGTCCGTTGACGTGGGGTGGCGCGGTGGACGGGGCGCGCGGTGCGGGTCTGGCGGTGGCGGTTCCGGCGGCGGCCAGAACGAGCACGGCACCGGCTGCGATACAGCGCAGCGCGGCCCTTGTGCGTGCGGCTTGCATGATCCCCCCAGGAAAGGAATGAATGTTCGATCCAATCCGATCCGATCACGCTCAACTCGCTTAGCACAGAGGCGAATTCACCGACCGGTGCACCATCCAGTCGTGTGGTCCCACAACGAGTCCGGATCCGCGACGCCCCCAGCAGCGCGTCGCCTTCGCCCGGCCAACAGAGAGGCGTTTTTCTGGGCGCATGCTTGCGATTGGTGTCGGTGATCCAAAGCGGCCCAGTGTTGGTGTGGCGATGCTGAGCTGCGATGGGTGCGAGGTGCGGCATGGCGGAGATGTGGACGTGCCTCCCCGTGGGTCACACCATGATTTCGGGCCCTGTCATGAACCGTGAGGCAATGGAGCGGGCCATGTCCGAGTGTCTTGCGCGCGTCGCCTACGCGGGCCGGCACATCGAGCGAGATGACATCCAGAAGTGCCCTGGCTGCCGACCGCAGGGCTGTCGAGCAAACTCCGAGACCGGCACGCTTGGTGCCTGTTGGGAGTTGTGAGAGCGGGACCAGCCTCCTTGACGCCAGTTTGGCGTTATCGCAGCCAGATTCAGCGTCAGGATCGGGGAGCAGGCAGCGTCGGCTCTCCTCTGGCGATGAGGGAGCCCCGTCCGGCCGCCTGCAGGGCGGCGATCTGTTCGGCCTCGCCACCGCAGGCGTCCGTCTCGCTTGACCTCTTGCGCGTCAGTCCGGCAGCCAGTGCAGCTCGTGCGCCAGGGTTTTGGCGACGGCACGGATGCGGCGGTGTAGCGGCGACTGCTCGCGTGGGAGGACCAGGTGGATCGTCAGGCTGGGTGCGCCCCGCAGCGGTCGCCAGGTGAGACCGGCCGGTTGTGCCGTGACCGCGGCTTCTCCGGCCGGGGCGAGGGTGACCCCGTCGCGCAGGTCGCGCTGAGACATGTCGAAAGAGACTGCGGGCGTGTGGAACCGGGGGTGTGGTCGGGTGTCTCGGAACAGTGCGGACAGCTGATCGTGGATCACGGGGTTGGCCGCACGGTCCGGGAGTCGCAGCGGATACGCGGCCGCGTCGGCGATCTCGATCTCCGGGTGTTCGGCCAGCGGATGGTGCTGCGCCAGCTGGACCCCGACGCGCATACGCCGCAGCAGGAACCGGCGCACGCCACGGCCCGGCTGTTCACCGCGGGTGATCCCGGCATCGATGCGGCCGTCGGCGACCGCGGGGGAGATCTCCGGTGTCGCCATCGGGACCGCGCCGACCTCGAGTCCGCTGTTGCCGCGAATCAGCCTGTCCACCAGGGCCGGTGCCGTCTCGGCCCCGGCGCTGAGGCTGTATCCGATGCGCAGCGTGCCCAGTTCACCGGCCGCCGTGCTCCGGGCGGTGTCCCATGCCCGGTCCAGCGCCGCCAGCGCGGGCGGCGCGGACTCCGCCAAAGCCACACCGGCCGTGGTCAATACGACGCTACGCGTGTTGCGGACCAGCAGGGCCGTACCGAGTTCCGCCTCCAATCGGCGCATCCGGGCGCTGAGTGCGGGCTGTGCGATACCGATCCGTGCGGCCGCGCGGGTGAAGTTCAACTCCCGCGCCAGCACCAGGAAGTACCGCAGGCTCACCGTATCCGGCGCCACGTGCCCTCCCTGCCGATTGATAACGATCCGTTCTGAGTCTATCCCGTACCGGTCTTTCCCTCGACCGCACATCAAGCCCTAACCTGCACATATGACGATTCAACTGACCGCAGTACCCGTCGCCGGGATCGATCGATCTGAGTGTCAATTCGAAGTCGGACGTGTCCGGCCGAACACAGGAGGTTTCCATGGCTAAGGGCTACTGGGTCAGTGTCTACCCCGCCATTTCCGACCCTGAGAGGCTGACTGCCTACGACAAGCTGGCCGGTCCGGCTGTCCAGGCTGGGGGCGGGCGCGTCCTGTCCCGGATCCCGTCCCGTGGCGGTCGAGTCGTCGCCCACGAGGCCGGAATCACGCAACGCGTCGTTCTGATCGAGTTCGACAGCTTTGAACAGGCCGTCGCGGCATACGAGAGCGAGGCATACCAGAAGGCGCTGGTGGCCCTCCCCGACGGCGTCGAGCGCGACTTCCGCATCATCGAAGGCATCGACTGACCGGCGGGCCCAGCCATCGCTGAGCATCCGTCACCTGATACGCACACGGTGCTGAAGGACGACTCACGAGACGAGTTCGAAGCCATGCCCCGCGTCCCAGTTCGTCGTCGACGTCCTCGACGGCCTGACTCTGTCGGGCGGATCGAAGAAGCGACGCGACGTCCGGGCCAGCTGGACTGTCTCGCTGACCTCGTCGACGAAACTCACCCTCGCCCGAAGCGAACCGCGAACCGCTTCTCACACGACAGATCGGTCCAGCGAACACAAGGCTTCGATGACCAGGGGCGCATCCTGCATCCATCTGCCGTGTGCCCCGTCGGGGCTACTCAGAGTACTGATATACAGTTTGAAGAACCGCAGGTCAAGACCTCTTTCGAGGGGTTTCGATCTGCGGTTCTTCTGTTGTTGAAGTAGCCCAGGGGCGCGCCTGGCTGCGCCAGGATGGCGCACTGGAGCCGGCCGCCCTGCTTCGGGGATCAGGTGGTCATGCCACAGATCTACCGCGAAGGCCCACGGCGGACGCCCCAAGGTCATCGACGAAGACATGCTGACGTTCGCGCAGGCGCTTAAGGACAAGGGCGTCCCCGTGCCCGAGATCGCCAAGAAGATCATGATCAAGACCGGCAAGAACGCCGGGCGACATCCCTCTGTCGCCTCGCTGTACCGCGCCTTCGCCGACGCCGAACCGGACAAGCACGGGTAACCGGCGGGAACGCCCGCCGTCAACGGCGTCCATGACGTCGGTCAATGCTAAAAGCCAACCACTGTTCCATTGCTCCCCGAGGCCGGGATCGGAGTGAGACACAACCCGCTGCTGCGACGCTGACCATCCGAGGAGCAGCCCTCGATCACGGGCGAGACGGTCTCACATGGACACGTCTCATGCCGGGCTATCGGGCGTATCCGATCCGGGCGCCGACGGCCGACGCGAGGAGAGCCGTCAAAGGTTGTTGTCGGCTGACGCTCACTCAGCAGGTGTTGCCATGCCGCCAGCTGACCAACGAGGTCCATCAGTTCCCGACACCCCGTTCTCCGGCCGCTCTTGGCAAGTTGGCGGCTCCCCAGCGCCCGGCAGAGCTACGACCGCCCCCCGAAGGCCAGGCCGAGCTGCCGCTGCACGCCTGTGACTGAGCGCTTCACCCGGCGGGGATCGCCAGCTCAACCGCTCAGTCCCGCCAAGTCGATGGCTCACCCACCAGGCGAAGCGCTCATGTCCTGTCTCGGCGAACCGAGTCGACGTCACACGCAACCCAGTCGCCAGGAGGCCCTAACGGGCTGGAGCAACTGAGCGGCCTCGCGACCACACTGGAGCAAAGCTGAGCGGCCTAGCGACCACATTGGCACTCGCCGCTCCCGCCGCGGCGGTGTACGAGCAGGCGCCCGAGCTGTGCGAGGGCGGGGTCCGTGTGCGTCTGCACCCCACGGCACCCGCGTCCTACACCAGCTCGGCTCCCGGAGTGCCCTCAGTGCGATCCGGCCGAGACGAGGCCCAACTCGTTGGCGGCGATGACCAGTTGGGCTCGGTCTCGGCAGTCGAGTTTGGTCAGCAGACGGCTCACATGGGTCTTCACGGTGGGCAGGCCCAGATACAGGCGGTCGGCGATCTCGCTGTTGCTGAGACCGCGGGCGACGAGGGTGAAGACCTCCCGCTCCCGTTCGGTGATCCCGGTCAGCTCCGGGGCCGGGGTGCGCGTGGGATCGGCGCCACCGGCGAACTCCGCGATGAGGCGGCGGGTGACCGAAGGGGCGAGCAGTCCGTCGCCGGAGGCCACGACGCGGATGGCGGTGAGCAGTTCGCCGGGCGGTGTGTCCTTGAGCAGGAATCCGCTGGCTCCGGCACGCAGCGCCGCGTAGACGTAGGCGTCCCGGTCGAACATGGTCAGCATGAGGACACGGACGTCCGTTGTGGCGGGCCCGTGGCAGATCTGCCGGGTGGCTTCGATGCCGTCCGTCTCCGGCATCCGGACGTCCATCAGGACGACGTCGGGGCGCTCGCGCCGGGCCGCCGCCACCGCCTCGCCGCCGGTGGCGGCCTCACCGACGACGCTGAGGCCCGGCTCGTCATCACCGACAACGATCCCGTCGAGCAGGAGAAGACCGCGAAGTTCAACGCCCTCCTCAGCAACGCGGAGATCTTCCATAACGCTCTCGACATCGCCGAGGTCGTCCGTCAGGTGCAAGCCGAGGGCTGGGAGATCGGCCCGGAGGACCTGGCGCAGGTCTCGCCGTACCTCACCGAGCACATCCGCCGCTTCGGCGAATACTCCCCCATGGACTCGGCCTCCAGCCCGAGGCGTACGACCCGCACCTGGACATCGACTTCAGCCCGCTCCGCGGCGACGGCCCGCCCGCACCGGACGGCTACAGCAAGGCGTCCTGATCCAGGCGAGCGAGTCCGCCGTGCCGCTGTGAGGCCGCGGGTTCAGATGGTCCAGTTGCGTGAGCACAGGACGAGCAGGTACCCGTCGGGGTCGGCGACGGTCACGCCGTACTTGTCCCAGTAGGGGTTGTGCGCGGGAACCCTGGTGCCCCCATTGGCCTCCAGGCGGTCGACCAGGGCTTGGTCGACCGGGGCACCGAGGTAGACGACGAACAGATCGTCCACTGTCGGTGTGGGCTCGAGCGGCCGTTCGGGGTCATGTGTGAGTTCGAAGTGCCAGGCGGCGCCCGGCGGGCCGACCATCAGGAGGTCGTGCTCACCCGTGACGCGCTCAGTGGAGCGCCACAGGATGTCCAGGCCGAGACCGTCTGCGTAGAAGCGCTCGGCGGCTGCGAGGTTCCGTGAGGGCCGGGCCACCCGGATCCGGGTCGTGGAGTCGATCACGTGGAACGCTCCAGGGCGGCGCGCCAGGCCGGGCTGTCGACGTAGTGGTTGTCGAAGCGTTCCGAGGACTCGGCGATCTCCTTCGGGTCTGCCTCGCCGCGCATCACCCGGCCGAGCAGGCGCAGGTAGTCGAACCTGCCCATACCGGGGGTGAAGACGAACAGGACATCCGCTTCGCAGCCCGGGGCGGCCGCGAAGGCGTGCGGGGTGTGGGGCGGTACGGCGAGGAAGTCGCCTGCCTTGAGGACGGTGACTTCCTCGCCCACCAGGACCTGCAGGGCTCCGCTGATGACGAAGAAGAGTTCTGATGCCCGGGTGTGGAAGTGGGCGGGCGCACCTATCGCGCCCTTGGCGAAGGTGGATCGGTAGCTCGTGCAGCCGCCTGCGGTGCCGTCCGAGTCGGCCAGCAGGGTCATCACGCTGCTCGGGTCGGCACAGGTCTCGGCATCTGCATGGCGGGTCAGCATCGCCTCGAGCGGGGTCGTGGTCGCGGGCATGGTGGGAGTTTCCTCGTTCATGTTGGTGATCCTAAGTGCGAGGGTGGGACGGGACTTGGGCGAGGTGTGTCAGCCGCCCAGCGTGATCAGGGCTGCGATCGCCGGGCCGAAGGCGCCGCCCAGCTGGTAGCAGAGGTTGAACAGGCCGATCGCTGTGGGGCGTTGAGTGGTCGGCGCGGCCTGGGTGGCGTATACGGCGAGCGTGGCCTGGCCCGCGCTCGTGGTGAAGACGGCCAGCGTCGCGACCAGCAGGAGCAGCGGCGCCCAGGGGGTCAGCACGGCGGTGAGCGGGGCCAGCGCTCCGACCGTGAGCAGGATCGTCAGGACCCGTGGGCGGCCCAGCCGGGCCGAGGCCGCGGCCAGCACCATGGAGAGCGCGGAGCCCGCGAGGAGGGCGACCAGTTGGCCGGTGCCGATCGTGGAGGTCGACCAGTCGGTACGGTCGCGCAGCAGCTGCGGGATGGTGAAGAGCAGCGTGAAATACGAGGTCGCGAAGGTGCAGGCGAGCAGGGCGGAGAGGGCAAAGGCCCGGGTGCGCAGCAGCGTTGCGGGGACGAAGCCCGTGGGATTGGACCGGATGTGCAGGGCCAGTAGCACGGTCATCAGCAGCGAGGCGGCCACCGCCGGGAGCGGATAGCGCGGGATGAGTACCAGGGCCGTCGCCGTCAGGACCAGGAGGGCGGCACCCCGGCCGTCGAAGGGGGTGGTCTGCTTGGGTGCGGACAGGTCGGCGCGGCGCATGACCGCCGGCAGGGCCAGGAGGGCGACCACCCCAACAGCGAGGGACACCCGCCAGGAGGCCGTGCCCGCGATCGCCGAGCCGAGCAGCGGTCCGACCGCGCCCAGCGTCCCGAAGCCCGCCGTGATCACCCCCATTCGGCGGACCGAGCCTGCCAGGCTCATCGCCGCGGTGACCAGGCCCGCGCCGCCCACCGCCTGGGCCGCCCGGCCTGCCATGGCCAGCGGCAGCCAGGGCGCCACGGCGACGACCGCGGTGCCGGCCACGATCAGGGCCGCGCTCAGCCGGAGCGTGTTGCCCAGGCCGCGGCGGCGCAGCAGGCCCGCCATCAGCGGGGTGCCGACGGCCATGGCCCAGGCGAAGACCGTGACGAGCCAGGTCGCCGTGGCCGTACGGATGCCGAGCGAGTCGGCCATGTCGGGCAGGATCAGGACCGGGCTGTTGGCGCTCGCGGCGACCGGGGTGGCCAGCAACGCCAGCCATACGGACGGGACGTGGCGCGAAGCCGGCGTGGCGGGCGCGGTGGCGGGGGCCGGTGCCTGCGCGGCCGGGCGGGGGCGGGGGCGGGGGCGGGCGAGCAGAGACATGGCAGGCTCCGGAAGGTGAGGGGGTCGGCGTGGAGGGCTCAGGGAAGTCAGGAAGGCGGTTCAGGCAGGCCAAGCAGCTCACGCAGCTCGGGCGGCTCAGACCGTGGTGACGACCTCGTGGTAGGCGAGCCGCGGCGAGCGCGGGAACCAGGCGTCCGCTCCGGGGCGGCCGATGTTCACGACCATCAGAGGCGTGTGGTCGTCGTCCAGGAACTCCTTCTGCACACCCGGGAAGTCGAAGCCGGTCATCGGCCCCGCGGCCAGCCCCGCCGCGCGCACACCGAGGATGAAGTACGCCGCCTGGAGCGTCGCGTTGAGCAGCGCGGACTCCTCGCGGACCGGGCGGTCGGCGAAGAGGAGGTCCTTGGCCTGTGGGAAGTGCGGGAGCAGCGCGGGGAGTTCCTCGTGGAACTCGTTGTCGGCGGCGAGGACCGCGATCAGCGGCGCGGCCGCAGTCTTGCGCCGGTTCCCCTCGTCCATGAGGTCCACGAGCCGCTCGCGGGCCTCGTCGGAGCGGACCAGGACCACCCGCAGTGGCGACTGGTTGTAGGCGGTCGGGGCGTACTTGACCAGGTCGTAGATCGCCTGGACCTGGTCCTCGGTCACCGGCTCGGCGGTGAAGGTGTTGGCGGTGCGGGCCTGGCGGAAGAGGAGGTCCTGGGCGGTGGGGTGGAGAGCGAGCTCGGACATCGGTGGTGCTCCTGTCGTTCAGCCTTGATAATCTCAACGTTGAGATAAAAGCAGCTCGACTCTCTCAACGTCAAGTGTCTTAACGTTGAGAAGATGTCCATTGAGAGGAGTGGCGGCGATGAGCGATGCCGTGGACGCGATCATCGGTCAGTGGGCCAAGGAGCGCCCCGACGTGGTGGACGACCTCTGGCCGGTGCAGCTCTTCGGGCGGATCCAGCGGCTGGCCCGGGTGGTCGACAAGTCCGCCAGGGCCGCGGCCGCCGCACACGGCGTGGAGCACGGCGAGTTCGACGTGCTCACCACGCTGCAGCGCTCCGGGCCGCCCTACACCCTCACCGCCGGGGCCTTCATCAAGGCATCCATGGTGACCTCCGGTGCGATCACCAACCGCATCGACAAGATGGAGGCCAAGGGCCTGGTCGAGCGAGTACGTGACGGCGACGACCGGCGCACCATCAAGATCCGCCTCACCGAACACGGACACGAGGTCACCCGGGCCGCCTTCGCCGACCATCTGGCGAACTACGCGCAGCTGCTCGCCGACGTGGACCGCGACCTGGTCGACAAGACCTCCGAGGGCCTCCGCCAAGTGCTGGAGACCCTCGGCGACACCACCATCAAGTAAGGACTGTCCGACAGTCCGGGAATGCACACGGTGAGCCGGATGTGATGGCCGTCGCACCCCGTTCGTGATGCCGCCAGTGCGCGACGTCCGGCTAATACTGCAACCGCATGTGGCGTGACGGGTGGCGGCGGTGTTCGTTGATGTGACTGTGTGAACAGTCGCTGACGGTTGGGCAAATCGAGTCGT
>NZ_JBVHTY010000024.1:0-111816 GCF_055565615.1 Streptomyces sp. NPDC028368 | reverse complement strand
CCTGGACGCCCCCGTCTCCGGCGGCGAAGCCGGCGCCATCGAAGCGGTCCTGTCCATCATGGTCGGCGGCGACCAGAGCGACTTCGACGCCGCCCAGCCCCTCCTCCAGGCCCTCGGCAAGACCATCGTCCTGTGCGGCCCGCACGGCTCGGGCCAGACCGTCAAGGCCGCCAACCAGCTCATCGTCGCCATCAACATCCAGGCCTGCGCCGAAGCCGTCGTCTTCCTCGAGAAGTCCGGCGTCGACCTCCCCGCCGCCCTCGACGTCCTGAACGGCGGCCTGGCCGGCTCCACCGTCCTCGCCCGCAAGAAGGACAACTTCAAAAACCGCGACTTCAAGCCCGGCTTCCGCATCGACCTCCACCACAAGGACATGGGCATCGTCACCGACGCCGCCCGCACCGTCGGCGCCGCCCTCCCCGTCGGCTCCGTCGTCGCCAACCTCGTCGCCTCCCTCCGCGCCCAGGGCGACGGCAACCTCGACCACTCCGCCCTCCTCCGCGGCGTCGAACGCCTCTCCGGCCACACCACCGAAAGCTGAGACGGGTCGCGGTCCTTGCGCCGCGACCGACCCGGAACCAGCCGGCGCCGCGACTGCCGTACTGCAGCCGCGGCGCCGGTTTGCTGTGTTCAGCCGGCCGCCGAGGTCACCGGGAGTCCCGCCAGGCCGCGCATCAACCGCGTCCGCCGCCACTCGAGCGCCTCCCCGCCCGCTTCGGTACGCCGCAGCTCCGGGAAGCGCGTCAGCAGCACCTCGAACGCGATCCGCGCCTCGATGCGGGCCAACGGCGCACCGAGGCAGTGATGCGGCCCGTGACCGAACGAGAGATGGCCGGCAGGACGGTCGAGCCGTACGGCGTCGGGCGACGGGAACCGCGCCGGATCGCGATTGGCGGCACCGGGGGAGACCAGGACGACGTCGCCCGGCTCGATGTGGGCGCCGGCCAGCTCCATCGGTTCGGTGGCGTAGCGGAAGGTGGCGAGGGTGATCGGTGCGTCGTAGCGCAGGAGTTCCTCGACCGCGCCAGGAAGCAGCCCGGGATCGGCCCTGAGGCGGGCGCGGAGCGCGTCGTCGAGGAGCAGGGCGAGCATGCCGTTGCCGATGAGGTTGGCCGTGGTCTCGTGCCCGGCGACCACCAACAGCACGGCCAGGGAGACCAGTTCGGGCTCCGTCAGCCGGTCCTCCTCGTCCCGTGCGGCGATCAGACCGCTGAGCACGTCCTCTCCGGGGGCGGTCCGGCGGGCCGCGATCAGCTGCGTCATGTAGTCGCTGAGGGCATGTGACGCGCGGTCGACGGTATCCGGATCCGCGGCCGCGAAAAGGTCGTTGGACCAGTGCCGTACGGCCGCCCGGTCCGGCTCCGGCACGCCGAGGAGTTCGCTGATCACGGCGATGGGCAGCGGCACGGCGAATTCCTCGATGAGATCCGCGGACCCGCGCGCGGCCAGTCCGGCGGCCAGCGCATCGGCCAGGCCCTCCGCGATCTCGCGGATACGGGGCTCCAAGCGGGCGACGGCCGCCGGGGTGAATGCCGTCATCGCCAGCTTCCGCAGCCGGCCGTGGTCCGGCGGGTCGGTGGCGAGCATGCTGCGGCTCACGGCCGGGGCCAGATTGCGGGTGGACGGCCGGTCGGCGAAGTACCTCGCGGTGTCCTTCGACAGCGGCGCGGCGGCCAGCGCCGTCCGCGCCGCCGCCCATCCGGTGACGACCCATGTCGTACGGCCGTTGCCGGTCCGTATCCGCTGTACGGGGCCGCGCTCGCGGAGGGCGGCGAGCAGCGGGTACGGGTCCCGGGAGAATGCGCTCGAGTCCAGGGGGCTGTTCACGGCCGGCCGGCCTGGGCCAGGGCCTTGCGGAGCAAGCGCAAGGTGGCCGCCTGGTCCTCGGGGCTCAACGCCGCCAGGGGCGACTGCTCGACCATCGCCTCGATCAGCTCGCCGCGCACCAGCGCCCCCTTGTCCGTCAGCTCGACCATCTTGGAACGCCGGTCCGCCGGATCGGGCACCCGCTCCGTGAGCCCCTGCATGTCGAGGCGGGTGACCAGGAACGTGGCGCTGGAGGGATCGCAGTGCAGCAGGCCCGCGAGGACCTTCATCGACGGGGCGGGGAGCGCGGGATCGAGCACCCACAGCGCATCCGCGAGCGGAACCGTCAGCCCCAGCCCGTCGAGGGTTTCCCTGAGCTGGGCCTGAGACGCGCCGATGACCTCGCGGACGGCGATGAGCAGCTCCCGCGTACGTTCGGCCGGTGTCGGTGTCACCACATGGCCAGCCTACGGGGCACTGATTGGAGTCTCCAAGCTTGGAGCTCACAGGCCTGCCGACCGGACTTTCGACGTGCGCGGCCGGGAAGCCCGGCGCACGCTGGACTCATGACCGAGCACCCGCCCGTGATCGTGCACCCACCGACGCCGTCCGGCGGCCGGCGAGTGACCGTGCGTGGCCAGATCGTCGGGCTCGCCCACGGCCGGGGCGACGTCGCCGAATTCCTCCGCCGCGCGGGAGTAGCCGGACCCGCCGAGGAGATCGAGCTGGATAACCCCCGGATCGTCGAATGGCGCGGGGGCAACCTGGACGAATGGCCGATGCCGCCTGCCTGAACCGTGCGGGGCGGCGCGGCGGTCCCGGAACCCGGACCATGCCACGTGCCGCACCCGCGGCGTGTGCCTCAGGGGTCACACGCATTGCGGCGTTCATATCGGTCTCGATGAAGCCCGGGGCGATGGTGTTCACCGTGATACCGCGCTCGCCGAGGTCCTTGGCCGGTGAGGGGCAGGGTGTCCACGGCGCCCTTGGACAGCGCGTAGGCGATGGTCGGCGGGAAGGCCGTGGTGGTCACTGCCGAGCAGACTTTGATGATGCGTCCGCCGTCGCGCATCCGGCGCAGACCGTGCTGCACAGTGCACCGTCCTGGGCGAGGTGGGGAATTCAGGAACGTGTGTCCAGCGCGGTCAGTGTGGAGACGAACACCGGCTCGCCGTCCTGTGAACCGTGATCCGGACGGTCGTGGTGCGGGGCCGGCCGGCGAGGGAGAGCAGGACACGTCACTGTTCCGGCCGTCCTTGCGGAAGGTCATGGCGAAGTGTCCGCCGGAGAGCGCGCCGCTCCGGATCCGCAGCCGGCTAAGGGCTGTCCCGTAATCCCTGGCGGATCAGCGCGCGGCGTCAGATGCGGTGCATCGCAAGGCGGAGGAGCGTCCCGATACTGGATGTATCGGGATGTTCCGACAACGCGGCGAGGTGCCGTAGCTGTCGTCGCGCGCCTGCCAGGGATTACGGGACAGCCCTTAGTTGACCTCGATCGTCAATCGGGTGGGTCCACAGCCAACCGTCAGATCCTCGGGGTGTGTTGTCTACACAAGATTTCCGAGGACGAAGTGGTGGCCGACCGGCACGCCGAGTTGCGTGTGGCACGGGAGCAGGCCTGCCTGCCGGATGGTCTCGCCGGTAAGGATGAGGTGGTGGCGGCCGTGAAGCGGGGTGAAATACGCGTGATCGTGGGGCCGCTGGGCGGTCAGTGAGAAACGGTGGCCGTCAGGTCGGCGCCATGATGTGACCAGAATGTCTTCGGTGAAGGAGCGGTGCACGAGCTCCCGGGGATTGCGGGGTTCTCGGTGATGCCCGGTGACGGCGCGGCGGGGCCGGTTCAGGTGTACCTGCCGTGGACTCTTCGGCCGAACCGTGCCGCTGACGTGCATAGTGTCGCTCATGACTGCCCCCAGGCGCCTCAATGAGGTGAGTGTCGATGCCATTAAAATACGTACCATCCGGTTTTCTTTTCCGTGCCGGAGTGACGAGACGAAGCAAGTAGCTGGTGCTGGGGCGACTTGGGCGATAGCTAACTCATGCGGAACTTGAAAGCAGCGAGAGGCAGGAGGCGTCCTGTGGCGCAACAGGACCGCGCGATCCGAACCCGGCGATTGATCTTGGAGGCGGCCGCTTCGGTCTTTGACGAGCTCGGCTATGACCGCGCGACCATCGCCGAAGTACTCGAGCGCGCCGGCGTGACGAAGGGCGCCTTATATTTCCACTTCGCTTCCAAGGAGCAGCTCGCGCTGGCTGTGCTCCAGGAGCGGGTGATCGACATCTCGGTGGCGCCCCAGAAGATCAAGCTGCAGGAGTTCGTCGACGCGGGGCAGGTGCTGGCGTACCGGCTGCGGAGTGATCCGATTCAGCGCGGGGCGGCCCGGCTGGCGGTCGAGCTGGGCTCGAACCACCTGGACCGCAAGCAGTCGATAATGGCCTGGACGCGGTTCGTCGAGGGCCTGCTGGGTCAGGCGCGAGACCGTGGTGAGGTGCTGGAGGGCGTCGTCGTGAACGACACCGCAGAGTTCTTCGTCGGAGCGTTCGCCGGACTGCAGTTGATGTCGAATGCCGTGAGCAATCAGGCGGATCTCAGTCACCGCCTGACGGTTTTCTTCGAGCACACCCTCCCCAGCATTGCGGTCCCGGCCGTGCTCGCCAAACTCAAGCTGGATCCGGAGCGGGGTGCCGAACTCGATGCCGCGCTCAAGGGGAAAGCGCTGACGGACGCCGCTTCGGCGTGAGGTGAAAGGCGGGCGATTCGAAAGGCGAGCAGGAGAAGCGTGGGGCAGAAAAATACCGCGCGGACGGTATTTAACAACGGTATTTAACGCCCTCGCCGAAGTCCGCGGCGCCTTCTGGTGTCTGCCGCGGCGGTGCGGTGGCGCAGAGGGAGAGGCGGGCGGCCGCCGCGAAGGGGGCCCGCCGGTAAGGGGGGTGAGCCAGATCACGGCCGATGTGGCGAGAAGTCTTTCTGTAGGCCGGAATAGGACGCCGGCGTAAAACGTTCGGCATGCATGTATTCATGGTCCCGGCGGCGTCGGGGCCATGTGTCATACCTGTAGGCAATGCCGTCCCCAACGGCCGCCGTCAGCCCTGCTCCGCCCCCGACGACACTCATCTCTGCCGCCCTGGAGGCCGCACGCATGACCCAGACGACGACCGACCAGCTGTCCGGGAGGACACCGATCCCCGGTGCCGCGCAGGCGGTGCCCGACCCCGGCAAGGGCGGGCACCGCAGAGCAGGCCGCGGCATCGTCCCGGTGCTTGCCTTCTCCGGCATCGTCGTCGCGGTGATGCAGACACTGCTCGTGCCGGTCATCAAGGACCTGCCGACGCTGCTCAACACGGCGCCCAGCAACGCCACATGGGTCATGACGGCCACCCTCCTCGCCGGCGCCGTCTCGACACCCATCATGGGACGCCTCGGCGACCTGTACGGCAAGCGGCGGATGCTGCTGGCCAGCCTTGCCGTCATGGTCGTCGGCTCGCTGATCTGCGGATTCACCAGCGACCTGGTCACCATGATCGCGGGCCGGGCGCTGCAGGGCTTCGCCATGGGAGCCATCCCGCTCGGCATCGGCATCATGCGCGACGAGCTGCCGCGCGAACGGCTCGGCTCGGCGATGGCCCTGATGAGCTCGTCCATAGGTGTCGGCGGCGGCCTCGCCCTGCCGGTCGCCGCTCTGGTGGCCCAACACGCCAACTGGCACGCCCTGTTCTTCGGCGCCGCCGGGCTCGGTGTGCTGTCGATGCTGCTCACCGTCCTCGTCGTACCGGAGACCTCCGTACGCGCCCAGGGACGCTTCGACATCGCCGGTGCCCTCGGGCTGTCCGCGGGACTGGTCGCGCTGCTGCTGCCCATCACCAAGGGCAGTGACTGGGGCTGGGGATCGCCCACCATCCTCGCGCTCTTCGGGATCGCGGCGGTGATCCTCGTCCTGTGGGGCCTGATGGAGCTGCGGATCGCCGACCCGCTGGTCGATCTGCGCACCAGCGCCCGCCGCGAGGTGCTGCTCACCAACCTCGCCTCCATCACGGTCGGCGTCGCGTTCTACGCGATCTCTCTGGTGCTGCCGCAGTTGCTCCAGCTCCCGACGTCCACCGGCTACGGCCTCGGCCAGTCGATGGTGGTGGCCGGTCTGTGTGTGGCACCGCTCGGCCTGACGATGATGTTCGTCGCCCCGCTGTATGCGCGGATCGCCGCCCGGCGCGGCCCCAAGATCTCGCTGCTCCTGGGCATGCTGGTGATAGCCATCGGCTACGGCGCGGGCATCGGCCTGATGAACGCCCCCTGGCAGACCGTCATCATCGCGGTGATCGTCGGTGCGGGCATCGGCCTTGCCTACTCCTCGCTGCCCGCGCTGATCATCGGCGCCGTCGACCCGTCCGAGACCGGCGCGGCAAACGGCCTGAACACCCTGATGCGGTCGATCGGCACGTCCGTCTCCAGCGCCGTGATCGGCATGGTGCTGGCCCATATGTCCCAGGACATGGGCCCGGTGACGGTGCCGACCATGGCCGGCTTCCGGGTCTCCTTCCTGATCGCGACTGCCGCGGTCCTGATCGGCGTCTTCGTGGCGGCATTCCTGCCGTCGCAGCGCACGGCATCCCGTACGACGCCGACCCTGGTCGCGCAGAGCACGGATCTGGTGAAGGAGACGGGCGAGGCGGCTGCTCCGGCCGCCGCGGCAGGTCCGGCCGACGCCGCGCACGACCCGGTGACGCCCACCCGACAGGCGACGACCGACCGGCTCGCCCAGCCCGACCCGCTCACCAAGCCTGACGCGCAGGCGGAGCCCCCCTCGCTCGCGAAGCCCGCGCCTTCCCGGGCGCAGCCCGGCACCGAAGGCCGGGCGGACCGCGCGGCGTTCCGGGGCCGCGTCCTGGACCCGTCCGGCGCGCCCGTCCGCCGGGCCACCGTCACCCTCATCGACCGGCAGGGCGGCCAGGCCGGCGTCACCACCGCCGACGACGACGGCCGTTACGCACTCGCCGCCCCCGCCGCCGGCACGTACGTCCTCACCGGCGCCGCCCCCGGCCATACGCCGCACGCGGCCTCGGCCACGTACCGCGGTGAGGGCGCGCCGACCGCCGTGGACCTGGTCCTGGCCGGCACCGGCCGGCTGGGCGGCACCCTGCTCGGCGGACCGGACGGCGCCCCGCTGGCCGATGCGAGCATCGTCGTCACCGATGCCCGGGGCGATGTGGTGACCCGTACGACCTCCGGCGCCGAGGGCAGCTGGGAGGTCTCCCACCTCCCGTCCGGCACCTACACCCTGGTCCTGAGCGCCCCCGGCCACCGGCCCGAGGCCCGCACCGTCGAACTGCCCGGCGCCGAAGCGGCACGCCAGGACGCCCGGCTGCGGCCGACCGCGCTCGTCCGCGGCACGGTCCGGGGTCCCGGCGGCCGACCGCTCGCGGATGCGGCGGTGACCCTCCTGGAGGACGGTACGGTCACCGGCCACACCGTCACCGGCCCGGACGGCGCGTTCGCGTTCTCCGACCTGGCGGGAAGCCACTACACGCTCACGGCGGCCGGCTACCCGCCGCACGCCGCGCCGATATCCCTCGCGGGCGGCGCCGATGAGGTCCTGGACCTGGAGCTCGCCCAGCCGTCGGCCGCCGCTCACTGACGGCCACATCACTGTCCCCCCGTCCGCCCCGCCCCTCTCAGGGCGGGGCGGACGTGCGAGGCCGGGCGGCGGGCGGTCGCTCGGGCGCGGTTCAGCGCGCCATCAACTCCCGCAACGTAGCCTCGAGTTCGGACTGCAGGATGCGGCCGGCGGCCTCCCCGTCACCGCTGATCACGGCTTCCGCCAGGGCCGCGTGCCGGGCGTCGCCGTGCGGCGGGTCCGGGTCACGCAGGCCCAGCAGGTCCACGAGCTCGATCAGGCCCTGGCGCAGGACGGGCACGAACTCTGCGAACAGGTCGGTCAGTACGGGGTTGTGCGCGGCGTCGACCACGGTCGCGTGCAGGGCGATATCCGCGTCCACGAAGGCCGCGTTGTCGCTTCCGGACCAGGCGGTGCGCCGCTTCTCGAGGGCGGCGCGCATGGCCGCGATATCGGCGTCCGTGCGCCGGTCGGCGGCCAGCCGGGCGGCCTGGACCTCGACCATCATGCGCACCTCGTAGACATCGGCGACGGCCGCGCGGCGCAGGCGGGCCGGCCAGTCCTCGGTGGGCTCGGTGGCGATCACGAAGACGCCGGAGCCCTGCCGTGGCTGCACCAACCCCGCGCCCGCCAGGGCCCGTACGGCCTCGCGGACCGTGGAGCGGCCGACGCCGAGGGTTTTGGCCAGGGTTGTTTCGCCGGGGAGCTTGGTGCCCACCGGCCAGTGCCCGCCGGTGATCTGGTCGCGCAGCCGCTGGGCGGCCTGTTCGACCAGGGGGCTGGGGCGAAGGGCTTCGAGAGACATCCGGGGGTACCTGCCACCTCTCAGGTTGTCTGAGGAGTTGTTTCATGGTTAGTGTACCCGGCATGAAGCTGCGTGGTCTCCTTCTCGGCCGCCGCGGCGGGGCCTGACGCGACCGGCACCCCGCCGCGGGGTTCGGCGCTGCCGGTCTCCTCCGGCTCCTCAGAAGGACAGCGATGACCAGCACCACTTCCCCCCGCTCCGCCACCGCCTTCCCCTCGCTCCGTACACCCGCCGGCCCCGTCCCCGCCGCCGCACCCGCCTGGAATCCGCAGCGCGGCAGCGCGATGCCTTCCCACCGCTACCGGCCCGCCCACGAGCGCGTCGACGTACCGCTGACCCCACGCGCCTGGCCCGCCGCCCGGATCGAGCAGGCCCCGCTGTGGGTGCCGGTCGATCTGCGCGACGGCAACCAGGCACTGGTCGAACCGATGGACATCCCCCGTAAGCGCCGGATGTTCGACCTGCTGGTCGCGATGGGGTTCAAGGAGATCGAGGTCGCCTATCCGTCCGCCAGCCGGACGGACTTCGGCTTCGTGCGGCATCTGGCCGAGAGCGGCGCCGTGCCCGACGACGTCACCGTCGTCGTCTTCACCCCCGCCCGCCGCGAGCTGATCGAGCGGACCTTCGCCGCCATCGAGGGGCTGCCGCGCACCGTGGTGCACCTCTATACGGCCACCGCACCCACCTGGCGCGAGGTCGTCCTCGGCCGCAGCCGCGACGACGTGCACGCCCTGGTCCGCGACGCCGCCACGTACATGGCCCAACTGGCCGCCGCCCGCCCGCAGTCCGACATCCGGTTCCAGTTCTCGCCCGAGGTCTTCAACCTCACCGAGCCCGACCTCGTCCTGGAGATCTGCAACGGGCTGACGGAACTCTGGGATGCCTCGCCCGACCGCCCGGTGACCCTCAATCTGCCGGCCACCGTCGAGATCGCCACGCCCAATGTGTACGCCGACCAGATCGAGTACATGCACCGCCACCTTCAGCGGCGCGACGGGGTCATCCTCTCCGTGCACCCGCACAACGACCGGGGCACCGGGGTGGCCTGTGCGGAACTCGCGGTCCTGGCCGGGGCGCAGCGCGTGGAGGGCTGCCTGTTCGGGAACGGCGAGCGCACCGGCAACGTCGATCTGGTCACGCTCGCGCTCAATCTGCACACCCAGGGCGTCGACCCGATGGTCGACTTCTCGGACATCGACACCGTCCGCCGCACGGTCGAGGACTGCATCCGTATCCCCGTCCACCCCCGCCACCCCTACGCCGGTGAGCTGGTGCACACCGCCTTCTCCGGCACCCACCAGGACGCCATCAGCAAGGGGCTGGCCCACCACGCCAAGCGCGCCGCCGAGCTGGGCGTCCCGGAGTCCGAGGCCCCGTGGGCGGTGCCGTATCTGCCGGTCGACCCCGCCGATCTCGGGTGCAGTTACGAGGCCGTCATCAGGGTCAACAGCCAGTCGGGGAAGGGCGGTATCGCGCATCTGCTGCAGGTGCACCACGGCCTGGACCTGCCGCGCGAGATGCGGCCCGACTTCTCCCGTACGGTGCAGAGCGCCACGGACGACAGCGGCCAGGAGGCCACGCCGAAGGACCTGTGGGAGCTGTTCCGCAGCACCTATCTCGTCCCGGGTACGCACGGTCCGCTGACGCTCGGCTCCTGGAGCGCGGCCGAGCCGGCCCCGGGGGAGCACCGGGTCACCTGCGCACTCGGTACGGACGGCGGCTCGCGTCGCTACGAAGGCACCGGGAACGGGCCGCTCGCCGCGTTCAGCGATGCGCTCGCCGCCGCCGGATACCCCGTCGAGATCGTCAGCTACGCCGAGCACGCCACCGCCTCCGGACCGGACAGCGCCGCCGTCGCCTACGTCCAGTGCCGGATCGGCGGCGCCATGTACTGGGGTGCGGGCCAGGACACCTCCGTCCTGACGGCCTCGGTGCGGGCCGTGCTGTCGGCCGTCAACCGGGCGCGAGGAGCCGCAGAAGCGGGCCGCTGAGGTCGGCCGACGTCGGCCGACAGCAGCGGGGCAGCCGATGGGGGACGCTCCGGCCGTACGGGCGCCGGGGCGTCCGCGGCGCCCCCGGCGCCCGTTCCGGGCCGATCAACTCGCCGACGAGTTCCGGGAGTTGCACTTTCGCGGGCGAGGGCTTGGACTTTCCCGTACGTCCCGGCGGCCACGTCTTGCCGGCGAAGGGCGGGGGCTTGACGATGTGGCCGACCTCGTCGGCCCCAGGCTCCTGCCGACGCACCGAACCGGGAGAGACGATGCTCCGATTCCCCGCAGGCCGGCTGCGCAGGGCGGCCGTCACGGCGCTGGCCACCACCTCGGCCGTCGCCGCCCTGGCCACCCCGCAAGCGACAGCCGTGCCGGCGCGCACCACGGGATCCACCTATTACGTGGACTGCGCCGCCGGTTCCGACATCGCCGCCGGTACGAGCGCCCGGACCGCCTGGCGCACGCTCCAGAAGGCGAGTGCGGCGCGCTTGCGGCCCGGAGACCGCATCCTCTTCCAGCGTGGCACCACCTGCACCGGCACCTTCGCGCCCACCGGTTCGGGTGCCGCCGGCGCGCCGCTCGCCGCGGGTGCCTACGGCAGCGGCGAAAAGCCCCATATCGAGGGCGCGGGGGCGCGGGCCGCGATCCTGCTGGACAACGTGCAGTACTGGGAGCTGCGTGACCTCGACGTGTCCAACACCGGCCCCGCCACCACTACCGACCGCCGCGCCGGGGTACTCGTACGGCTCCACGACTTCGGCACCGGCCGCCACTATCTGGTCGACGGCGTGGACGTACACGACGTCAACGGTGCCGACTTCAAGGACCCGGACCCGTCCGGCGGCATCCTCTTTGCCGTACAGGGCGCGGCCGAGCCGACCCGCTTCGCCGATGTGACGGTCCGTCACTCAACGGTGAAGCACACCGATCGCACCGGTATCGGCACCTCGTCCACCTGGGGCCGACGCCCTGAACACCCGCAAGGGCCCGGCACCTCCTTCGCGCCGATCACGGGCCTGTTCCTGCACGACAACACGGTGCGCGACGTCGGCGGTGACGGGATTGTCGTACAGAACGCGATCGGCGCGCGCGTCGAACACAATCTGGTCGAGGGCTTCAACATGCGCTCGGCGGGCTACAACGCCGGGGTCTGGGCGTGGAATTCCGACCGGGTCGTCTACCAGTTCAACGAGGTCAGCGGCGGCCATGGCACCCGGGACTCGATGGCGTACGACATCGACGGCGGGAACAACGGCAACGTCTACCAGTACAACTACAGCCACGACAACGAGGGCGGTTTCCTGCTGATCTGCAACGGCGAGGGGATGACCTCCGACCGCAATACGGTGCGTTACAACGTCAGCCTCAACGACCGGAACACCTCCGCGCCCTATGGCGTCGTCTCGGTCGTCTGCGCGGGGGCGACGCACACCCTCGTCCACAACAACACCCTCGCCACCAATGCCCCGGGCACCGCGATGGTCAGCAGCAACGGCCCCGGCGGCGTCACCTTCCGCAACAACATCTTCGCGGGCGCCGCGGCGAATTCCCCGATCAGCGACGCGCACAACACCTACGACCACAACCTCTACGCCCGCATCTCCGCCGTCCCGGACGGTGACACCGCGGCGGTGCGCACCGACCCGCGGTTCCTCGCGCCCGACGACGTCCGACTCCGCGCCGGCTCCCCGGCCCTCGGTGCGGGCGTACGCGTCCCGGACTCGGGCGACCGCGACTTCTACGGCAACCCGGTCCCCGACCCGCCGAACATCGGCGCGTACCAGGCACAGGGGGAGTAGCGCGCGAGCCGCCCGTGCCCGCCCGTGCCGTCTGTGGCCATCTGTGGGCGACCGCATGCCCTCAGGGGGAGACCGGCGTCCGGCGTCCGGGTGGTCATCGGGCGCTCACCGGCGGGTGACGGCGCATGCGGCCGGTGACGGCGCGCTCTGCGGTAGCGCGGTGCGGGGAAATTTCTGCGAGCCTGAGCGGCGCACCCGGCGCTCCGGCTCGTTAGCGGTGCGTTAGCGCGTCGTTAGCGGACCGGCAGTGCCCGGGGTCACGCTGGAAGTACAACGGACCGACCGTGCGCACCCCACCCGCGAGGGTACGCAACCACCAGACGAGGGGGAGACTGATGTCCTTCACCACCACAACCCTCGGCCGCGGCCGTCGAGTCGCCGCCGGATCACTGATCGCCGTCGCGGCGCTCGCGCTCACCGCCTGCCAGAACGGGACGGACGCCGCATCCCACTCCTCGTCGGCCTCCGCGCCCGCCGCGGCCCCCAGCACCGACAGCGGTCACGGTTCGCAGCCGAAGGGCAACAACCCGAAGCCGTCCGGTGGCCAGGGCCACTCCAACGAAGCCGCCGGGCCGTCGTCCGGCGCCGGGCAGAAGTCCCCCGGCGGCAAGCCGGAAGGCAACGCCCCGAGCGCGAGCGAGTCCCACACCTCGGTCATGACGGCCTCGGACCGCTGCTCCGCGAACAACATGTCGCTGCGCCTGGGCCGCACCGACATCGGGGCGGGCAACATCCACATCCCCCTGGTGTTCACCAACAAGAGCAAGACGGCCTGTTCGCTGAACGGCTTCCCCGGGGTCTCGCTGATCCTGCGCGACGGCTCGACCGTCGGCAAGCCCGCCACCCGCTCGGGCACCGCGGGCGGCTCCGTCCGGCTGCAGCCGGGGCAGAGCGCACACGCCGTGCTGCACACGGTCAACGACGGCATCTCCGACACCCCGTGCTGGAACAAGTCGCAGCTGGTCTACGTCTACCCGCCCGGCTCCAAGGACTCGATGACCACCAACAGCGGTGGGCTGCGGGTGTGCGGCGGACGCTTCGATGTGTCCACGGTGCAGACCGGATCCGAGGGCTGACGACGAGCACGGGGGCATGCCCCCGTAGAACGCCTCCCGGTGCCCCTCGCGCCCAGACCCGCACGGTACGGGCCGGGCGCCCGAGGGCATGCGCCAGGACGCCGGTCATCACGGCCTTGCCACCAGCCCGGACGCGCCGGTCGCCGCGGCGTGCCGCCGGGCGGGTAGCGATGCGGGGGGATTGCGGGGCCGCGGTGGGGCCGCTGCGGATGGCGCGGCTGAGCAGGGTGCGGATGAGCAGGGTGCGTGTACGGGCCTCGCCGGAGCGCGGGGTAGTCCTGAGACCGGCAGGCCGGGTGCGACGACCGGTTGCCCATGATCGCGGAGTACCGGCGGGTCATGCGGGTGACGCCTACCGCGTACGCCGCCGGGCGGCCGCCGCTCGCCCCCTCTGAGCGGGGCCCGGAGCGGCGCGCCACGCCCCCGTCACTGGAACGGACCGCGTGACCGCTCCAGGGGTGGTGATCGGTGTTACCAAGGGGATGGAAGCCGTCATACGCGCTTTTGTTGCATACCCCTGCAAGGAGGCATCCCGATGGATGCAGGACCGTCGACCGTTGCCGACCGTACGCAAGCGAACGGGAGCCCGTCCGGCGAGGACGAGGCCCCGATTCATGTGTTGTGGATCAACGCGGGCCTGAGCTGCGACGGCGACTCGGTATCGCTGACCGCCGCGACCCAGCCGAGCATCGAGGAGATCGCGCTCAGCGTGCTGCCCGGCCTGCCCAAGATCCAGGTGCACTGGCCGCTGATCGACTTCGAATGCGGTCCGGTGCAGGGCGCGGACAACTTCATCGAGTGGTTCTTCAAGGGAGAACGCGGCGAGATCGACCCGTTCGTGCTGGTCGTCGAGGGGTCCATCCCCAACGAGTCGATCAAGCCGGAGGGGTACTGGTGCGGCTTCGGCGACGACCCCGAGACCGGGCAGCCGATCACCACCAGTGAGTGGATCGACCGGCTCGCGCCCAAGGCGCTGGCGGTCGTCGCGATCGGCACCTGCGCCACCTACGGCGGCATCCACGCCATGGCCGGCAATCCGACCGGCGCGATGGGCGTGCCCGACTACCTGGGCTGGGACTGGACGTCCAAGGCCGGCATCCCGATCGTGTGCGTGCCCGGCTGCCCCATCCAGCCCGACAACTTCTCGGAGACGCTGACCTATCTGCTGTACCAGGCGACGGGTGCGGCCCCGATGATCCCCCTCGACGACCAGCTGCGCCCGTCCTGGCTGTTCGGCGCCACCGTGCACGAGGGCTGCGACCGGGCCGGGTACTACGAGCAGGGCCAGTTCGCCACCACCTACGACTCGCCCAAGTGTCTGGTGAAGCTCGGATGCTGGGGCCCCGTGGTCAAATGCAACGTGCCCAAGCGGGGATGGTTGAACGGCGTCGGTGGCTGCCCGAATGTCGGCGGCATCTGCATCGCCTGCACCATGCCCGGCTTCCCCGACAAATTCATGCCGTTCATGGACGAGCCGCCCGGCGGCAAGGTCTCCAGCACCGCCAGCGCCGCCTACGGCAGTGTCGTCCGCCGGCTGCGCGGCATCACCGCCAGGACCGTGGACCACGAGCCCAAGTGGCGCCACCGCGGCGACAAGCTGACCACCGGTTACCGGTCCCCTTGGTGACCGTACCCACCGCAGCCGTCCACGCCTGATCCCCGGCCTCCGAACCCTGACCCCCGGTCACCGATTGCCCGGTCTCCGATTGCCCGGTCCCTGATTCCCCGGTCCCTGATCGCGCGGTCCCTCCCCCCCCCGGATCGCCCGGTCAGGGGCCGGCCTCCGGCCACCCCGCCGGACCGCAGTTCCGTCAGATCCCCCTCCCCCTCGCGCGTAACAGAAGGGCACGGCACACACGATGGCACCGAAGACAAAGGCGGCCGGTGACGGCAGCGGTCTGACGGAGATGTCCTGGGATCCGATCACCCGGATCGTGGGCAGCCTCGGCATTCACACCAAGATCGACTTCAAGCAGAAGCGAGTGGCGGAGTGCTACAGCACCTCGTCCGTCTTCCGCGGCTACAGCGTCTTCATGCGCGGCAAGGACCCGCGTGACGCGCACTTCATCACCAGCCGGATCTGCGGCATCTGCGGCGACAACCACGCCACCTGCTCGGTGTACGCGCAGAACATGGCCTACGGGGTGAAGCCGCCGCACCTGGGGGAGTGGATCATCAACCTCGGCGAGTCCGCCGAGTACATGTTCGACCACAACATCTTCCAGGAGAACCTGGTCGGGGTCGACTACTGCGAGAAAATGGTCCGCGAGACCAATCCGGGGGTCTGGGAGCTCGCCCAGCGCACCGAAGCCCCGCACGCGGGCGACCACGGCTATCGCACCATCGCCGACATCATGAGCTCCCTCAACCCCATCGAGGGAGAGTTCTACCGCGAGGCGCTCCAGGTCAGCCGCTACACCCGGGAGATGTTCTGTCTCATGGAGGGCCGCCATGTGCACCCCTCCACGCTCTACCCGGGCGGCGTCGGCACCATCGCCAGCGTCCAGCTGTTCACCGACTACCTCTCCCGCCTGATGCGCTACGTAGAGTTCATGAAGCGCGTCGTCCCGCTCCACGACGACCTCTTCGACTTCTTCTACGAGGCGCTGCCCGGCTACGAAGAGGTCGGCCGGCGACGGGTGCTGCTCGGCTGCTGGGGCGCCCTGAACGACCCCGAACACTGCGACTTCACCTACCGCAATATGACGGACTGGGGACGGAAGATGTTCGTCACCCCGGGCATCATCGTCGACGGCAAGCTGGTCACCAACGACCTCACCCAGATCAACCTCGGCATCCGGATCCTGCTCGGCAGCTCCTACTACCAGGACTGGGAAGGCCAGGAGCAGTTCGTCACCCATGACCCGCTCGGCAACCCCGTCGATCCGCGCCACCCGTGGAACCAGCACACCATCCCCGCCCCCCAGAAGCGGGACTTCGCGGACAAGTACAGCTGGGTGATGTCCCCGCGCTGGTTCGACGGCAAGGAGCATCTGGCGCTGGACACCGGCGGCGGCCCGATCGCCCGCCTGTGGTCCACCGCCCTGTCCGGGCTCGTCGACACCCCCTACGTCAAGGCCACCGGCCAGAGCGTGGTCATCGACCTGCCGCGCAGCATGACCAAGCCCGAGACCCGCTTCGAATGGAAGATCCCCAAGTGGAGCAACGCGCTGGAGCGTAACCGCGCCCGCACCTACTTCCAGGCGTACTCGGCCGCCATGGCGCTGCACTTCGCCGAGCAGGGCCTGGAAGAGGTCCGAGCGGGGCGCACCCAGACCTGGGAGAAGTTCGAGGTCCCCGACGAGTCCATCGGCGTCGGATTCACCGAGGCGGTACGCGGCGTCCTCTCGCACCACATGGTCATCCGGGACGGGAAGATCGCCAACTATCACCCGTATCCGCCGACCCCCTGGAACGCCAGCACCCGCGACTCCTACGGCACCCCCGGCCCCTACGAGGACGCCGTCCAGAACACCCCGATCTTCGAGGAGAACTCCCCGGAGAACTTCAAGGGCATCGACATCATGCGCGCGGTGCGCAGCTTCGACCCCTGTCTGCCCTGCGGTGTCCATATGTACGTCGGCGGCGGCAAGTCCGTACAGAAGATGCATGTGCCCACCGGCCTGAGCGGACTGGCCGGATGAGCGCCCCGGACACCGTGCCGGACGCCGCGCCGGACGCCGAGGCGACCGGCCGCCGCATCGAGGAGATCCTGGACCGGCTCGCCGGCAGCGGCAACGCCGAGGCCGGCACCGCCGCCGAGGAACTCGTCCGCACGCTGATGGACTTCTACGGCGCGGGGATCGCCCGGATGCTGCGGCTCCTCGACGACGACCAGCAACGGGTCCTGCTCGGCGATGAGTTGGTGGTCGCCCTGCTGGTGCTGCACGATCTGCATCCCGAGAACGTCACCACCCGGATCGGCCGGGCGCTGGACAGCGTCCGGGCGCAGCATCCCGTCGAGATGTCCGGCTTCGACGCGGAGAGCGGTGTGCTGCGCCTGCAGTCCGGAGAGTCGGGTGGCTGCGGCTGCCCGAGCACGGCGCAGACGGCCCAGCAGGCCATCGAGAACGCCCTGTCCTGCTTCGCACCCGAGGTGACCTCGGTGCGCCTGGAGGCGGCCGGGTCCGGGCCGGAGCCGGCGCTGCTGCAGATCTCCCGCCGCCCGCCGACCGCCGCCACGGCCTCGTGAGCGCCCGGCCCACCGCGCCCGCGCGCCCCGGAGCACCCACCGCCCCCCGGGGCCTGCGCAGATTCCGCGCGCCGCAACCGCCCACCCCCGAACGCTGCGAGCTGTGCGGCGAGCTGCTCGCCGACCCCGACCACCGTCACCTGGTCGACACCAGGCGCCGCGCGCTGGCATGTGCCTGCACCCCCTGTGCGCTGCTCTTCGAACGGTCCGGCGCCGGCGCCGGACAGTTCCGTACCGTCCCGAAGCGCTATCTCAGCGACCCGGGCCACACCCTCGACGACGCGGCCTGGGACCTCCTCCACATCCCCGTCGGCGTCGCCTTCTTCCTTCGAAACACCGACCTGGACCGGCTGGTTGCGCTCTACCCCAGCCCGGCCGGAGCCACCGAGAGCGAACTCGACCCCACCGCCTGGCAGTCCGTCCTCGGCGCCACCACCCTGGCCGGTCTCCTCGAACCCGACGTGGAAGCCCTGCTGCTGCGCCGGTCGGAAGGAACGATCGACTGCTATCTGGTGCCCGTCGACATCTGCTACGAACTCGTCGGCCGGATGCGGCTGCTCTGGACGGGCTTCGACGGCGGCTCCGAGGCACGCGCCGCCCTCGCCGACTTCTTCACCCGGGTCGCGGGCCGCGCCCGCGCGCCGAAGGGGGCCGACCTGCCGTGACCGACGTCTCCTTCGTCTGCACCGGCGTCCGCGCCGATCCGTACGCCGCCGGCCCCACCCTCGTCTTCCGGCTGCGCATCACCGCCGCCGGCCCCGCCCGGGTGCACGCCATCGCCCTGCGCTGCCAGATCCGTATCGAACCGGCCCGCCGCGGCTATGCGTCCGACGAGGCAGAGGCGCTGGCCGACCTCTTCGGCGAGCGCTCCCGCTGGGGCAGCACCCTCAACCCCCTGCAGTTCGCCCAGGTCTCCCTCGTCGTCCCCGGCTTCAGCGGCGCCACCGAGGTGGACCTCCCCGTCCCCTGCACCTACGACATGGACGTCGCCGCCGCCCGCTACTTCCACGCGCTGCGCGACGGCGAAGTCCCGCTGCTCCTGCTGTTCTCCGGGACGGTGTTCTCCGGCCCCGGCGGCTTCAGCGTGGCACCGGTGCCCTGGGACAAGGAATCACCGTTCCGGATGCCCGTCGAGGTCTGGCAGGAGATGACCGAACAGCACTTCCCGGGCTGCGGCTGGCTCCGGCTGTCGCGCGACACCCTCGACGCGCTGCTCGCCTTCCGTTCCCGGCGCGCCCTGCCCTCCTGGGAGGCGACCGTCGAGGCGCTGCTGGACGGCGCCCGAGCCGCCGGACCCTCCCCCGTCGAGGCAACGGCACAGGAGCCGCGCCCCGCGCCGTCCCGCCCCTTCGCCGCCGCCCGGCCCGTCACCGAGAGGACCGCGCCGTGACGACCAGCGTCCTGCCCGACGAGACGGCGGCCCGGTTCGCCGCCGCCCGTCAGGTGGCGGACGCGGTGCTGTTCGAGGGCTATGTGCTCTATCCGTACCGCGCCTCCGCCGCCAAGAACCGACTGCGCTGGCAGTTCGGCGTGCTCATGCCGCCCCACTGGGGTGCCGAGAGCGAGGAACACTCCTTCCAGCGCACCGAATGCCTGATGGAGCCGCGGTCCGGCGCCCGGCTCTCGGCCGAGCTGCGGTTTCTGCACGCCCAGCGACGTACGGTCCAACGCCTGTGCCCCGACGGCGAGTTCGAGACCGTCGAGGAACTCGACCTGCCGGACCGGGTGCTGGTCCCCTGGGACGAGGGCGTCGAGGAGCGCGTCACCACCGTCGTCGACGTGGCCGAACTCCACGGCGCGGGCCTGACCTTCCCTTTCTCCCGGCCCGCCCAAGAGGAGACCGAGCCGGTGTATGACGCGGACGGCCGGCTCGTCGGGCGGCTGGTGCGCCAACGAGAGGAGATCCAGGGGCAACTGCGGGTGACCGCCAACGAACTCGACGGCCCCTACACGGCGTTGCGGCTGACCGCCACCGTCGAGAACACCAGCACCTGGACCCCCGACGGCCCCGCCGCCGACCGGGCGGCGGCGCTGCCCCGCGCGCTGGTCGCCGCCCATCTCCTGCTCGGGCTCGACTCCGGCTCGTTCCTGTCCATGACCGACCCGCCCGAATGGGCCAAGGGCGCCGTCGCGGCCTGCCGCAACCAGCACACCTGGCCCGTACTCGCGGGCGAGGCCGGCCGCGCCGATGTGCTCCTGTCCTCCCCGATCATCCTGGAGGACCACCCGGCGATCGCCCCCGAAAGCCCCGGAGCGCTCTACGACGCCCTGGAGATCGACGAGATCCTGGCCCTGCGCACCGCCGCCCTGACCGATCAGGAGAAGCGCGAGGCCCGCGGCACCGATTCCCGGGCCGCGGACGTCATCGACCTCGCCGACTCGATGCCCCCCGAGGTCCTGGAACGGCTGCACGGCGCCGTACGGGCGCTGCGCGAGGTCACCGGGCCGGGACCGTCCGCCCCCGACGACCTCGCACCCGATGTGCCCGGCCTGAGCCCCGGGACCCCCTGGTGGGATCCCGAGAGCGACCGCAGCGTCGACCCGGTACGCGATCGGATCACGGTCGACGGGCGGTCGATCGGCGCCGGGAGCCGGGTGCTGCTGCGCCCCGGGAAGCGCCGTACCGACGCCCAGGACCTGTTTCTGCACGGCCGCAGCGCGCAGATCGAGGCGGTCCTGCACGACGTGGACGGCGGGGTGCACCTCGCGGTGACCGTCGACGGCGACCCGGGCGCCGACATCCGGCGCGAGCAGGGCCGGTTCCTGTATTTCCAGCCCGACGAAGTAACTCCCCTGGAGGACGTGTGAGCGCCCACGCCCGTCCCGGCACCCCCAAGACGCTGATCGCCGGTGTCGGCAACATCTTCCTCGGCGACGACGGCTTCGGCGTCGAGGCCGTCCGCAGGCTCGGTGAGCACCGGCTCCCGGACCATGTCGAGGTCATCGACGCCGGGGTACGCGGGGTGCACCTGGCCTACCAGATGCTGGACGGCTACCACACGGTGCTTTTGGTGGACGCCTCCGCGCGCGGCGGCAAACCCGGCACCGTCTATCTCCTCGACGCCACCGCACCCGCCCCCGCCGCCCCGCAGAGCACCCCGCTCGACGGCCACCACATGACCCCGGACACCGTGCTCGCGCTGCTCGACACGCTCAGCGCGGGCACCGGCGGCAGCCGCCCGGAACGCGTGCTGGTCGTCGGCTGCGAACCCGCCGATGTCGAGGAAGGCATCGGACTGAGCGAGCCGGTCACCGCCGCGGTCGAGGAGGCCGTACGGCTGATCCTGCGGCTGGTCGGCGGGACGCAGCCGGCCACGGCCGACGCCGGGAAACCCACCAGTGAGAGGAACACCACGCCATGCTGAAGCTCGTCCTCGGCGGGGCGGTCGCCGTCGCCCTCGCCGCCGCCGTCAGATCCCTGCTGCCCGATATCAAGCGCTATCTCCGTATCCGGGCCATGTGAGAGGACGGCGCTGCACCGAACGGCGGACCCCGTCCCGCCGCCCCGGCGAGGCACCCCGGCCACCCTGTGGCCGCGCCGTCTAATGAGCCGAGCGGCACCCGGTCGTCCCCGTACCAGAGAGAGACCGATGCACGAGATGTCCATCGCGCTGGCGGTCGTGGACCAGGTCGTCAGCGCGCCCCGGCCGGCCGGCGCCACGGCGGTCAGCAGCGTCCGGCTCCAGGTCGGCGAACTGGCCGGAGTGGTCCCGGACGCCCTCGCCTTCTCCTTCGAACTCGCCTGTACGGGAACGGTGCTGGCGGGCGCCGAGCTCGTCACCGAGCCGGTGCCGGCCCGCGCCCGCTGCGGCCCTTGTGCGGACACCTGGCCGGTGGGCATGCCGCCCTCTCTGAGCTGCCCGACGTGCGGCGGGGCGAGTGCCGAGCTGCTGTCCGGCCGCGAACTGCAGATCGTCAGCGTGAGCTGGCACGACACCCCGGTTCCCGCACCGGGTCACGTACCGATCCCCGAGGAGCGCTGAACACCATGTGCCGTGTCGTCGACCTGCAACAGGCCGTCCTCGCCAAGAACGACGCCTGCGCCCGCACGCTGCGCGAGGACCTGGCGGCCCGGGGCACCGCGGTCGTCAACCTTCTCTCCAGCCCCGGCAGCGGCAAGACCGCCCTGCTGGAGCGCGAACTCACCCTCGCCCGGCGGCGCGGCGTGCCGGTGGCGGCGCTCACCGCCGACCTGGCCACCGAGAACGACGCGGTCCGGCTGGCCAGGTCCGGCGTGCCCGTCAAGCAGGTGCTCACGGACGGGCTGTGCCACCTGGAGGCCGGGATGCTGGGCGGGCATCTCGACGGCTGGCTGCCGCCCGAGACCCGGCTGCTGTTCGTCGAGAACGTCGGGAACCTGGTCTGCCCTGCCTCCTACGACCTGGGGGAGACCCTGCGGGTCGTGCTGGCATCGGTGACCGAGGGCGAGGACAAACCGCTCAAGTACCCCACCGCCTTCGGGCTGGCGCATCTCGTCGTGGTGACCAAGGCCGATATCGCCGGTGCCGTCGACTTCGACGAGCGCGAGTTCCGCGCCAACGTCGAACGGATCAACCCCGGCGTGGAGATCGTGTTCACCTCGGCGCGCCGCGGCGAGGGCGACGGCGCCCTGCTCGACCGGGCGCTGGCCGCCCGCGACGGCGCACCGGTCCATGTCCCGGTGATGGCCCGGCAGCAGGGCCACCACCACCATCATGAGCGCGCCTCCGTGGTCGACGCCCACTCCATCGATCCCCGTCCCGCCGACACCGACTCCATGGCCCAGAGCGGTTCATGACGACCCATCGCCTCTCGGCCGGCCCCGCAACGGCCGCCGTACGCCGCAGGGTCACCGTGCGCGGAGTCGTCCAGGGCGTGGGGTTCCGGCCGTTCGTGCACACCCTCGCCACCGAGCTGGGCCTGACCGGCCATGTGACCAACACCGGCAACGGTGTCGTGGCCGAGGTCGAGGGACCGCTCGCCGCGGTCGCCCGCTTCGGCGTACGGCTCGGCGGCGACGCACCACCGCTGGCCGTGGTCGAGGCCGTCGACGGCGAGGACATCGCGGCCACCGGCGGCACCGGCTTCGCCATCCTCCCCTCCCGCGCCGACGGCCCCGCCCGCACCCTGGTCTCCCCGGACGCCGCCACCTGCGACGCCTGCCTGGCCGAGCTGCGCGACCCGGCCGACCGCCGTCACCGGCACCCCTTCCTCACCTGCACGCACTGCGGCCCGCGCTTCACCATCGTCACCGCGCTGCCGTACGACCGGGCGAAGACGACGATGGCCCGTTTCCCGATGTGCCCCCGGTGCGCGCGTGAGTACGCCGACCCGACCGACCGGCGGTTCCACGCCCAGCCCATCGCCTGCCCTGACTGCGGACCGCGGCTGCGCCTGCTCACCACGGGCCCGGCCCCCGCCGGTGACCCGCTCGCCGGGGCCCGCCGCCTGCTCGCCGACGGCGCGATCGTGGCCGTCAAGGGCCTCGGCGGCTATCACCTCGTCTGCGACGCCGCCAACGACGACGCGGTCGCCCTGCTGCGCCGCCGTAAGGCCCGCGGCGACAAACCGTTCGCCCTGATGGCCGGCCAACTCGCCGACATCACACCCCTGGTGCACGTATCGGACGGGGAACGGGCGCTGCTCACCGGCCCGGTGCGGCCCATCGTCCTGCTGCGCCGCCGCCCCCCGCACCCTGCCGTACCGCTGTCCGGCGCCGTGGCCCCGGGCAGCCCGGACCTGGGCGTGATGCTCCCGTACACCCCCGTCCACCACCTGCTGTTCGGCCTGCCGGGCGATCCTCCGGGACCCCGGCTCCTCGTCATGACCAGCGGCAATGTCGCGGGCGAGCCGATCGTGACCGATGACGGCGAGGCCGTACGGCGGCTCGCGCACCTGGCGGACGCCTGGCTCACCCACGACCGGCCGATCCACGTCCCGTGCGACGACTCGGTGGTCAGGATCTGCGACGGGGAGCCGCTGTTCGTACGGCGCTCGCGGGGCTATGCGCCGTTTCCGGTCACCCTCCCCGTCCCGGTGCGGCCCGCGCTCGCGGTGGGCGGCGACCTCAAGAACGTGCTGTGCCTGGGCGAGGGGCGGCGGGCCTGGCTGTCCGCGCACATCGGCGACATGGACGACCTGGCGACGCAGCACGCGTTCGAAAAGGCCGAGGAACACCTCGAGACGGTCACCGGGGTACGTCCCCAACTCCTCGCCGCCGACCGGCACCCCGGCTACCGCTCCACCCGGTGGGCGCAGCGCCACCACGACGGCCGGCCACTGGTCCAGGTCCAGCATCACCACGCCCACATCGCGGCCGCCATGGCCGAACACGGCCTCGACGGCGGCCGGCCGGTGATCGGTGTGGCCTTCGACGGCACCGGATACGGCGATGACGCGGCGGTCTGGGGCGGCGAGATCCTGCTCGCCGACTACGACGGATACCGGCGCTTCGGGCAGCTGTGCTACGTCCCGCTGCCCGGCGGCGACGCCACCGTCCGCCGCCCGTACCGGATGGCGCTCGCGCAGCTGCGCGCCGCGGGCATCGGCTGGGCCGCGGACCTGCCCCCGGTGGCGGCCTGCCCGCCGGACGAACGGCGGCTGCTGGAGAGGCAGCTCGTACGCGACCTCAACTGCGTCCCCACCTCCAGCATGGGCCGCCTCTTCGACGCGGTCTCCTCGCTGGCCGGGGTGTGCCACCACGCCGGATACGAGGCCCAGGCCGCCATCGAGCTCGAGGCCGCGGCGCTGGCCGCCGGAGCCGACCACGGCCCCGGCTACACCTTCGGGCTCGACTCCGCCGCGCCCGCCGCACCGGTGACCGCCGAGCCCGCCCCCGTGCTCGCCGCCATCGTCGAGGACCTCCGCGCGGGCACCGCGCCCGCCCTGATCGCGGCCCGCTTCCACACCGCGGTCGCCCAACTCGTCCGCCGCTGGTGCGCCCTGGCCCACGAGCGCACGGGCCTGGAGACCGTCGCCCTGACCGGCGGCGTCTTCGCCAACACCCTGCTGGCCGGCACCACCGCCCGCCTGCTGCGGCAGGACGGCCTCACCGTCCTGCGCCACCGCCGCGTCCCGCCCAACGACGGGGGACTGGCGCTAGGCCAGCTCGTCGTGGCGGCGCGTACCCCAGCCCGTACCGCGGCCACCCCGTGACCGGCGGGCCGCGGAGAAGACCCCACGACGAGGAGAACACCCATGTGCCTGGCGGTACCCGGCAAGGTTGTGGACATCGAGGAACGGGACGGCACCCGGATGGCCACCGTCGACTTCGGCGGCGTCATCAAGGAGGTGTGTCTGGAGTACGTACCGGACCTCGCGGTCGGCGAGTACGCGATCGTCCATGTGGGCTTCGCGCTGCAGCGCCTGGACGAGGAGTCGGCCCGCAAGACGCTCGCCCTGTTCGAGGAACTCGGGCTGCTGCAGGAGGAGTTCGGCGACCCCTGGGAGGCGGCGGCCGGCGAGGCGGGCGCGCTGCCGGGGCCCGCCATGAGTGACGGAGCGCGGGAGGCGCAGCGGTGAAGTACATGGACGAATTCCAGGACCCCGGGCTGGCCCGGCGGCTGCTCGACGACATCCACGCCACGGTGACCCGGCCCTGGGCCCTGATGGAGGTCTGCGGCGGCCAGACCCACACCATCATCCGCCACGGAATCGACCAACTCCTGCCGGACAAGGTCGAGTTGATTCACGGTCCCGGCTGTCCGGTCTGTGTGACGCCGCTTGAGGTCATCGACAAGGCGCTGGAGATCGCGGCCCGCCCCGAGGTCATCTTCTGCTCCTTCGGGGACATGCTGCGCGTCCCGGGCAGCGACCGCGACCTGTTCCGGGTACGCAGCGAGGGCGGCGACGTACGGGTCGTCTACTCGCCGCTCGACGCCCTGAAGATCGCCCAGCAGAATCCGGACCGCGAGGTGGTGTTCTTCGGCATCGGCTTCGAAACCACCGCCCCGCCCAACGCCATGACGGTGTATCAGGCCCGTAAGTACCACATCCCCAACTTCAGCCTGCTGGTCTCGCACGTACGGGTCCCGCCCGCGATCGAGGCGATCATGACGTCGCCCAGCTGCCGGGTCCAGGCATTCCTCGCCGCCGGACATGTGTGCAGCGTGATGGGCATGGGGGAGTACCCGGCCCTGGCCGAGCGCTTCCAGGTCCCGATCGTGGTGACTGGCTTCGAGCCGCTGGACATCCTGGAGGGCATCCGCCGCACCGTCCGCCAGCTGGAGCGCGGCGAGCACACCGTCGACAACGCCTACCCGCGCGCCGTACGCACCGAGGGCAACCCGGCCGCCCAGGCCATGCTCGCGGACGTCTTCGAGGTCACCGACCGCGCCTGGCGCGGCATCGGCACCATCCCCGCCAGCGGCTGGCGGCTGTCCGCCCGCTACCGCGACTTCGACGCCGAACACCGCTTCTCGGTGCAGAACATCACCACCCGCGAGCCCGCCGCCTGCCGCAGCGGCGAGGTCCTGCAAGGCCTGATCAAACCGCATGAGTGCGAGGCATTCGGCACCACCTGCACCCCCCGCACCCCGCTCGGCGCCACCATGGTCTCCAGCGAGGGAGCCTGCGCCGCCTACTACCTCTACCGCCGACTCGGCGTCACACCCACCTCGCTGGAGGCGAGCCCCGTTGCCTGACACCACCCTGCCCGCCCTGGACATCTCCGGCTGGACCTGCCCCGCGCCGCTGCGGGACCAGCCCCGCATCGTCATGGGACACGGCGGAGGCGGCGCGCTCTCCGCCGAACTCGTCCAGCAGATCTTCGCGCCCGCCTTCGGCGGCGACATCCTCGCCCAGCTCGGCGACTCCGCGGCCGTCACCCTCGGCGGCGTCCGCCTCGCCTTCTCCACCGACTCCTACGTCGTGCGCCCGCTGTTCTTCCCCGGCGGCAGTATCGGCGACCTCGCCGTCAACGGCACCGTCAACGACCTCGCCATGAGCGGGGCACGGGCCGCCTATCTCTCCTGCGGGTTCATCCTGGAGGAGGGCATCGAGATGCCGGTGGTGGCGCGCGTCGCCGAGGCGATGGGCGCGGCCGCACGCACCGCCCGCGTCGAGGTGGCCACCGGCGACACCAAGGTCGTCGAGGCGGGCCACGGCGACGGCATCTACCTCAACACCGCCGGCATCGGGCTGATCCCGGCGGGCGTCGACCTGCGCCCGCAGCGGGTGGTACCCGGCGATGTGGTGATCGTCAGCGGCGATATCGGCGTCCACGGCGTGGCGATCATGAGCGTCCGCGAGGGCCTGGAATTCGGCGTCGAGATCGAGAGCGACTGCGCGGCCCTCGGCGGCCTGGTCGAGGCGATGCTCGCGGTCACCCCGGACCTGCACGTCCTGCGCGACCCCACCCGCGGGGGACTTGCCGCGGCCCTCAACGAGATCGCGACGGCCTCCGGCGCCGGCGTCGCCCTCCGGGAACGCGCCCTCCCGATCCCGGCCCCCGTCGCCAACGCCTGCGCCATCCTCGGCCTCGACCCGATGTACGTCGCCAACGAGGGCAAGCTGGTGGCGTTCGTTCCGCGCGAGCATGCCGACGCCGTCCTCGACGCGATGCGCGCCCACCCGCTGGGCACCGGCGCCGTCGTGATCGGGGAGGCCGTCGAGGCACACCCCGGCATGGTGGTGGCCCGCACCTCGCTCGGCGGCACCAGGGTCGTCGATCTGCCCGTGGGGGAACAGCTGCCGCGGATCTGCTGAGGCAGGAAGAGACCGCAAGGCGGGCGCGGCATCACCGAGCCGTGGCATCACTGAGCTGCGGCATCACTGAGCTGCAGCATCACCGAGCCGCGGCATCACTGAGGAGATCGAGGCGCGGATACCCCGGCGCCCCCGGCGTACAGCGCCTCGATCCGGGCCGCGTAGCGCTCGGCCACGGCCGCCCGCCGGACCTTCAACGTCGGTGTGAGCTCCCCGGTCTCCACCGAGAAATCCTCCTCCAGGAGCGCGAAGGCGCGGATCCGGGCCGGCCGGGCCGCCTGCGCATTGGCGGCCTCGACGGCCTCCTGCACGAGGGCGCGCACCGCCGGGTGACGGGCCGGAGCCGCGGCCTCGCCGAGTGAAGTCCCCGTACGCTCCGCCCAGTTGACGATCTCCTGCGGATCCAGGGTGATCAGCGCCACCGGGTACGGGCGACGGTCGCCGATCATCACGGCGCGGGAGACATAGCGCGACTGCTGGAGGGCGAACTCGACCGTCGACGGGGTGAGGTTCTTGCCGCTGGAGGTGATGATCAGCTCCTTCTTGCGGCCCGTGATGGAGAGAAAACCGTCGGCGTCCAGGGATCCCAGGTCGCCGGTGTGCAGCCAGCCGTCCCCGTCCAGCGCCTGGGCATCGGCCGCCGGATTCGCGTGGTAGCCGGGGAAGACATTGGTGCCGCGGGCCAGCACCTCGCCGTCCTGCGCGATCCGTACCTCGCAGCCCGCCACCGGCCGCCCGACCGTCCCGTACCGCACCGCCCCCGGATGGTTGAGCGAGATGACGCCCGCCGACTCCGTCATCCCGTACCCCTCATGGACCGCGATCCCGCAGGCGCGCAGGAAGTCCAGGGTCTGCGGGGCGATCGGCGCCGCGCCCGTCAGCGCCCACCGCAGCCGGCCGCCGAACGCGGCCCGGACCAGCGAGAACAGTGCTTCGTCCGCGGCCCGCCAGCGCTCCAGCAGCTCCCCGTCCGGCTCCTCGCCGCGCGCCCGCAGCTCGGCGGCCTCGACCCCGGTGCGTACGGCCGCGGCGAACCGGTCCCGGCCGCCCTCCCGCGCCTCGGCCAGCGAACGGACCGTGGCATGCACCTTCTCGAAGAGACGGGGCACGGACGGCAGATGAGTGGGCCGGACCTCGGCCAGCTCGGCCACCACATTCTCGATCTTCCCGCCGAAGTAGCAGAGCGTGCCGCCGAGCAGCAGCGCCTTCAACTCGATGAGCTGGGCCAGGAGATGGGCGAGCGGGAGGTAAAGGTAGGTGACATCGCCGGGGCCGCCCTCGATGAGGCCGTCGGTGCTGTCCTGCACGGCGGCGAAGTTGGCATGCGTGAGACGGCAGCCCTTGGGCGGGCCGGTGGTCCCGGAGGTGTAGACGATGGCGGCGAGGTCCCGGCCGGTGACCGAGGCCGCGCGGTCCAGGAGATGCGGCAGCGGCGCGGGGGAGGGCAGCGCAGTCAGGGCGAGCACGTCGTCGTCCGTCTCCGAGAGCAGGACGACATGGCGCAGGGCGGGCAGCCCGGCGCGGATCCGCTCGACCCGCCCCGCCTGTTCCCGCCCCTCACAGATCACCACGCAGGCCCCGGAGTCACCCAGCACCCAGGCCAGTTCCTCCTCCCCGGCCGTCGGGTACACCGGTACCACCACCGCACCCGCCGCCAGCGCCCCGAAATGCGCATACGTCCACTCCGGGCGGGTCTCCGAGAGAATCGCCACCCTCTCGCCCGCCCGCACCCCCAGCCCGCCGATCAGGCCCCGCCCCACCGCCCGTACGGTGTCGCGCAGTTGACCGTACGAGCGCTCGCCCCACCCCGCGCCCTCCCGGAAACGCAACGCGGGCAGATCGGGGAACCGCCGCGCGGTCCACTCGGTGAATTCGGCGAGGGTGCCGGGCCTGTGCTGCATCGCGCCTCCAGGAGAGGGGACTTCGCGGACCGTACGGGCGCATCCGACGCTAGAGAGGCCCGCCGACCGCCGGGGATGACGAAAACCGTCACGCCCGCTGACCTCTTCGCTCACGGCGGCTACCGTGGCGGGCCATGAACCGCCTGACGATCGCGATGCACCATGTGCGGGCCGCGCTGAGCGGTGCGCAACGGCGCGGCATCGACACCGTGCCGCTGCTCCAGAGCGCCCGGATCCCGCCGCTGCTGCTCGCCGACGACCGGGCCCGGGTCACCCCCGAACAGTTCACCCGCCTGGTCAAGGCGCTGCACCGGGCCACCGACGACGAATTCCTGGGCCTGGGCCCGGTCCCCAGCCGCCGTGGCACCTTCGCGATGATGTGCCACGCCTGCCTCAGCTGCCGCGACCTCGGCGCGGTCCTGGAGCGGGCGGCGCGGTTCTACGGGCTCTTCCCCGGCGGGCCGGAGATGGCGGTGGAGACGGACGCGGGGACGAACGGAACCCCGGAAGCCGTCTTCTCGGTACGCAACGATCTGCGCCCCTACGACCAGGGCAACTTCCTGGCCGAATGCGTGCTGATCATCTGGCACCGGCTCTCCAGCTGGCTCATCGGGCGGCGCATCCCGCTGCGCTGGGCGCAGTTCGCCTACCCGGCACCGGCCCATGCCCCCGAGTACGACGTCCTCTTCGGCTGCCCGGTGCACTTCGGCGCCCGGCACACCGCGGCCGGCTGGGACGCGCACTGGCTCGCCGCGCCCGTCGTACGGGACGAGGCCGCACTGGCGGCGATGCTGCGCCGGGCGCCGGCCGATCTGCTCAGCCGGCGCGACTACGGCACCACCATCGCCGAGCAGGTCCGGCGCAGCCTCGCCCAGGCGCTGCGGGCCGCGTCCCCGGTGCGACTGCCGGAGGCCGGTGAGGTCGCGGCCCGGCTGGCGCTCAGCCCGGCGACGCTGCGGCGCCGGCTGCAGGACGAGGGCACCTCGTACCAGCGGCTGAAGGACGCGGTGCGCCGGGACGCGGCGATCAGCTCGCTGGCCGCCGGGCAGGAGCCGATCGCCGAACTGGCAGCGCGTATCGGGTTCTCGGAGGACACCGCCTTCCACCGGGCCTTCCGGCGCTGGACGGGCACCACACCCGGCGCATACCGGCTGACCGGGGCCATGGACGGGTGCGCGGCGCCCACCCGCCGTCATGAGACAACGGGTCAGCAAAGCTGAGCGTCCCGGTCAGCGCTTTCCTTACCGGCGAGTCACTACGGTCGCCCCAACCACCCTGGCACCCGAGTCAGTTGGGAGAGCCGCATGCACCTACGCGCCACCGCACTCACCGCCGTCGCCGCCCTGACCCTGTCACTCGGCCTCACGGGCAGCAGCGCCGCGGCAGGCCCGCCGGCCGCGAACGCCGCCCCCGGCGACATCGTGACGTCCTCGCCCACGTCCTTCCATCCGCTGCCCGGCCGGCCGACCAACACCCGGGCCTGGCACATCACCTATCGCTCCACCACCGCCAAGGGCACCCCCAACACCGTCTCCGGGACGGTCATCGTCCCCAAGGACGGCAGGAAGGGCCCCCGCCCGCTGATCACCTACGCCGTCGGAACGGTCGGCCTCGGCGACTCCTGCGCACCCTCGGCCGGCTTCCCCAAGGGCACCACCATGGAAGCCAATCTCATCCAGCAGCTCACCCACCGCGGCTGGGCGGTCGCGGTCACCGACTACGAAGGCCTCGGCACGCCCGGCGACCACACCTACACCGTCGGACGCGCCGAGGGTCAGGCCGTCCTGGACGCCGCCCGCGCCGCGCAGCGGCTGCCCGAAGCGGCCGCGGCCGGCATCACCAAGGACTCCCCGGTCGGCATCATGGGCTACTCCCAGGGCGGCCAGGCCAGCAGCTGGGCGGCCGAGCTGCACCGCTCGTACGCACCCGAGCTCCAGGTCAAGGGCACCGCGACCGGCGGCGTTCCCGGCGATCTGCTGAAGGTCGCCGACTCCAACAACGGCAACATCGGCGCCGGACTGATCCTGATGGCCGCCGCGGGCCAGAACGCGGCCTTCCCCGAACTCCATCTGGAGAAATACCTCAACGACAAGGGCCGGCACTACGTCGACTTCCTGCAGAAGAACTGCGTGGCCATCGACGTGGTCGCCGGTCTCTTCAAGAAGATCTCCGACGTCACCGTCAAGAACCCGCTGTACGAGCCGGACTGGCAGCAGCGGCTGCGCGAGTCCGACCTCGGCACGCGCAAACCGGATGCGCCCGTGTACCTCTACCACGGGACCGCGGACGAACTGATCCCGTACGGCGTCGGCAAGCAGCTGCGGGCCGACTGGTGCGGCAAGGGCGCCACCGTCCAGTGGACCTCGATTCCGCTCGGCGAGCATGTCCTCGGCGCGATCGTGGGCTCGCTCCCGGCCGCCAACTGGCTCGCCGACCGCTTCGCGGGCAAGCCCACGGGCGGCAACTGCGGCTGACCGCGGAGGCGCGAGGCGAGGCCGGTGGCGCGTGACGAAGACCGCGCGGCACCGGCCCGCTTCGCGTCGCGCCCGTGCCACGAATGGCCTACACGGACCGCCCGCCCGCGCGACAGCGCCCGCCCGCGCTCCTAACGTCGGGCTTGTGACCTGCACGAATACTCCGGACGGTGTCCCCGAGGTGCCGCTGCGTATCGACAAGGGCCATGCCGAGCCCGAGGAACTCGCGGCCCTCACCGTCATCCTGGGCGCCCATCTCGCAAGCCTCCGCATCCTCGCGGACCACCGCCGCCGCACGCAGTCCGACCGGCAGCAGATCGTCCACGAGGCGCGCTGTGCCTGCTGGTCGGGCTGCTGGTGCTGCAGCTGACGTCCGACGTCATACGCCCCACCCGGGGGTGTCCGGCCGGGAGAGGTGTCCAGGATGCCGAACAGCGCGACGCCCGGCGCACTGCCGATCTGGCGCGCGGCGTTGCGGGACGGGCCCGGGACAGGCCCTAAGCCCCGGGCATCGCCTCCAGCCCCGCCGGCAGCGCCCCCGTATGGACCACGCCCAGCCGTTGCGTGGCCCGCGTGAGCGCGACGTACAGATCGCTGGTGCCGAACTCCTCCGGCGCCGCCACGATCACCGTGTCGAATTCCAGGCCCTTGGCCTGGCGCGGGTCGATCAGCACCACCGGGGCGGCCAGGTCCGGCGCGGAGCCGACGGAGGCGGCCGGGAGGGCGGCGGACAGCGCCTCGTGGCGGGACCGCGGGGCGATCACCGCGAGGCGGCCCACTTCGCGGGTCTCCCGTGCCACGGCCTCGGCGACGGCTCCGGCCAGGTCGTCGGCGCGCCGTGCCCAGGGCCGCAGCCCCGTGGAGCGGATCGAGCGCGGCGGTTCGAAGGAGGGGTCCGTGGCCCGGGGCACCTCGGCCGCGATCTCCATGATCTCGGTCGGCGTGCGGTAGTTGACGCCGAGCCGGACGTGCTGCCAGCGGCCGTCGGCGTACGGCGCAAGGATCGTCTCCCACGAGCCGCAGCCGCCCGGCTCCGCGGTCTGTGCCGGGTCACCGACCAGGGTCATCGAGCGGGTCGGGCAGCGGCGCATCAGCAGCCGCCAGGCCATCGCGGACAGCTCCTGCGCCTCGTCGACGATGATGTGGCCGAACGCCCAGGTGCGGTCGGCTGCGGCGCGTTCGGCGGCGCTGCGGTGGTCGGCCTCCTCGTGCCGGTCCGCGAGCCGCTCCGCGTCGAGCAGGTCGTGCACGGCCAGCACCTCCGAGTCCTCGTCGTCCCGGTCCTCGAACTCCTGGGTGCGGGAGCCGTAGGAGAGGTCGAGCACGCCCTGTGCGTAGGCGATGCGCTCCTGGCGCTCGGCCTCCTCGGCGACCCGCGCCGCCGTGTCGTCCTCGCCGAGCAGCTCGGCGGCCTCGTCCAGAAGCGGCACATCCGCCGGCGTCCACTCCCCGTCCGCGCGGCGGATCGCCGCCGCATCGGCCTCGGGAAGGTGCACCGGCTCGGCCAGGAAGTCGGCGACCAGCTGCTGCGGGGTGAGGGTCGGCCACAACTCCTCGATGGCACCGTGCACTTCGGGGCTGGCGGCGATCGCTTTCCCCAGCTGGGCGATGTCGTCCGGCCCGAGCAGGCTGTCCCCCAAGTTCTCGGCTCCGCTCGAACAGGGGGGACCCCCATCGCCGTACGGGTCCGCGCCCAGCCGGTCGGCCAGCTGCGCGGTGAGGGCGTCGATGACAGCGAACGCGAAGTGGGGGCGGGCGAGGTTGTGCGGCAGCAGCGCCTCGCGCGCCCGGCGCCGGGCCCCGTCCGCCAACTCCGCGTCCAGCACCAGCTCACCGTCGTCGTGCTCGATGACCCTCGCCGTCTCGGGCAGGGTCTGCCGGTCCGCCACGAAGCGCGCCAGCGCGTCCGCCATCGCCGTACCGCCCTTGACCTCGGCGGCCCTGGCGGTGTCGGCCCCGGTCGCCCGTACGCCGGGGAAGAGTTCGCCGGGCGTGGCGAGCAGGACACCCGTCTCACCGAGCGAGGGCAGCACCTCGCCGATATAGCTGAGGAACGCCGGGTTGGGCCCGACGATCAGCACGGCACGGCGGGCCAGCTGCTCGCGGTGCGCGTACAGCAGATACGCGGCGCGGTGCAGCGCGACGACGGTCTTGCCGGTGCCGGGGCCGCCCTCCACGACGAGGATGCCGCGGTGCGGGGCGCGGATGATCCGGTCCTGGTCGGCCTGAATGGTCTGCACGATGTCATGCATCCGGCCGGTGCGTGCCGCGTCCAGCGCGGCCAGCAGCACGGTGTCCCCGTCGGTGCCCTCATAACCGGTGCGCACCGCGTCGGAGAGGTCCAGGATTTCATCGTGCAGGGCGGTGACCCGCCGCCTTTCGGTGGTGAGGTGGCGTCTGCGGCGCAATCCCATCGGGGTGTGCCCCGTGGCGAGATAAAACGGGCGGGCGACTTCGGCGCGCCAGTCGATGACCAGCGGAGTACGGTCCGCGTCATCGCGCCGGATACCGATCCGGCCGATGTGGTGATCGCGGCCGTCACGGAATGCCAGCCGCCCGAAGCACAGGCCGTTCTCCCCGGCATCGAAGGCGGCCAGCAGGCCGGACTGCTCGGTCACCAGCACATCGCGCTCCAGCCGCGCCTGGAAGGTGTTCGCCTCCAGCGGCAGGGCCGCCTGCACCGCGCTCTGGGCTCCGGCCCGCATTTCGGCGAGGCGTCGGTAGAGCAGATCAAGGAATTCCTGCTCGCTCCGCAATTCCTCGTTCGACACGTTTGACAATTCATCCCCGCTCGGATACAGTGCAATTGATGGGTGGTTATGTGTCTTGTTTTTCATCAAGACATGAAGCTCCCAATATACGCAGAGAAATACCCCGGCCGTCAATTCGGCGCGGGGTATTTTTTGTGCCCGCCGGGAAATATCCGCGCCGGAGCGGCGGAATCCGCATCCGCCCTCGTCACGTAGGCTCCCACCAGCCAGGACAGGGATCCAAGGAGGCCGTTTTTCGTGACGGAGCGTCAGGTGTCAGGTGGGGGCGATACGGCGGGCGCGCCGGAAGTGCAGGCGCAGGAACGCCGGTTGCGCCGCGAACTGGGCTTCTGGGGACTGACCGGGATCGGTTTCTCCAACATCGTCGGATCCGGCTGGCTGTTCGCCGCCATGTACGCGGCGCAGACGGCGGGCCCGGCGTCGCTGCTGTCCTGGGTCGGCGCGGGGGTGCTGTGCACGCTCGTTGCCCTGGTCATGATCGAGCTCGGCGCCTCGCGGCCGGAAGGCGGCGGCACCGTCCGCTGGCCGCTCTACGCCAGCGGACGCCTGGTCGGCACCCTCGTCGGCTGGTCGGTGCTGCTGTCGGTCGGCGGCACCGCGGCCGAGATCAGCGCGATCATGCAGTACCTCGCCCACTACCTGCCGGCCCTCTACAACGGCCACACCCTCACCGTCTCCGGTCTGGCGCTGGCCGCCGGGCTCAGCGTGCTGCTGACGGCGCTGAACTGGTTCGCGGTGCGGATGTTCGCCCAACTCAACAATCTGATCTCGGTGTTCAAGATTGTGGTCCCGGTCGTCACCGTCATCGCGCTGATCGCCTCCGGCTGGCACTCCGGACGGCTCACGGACCACGGCGGATTCGCCCCCTACGGCTATGTGGCCTGCCTGACCGCGCTGGCCGGCGGCGGCATCGTCTACTCCGTCAACGGCTTCCAGGCACCGCTGGACTTCTCCGGTGAGACCCGTAACCCCCGCCGGACGATTCCGGGCGCGGTCCTCACCGGCATCGGCCTGGCCGTCCTGATGTACCTCGCCCTGCAGGTGGCATTCCTCTTCTCCGTCCCCGAGAACCTGCTCGGCGGCGGCTGGCAGGGCATCTCCTTCGACTCGCCGTTCGGCCAGCTCGCCCTGATCCTCAATCTGCACTGGCTGTCCAGCCTGCTCTACGCGGACGCGGTGCTCTCCCCGGGCGGCTCGGCCTACGTGGGCGTGGCGATCGACGCCCGGCACACCTACGCGCTCGCCAAGAACGGCACCATCCCGCGCTACTTCATGAAGGTGAACGAGCGGTTCGGCATCCCGCGCCGGGCGCTGGTGGTCAACCTCGTGGTGATCCTGGTCTTTCTGCTGCCGTTCGGCGGCTGGCAGGACATCGTCAGCGTGATGGGCGATATGTATCTGCTGATCTACGCGGCCTCGGCGGTCGCGGTCGCGGTGTTCCGCGCCGAACCGGGCGGCGGCACGGCCGGCTGGGTACCGGGGCTGCGCTACATCGCGCCGATCAGCTTCGTGGTGGCGACCGAGTTCGTGTACTGGTCGGGCTGGGACGATCTGCGGCTGGCGCTGCCCCTGGTCCTGGGCGGGCTGCTGATCTTCCTGGTCATGCGCCGCCCGGGAGAGCACGCCGGTCCCGCCCGCCCGCTCCGCACGGAACTGCGCACCGGTGCCTGGCTGGTGGTCTACCTCGCCGTGCTGACCGTGCTCTCCTGGCTGGGCACCTTCGAGGGCTCCGGCCGGCTTCCCGCACCGTACGACTCGTTCACCGTGGCGGCCGTCGCGCTGGCGGTCTTCTACTGGGCGGTACGGTCCGGCGTCGGCCATCTGACGGCGTCCCGCACAGCCGCGGCCTGAGCGGCCGGCCCCCGGCACCGGCCGCGCGGAAGCCGACCCGCGGAAATATGATGAACCCGGGAGTTGCGGATCGCGCCAGGTCAGGCGGGGGGAACGGACAAGCCGCGCGGATCGCACCCTCGTAGTGGTTCCTGCACCGATGCACCCTGGAGCGTGCCATGCTTCGGCGTCGTCCCCCGCGGTCGGCGAGCGCCGACGACCTGCTGACCACGCTCGGGCGGCTGACCGCCCAGGCGCGGGAAGGGGCCGAGCTCCAGCAGGCCCGGGTGGAGCTGGCCGAGGCGCTGCAGCGCGAGATGCTTCCCGCCTTCCTGCCGGAGGTGCCGGGGCTGCGGGCCGCGGCGACCTATGCGCCCGCCCGCCACGGCCTGGACATCGGCGGCGACTGGTACGACGGCTTCCCGCTGCCCGACGGGTCCCTGGCGTTCTGCATCGGCGATGTGCAGGGCCACGACGTCGAGGCGGCCGCCTTCATGGGACAGATCCGGATCGGCCTGCGCGCCGTCGCCCCGCACGCCGCCGACCCGGGCGAGGTACTCAGCCGGGCCAACGACCTGCTGCTCTCGGTGGACTGCGGCCTCTTCGCCACCTGCACCTTCCTCCGGTTCGACCCGGCCACCTGGGTCATCTCCAGCGCCCGCGCGGGCCATGTACCCGGCATCTGGGCCACCGTCGACGGCGGCTGCGGCGTCGCCGAGGACCCCGGAGGGCTGCCGCTGGGCATCGACCCGGGCGAGACCTATCCGGTCACCCGTCGCCGGCTCACGACGGCGGGCACGTTCGTGCTGCTCACCGACGGCGTTGTCGAGGGGCCGTCGTTCGCGATCGAGGCGGGGCTGGCGAAGGTGACCCGGCTGGTCGCCGCCGGCGCCGGACACGAACCGGCCGAAGTGGCCGCCGAGGTGATGAACATCGCCGAGTGCACCGGGCACACCGACGACGCCGCGGTGATCGTGCTGACCTTTGACGGGGCGGCGCACAGGGCCGGGTGAAGCGCGCCCCCGGGAGCGCGTGTCGCGGCCGACGCCGGGACACCGGCGTTGTCTGATGGCTGGTGTGGTGCGCACCGAGGAGTTCCGGCGGCTCGCTACCGCAGCCGCGACGATCGCCGCCCTCACCGCCGTCTACTACGGAGCCGCCCGGATCGGGCTGCTGGAGCAAGTGGTGGTCGCGGGTGCGGTGGTCACGCCCCTGTGGCCGCCCACCGGCATCGCCCTGAGCGGCTTCCTCCTCCTGGGCCTGTGGACCTGGCCGGCCGTCGCCGCCGGCACCCTCCTCATCGTCTGGACGATCAGCCCACTCAACATCTCGGTCCTCGGCATCATGGCGGGCAACACCCTCGCCCCGCTGTGCGCCTGCCTGATGCTCCGCCGGGTGGGCTTCCGTCCCGAGCTGGACCGGCTGCGCGACGGAGTGGCCCTGGTGGTTTTCGGCGCCTTCGCCGGGATGCTGATCAGCGCGACCCTGGGCAGCGGAACCCAGGTGCTCACCGGCTCCCTGCCGACCGGTGACTTCTGGCGGACCTGGGCCGCCTGGTGGGTCGGGGACGCGATGGGCATCCTCATCGTCACCCCGCTCGTGCTCGCCTGCCGCACGATCCGCCGGCCGTGGGACATCCCCGCCTACCGCTGGTTCGAGGCGGCGGCCCTGCTGACCGGCTCGGTCATCGTCTCGGCCATCGCCGTCAAAAGCCCGCTGTCCCTGCTGTTCCTGGTCTTTCCGCTGATCGTGTGGGCGGCACTGAGTTTCCAGCTGGTGGGCGCCACACCGTGCGTGCTGCTGGTGTCCGTGGTGGCGATCCAGGCGGCGACCCGGCGCATCGGACCGTTCGAGGGCCAGAGCCTCCTGGAGGCGATGGTCAACCTGCAGGCCCTCAACGCGTCCATGGCGCTCACCGCCCTGCTGCTCTCGGCGGTCATCACCGAGCAGATCGGCGTCCGGCGGAAGATCGAGCACGCCTGCTCGGAGCTGGCCGAAGTGGTGGACCGGCTCGCGCCCGGTGAACGCAGGCGCCGCTGGCCGCCGGGCGGCGAACAACGGTGACCGGCCCTCGTCCGCGTCCTCATCCGCTCAGCACATCCCCCAGGTCATAGCCGACCGGCTCCTCCAGCTGCGCATACGTGCAGCTCTCCGGCGTACGGTCCGGGCGCCAGGTGCGGAACTGGGCCGTGTGCCGGAACCGGCTGCCCTCCATATGGTCGTAGGCAACCTCGCACACCCACTCCGGGCGCACCGGCACCCACGACAGGTCCTTGCCCCCGCTCCACCGGCTCGGCCCCCCGGGCATCCGCCGCGTCGCGTGCGCCGCCTCGTCGGTCCAGTCCCCCCAGGGGTGCTCCGCGACATCGTCCATCCGCAGCGGCTCGAGTTCCTCGATGAGCTTGCGCCGCTTGGCCATGGGGAACGAGGCGCACACCCCGACGTGCTGCAGCTGTCCGGCGTCGTCGTGCAGGCCCAGCAGCAGGGACCCGACGACCGGCCCGCTCTTGTGCAGCCGGTAGCCCGCGACGACGCAGTCGGCGGTGCGGGCATGCTTGATCTTGAACATGGCGCGATCGCCCGGCCGGTACGGCAGATGCAGCGGCTTGGCGACCACCCCGTCCAGGCCCGCCCCCTCGAACCGGGTGAACCAGGTGCGCGCCAGCTCCTGATCGGTGGTCGCCGGCGCGGTGTACACGGGAGGCCGGGCCGTCCGCAGCGCCTCCACCAGCGCTTCCCGCCGCTCCGCCTGCGGCTCGTCCAGCAGGGAATCGGGGCCCAGGGCCAGCAGGTCGAAGGCGACGAGGGAGGCGGGCGTCCGCCCGGCGAGGGTGCGGACCCGGGAGTCCGCCGGATGGATGCGCTCCAGCAGCTCCTCGAAGTGCAGCCGCCCGTCGTGCGCGATGACGATCTCGCCGTCGACGACACAGCGCGGCGGCAGTTCGTCCCGCACCGCCGTGACCACCTCGGGGAAGTAGCGGGTGAGCGGCTTCGTCGTACGGCTGGCGATCTCGACCTCGTCGCCGTCCCGGAAGACGATGACGCGGAATCCGTCCCATTTGGCCTCGTACTGCATGCCTGCGGGAATGTCGGTCACAAGCTTGGCGAGCATGGGGGAGACCGGGGGCATGACAGGCAGGTCCATGTCCCGATCCTGACGGCCGGGCGTCCGTTCCGCGCGCCGGGGCCGGGCGCTCCGGCGCGCGGCGGCGCCGCCCGGAACTTAGCGTTGAGGCATGGCCGCAGGAGCTGTGGAGCTGGACGTCGCGGGGCGCACGGTGCGTGTGTCGCACCCGGACAAGACGTATTACCCCGAGCGTGGCTTCACCAAGCTGGACGTCGCGCAGTACTACCTCGCGGTCGCGGACGGTGTGCTGCGCGGGCTGCGCGACCGGCCCACCACCATGCAGCGCTTTCCCGACGGCGTCGAGGGCGAGTTCTTCTACCAGAAGCGGGCCCCCAAGGGACTGCCGGAGTGGCTGCCCACCGCCCGTATCGCCTTCCCCAGCGGCCGGTTCGCCGACGAGATGTGCCCGACCGAACCCGCCGCCGTCGTCTGGGCGGCCAACCTCGGCTGTCTGACCTTCCACCCCTGGCCGGTACGCCGCGCCGACACCGAGCATCCCGACGAGCTGCGGATCGACCTCGACCCGCAGCCCGGCACGGATTTCACCGATGCCGTCCGCGTCGCCTACGACCTGCGGGAACTGCTGGCGGAACACGGGCTGCGCGGCTGGCCCAAAACATCCGGCGGCCGGGGCGTGCACGTCTACGTCCCCATCCGCCCCAACTGGACGTTCACCGAGGTCAGACGGGCCGCCATCGCCGTGGCACGGGCCCTCGAACGCCGCCGGCCGGACCAGGTGACCGCCGCCTGGTGGAAGGAGGAGCGCGGCGCGAAGGTCTTCGTCGACTACAACCAGATGGCCAGGGACCGCACCATCGCCTCGGCCTACTCGCTGCGCGCCCGGCCGCGGGCGACCGTCTCCACCCCGCTGCGCTGGGAGGAGCTCGCCGACGCCGCGCCCGAGGACTTCGATCTGCGGACCGTTCCGCCGCGCTTCGCCGAACTCGGCGACATCCACGCGGACATGGCCGAGCACGCCTTCGGCCTGGAGTCGGTCCTGGAACTGGCGGACCGTCAGGAGACGGACGAAGGGGTGGGCGATATGCCGTACCCGCCCGACCACCCCAAGATGCCGGGGGAGCCGGCCCGGGTGCAGCCGAGCCGGGCCCGTAAGCGCTGAGGGCCAGGCCTTCCGCCGGGCGACCGGCCCGGCGCGTGAGCGGCGGAGGCGGTCCGGCGCTCGCCGTGACGTGGGGCGCCCCGCTCAGCCTGGCCGGCGCGGTACCCGACGACCGCTCAGGCGCGTCGACCGTAGTCCCCGACATGCGCGGGCTCCGATCGGGAGGGAAAATTCCGCCCGTGGAGTACGACACGCAAACGCAGGACGCGCGCCGGGAGGCGCGGGCGCGAGCGGCGCGGCGAAGGCGCCCGCCGGCGGCGCTCGCCGCAGTGCCCGCGGTCTTCGACTGCGCGCCCGCGCACCCGGGCACCCGGGTGGCCCAGGCGCCGCCCCCGGATGTGTGAGCCGCTCCGTGTCCGCCGAGATCGACTACGCGGCCGTCTTCCAGGCCCTGCCGGGCGGGGCGCTGCTGCTCACCCCGGAGCTGGTGATCCTCGACGTCAACGAGGCCCATCTGCGGCTCTCGGGGCGTGTGCGGGCCCATCAGATCGGCCGCTATCTCTTCGATGTCTTCCTCGACAACCCCAACGATCCCGACGCGTCCGGCGCCCGCGGCCTGGAGGCGTCGCTGCGGCGCGCGGTGGCCACCCGCGCTCCCGACGCCATGCCGGTCCACCGCTACGACGTGGAGGTGCCCGGCCGGCCGGGGGTGTACGAGGAGCGGTACTGGAGCACCGTCAACGCGCCCGTGATCGGCCCCGACGGGGAGGTGAAGCTGCTGGTGCACCGGGTCGAGGAGGTCACCGAACTGATCCGGGCTCGCCGGGTGGAGCTCGGCGAGGAGCGGGAGCGGATGGAGGCCCAGCTCTACAGCCGTGCCCGGGAACTCCAGGAGATCAACGACCGGCTGCGCCAGGCCCACGCCAGGGAACGGCAGGTGGTCCTGACGCTTCAGGAGGCGATGCTGCCCGCCCCGCGGCCTGTGGGGCATCACCGGGCGGCGGTGCGCTATCAGCCCGCCGTCGGGACGTTCAACGTATGCGGCGACTGGTATGAACTGGAGGACCTGCCGGGGGACCGGATGGCGGTGGCCGTCGGCGACGTCGTCGGCAACGGTCTCGAGGCGGCCTGTGTCATGGGCCAGCTGCGCAGCGCGCTGAGCGCCGCCGTCCTGGTCGCCGACGGGCCCGCCAAGGCGCTGGAGGTGCTCGGCCTGTACGCCCGCTCGGTCGACGGCGCCGAATCCACCACCGTGGTGCAGGTCGTCATCGACTGGACCACCCACACCCTCAGTTACAGCAGCGCCGGCCACCCGCCGCCCGCCCTGCTGCACCCCGACGGCACCGTGGAGTTCCTCGACCGGGCAACCGACCCGCCCCTGGGAGCGCGCCCGGAACACGTCGCCCGGCCCGAGGCGCGGAGCCCCTTCACCGACGGCACCGTGCTTGTCCTGTACACCGACGGCCTGATCGAACGCCGCCGCGAGGACATCGACGTGGGCCTGACCCGGCTGGCCGATGCCCTCATCCACCACCAGGGCGCCGCCGTCGAACCCCTCGCGGACGCCTTGCTGGCGGACCTGCTGCCACCGGGCGGGACCACCGACGACACGGCGCTGGTCATCATCCGCCTGTGACGGCGCCGTACGGGTGCCGTCCGGCCTGCGCGCCGCCGTTCCCGCCCGCACCCTGGTGTCATGGAAGCGAATACACCGCAGGTGACCGTGCACCCGCCGGGCCCGGACGGGGCGCGGCGGGTGACGGCCGGCGACCGCAGGCTGGGGGTCGCCCACCGGATCGAGGACCTGGTGAAGTTCCTGCGGCATGTCGGCCTGGACGACGTCGAGGTCGAGGAGACCGACCTGATCGACTGGCGGGGCGGCGGACCCGAGTCCTGGGACGCCCTGTAGGGGCGGCCTCAGCCGGCGACCGAGAGCTCCCGCTCGGCCAGGCGGCGCAGCTCCTTCTTGTCCGGCTTGCCGGCGTCGGTCAGCGGCAGCGCGTCGGTAAAGCTGACCTGGGCCGGCTCGTACATCGTGCCGCGCTCCGCGCAGACCATCGCCCGCAGCTGCTGTCCGTCGACGTCACTGCCGGGTACGGGCACCACCACGGCGTACACCCGCTCCATCCGGTCCGCGTCGCGGACACCGAAGACGGCGCTCTGCAGGACCTGCGGGTGCGAGTTCAGCAGGTCCTCGAGCTCGGTGGTGTACACATGGCCGCCGACCACGACGATCATGTCCTTGATCCGGTCGACGATGGTCAAGTACCCCTCGTCGTCGAGGAATCCGATGTCCCCGGTGTGCAGCCAGCCGTCCCGCAGCACCTCGGCGGTCAGCTCGGGCTGCTTCCAGTAGCCCTGCATGATCATGGCGGAGCGGACGCAGACCTCGCCGTGTTCACCGTTCGGCAGATCGCGGCCGGACTCGTCCCGGACCGCCACCTCGACGTCGGGCAGCACCTTTCCGGCGGAGCGCAGCCGGTCCGGGCGCTCGAGGTCGTGGTCCTCCCGGGTGAGGACGGCGATGCCGCCGGCCTCGTTCTGGCCGTACCCCTGAAACAGCACCGGGCCGAACCGCCGTACCGCGTCGGCTATTCGGGCCGGGGACGCCTGGCAGCCGCCGTACGTCAGCATGCGCAGGCTGGAGGTGTCGGTGTGCCGCGCGTCCGGGTGGTCCATCAGCTGGTAGAGCAGCGGCGGCAGGAGGAACATGTCGGTGATCCGCTCGCGTTCGATCGCGGCGAGCGCGGCCGCCGGGTCGAAGTCGTCGAGCAGCACCACGGTGCCGCCCGCGTGCAGCACGCTGTCGGCCAGATAGCCGGCGGCGTGCGCGAGGGTGGTGCACACCAGCTGGCGGCGCTCGAACCCCGGCTCCTCGGGCAGCACCCCGCGGAACCAGTGGGCCTGCTCGAAGGTGGTGCAGATGCCCTTGGGGTGACCGGTGGTGCCGCCGGTGTGGCGGATGGTGCAGACGTCGTCGGGCCGGGCACGGGTGGCGAGCGGCTCGGCGCTCTGCTGCGCCGCCAGCTCCAGCAGATCGGCGCCCGCCTTCGCCGGGCCGAGTGCGAGGACGGCCGGCACCGGGGCCAACTCCATTACCTCGGCGGCCCGTTCGGCGTAGCGGGGGTCGACGATCAGCGCCTGGGTCTCGACATCGCGGACGATGTCGGCCTGGGCGTCGGCGGAGAGCTTGTTGTAGAGGTGGTTGACGCGGGCGCCGACCAGGTTGGCCGCGTAACGGGCGGCGACGGTCTCCGGCAGGTTGCCGCTCAGCAGGGTGACGGTCTGTCCGCGGTCGATCCCCTGGGCGAGCAGCGCCCTTGCCATACGGTGGACCAGGTCACGGAATTCCCCCGCAGTGACGCGACGGCCTTGATGAATCAGGGCTTCGTGGTCCGGGTGGGTGCTAAGGACATCGAGGTTCTCCTCCACGTAGGTGCGGAAGTTCTGGTCATCCATCGGCATGTCGGGCTTCTCCTGAGGCCGGAGTGCGGTCCTGACTCCGGCGGTGCGGGTACGAGAAAGTTAGTTGCTAGAGGCAACTAAACCCAGGGTAGTCGCTGGAGATCAACATCACCAAGTCGGACGGCCCGGCACGGCTGTTATCCGCCACGGCCAGGAAAATCGTCAGCAAGGTCGCCCGGTCGTACTACTACGGCGCATAATGCTGGCTCCCCACAGGACACCGTTCTCTTGAAGATCTCGCTCTCCCTGCGGGGCTGTCCCGTCTGGAGAGATGATGGAGGGCAGCGGACGCACGGCGTATGACGGCCGGGCGCGGAGAGCACCACGGCTGTCGGTCCCCGGAGACCGGCGGAAGGAGTGCCTTGATGGGTGCGACCGACGCGTTCCCCGAGGGTGCGGCCCCGACGGGGGCAGGCGCGTCCCGGCCCGGCGGCCTGCTCGATGTCCTGGGCGTGGCCGCGGTGATGCTGGACGGGGAAGGCCGGATCACGCTGTGGAGCCCGCAGGCCGAGGACCTGTTCGGCTGGACCGCCGATGAGGCGCTCGGTCGGCTCGCCGCGCAGCTGCTGGTAGCGCCGGAACACTTCGATCTCGCCCTCTCCCTCTTCTCCCAGGTGATGACGCACGGCGAGAGCTGGGCCGGGGTCTTCCCCGTCCGGCACAAGGACGGCGGCACCCGACTGGTCGAATTCCGCAATATGCGGCTGCAGGACGAGCGCGGCGAGTCCTACGCCCTGGGCATCGCCACCGACCAGCACGTTCTGCGGCGGGTCGAGCGGGATCTGGCGCTGTCCGTACGGCTGGTGGCGCAGTCGCCCATCGGGCTGGCCGTGCTGGACACCGACCTGCGGTTCGTCATGGTCAACCCGGCGCTGGAGCGGATCAATCACCTTCCCGCCGAAGCGCATATCGGCCGTGACGTCCACGAAACGCTGACGTTCCTGGACACGAGCGTCATCGCGGCCCGCATGCGCGAGGTCCTCGCCAGCGGCAAACCGCTGCTCGATCAGTTCACCGTCGGCCGGACCGGCGCCGACGCGGGCACCGAGCAGGCCTGGTCGGTGTCGTACTACCGGCTGGAGGACCCCAACGGCCGGGTCCTCGGTGTGGCGACCTCCGTCGTGGACGTCACCGAACAGCACCGGGCCGCCGCCGAAGCCGCCCGCGCCCGCCGCCGCCTCGCCGTCATCGCCGACGCCTCCGCCAGTGTGGGCACCACCCTCGACGTCGACCAGACCGCCCACGAGCTGGCCGATGTCATCGTGCCCGAGCTGGCCGACCTGGCCGCGGTGGACGTCCTCGACACCGTCCTGAACAGCCGCCGCCCGGCCTCGCTCGCACCGGGCGCCCCGGCCCGCTTCCGGGCCCTCGCGGTGGCCGCCGCCTACCCCACCGACGCCGTCCGTGCCGCGGATCCCACCGGCCAGATCGCCTCGTACGACGCCGACCGGCTGATCACCCGGTGTGTCACCGACGCCCGCCCCGTCCTGGTCGCCCAGGTCGGCGAGAAGGACCTGCCGCGCATAGCCGCCGACCCGCAGGGCGCCGAACTGCTGAGGGAGGCCGGGCTGCACTCGTATCTCGCGGTGCCGCTGATCGCCCGCGGCGAGGTGCTGGGCGCCCTGTCGCTCTACCGCGTACGCAATCAGCTGCCGTTCGACGAGGACGACGCCGTGCTCGCCGTCGAACTGGCCGCCCGCGCCGCGGTCTGTATCGACAACGCCCGGTCGTACCAGAGCGAACGCCGCACCGCCCTCACCCTCCAGCGCCACCTGATGAACCACCGGCCGCGGCAGCCCGCCGGCATGGAGATCGCCTACCGCTACCAGCCCGCGCAGGCGGCCAGCGAGGTCGGCGGCGACTGGTTCGACGCCATCCCGGTGGCCGGCGACAAGACCGCGCTCGTGGTCGGGGACGTCATGGGCAGCGGGATCAACGCCGCCGCCACCATGGGCCAGCTGCGCACCACCACCCGCGCGCTGGCCGACCTCGACCTCGACCCCGCCGAGGTGCTGCGGCATCTCGACCACATCGCCGCGGGCCTCGACCCCGCCTTCGCCACCTGCCTGTACGCCGTCTACGACCCCCAGCGCAAGCAGTGCAGCATCGCCGTCGCGGGGCATCTTCCCCCGGTCCTCGTACGCGTCGGCCAGCCGCCGGAACTGCTGGATCTGCCCACCGGCGCCCCGCTCGGCGTCGGCGGCGTCACCTTCGAGCAGACCACCGTGCCGATGGCCGACGGTGACCAGCTCGTCCTCTACACCGACGGGCTCATCGAAACCCGCGAGGACGCCATCGACACCCGGCTGGACACCCTCCTCGAGCTGCTCGCGGAGCCCGAGCGGCCGCTGGAGGAGCTGTGCGACCGGCTGCTGGGAGAGCTGCGCCACGGGCACGACCACGACGATGTCGCGCTGCTCATCGCCAGGGCCCATGCGCGGGACCTCTGACGGGTCGCAAGGCGCCGGATCCCTCGTTCCGCCAAGGGATCCGGCGTGCCGGACGGAAGAATCCGCACTGTGGCCCAGGCCACGAAATCCGCATGGATTGCGCCCTCACAACATCGATTAGCGATCGTTGCGTCTCACAGACAACGGATTTCGTTGTCCGGCAGGCTTAACAAAACCTTGACGGGAGTAGCCGGCGGGGGTTTTATTCGGTCACCGAAGCGGCACTTGCAGTCTTCCTGGTTTCCCCCGCTTTGCGGCCCTCTCCATCGAAGAGCGCCCCCCTTCCTGCCGACAGCACCGATGGGACACGGATAACCGATATGCCCAACTCGCCCGTTGCCTCCGTAACCCCCGACCGGGAAATCCGTACGACGGAAGAGGGAGCCCCCAAGCTCACCCGCTCCATCGGCGTCGTGGGCGGCACGCTGCTCACCCTGTCCTGCCTGACCCCGGCGTCCTCGCTCTTCGTGATCGTGCCGGACTCGTTCGCCACGCTGGGCACGGGCACCGCTCTGACCATCGCTGTCGCGGCGCTGCTGTGTATCGGCGTCGCCTTCACCTACTCCGAGCTCGGCACGCTCATCCCGAGCTCCGGCGGCGAGTACGCCATGGTCGGCACCCTGATGGGGCGGCTCGCGGGTTGGCTGGTTTTCATACTCTCGCTGATCGTGGTCATGATCGTGCCGCCCATCATCGCGTTGGGCACCGCCGACTATCTGGCCCCGATCGTGCATCTGGATCCGCAGTACACCGCGGCCGGCGTCATGCTGCTGGCCACCGTCATGGGCCTGCTGGACCTGCGCGCCAACGCCTGGATCACCGGCATCTTCCTGGTTCTCGAGGTCGTGGCCTGCGCCGTCGTCGCCTTCCTCGGCTTCACCCACACCCACCGCTCGGCCTCGGTGCTCGTCCACCCGGTCATGGACGCCGGACACGGTCACAGCACCGCGGTCACCGGGGGCCTGATCATCGCCGGACTGGCCACCGCGCTCTTCATCCTGCAGGGCTTCTCGACCGCCGTGTACCTCGCGGAAGAGATGGAGAACCCGCGCCGCAATGTCTCGCGCACCGTGCTGTGGACCCTCGCCATCGGCGCCGCGGTCGTCCTGATCCCGGTCGTCGCCATCACCCTGGGCGCCCCCGACCTCGCGACCCTGGGCGCCGGTGACATCGCCGGCATGGTGAAGTCCTGGAGCAACTCCGGCGTCGGCACCTTCGTCAGCCTCTGCATCGCCCTGGCGATCATCAACGCCGCCATCGTGATGGTGATCCAGAACTCCCGCGTGGTGTTCTCCTCGGCGCGCGACGCCGCCTGGCCCACCCCGGTCAACCGCCTCTTCTCGCACGTCGGCAAGCGCTTCGGCTCCCCCTGGGCGGCCACCCTCGCGGTCGGCGTCCCCGGTGCGGCGCTGTGCTTCGTCAACCTCGACACCCTCAGCGAGGTCACCGGCGTGGCCGTCGCCGCCATGTACGTCTTCGTCGCGCTGGGCGCCCTGGTCTCCCGCCGCGGGGACCACAAGCACCGCCTGGCCTGGCGGATGCCGCTCTGGCCGGCGATTCCGGCGCTGCTCGTCCTCGTCCTGGCCTGGGTGCTGTGCCAGCAGAGCACCAAGAGCCTGCTCATCACGGGACTCATCGTCGCGGCGGCCGCCGTGTACTGGGCCGTCTACCTCCGCCCGCGGCAGGAGACGCACTGGGTGATCTCCGTCCCCGAGGACGAGCAGGCGCCCAACGTGCAGGCGCCCACCGAGCAGGACGTGGTCCCGTCGGTGAGCGCCTAGAAGGGTCTACCGGACGTCCCCGGCCCGCCCGCTGCTATCCGGCGGGCCGGGCAAGGGCAAGAGCGTCCAGCAGCAGACACACGTGGTCGACGGCGTCCCGCCCGGCGGGGCCGTCGGCCGCTGTCGTTTCGTCGAGCAGGCCGGCGGTGTCCCGCAGCAGGCCGAGCAGGCGCTCGCTGCCACCCTCGGACGGCTCCGCGTGCACAAGGACGGAACGGATCTGCTCGCCGGTGAGCGGCAGGCCCGTCTCGAGGAAGCGGAACAACGCCACGGCGGCTTGCCGGTCTGCGCCATCGGGCTTCCACAGACCGAGCGCGTGGTGGTCGATGAGCGCAACCGCCTCGGCACGGATCTCCTGAGCAACATGCATGCCCACGAACGTCTCATACGCAATTGCCGGCCCGCCGGGCCGCGCTGGGGCCGCCCCGACCGCCCTTCCGTCGTTCCCGATCTTCCGGCGATCCGGGCTGACCAGGCACATTACGCACGAGCCGCACTCACCCGACCGGTCGAAATCCGGAATTCCGGCGGTCAAACCTGTGGCAAGAGTTACATGCCGCGTAAAGAACCGCCGCAATTGCGTTCCCCATCCGTGGCGGAGCGTGACCGGAGCGAATGCCGTATGAGCCCCAATTCCATGGCCCTATCGGACATAACGCCCGCCGTCCCGCGAGTGCCGCCCCGGCATTCGCCGACCGCAACGCCGACACCGGAGCCCGACCGCGGCAATACACACTTACGAACAAAGAACTCCGCAACCGCATAGCCGTGAAACATACCCGCTGGTTTACTGGCCCTCTGGTGCCCCAGCCAGGAGCGCGGGATCATCGGACCAACTCCGGGATGCCCGTGAACTCGGCCGTCGCGGTGCGGCCTGAGCGGCTGCGCTCCGCAGTGCGCGGCTCGCCCACCGTATGCGGGAGGTGTAGAAAGAGGACATGGCCGGACGCTACGGCCGCCCGCGTTCGGTTCACAGAATGCGAACTGTCGCAGGCCAGGTCTTTCTCCTGCAGGTGGCGATCGTGGTACTGCTCGTCGCCGCAGCCATAGCGGCACTCGTGCTGCAGTCCAGAACCGACTCCGAACGCGAGGCCCGCAACCGGTCGGTCGCCGTGGCCGAGTCCGTCGCCAACGCCCCCGGCATCGAGCAGGCACTCAAGAGCCCCGATCCCACCGTGGTGCTGCAACCCCGGGCCGAAGCGGCCCGGAAGGGCTCCGGCGTCGACTTCATCGTCATCATGAACACCCAGGGCATCCGCTACACCCACCCCCTGCGCGACCGCATAGGCAAGAAGTTCGTCGGCAACCTGTCGCCCGCCCTGGCCGGCGGCATCGTCACCGAGAAGATCACCGGCACCATAGGGCCCCTCATCCAAGCCGTCGTCCCGGTCACCAACCGCAGCGGCAAAGTCGTCGGCCTGGTCTCCGCCGGCATCACCATCAGCAAGGTCAGCGGCGTCGTCGACGACCAGTTCCCGCTCCTCTTCGGCTCCGCCGCGGGCGTCCTGCTCCTGACCACCGGCGGTACGGCACTGGTCAGCAGACGCGTGCGCCGCCAGACCCACGGCCTCGGCCCGGCCGAGATGACCCGGATGTACGAGCATCACGACGCGGTACTGCACGCCGTACGCGAGGGCGTCATCATCGTCAGCGGCAGCGGCCGGGTGCTGCTCGCCAACGACGAGGCGCGCCGGCTGCTCGACCTCCCCGCCGACGTGGAAGGACGACAGGTCGCCGACCTCGGGCTGGACCCTGAGACCGCGGCGCTGCTGGCCTCCGGCCGGAGCGTCACCGATGAGGTGCACCCGGTCGGCGACCGCCTGCTCGCCGTCAACCAGCGCTCCACCGACCAGGCCGGCGGACCGCCCGGCAGCGTGACGACGCTGCGCGACACCACCGAGCTCCAGGCGCTCTCCGGCCGGGCCGACGTGGCGCGCGGCCGCCTGAAACTCCTCTACGAGGCCGGCAGCGAGATCGGTACCACCCTCGACGTGGTCCGCACCTGCGAGGAACTGGCCGAATTCGCCGCCGCCCGGTTCGCCGACATCGTCACCGTGGACCTCGCCGGGGCGGTGCTGCGCGGCGAGGAGCCGACCCCCTCCGGCTCGGGCCCGGAGATGCGGCGTACCGCGGTCAGCGGCGAGGGCGCCGAGGACACCGCGCTCTACCCGGTCGGCAAGGTGATCCGCTTCAACCCGGACACCTCACTGGGCGCCGGCCTGGGCAACGGCGAGCCGGTACTCGAAGCGGACCTGACCGCCCTGTCCGGCTGGCAGCGGCAGAACCCCGAGCGGGCCCGCCGGCTCATCGACTACGGCATCCACTCGATGATCGCCGTCCCGCTGCGCGCCCGCGGCGTCATCCTGGGCGTCGCCATGTTCTGGCGCGCACAAGAGCCCAAGCCCTTCGACGAGGAGGACCTCTCCCTCGCCGAGGAACTCGTCGCCCGCGCCGCGGTCAGCGTCGACAACGCCCGCCGCTACACCCGCGAACACGCCATGGCGGTGACCCTGCAACGCAGCCTGCTGCCGCGCGGCCTGCCCGAACAGAACGCCGTCGAAGCCGCCTACCGCTACCTCCCCGCGCAGGCCGGCCTCGGCGGTGTCGGCGGGGTCGGCGGCGACTGGTTCGACATCATCCCGCTGCCCGGCGCCCGCGTGGCCCTCGTCGTCGGCGACGTCGTCGGCCATGGCCTGCACGCCGCCGCCACCATGGGCCGGCTGCGTACCGCCGTCCACAACTTCGCCAACCTCGACCTGCCCCCCGACGAACTTCTGTGGCACCTGGACGAGCTGGTCACCCGGATCGACCAGAACGAGGGCGCCGACATCGACGGCTCCGCCGCGGTCACCGGCGCCACCTGCCTCTACGCCATCTACGACCCGGCCTCCGGCCGCTGCACCATCGCCCGCGCCGGACACTGCCAGCCCCTGCTGCTGCGCCCGGACGGCACCGCCGAATTCGTCGAGGTACCCGGCGGGCCGCCGCTCGGCCTGGGAGGTATGCCCTTCGAGAACTGGGAACTGCGGCTTCCCGAGGACAGCCGTCTGGTGCTCTACACCGACGGCCTGGTCGAGGACCGCGAACGCGACATCGACGCCGGTATGGCCCTGCTGGCCCGGACCCTGGGCGGCCACCCCGCCCGGACCCCGGAAGAGACCTGTGAGGCCGCCCTCCACGAGCTGCTGCCCGACCGCCCCAGCGACGACATCGCCCTGCTCGTCGCCCGCACCCGCGTACTGGACGCCGCCCACGTCGCCGACTGGGACGTACCGGCCGACCCCTCCGCGGTCGCCCGGGTACGCTCCGACGCCGTCCGCAAGCTCGTCGAATGGGATCTGGCCGACGAGGCCTTCACCGCCGAACTCATCCTCAGCGAACTCGTCACCAACGCCATCCGCTACGCCTCCGGCCCCATCCACGTACGCCTCATCCGCGACCGCTCCCTGATCTGCGAGGTCTCCGACCACAGCAGCACCTCGCCGCACCTCAAACAGGCCGCCACCACCGACGAGGGCGGCCGCGGCCTCTTCCTCATCGCCCAGCTGGCCGAACGCTGGGGCACCCGTTACACCGGCGACGGCAAGGTCATCTGGACGGAACAGCCGCTGGTGGGGGAAGTGGTGGGGGAGCAGGGGGCGCCCTCGCTCGGTCCGCCCGTTCCCTGACCCGCCGCCGGCCGTGGTGGAAGAGCAGGTTCAGTACGAACGCGGCCAGGTGCGGGTGCGGTGCGACGTCAGTCGTCCCTGGCGGCGCGGAGCCGGGCGGCCTCACGGGGCGAGTGCTCGTTGAGCCGGCCCGCCCGCGATCCCGCCAGCTTGTCGGCGAGGTGCCGGCCCACCGTCGTCGGCGGGTAGAGCGGCTCGCTGCCCGCCGGGACGCAGCCGGGCAGACAGCTGATCTCCGCGTCCCAGTTCCCGTCGTGGAAATACGCGGCGGAGCGGCGCCGCACCACCCGCCCCCGCTCATCGGCCGGCGGCAGGACCCGGTGCATCGTCGACAGCCAGCGGTCATTGGTCCAACGGGCCAGCAGATCACCGAGGTTGACCAGCAGACAGCCCGGCTCCGGCAGCACATCGTGCCAGGTGCCGTCGCTGTCGAGGATCTGCAGCCCGGGGACGCGGTCCGCCCACAGCACCGTCACGATGCCGTAGTCGGTGTGCGCGCCCATCCCCATCTGATCCCGGTCGATCACCGTCTCCTCTTCCGGGAGGAGGTAATGGTTCATCCGCAGCACGTCGAGGGAGTGATCGGTGAACGGGACGAAGTAGCCCTCCTCCAGCCCCAGCGCGCGGGCGAAGATGTCCGTCAGCCGCTCGGCGAGACCGCCCGCCCGGGTACACCATTCCTCCACCGCCACGCGGAACCCCGGCAGGGACGGCCAGATGTTGGCCGGGTAATGGGCCTCCGGAAGGTCCAGCCCCGGGTAGGACACGGCCTCGGCACCGACATTGAACGCCTCGAAGAGATCCTCGGCGGCCGCCGGCACGCCCAGGCTCAGGCTGAGCTTCTCGGTACGCGGCGGGGTATAGCCGCGGTTGATGTCCGGGGACGGCGCACGCAGCGCCTTCTTCTCCTCGAGCGGCAGCCCGAAGAAGGCGTCCAGGCCGTCCGCGAAGGCGTTCACCGCGGACTCGGGGATGCCGTGCCCGCGGATCTGCAGGAACCCGACCGTACGTGCCGCATCGTCGGCCCGCGCCGCGATGGCCGCGCGGTCGGCCTCGCCGCCGGTCTGCCAGGCGGCGATATCGATGACGGGTACCTCCAGCACGCCGTTCACCGCGGTGGCCCTGCCCATGGCGCAACTCCCTTCCCGGATCTGATGCCCCCTCAGGGACGTGCTTCAGCATTTCGATGAACAAGATGGTGATGAACAAGATGTTGCGTGTCTTGATCAAATCAAGCCGATCGCGCGGGATCCGGACGCGACCCGGACCGGGAACCCCTTGGCTGTCCGGGCGCACCCGATGGCATGCTGGCGGCGTGAACGGACCCGAGATCCATGTGAAATTCCCGCCTGAGCTGCACCTCTTCCTCGCGGCGGGCCGCACCCCGGCCCATACCCGGGTCGTAACCGACGGGGCATCGACACTGGGCCACGTCATCGAGTCCCTGGGCGTCCCGCTCACCGAGGTCGGCCGGCTCCTCGTGGACGGCCGCGAGACCCCCGTCTCCCACATCCCGCAGGCGGACGAAAACGTCGAGGTACGCGCCGTCGAACGCCCCCAGCAGGTCCCCGGCGCGCCCCTGCGGTTCCTGCTCGACGTCCACCTCGGCACCCTGGCGCGACGGCTGCGGCTGCTCGGCGTGGATGCGGCGTACACCAACGAGGACCCCGGTGACGCCGCACTCGCCACGCTCTCGGCGAAGGAACAACGGGTCATGCTCTCCCGCGACCGCGGGCTGCTCCGGCGCCGGGAAATCTGGGCGGGCGCCTACATCTACAGCGACCGCCCCGAGGACCAACTCCAGGACGTCCTACGGCGCTTCGCCCCCGCTCTCGCCCCCTGGACCCGCTGCACCGCCTGCAACGGCCGGCTGACCGACGCCGACAAGGACGCGGTGCAGGAACAGCTCCACCAGGGCACCCAGCGCACGTACGACGTCTTCGCCCGGTGCACGTCATGTGACCGGATCTACTGGCGCGGCGCGCACCATGCCCGCCTGGAGGCGATCGTCGCCAAGGCCCTACGGGAGACCGCCCGCTGAGGAGACCGTTTCCCGGCCCGCTTCCCCGGCCCGGCGGTAGAAGTCGAACTGGGTCACACCGTTGTAGCCGTAGCTCTCGGGGTGCAGTTCGTGCAGCGCGACGCCGGACCGGGGAAGCGGGCCGAGGACGTCCGACAGCAGCTCACCGGCCCTGGCGATGAAGGCGGCCTTCTCCGCGGCACTGTTCGTGCCCATGGTGAGGCTGGCCTCCACGTGCGCGTCCCGGCCGCTGGTCAGGGGCGTGCCGCCGACGTAATAGCTGCCGGCCGGAACGAGGTTGAGGTGGACGATGGTGCGCGCGCTGGACTTGCGCAGGACCGAGACCGCCAGCCGGGTCAGGCCCTCGGCAAGGGCACGCTGGACGTCGGCGGGGAGGTCGGGGTCGGGGACGGTGACGCGGAAGTACGGCATGGCTCTCCTCGGCAGGCGCGTGGTGGGTGTCCGCCGGATTCGGCGGCATGGAGCAAGCGTCGCCAACCTGGCACCATAGATCCAACGCATATATGTCATAGCTCTATGAGGCCGCCGCATGACCGTGAACCTTCCCCAACTGCGGGCATTCCTCGCCGTCGTCGATGCGGGCGGCTTCAGCGCGGCCGCCGCCGAGCTGGGCATGAGCCAATCGGCGGTGTCACACGCCGTCGCCTCCCTCGAACGTGAGCTGGCCGCCCCGCTGCTCGTGCGCACCACTCCGGCCCGGACCACGGCACTCGGCGAGCGGGTCCTGCCGCACGCGCGCATCGCGTTGTCGGCGGCCCGGTCCGTGGAGCAGATCGCGGCCGATGCCCTGGAGACCCTGACCGGGACCGTACGGCTGGCCGCCACACCAACGGTCTGCCAGGGGCTGGTCCCCGGCCTGCTCCGGCACTGGCACGAGGAGCGGCCGCGGATCACGGTCCGGGTCTTCGAGGGTGACAGCGCCGAAGTTTCGGCCTGGCTGGAGGACGGGACGGCCGATGCCGCCGTACTGATCGACCCTCCCGCAGCCACCGCTGGGAGGTGTCCCCGGTCCGGCCCCGGCATCCAGCTCGCCATGGACGGCTACCGGGCCTTGCTGCCCCGGGACCATCCCCTGGCGGGCGAGCCGTTCGTCGACATCCGCGACCTGGAGGACGACCAGTTCCTGATCTCGCCCAACGGCTGCGAGGCCCGCATCCGTACGATCCACGGCCTGGCCGGGCTGCGCTTCACACCCACTCACCGGGTACGGGACCTGGCGACCCTGATCAGCATGGTGCAGGCCGGCATCGGCGTGACCGTCCTGTCCGAGGTCTCCCGCTCGCTGATCCCCGCTGACCTGGTCCTGCTCCCGCTGGAGCCCCGGACCTCGCGCCGCCTCGTACTGACCGGACCACCGGCCCGCCCCTGGCACCCGGCGGTCCGCACGCTGGCCGAGTCGGCCGCCGCCCATCTGGCCCGGAAAAGCAGTGGCGACGACCTCGTACTGTCTGGTCCGTGACAGACATCGACGGCTTGCTCGCGGCCTACGACGAGCAGATGCGGGGAGCACCGCCCAGTCCTCCCACCGGAGTCCGCTATGAGCGGGACGGCCCGCTGCTGCGGATCGTCGGCGAGTTCCGCGGCTTGGTGAGTGCCCCGCGTGATGCCGGGGTACGCGGCGCCGAACTCGACCGGCTGATCGCCCGGCAGCGTGAGTACTTCGCCGCCCGCGGCGAGGCGGTGGAGTGGAAGACCCGCGGGCATGACCGGCCCGCCGATATCACCGACCGCCTGTGCGCCGCGGGCTTCGTCCCCGAGGAGCAGGAGACGGTCCTCATCGGCCTCGCCACGGAGATGGCCGCACCGCCGGCCCTGCCGGACGGCGTCGTCATCCGTCAGGTCACCGCGGATACGGATATGCACCGCATAGCCGCCATGGAGTCGGCAGTCTGGCAACAGGACCAGAGCTGGCTCGGTGATGACCTGATCGCGCGCGTCTCGGCCGCCCCGGACGAGATCGCCGTGCTGGCCGCCGAAGCCGGCGGCGAGGTGGTCTCCGCGGCCTGGCTGGTCTTTCGTGCGGGAACCGAATTCGCCGGCCTGTGGGGCGGCTCGACACTGCCCGCATGGCGAGGCCGGGGGATCTACCGCGCGCTGGTCGCCGCCCGCGCCGAACGTGCCGCCGCCCGCGGCGTCCGGTTCCTGCAAGTGGACGCCTCCGACGACAGCGCCCCGATCCTGCGCCGGCTGGGCTTCCACGCCGTGACCACCACCACGCCCTATGTCTGGTCGCCGCCACCGTCCTGACGTGGGCCCAAGTACCCTGCCCGGTATTCCGCGGCACAGCCACGCAACGCCATGCCGTGCCATGCCATCAGGTGGTCAAGCCTCCGTCCACGGCGAACTCGGCGCCGGTGATGTACGCGGACGCATCCGAGGCCAGGAAGCGGACCAGCTCCGCCACCTCGTCCGGCCGCCCGATCCGGCGCAACGGCACCCGCGGGTACTCCTGTTCGCGGCGCTCCGGTCCCAGCACGTCCGCCACCATCGGGGTGTCGATCATTCCCGGGTGGACGGAGTTGACCCGGATCCGGTCGCCGGCCAGATCGATGGCGGCGGACCTGGTCAGGCCGCGCAGCCCGAACTTGCTTGCCCCGTAAGCCGCGTGCCGGGCCAGGCCCTTGAGCCCGGCCGTCGACGAGATGTTCACGATCGAGCCGCCGCCCGCCTTGCGCAGCTCCGGAACGACGGTCTTGATCCCGAGGAACGAGCCGAGCAGATTCACCCGGAACAGCAGCTCGAAGTTCTCCTGGGTCTCGGTGTCGACGGGCGCGGTACGCCACAGGGCCGCGTTGTTGACGAGGATGTCGAGGCGGCCGAAGGAGGCGACGGCGGTGTCGGTGACGGCCTGCCAGCCGGCGGCATCGGTCACATCGTGCCGGACGAAGACGGCGGCCGCACCCAGGCCGGCGGCGACCGCCCGGCCCTCCTCCTCGCGGACATCGGTGATCACCACCCGCGCGCCCGCCGCGGCGAACAGCCGCGCCTCGACCGCGCCCTGGCCCCGCCCGGCCCCGGTGATCACGGCCACCTTGCCGTCCAGTCGCTGTCCGTCGGTGCTCATGCGCGCTCCTCGAGGGCCCGGAAGTGCGGGATGACCGTCTCGCCCCACTGCCGGATGGTCTCCATACAGGCCTGTTGCGGCACGGTGCCCATCTGGATCAGGCACATCACCTCGTCCACGCCGATCTCGCGGAGCCGCTCGACATAGGCGATCGCGTCCCGCGCGGTGCCGTAGGCGTGCTGGGCGTTGTAGGCGCCGGTGTCGTTGGGGCGCGCCGGGATATTGGCCTCGTGCAGCTTGGCGACCAGCCGCTCACGGCCCTGCTCCATCGCCGCCACATGGTCCGCCGCCTCGAGGTCGTCGTCGTAGCCGGTCGGCGCGGGGCCGTTGCCGTACCAGTGGGCGATGGACTCGGCGAAGAACCGCTGGCCGCGGGTGCCGATCCGGTACGCGGCATCCGCGTCGTCCAGCACGATGGTCGGGCACAGCGCGGAGAAGTGGTTGTTGACCTCGCTGGAGACCAGCCGGTCGCCGCTGCGGGTGGCGATCGCCTCGTCGTAGACCTTGCGCATCTCGCGTACGTCATCGGCCCCGGCGAAGCCCATGACCAGCGCGCCGATGCCCAGTTCGGCGGCGAGCTCGAGGGTGTCGTGCTTGCTGCAGGCCATGAACAGCGGCGGGTGCGGGCCTTGTACGGGGCGGGGCAGGATGGCGCCGGGGCCGATGTCGATGGACCCGTGCCACTCGAACCGCTCCTCGCGCCAGGCGTTGGCGACGATCCGCAGCGCCTCTTCCATCTGCGGGTAGGTGTCCGCGGGCTCGACCCCGTACATGGACATCTCCTGCTTGGTGGCGCCGCGCCCCGCGCCGATGTCGACGCGTCCGCCGGAGAGCACGTCCAGCATGGCGGCGCGCTCGGCGACCCGGACGGGGTGCTGGTAGCCGAACGGCATGGTCACCACTCCGTGACCGATCCGGACGCGGGAGGTCCGCGCCGCGACCCAGGTGAGGAAGATCTCGGAGGCGCTCATATGCGCGTACCGGGTCAGTGCGTGGTGCTCCACCGCCCAGATGCGGTCGAAGCCCATCTCCTCGGCGTAGACGGCCTGTTGGACGCAATCGCGGATGACCTGGTGTTCCCGTTCGGGGGTCGGGTTGGCGAGCTGCGCCTCGAAGATCATCGAGAACTTCACGGAACTTCCTCCTGGAGAGCTCAGGCAGGCGTGCCGGCCAGATGTGCCGGCCGGGTCATCGACTATGTATTTCGAATAGAAATATGTCTAGCAGGTATACGAGGGCTGGGGAAGTGGAGTTGGCGATGTCCTGTCAGGTGCGGTGTGAGGCGGACCGTAGACTGCGGACCGTGACGGAGAAGAAGGCGAGCGGACCGAAGGCCGGCGACGTCGAACGCCCGGCGCTGCCGGCGACGAGTTGGGCGGTGCTGGGGTTGCTCTCGTTCGGCGAGGAGCTCTCCGGCTACGACCTGAAGAAGTGGTCGGACTGGTCGTTGCGCTTCTTCTACTGGAGCCCGTCCTTCAGCCAGATCTACGGCGAACTGAAGCGGCTCGAGAAGGTCAGTTACGTCACCTCGCGGATGGTCGCGCAGGAGACCGGCAACCGCGACAAGCGGGTCTATCTGATCACCGACGAGGGGATGGACGCGGTGCGCCACTGGGCGCGCGAGGCGTCGGTGGAGCCCCCGGTCCTCAAGCACGGCGTGATGCTGCGGCTCTGGCTCGGCCACCTGCTCGAGGGTGACCAGATGCGTGAAGTGCTCGGCCGGCACCGGGAGTACGCCGAGACCATGCGCCGGCGCGCCGAGGTCGATGCGGCGGGCGCCCGGGACAAGGAGGAGTGGGCCTACCCGTCACTCGTCCTGAAGTGGTCGGAGCGGTACTACGCCTCCGAGCGGGATCTGGCCGACGCGATGCTGGCCGACCTGGACGAGATGGACCGCAAGCGCCCGTAGGTGCGGCGGAAGTAGAGCAGCGGACCGGTGTCCCGGACCCGGTCCGCGGGCGTGAGCGCGGTGACCCTGCCCAGCGCGATGACATGGTCGCCGCCCGGCAGGGTGTCCACCAGGTCGCATTCGATCGTCGCGAGCGCGGCGGTTAGCAGCGGCGCTCCGTTCACCCCGGTCCGCCAGTCGACCCCGGTGAACTTGTCCCCGCCGGTGACCGCGAACCGGCGGCACAACTCCTGCTGATCGGCCGCCAGAAGATTGACCGCGAACCGCCCGGCGGCGCTGATCTTCGGCCAGGTGGTGGAGGTCCGCGCCGGGCAGAAGCACACCAGGGGCGGGTCGAGGGACACCGAGGCGAACGACTGCACCGCCATACCGGCCGGCCGGCCGTCGGGCCGGCGCGCGGTGATCACGGCGACGCCGGTGCAGAAGCTGCTCAGTGCGTCGCGCATCGCCGCGTCGTCGACGGAGGGCGCCGGTGCGGCGGGCGGCGGCGGGGTGTCGGGGGCGAAGGTGGGCGCGCGGCCTCCCAAAGTTGTTTCTACTAGGTATATGTCTAACCGAAACACTGTGATTGGATACCGGCCACGTCCGCACGTCAAGTAGGCGGCACCGCGCGGGACCGCGGCCGCCACCCCCGAGCAAGGGAGCGGGAGGCCATGACCAGGGCACACCACCATCAAGGGCCGCCTGACCAAGGAGAGCCGGCCACCATCGCACAGCTCGTCGCGCACGCCGCGCGGGCATTCGGCGACCGGGAAGCGCTCGTCGACGGCGAGGTCCGCTGGACCTTCGCCCAGCTGCGGGAGGAGATAGCCGCCGCGGCACGCGCCGCCATCGCACACGGTGTACGGCACGGCGACCGGATCGCCGTCTGGGCCCCCAACAGCCGCCAATGGATCACCGCGGTGCTCGGCGCCGTCTCCGTCGGGGCCGTCCTGGTCCTCCTCACGGTGCGCCGTCCGCGGAAGACGCCGGAGCGCCGCACCCGGCCACCGCGACCGCGACCTTCGGCGACTATCTGGACGGCGGCCGTACCGTCACCGACGCCGAACTCACCGCCCGCCAGGACGCCGTCGGCCCCGACGACCTCGCCGACATCCTCTTCACCTCCGGCACCACCGGCCGCCCCAAGGGTGTGATGACCACCCACGGCCAGACCCTCCGCGTCTTCGACGCCTGGTCCCGCCTGGTAACCCTGCGCGAGGGCGACCGCTACCTCCTCGTCAACCCCTTCTTCCACACCTTCGGCTACAAGGCCGGCATCCTCGCCTGCCTCCTGCGCGGCGTCACCATGCTGCCCGAACCGGTCTACGACACCGACCGCATCCTGCGGCGCATGGCGGCCGAATCCGTCAGCGTGCTCATGGGCCCGCCGACCGTCTTCCACGGCCTGATCCACCACCCGGCCCGCGACCGCCACCACCTCACCGCGCTCCGCCTGGCCGGAACCGGAGCCGCCACCGTGCCCACGGAACTCGTCCAGGAGATCCGCGACGTGCTCGGCGCCCCGGACGTCTTCACCGCCTACGGGCTGACCGAGTCCGCCGGTGTGGTGACGGTCTGCCCGACCGACGCCGACGCCTGGACCCTCGCGCACACCGTCGGCCTGCCACTGCCCGGCACCGAACTGCGCATCGTCGACCCGGCCGGGGAGCCGCTACCCACGGGCGAACCGGGCGAGGTGGTCGTCCGGGGCTACCACGTCATGCGCGGCAACCTCGACGACCCGGTGGCCACCGGCCGGGCCATCGACCCGGACGGCTGGCTGCACACCGGCGACGTCGGAGTGCTCGACGAACGCGGCTTCCTCGCCCTCACCGACCGGATCAAGGACATGTACGTCGTCGGCGGCTTCAACGCCTACCCCGCGGAGGTCGAACAGGTGCTGCGCGGACATCCCGCCGTCGCCGACATCGCCGTCGTCGGAGCCCCCGACGACCGGCTCGGCGAGGTGGGCATCGCCTTCGTCGTGCCCACGCCGGGCACCGCCCCCGACCCCGACGAGCTCACCGCCTGGACCCGCGAACGGCTCGCCAACTCCAAGGCGCCGCGCCGCTACCACCTGCTGCCGGAACTGCCCCGCAACGCCGGCGGCAAGATCCTCAAGGGCGAGCTGCGCCGCATGGCACGGAAAGGAGCACTCGGCGCATGAGGCTGACCGGGGAACACGAGGAACTGCGCGCCGCCGTACGGGCGTTGCTCACCCGCCATCCGGACGAGAGCGCATGGCGCCCGCTGACCGAGCAGATCGGTGTGGCCGGGCTGGCGGTGCCCGAGGAGTACGCAGGCGCGGGCTGCGGCGCGCTCGAAGTCCATGTCGTCATGGAGGAACTGGGGCGCGCGCTGGCTCCCGTACCGTTCCTCGGCTCCGCCGTGCTGACGACCCAGGCCGTGCTCGCCGCGGGCGACGCCGGCCTGCTGCCGGGGCTGGCGGGGGGAGGCGTGGTGGGCGCGCTGGCCTGGGCCGAGAACGGTTCCTGGCATCCGGACGCGGTCCGCGCCGGGGCCCGCCGCTCGGCAGCGGGGACCTGGCGGCTCACCGGCGTCAAGGAACACGTCCTGGACGGCGCGGACGCCGGTCTCCTCGTCGTGGCCGCGCGCACCGATGCGGGGCTGTCGCTGTTCGAGGTGGCGGTGGACGCTCCGGGGCTGCGGCGCGAGCGGCTGGTGACGATGGATTCCTCCCGGCCGCAGGCGCGAATCGTCCTGGACGGGGCCGAGGGGCGGCTGATCGGTACGGACGGCGACGGCGGGCGCGTGCTGCGGCACGTAACGGACCTCGGCTGTGTGGCACTGGCCGCCGAGCAGGTGGGCGCGGCGGAGCGCTGCCTCGAACTGACCGTGGCGTACGCCGGGGAGCGGGTGCAGTTCGGCCGCCCCATCGGCTCCTTCCAGGCCGTCAAACACCGGCTGGCGGATGCCTATGTACGGGTGGAGGCGGCGCGGTCGGCAGCCCTGGGCGCCGCCTTCGCGGCGGCCGAGGGGGCGCCGGAGCTCCGCCGTTATGCGGCCGTCGCCAAGTCGGCCTGCTCGGAGGCGTTTTCGGCGGTGGCGGGGGAGATGATCCAGCTGCACGGGGGCATCGGGATCACCTGGGAGCACGATGCCCATCGGTACTTCAAGCGGGCGCATGGCGCAGCTCAGCTCCTGGGGGCCCCGGCCCGGCACCGGGAGCGGATCGCCAAGGAGCTGGGATGGGTCGCGAGCCGGGGCTGATCCGCGCACGTGACGTGGCGGGGCGGCGCCCATCGGATCCCGATGCGCAGGACGCCGCCCCCGGCCCGCGGCGGTGCGTACGAGAAGGCGCCGCGAGCCCGACCTGACCGAACGACAGGCCCTAACCCGCCAGCACGAGGGCCCGGCACTCGGCAGGCGTCCCCCAGGCGTCCCGTAGCGCGCGGGCCTTGCGGATCCAGAGGGAGAGGTCCAGCTCGTCGGTGTAGCCGAGGGCGCCGTGCAGCTGGAGTGCGGTACGGGCCGCGGCGTAGCCGGCCTCGCCCGCCGCGACCTTCGCCGCGGCGGTCTCCCGGCCGGCCGACGGGGCGCCCGCCGCCATGGCCAGCGCCGCGGCGTCCACCAGCGGCTGCGCGAACTCCAGCCCGATGAGGGTGTCGGCCAGCCGGTGCTTCACCGCCTGGAAGGAGCCGATGGGCACCGCGAACTGGGTGCGCTGCTTGACGTAGGCGACGGTCGCCGCCAGCAGTGCGCGGCCCAGGCCGAGGGACTGCGCCGCCGTGGTCAGCCGCGCGATGCCGACGGCGTGCGCGGCGGCGGCGGTGACCGCCGGGCCCTGGGCGAGGACGGTGCCGCCGACGGGACGGGACAACCGGCGGGCCGGGTCGAGGGACGGCTGGACGGGGCCGTGGCGTCCGGTGAGACGCGCGGTGTCGCCCTGGACGGCGATCACGGCGTCGGCGGCGTCCGCGTCCAGCGCGTACGGGCCGCCGGCGCACATGCTGACGACGGCCTTTCCCGATGCGATCCGCGGCAGCCACTCACCGGCCGCCGCACCCTCACCCAGGCGGCCCAGGAAGACGGCCGCGGCCACCGTCTCCACCAGAGGGCCCGGCACCACGTGGCGCCCCAACTCGGCGAATGCGGTGGTGAGTTCGACCGGCAGTACGCCCATCCCGCCCTGCTCTTCGGCCACGGCGAGACCGAAGACCCCCGCCTCCGCCACTCGCGCCCACACGTCGCGTCCCGGCTGGTGATCCCCGGCAGCCCAGGCTCGTACGGCGGCAGGGGTGCCGGAGGCGCCGAGCATGTCGTCCAGCGTCCGTCCGAACTCCCGCTGTTCATCGGTCAGGAGGAACCGCATCACCGGCATCCCTTCGCCAGGCCGAGCAGCCGCTCGGCGATACCGCGCTGTCCCGGGGGACAGCCCCCGGACCCCCGGCCGGACCGGCCCGCCCGGCGTGCGCCGCCTGCTGGGCGTGCGTCGTCGTTGCGCGGGGTGAGGCCCCTGCACACGGTCTGTGTTGTCACGTCCTTCGCCCCTTCGGCAGCCCGAGCAGCCGCTCGGCGATGATGTCGCGCTGGATCTCGTTGGTGCCGGCATAGATGGGGCCGGCGAGGGAGAAGGTGTAACCCTCGGCCCAACTCCCGTGCGCGGGAGCGTCGTTGGCGTCGTCGGCGAGGGTGCCGTACGGGCCGAGAAGGTCGAGTGCGGTCTCGTGCAAGGCGATGTCCAGCTCGGACCAGAAGACCTTGTTGAGGCTGGACTCGGCGCCCAAGGAGCCCCCCGCGGCGAGCCGGGAGGCGTTGGCGTAGGTGAAGAGCTGGTAGGCGCGGGCGCCGATCACCGCGTCGGCGACCCGGTCGCCGAGCGCGGCGTCGGGGTTCTCGCGCCACAGCGCGGCCAGCCGGCCGGCCGTCGCCGTGAAGCGTCCGGGGCTGCGCAGCGTCAGCCCGCGCTCGTTCCCGGCCGTACTCATCGCGACCCGCCATCCCTGCCCCGGCTCGCCGATGACGTCCGCATCGGGCACGAAGACCTCGTCGAGGAAGAGTTCGGCGAAGGCGGGCTTGCCGTCGAGGCGGCCGATGGGGCGGACCGTCACGCCCGGCGCGTCCAGCGGGAACATGAGGTAGGTGAGCCCCTGGTGCGGCTTCGGCCGGGTGGCCGGGGGCATCCCCGGGGAAGGCGCGGTCGGGTCGCTGCGGAAGAGCCCGAAGGCGCGGTCGGCGAAGGCGGCCCGGGACGACCAGGTCTTCTGTCCGCTCAGCAGCCAGCCGCCGCCGGTGCGTACGGCCGTCGAGCGCAGCGACGCCAGATCCGAGCCCGACTCCGGCTCCGACCAGGCCTGCGCCCAGATGACCTCGCCGCCGGCCATGGGGCCCAGGATGCGGGCGCGTTGCTCGTCGGTGCCGTGCTCGAAGAGGGTGGGGGCCAGGAGGTTGATGCCGTTCTGGCTGACCCGGCCCGGCGCGCCCGCGGCGTAGTACTCCTCCTCGAAGATCAGCCACTGGAGGATCGATGCGCCCCGGCCGCCGTACTCCGCCGGCCAGGAGACCACCGACCAGCGGTCCGTGGCGAGGGTGTGTTCCCAGGCGCGGTGGGCGGCGAAGCCCTCCGCGGTCTCCAGTGAGGGGAGGGGCGTGGCGGGTACGTGCCCGGCGAGCCAGGCGCGGGCCTCGGCCCGGAACGCGTCCTCATCGCCGGTGAAATCGAGGTCCATCAGGCTCCCGCCTTCTTCATCGCCGCGATGTCCATGCCGCCGAGCGGGTCCGCGGCCGTCTCCGCGTTGTGCGCGTGCGCCAGGTGGTGCAGGCCGAAGACGGAGTCCATGCCGGTGTGCAGCCCCTGGAGGTCCTCGGCCTGGTTGACGGCGCGCTTGGTCAGGGCCAGCCCGAGGCGCGGCATCTCCGCGATGCGCAGCGCCAACTCCTCGGTACGGTCGGCCAGTTCGGTGCGCGGTACGACGCGGTTGACCATCCCCACCTCGTACGCCCGCCGGGCGCTCATCCGGTCCCCGGTGTAGAGGAATTCCTTGGCGATGCGCGGTGGCATCACCCACGGGTGGGCGAAGTACTCGACGCCGGGGATCCCCATCCGTACGACGGGGTCGGCGAAGAAGGCGTCGTCGGAGGCGACGATCAGATCGCAGATCCAGGCGAGCATCAACCCGCCTGCCACACACGCCCCTTGTACGGAGGCGATGACCGGTTTGGGCAGCTCCCGCCAGCGGCGGCACATGCCCAGATAGACCTCGGACTCGCGGGCGAACCGGCTCTCGGCCCCGCTCTTGTCCGAGTGGTCCCACCACAGCCCCGCCGTCCGCTCGAAGGGCAGATGCGCATCGCGCTCGGGGGTGCCGATGTCATGGCCCGCGGAGAAGTGCCGGCCCTCGCCGGCCAGTACGACGACCTTGACCTCGCTGTCGTCCGCGGCGCGGTAGAGGGCGCGGTCGAGGGCGTAGGTCATCGCGGAATTCTGGGCGTTGCGGTAATCCGGCCGGTTCATGGTGACGGTCGCGACCGGCCCTTGCCGTTGATAGCGCACGGGCCCGTCGTCGTGGGCAGCGGTCATTCCCCGCCCCTCCTTCCCTCACGGACAACTTCCCTAACAAGTGTTTGGTAGGTTAACGTACCGCCATGAGCAGCGTCGAGGCCCCACCCCACGTCGAGAGCTTCCGCACCGAGTTCCGCGGCTGGCTGCGGGACAACCTCACCGGCGAATTCGCCGCCCTGCGCGGCCGCGGCGGCCCCGGCCGCGAACACGAGGCCTTCCCCGAACGCCTCGCCTGGGAGCGGCACATGGCCGCCGCGGGCTGGACCTGCGTCGGCTGGCCGGTGGAGCACGGCGGCCGCGGCGCCACCCTGGAACAACAGGTCGCCCACCACGAGGAGTACGCCCTCGCCGACGCCCCCGCACGGGTCAACCACATCGGCGAGCAGCTGCTCGGCCCCACCCTCATCGCCCACGGCACGCCCGAGCAGCGCGCCCGCTTCCTGCCGCCGATCCGCGCCGTCGAGGAACTGTGGTGCCAGGGCTACAGCGAGCCGGACGCCGGCTCCGACCTGGCCAACGTACGGACCCGGGCGGTACGGGACGACAACCGCGGCGAGTGGATCGTCGACGGCCAGAAGATCTGGACGTCACTGGCCCATGAGTCACAGTGGTGCTTCGTCGTGGCGCGGACCGAGGCGGGCTCCGTACGGCACCGAGGCCTGTCCTACCTGCTCGTCCCGCTGGACCAGCCGGGTGTCGAGATCCGGCCCATCGTCCAGCTGACCGGCACATCGGAATTCAACGAGGTCTTCTTCGACGGAGCCCGTGCCCGGCACGTCGTGGGCGCGCCCGGCGACGGCTGGAAGGTCGCCATGGCCATCCGCGGCGCCGGCGGCACCCTGGCCGCCGGGGAACCGTACGACCTGGACGACTGGCAGCGGCTGTTCCTCTTCTCCCGCGCGGACACCCTCTACGCCGGCTCCAACGAGATCCAGCGGAACATCATCGCCGAGCGGGTGCTCGGCCTGCCGAAGGAGGCTCGCGCATGACCGCCGTACCGCCCCCCTACGTGCCCGGCCACCACCTGCTCGCCGGCCGGACCGCCGTGATCACCGCCGCCGCCGGAGCCGGCATCGGCGGCGCCACCGCCCGCCGGTTTCTCGAGGAAGGCGCCCGCATCGTCATCGGCGATGCGCATGCGCGACGCCTGACGGAGAGCACCGACGCGCTCGCCGCGGAATTCGGTGCGGACAAGGTGGCCGGTCTGCCGTGCGACGTCACCGACGAAGCCCAGGTCAATGCGCTGCTCGACCTCGCACAGGAGCGCCATGGCCGCCTCGACATCATGGTCAACAACGCCGGGCTCGGCGGCACCGCCGACCTCGTCGACATGACCGACGACCAGTGGAGCACCGTCCTCGACGTGACGTTGAACGGCACCTTCCGCTGCACCCGGGCCGCACTGCGCCGGATGAAGGCGGCGGGCGACGGCGGAGTGATCGTCAACAACGCCTCCGTCGTCGGCTGGCGCGCCCAGCGCGGCCAGGCCCACTACGCCGCCGCCAAGGCCGGGGTGATGGCCCTGACCCGCTGCGCCGCCATGGAGGCCGCCGCGTACGGCGTACGGATCAACGCGGTCGCACCCAGCCTCGCCATGCACCCGCACCTGGTGAAGGTCACCACCCCCGAGCTGCTGGCCGAACTCACCGAGAAGGAGGCGTTCGGCCGCTACGCCGAGCCCTGGGAAGTCGCCAACGTCATCGTCTTCCTGGCCGGCGACTACGCCTCGTACATGACCGGGGAGACCGTATCGGTCAGCTCGCAGCATGCCTGAAACCCGCCGCGGCGAACTCCTCGCCACCGCGGCGGAGGTGTTCGCCGCCCAGGGCTACAACGCGACCACCGTCCGGCAGATCGCGGACGCGGCCGGCATGCTCGCGGGCAGCCTCTACTACCACTTCGACTCCAAGGAGTCGATGCTCGACGAGATCCTCGCCACCTTCCTGGACGAGCTGGGGGCCGGCTACGAGGCGGTGCTCGCCGCCGGGCTCGGCCCCCGGGAGACCATCGAGGCCCTCGTCACCGAGTCCTTCCGGGAGATCGACCACCACCGCGCGGCCGTCGCGATCTACCAGAAGGAAGCCAAGCACCTGGCCGCCCAGCAGCCGCGCTTCGGCTACCTCGCCGACGCCCAGCGCAACTTCGAGCAGGCCTGGCTGGGCACGCTGCGGCGCGGGGTGGCCGCCAACGTCTTCCGCGCCGATCTCGACCTCCGGCTCACGTACCGGTTCGTCCGCGACACCGTCTGGGTCGCCGCCTCCTGGTACCGGCCGGGCGCACAGCACAGCCCCGAGGAGATCGCCCGCCAGTACCTGTCCATGGTGCTCGACGGCATCGCCTTGCGGAACCGACCGGCACATCTGCAGACTTTCCAGTAAGGAGACCAGCATGGCCGAGGCATACATCGTCGATGCGCTGCGCACTCCCGTCGGCAAGAAGGGCGGCGGACTGGCCGCCGTCCACCCCGCCGACCTCGGCGCGCATGTGCTCCAGGCGCTGATGGAGCGTACGGGCGCCGATCCGGCCGCCGTGGAGGACGTCGTCTTCGGCTGCCTGGACACGGTGGGACCGCAGGCCGGGGACATCGCCCGGACCTGCTGGCTGGCCGCCGGACTGCCCGAAGAGGTGCCCGGCGTCACCGTCGACCGCCAGTGCGGCTCCTCGCAGCAGGCCGTCCACTTCGCGGCCCAGGGCGTGCTCTCCGGCACCCAGGACCTGGTGGTCGCGGGCGGCGTACAGAACATGTCGCAGGTCCCGATCGCCTTCGCCGGCCGCCAGGCCGCCGAACCGCTGGGCCTGACCGAGGGCCCGTACGCCGGCTCCGACGGCTGGCGGGCCCGCTACGGCGACGCCCCCGTCAACCAGTTCCACGGCGCCGAGCTGATCGCCACCAAATGGGGCATCTCCCGCGCGGACATGGAGGAGTTCGCGCTCCGGTCGCATCACAGGGCGGTGCGCGCCATGGACGAAGGCCGCTTCGACCGGGAGATCGTCGCCTACGGGGACATGACCGCCGACGAGGGACCGCGCCGGAACACCTCGCTGGAGAAAATGGCCTCGCTGGCACCGGTTGTCGAGGGCGGCCGGCTGACCGCGGCGGTCTCCTCACAGGTCTCCGACGGCGCGGCCGCCATGCTGCTGGCCTCCGAGCGGGCGGTGGCCGAATACGGCCTGACCCCGCGCGCCCGCATCCACCACCTCTCGGTACGCGGCGATGACCCGATCCGGATGCTGTCCGCGCCGATCCCGGCCACCGCGTACGCGCTGAAGAAGACCGGCATGACGATCGACGACATCGACCTGGTCGAGATCAACGAGGCGTTCGCGCCGGTGGTACTGGCCTGGCTGAAGGAAACCGGCGCCGACCCCGAGCGGGTCAATGTCAACGGCGGTGCCATCGCGCTCGGCCACCCGCTCGGTGCCACCGGCGTCCGGCTGATGACCACACTGCTGCACGAACTGGAGCGCACCGGCGGCCGGTTCGGCCTCCAGACCATGTGCGAAGGCGGCGGCCAGGCCAACGTCACCATCATCGAGCGCCTGTGATGCGCTGGGACGCCGAAACCGATCCCCGCGCTGTGGGATGCGGCGCCGCCGGGGCGTCCACCGCCATCGAGGCCGCGGACGCGGCGTTCTCCGGCCGCCGCGCCGGGGCCCGCGCCACCGCCCGCTGACCGGGCGGCGGACCCCGACCGGGTCAGCGCAGCAGATGGGCGCGGATCCGGTCCGGCGTGGTCCGCGCCGGCCCGAGCCCCTCGGCGAGATAGCGCGGGACGCCGCCGTATTCCTTGCGCAGCTCCGCCGGCCCCGCGTCCAGATAGCTGGTGCGGACCTCCTGAAGCGGCCGCAGCAGATCCGTGTCCCGCATCATCCCGGCCTTCTCGAGACCCGCGTTGACCTTGGCGTCCGCCGGGCGCCGGATCGTGTGGGAGAGCAGGTAGTCCTGCACCGCGGCGGCATGCGGGACGCCGAGCAGGCGCAGCAGCAGATAGGGCGGGGACCCGCAGGCGGTGACGGAGCCCGGACCGCCGAGGGTGAGGGCGGAGCCGAAGAGGAGAGTGGTGGCGCGGCGACGGGAGGGGAACACGCGGCAGCTCCAGGTCAGGGGAGGGGGAGATGGTGAGGGGGAGAGAAGGGGAGGGCCCCACCCGGGCCGGCGTTCGGCTTGAACTCCGGCCCGGGGCGAGGGCGTTGACCCGTGCGCGGGAAGCTCAGCGCGGCAGGGCCGCCAGCGCCGCATGCGCCTCGGCCATGATCCGGTCCACGAGTTCGGCGCACGACGGCAGATCGTCGATCACGCCGGCGACCTGGCCGGAGGCCATCACGCCGAGGTCGGTACGGCCGTCCACCATCGACGCCTTCAGCAGCATCGGGGTGTTGGCCGCGAGCAGAACCTGACTCCAGGTCAGATCCTTGCCGTGCTTCATCGCCAGACCGTCGCGGACCATCTGCACCCAGCTCAGCCCGGACAGCTTCTTGAATGACGCGGCATGCCGCACCGCCTTGGCGAGCGCGGCGGTGCGCCCGGACCGCTCCAGCGCCGCGACCAGCTCGCTGCGCAGCATCCGGTGCGGCAGACCGTCCACCTTGGTGGTGACGGTGATGTCCTTGACGGACGCTTCCAGATAGCGGGCCTGTACGGCCTGCGGCACGGTGCTGTCCGAGGTCAGCAGGAAACGGGTGCCCATCGCGATCCCGGCCGCACCGTAGGCCAGCGCGGCGACCAGGCCCCGGCCGTCGAAGAATCCGCCGGCGGCGATCACCGGAATGCCGACCGCGTCGACGACCTGGGGGAGCAGCACGGTGGTGGCGACGTTCCCGGTGTGGCCGCCGCCCTCGCCGCCCTGGACGACGACCGCGTCGGCTCCCCAGGCCGCGACCTTCTCGGCGTGCCGACGCGCGCCGATGGACGGGATGACGATGACTCCCGCGTCCTTGAGCCGGGCGATCAGCTCACGGGACGGGGCCAGCGCGAAGGAGGCGACCCGTACGCCCTCCTCCACGAGGATCCGTACGCGTTCGGCGGCATCGCCCGCGTCCGCGCGCAGATTTACGCCGAACGGCTCGTCCGTACGGGAGGCGACCTCGCGGATGGCGGCCCGCAGCTGATCGGGGGTCATGGTGGCGGAGGCAAGGATCCCGAGAGCGCCCGCGTTGGCGGCCGCCGACACCAGCCGGGGTCCGGCCACCCAGCCCATGCCGGTCTGCACGATCGGACGCCGCACGCCGACCAGCTTCGTCAGCGCGGTCGCGAGGTCCGCACCACTGGTACCGCTCGCCTCGCTGGTACGGCTTGCCTCGCTGGTACCGCTCGCCTCGCTGGTACGGCTCGCCTCACTCGCACCGCTCGCCTCACTCGTCTCGCTCACGACGGCACCTCGCGGTCGCGCAGCCCCTTCGGGTCGATGACCTCGCGGATCAGCCGCAGCTCCTCGGGGGTGGGCTCGCGGGTGTACGGGATGTCCGCGGGCAGGGTGAGCGGGAAGCCGGTGGCCTCCAGGATCTCGTCCACCGTCACGCCGGGATGGCGGGAGGCCAGGCGCATGGCGCGGCCGGGGGTCTCGAAGTCGAGGACGCCGAGGTTGGTGACGACTCGCGGGATGCGGTGGTAGCGGGTCGCCGACGGGCCGGCCGCGGCCGCGCTGTCGTAGCCGACGCCGCTGATCATGTCGACCCGCTCCACGAAGACCCGCGTCGAGTGCTTCGGGACCCAGTAACTGACCGGATTGTTCAGGGTGTTGACGGGTGCGCCGCGGACGCCGAGAAGCTGGCGGGCGGGCTGCTGCCAGTCGCCGATACAGGAGATGTTCTGGTTGCCGAAGCGGTCGAGCTGGCTCGCGCCCATCATGACGTGACGCTTGCCGCCGGTGACCATGACCAGGTGCTGGCGGTAGGGCAGCCAGCCCTCGGCCTCCCCGTCGAGCCCGACGATCATCGCCTCGCCGTCGGTGAGGAGAAGGTCGGGGGAGAAGGTGCGCTTGGCGAGCCGGGCGCCGATGGAGGGAATCACGCCCATCGGGCTGGCCAGCACCTCGCCGTTGTCGCGCCAGGCGTCGGCGCAGGCGACCACGCAGTACTCGGCGCGGCCGGCGGTCGTGGTCGTGGCTCCCGTGGTCGTGCTCACTTCTGCTCCTCGTGCCAGGTCTGGACCGCGGACTGGTACGCCTTCTCGTCGCCGTACAGGAACCGTTCGGCGAACTCGGGCCAGGGGGTGGTGGCGTACAGCTTCTGGAAGGGCTCGTCACGGCCGTAGTCGGGGGCGCAGGAGGTGAAGTGCGCACCGTTCGGAGTCTCGGTGACTCCGGTGACCGCGTGCCGTTTGATGAGCAGGCTCTGTGGGACGGCACCGGCGAAGGTGTCCACCAGCCGCTCGCAGGAGACATACGCGCTGTCCGCGGCCTCGCAGAACAGGTCGTCGAAGTACGGGTCCGGGCCCAGGTACTGCCCGTTGCCGAACCGGTCGGCGCGGTTGACGTGCACCAGCGCCGCATCCAGGCGCAGGGCGGGCATCGCGACGAAGGTCTCCCCGTCCTCGTACGGCGAGGTCACCGTCTTCAGGCCGGGGTTGACCCGCATGACGTCGGAGCCGAGGCCGGCGCGAACGGGGAGGAAGGGCAGGCGGTTCGCGGCGGCGTGCAGGCCCCACATGAACATCGCCTCGTCGACCTCCATCAGCTCGAAGCCGCCGCGCTGGCGGGCCGCACGGAAATGCGGTTCGAGGGGGATGGTGTCGAGGGTCGCGAACGGGGCGACCAGCTTGCGGATCTTCCCGGCGGCGGCGAGCAGGCCGACGTCGGGACCGCCGTACGAGACGACGGTGAGATCGCTGATCCCGGACCGGAGCAGCGCTCTCACCAGCGCCATCGGCTTACGGCGCGAACCCCAGCCGCCGATGCCGAGGGTCATCCCGCTGGTCAGCCGCGAGACGACGTCCTCGGGTGTCATGGTCTTGTCGGTCAACGGTCAGTCCTCCTTGCTGTCTGCCGCGCCCTGGGCCCCGAAGGTGTCGCGGACGCGGTCGGCGACGCCGCTGAGGTTCGCCTCGAAGGTGAAGCCCTGCTCGAAGCGGTAGCTGCGGTGGACGTCGACGGGGTCGATGCCGTTGATGGCGGCCTTGGCGAGGCGGATGAGAGAGCCGTCCTTCCGGGCGATCTCGCGCGCCAACTCCAGTGCGGCATCGCGGAGTTGGTCGCGCGGTACGACCTCCCAGACCGAGCCGTGGGCGTGCAGTTCGGCGGCGGTGGCGGTGCGCGAGGTGTAGTAGAGCGCCCGCATCAGGTGCTGCGGGACCAGCCGGGCCAGGTGGGTGGCCGCGCCGAGCGCGCCGCGGTCCAGCTCCGGCAGGCCGAACGTGGCATCGTCGCTCGCCACGATCGCATCCGCGTTCCCGACGAGGCCGATGCCGCCGCCCAGGCAGAAGCCGTGCACTGCGGCGACGACCGGCACCTCGCACTCGTAGACCGCCGAAAACGCCTCCGCACAGCCCCGGTTGGCGCCGATGAGCGCTCCATGGCCGCCGGACGCCGTATCGCGCTGCATCTCCTTGATGTCGACGCCCGCATTGAAGCCGCGTCCCTCGGCGGCGAGCACGACACAGCGGACGTCGGGGTCGCGGCCCGCCGCTCGGACCGCGTCCGCGAGGTCGTACCAGCCCTGTACGGGAAGGGCGTTGACCGGCGGGAAATCGACGGTGATGACCGCGACGCCCTTGTCCGGCCGGGAGGTGGAGACACCCATGAGCAGATCAGCTACCTTTCCACCAAGCGTTTGTTAGGTAGCGAAGTTAGCAGCGGATCGCGCGCTGCGGGAGGGGTGCCACATGAGCCTGACCCTCGATCTGACCGGGCAGGTGGCCGTCGTCACCGGCGGTACCAGGGGCGTCGGCGCGGGGATCGCCCGCGCATTCCTGCAGGCCGGGGCGGAGGTCGTGGTCTGCGCACGGAGACCGCCGGACACACCCGTCGAAAGCGGCGGCCGCTCGGCACACTTCCGCCCCCTCGACCTTCGCGACCCGGCGGCCGTACGGGACTTCCTCCCCCAGGTCGCCGCCGACCACGGCCGCCTGGACTGCCTGGTCAACAACGCCGGCGGCACCCCGTACCGCCTCCTCGGCGAGACCGACGCCGAACGCCACGCCCGGGTCGTCGAACTCAACCTCACCGCACCGATGACCGCCTCGCTCGCCGCATACGACGTCATGCGCACCCAGCCGGGCGGCGGCGCGGTCATCATGATCGGCAGCGTCAGCGGCACCCGCCCCTCACCCGGTACCGCCGCCTACGGCGCCGCCAAGGCCGGCCTGGACAACCTCGCCCGCTCCATGGCCGTCGAATGGGCGCCGACGGTCCGTGTCAACACCCTCGTCCTGGGCATGGTGCGCACCGAACTCTCCGCCCTCCACTACGGCGACGAGGCGGGCATCGCAGCCGTCGGCGCCACCGTGCCGCTCGGCCGGCTCGCCGAACCCGCCGAGATCGGCGACGCCTGCGTCTTCCTCGCCTCCGACCGCGCCACCTACCTCAGCGGCGCCAGCCTGCTCGTCCACGGCGGCGGCGAGCGCCCCGCCTTCCTCGACGCCGCCACCGTCAACCACACCGAAGACAGCAAGGAGAAATGACATGACCGGAATCTGCACCGGCCGCGTCGCCGCCGTCACCGGAGCCGGCCGGGGACTTGGCCGCGCCCATGCACGCGCCCTCGCCGCCGAAGGAGCCCACGTCGTGGTCAACGACCTCGGCGTGGCCGCCGACGGGGCCGGCTCCTCCGCGGGACCGGCCCAGCAGGTCGTGGACGAAATCCGCGCCCTCGGCGGCCAGGCCGTCGCCCACACCGGCGACATCACCACCACCGACGGCGCCGCCTCGCTCATCGCGACCGCACTCGACTCCTTCGGCCGCCTCGACACCCTCGTCAACAACGCCGGCTTCCTGCGCGACCGGATGCTCGTCAACCTCGACGAGGACGACTGGGACGCGGTGATGCGCGTCCACCTCAAGGGGCACTTCCTGCCGCTCAAGCACGCCGCCGCACACTGGCGCGCCGAGGCCAAGGCCGGCCGTACGCCCGCCGCCCGGGTCGTCAACACCAGCTCGGGCGCCGGACTGCTCGGCAGCGTCGGCCAGGGCAACTACTCCGCCGCCAAGGCCGGAATCATCGGCCTCACCCTCGTCGCCGCCGCCGAAATGGGCCGCTACGGCGTCCAGATCAACGCCATCGCCCCGGCCGCCCGCACCCGCATGACCGAGCAGACCTTCGCCGAGACGATGGCGGCACCCGCCGAGGGGGAGTTCGACGCGATGGCCCCGGAAAACGTCTCCCCGCTGGTGGTCTGGCTGTCCTCCGCCGCCAGCGACGGCGTCACCGGCCGGGTCTTCGAGGCCGAGGCCGGCCGGATCACCGTGATGGAGGGCTGGCGCCCCGGCCCCACCGCCGACAAGGCCGCCCGCTGGACCCCGGCCGAGGCGGGCGAGACCGCCCGCAAGCTCCTCACCGCCGCCGAGCCGCCGCAGCCGGTGTACGGGGCGCGGTGACGGGGCACTGACGGCGTGGGCACTGACGGCGCGGGGGCGGGCGGCGGGGGACGGGCGGCCCGCCCCCCCCGAACCACCCCGCCGGCAGGGTGACTTACCAACGGGTAATAACTCCACGCGCCGAAATCCCGCTCAGCGGGAACGCACGCTCCCCGCCCGCAGGCCGCCCCGCTTAGCCTCCCCGGACGAACCGACCGCTCCGCGGAGGACCACCCCATGCTCACGGACCGCCAACGCCACCTCGCGGCAGAACTGCTGCGGGACGCCGAGCGCAGCGGCACCCCCGTCGCCCCCTCGTCGACATCTTCCCGGGCATCGACGCCGAGGACGCATACGAGATCCAGCTGATCAACATCCGGCAGCGGTGCGCGGCCGGCGCCACCGTCACCGGCCACAAGGTCGGACTGTCGTCCCCGGTCATGCAGCAGATGATGGGCGTCGACGAACCCGACTACGGCCATCTGCTCGACGGCATGGAGCTGCACCGGCACCGGCGGGTGCGCCGCGCGCCCACGCCGGGTTCCGCCCGGCGTGGGGCGCGCGGCCCAGGCAGCGTCTTGCCGATAACCGGCACCCCTAGGGGCGGGGCCCGATGACGTTCCCGGTGTCGTCGGACACGCTGATGGCCATGGCCGGACAGACGTCGGCGGCGTCCAGCGCCCGCTCGTCCGCCGCGATCTCCTCGTCCACCGGGCGGGAGTAGCTCTCACCGAGGACGAACAGCTCCGGCGCGATGTTCGCGCACATCCCCGATGCCATGCACTGCTTCGGATCGATCGCCACTTTCCACGTCATCCGCAGTCACCACCCCACCGGCATGACCCGCGGGCCACGCACCAGCATCTGGCTCTTCCACACCACGTCGCCGGCCAGGCGGAGACCGGGGAACCGCGAGATGAGAGCACCGATCGCTTCCTGGAGCTCCAGTCTCGCCAGTGGCGCGCCCAGGCAGTGATGCACGCCGTGTCCGAAGCCCAGGTGCTGATTGCCGTCCCGGGCGATGTCCAGCGTCCCCGGCGAACCGAACCGCAGCGCATCGCGGTTGGCGGCGCCCACCGCGACCAGTACGGGTGATCCGGCCCGTACGAGCGTGCCGCCGACATCGATGTCTTCCTTGGCGTAGCGCGGCTGGCTCGCACCGCTGCCCAGCGGGACGAACCGCAGCAACTCCTCCACGGCGCCGCCGATCAGCTCCGGCCGGTCGCGGAGCAGGGCGAGTTCGTCCGGATGGTCGAGCAGCGCGAGCACAAAGTTGGGGATCTGGGTGGCGGTCGTCTCATGGCCCGCGACCAGGATCCCGACACACAGATCGACGAGTTCCAGCTCGGACAGCCGGTCGTCGACGTCCCGCGCGTCGATCAGCGCCGTCATCAGGTCATCGCGCGGCGCCCGCCGGTGTTCCTCGATCAACTGCCCCATATAGGCGCGGAGTTCTTCAAGATTGGTATCGAATTCCTCCGCCGTCAGCGAGCTGGTCGACAGCGCCGCATCGCTCCAGACCCGGAATCGCGGCCGGTCCTCGGCCGGTACCCCGAGCAGGCGGCAGATCACCGCCACCGGAATGGGCAGCGCATACCGGTCGACCAGATCGACCGGCGGTCCGGCCGCCTCCAGCTCGTCCAGCAGCTCCCGCGTCAGTTCCTTGACCTGCGGCCGCAGCTTCTCGACCTGACGGACGGTGAAGGCCTTGGCGACCAGGGAACGCAGCCGGGTGTGATCGGGCGGGTCCATGCCCAGGATGCCGCTGCTACGGCGGCCCTCGGACTGCCGGGGCTCGTCGTGCAGCGCGCCCTCGGCCCGGCTGAAGCGCTGATCGCCGAGGACGAGTCGGGCCTCGGTGTACCGGGTGACGAGCCAGGCCGGCTCCCCGTAGGCCATCCGTACTCTGAGCAGGCCGGGACGGTTGCGCGCCTGCTCGTATTCTTCGGCGAGCTCAAGGCTCTCGGGCGTATTGAAGGGGTAGGAGAGTGGTGCTGTGTCGGCCGTGGTCATGGTGACCTCCCTCATGTAAGCACCTGCTTACACAAGGATGACCGCTCCCTCCGGAGCGGTCAACGACGCATTGTGGCCGTCATCGTGACGTGCCGCCGGAGAGGAGTGTGGCAATGGGGCAGACCCCGCACGACAACGCCGACACGGCGAAGGAACACCGCCGCGACGCACAGGGCACCCGGCTGCGGTTGCTCGACGCCGCCTCGGAACTGTTCGCCGAACGCGGCTATGAACGCGCGACCGTACGCGACATCGCCGCCCGCGCCGACGCCAACCAGGCCCTTCTCTTCCGCTACTTCGGCTCGAAGAAAGCCCTGTTCGGAGAGGTGATGGCGCGCGGCGGCCAGGAGCAGCTCCGGGCCACCCCGCCGGACCGGCTCTTCGAGGTCGCGCTCCGGGACATGCTCGCCGGCGACGGCGCGGCCAAGGACCGCCTGCTGGAGGTGTGCCTGCGTTCCATCGGGGGCGGCGACGAAATCGGGGAGGCGCTACGGGGGCTGGGTGAGGAGTACGCGGCGGTGCTGGCGACCCTCTCGCGCGCCGAAAACGGCGACCTTCGGGCCGATCTGGCGCTTTCGTGGCTGCTCGGAATTGGCTTGATGCGAGTGGTTGTCGGAAAAGAACCTCTGGCGAGCGCCGACCCGGACACGATATGCGCCCTGACCGGCAGCGCCTTGAGCGCACTGCTCGAGGAACTGCCGCAGAGCCCGGCTCCCACCGAGCCCGGATGACCGGTCTACCGCACCGGCATGACGGGCGCCCCGGCCCCGGCGGCCGGAGGCTTCCCGCAGAACTCCGCCTCGATCACGCTCCCGTAGAGCGAACCGTCCCCCAGCCAGTCCCCGTTGATGTCGAACGTCAGCTGATGCCTGCCGTCCCTGGTCCCGGTCACCGCGGACACCGACCCGTTGGCGCGCCCGGTGTGCCCCCAGACCGTCACCCCGCAGGACAGCTTGAGGGAGTCGATCCCGAGCCCGAAGGCGTAGCCGTCGCCCGCCGGCACCCCGTCGAACATCTCCTTCATCTGGGGGGCGGGCAACAACTTGCCCAGCACCAGGGCGCGTTGGAAGCGATTGAGGTCCCTGCCGGTGGATATCAGCTCGCCGGATGCCCCCAGCCACGTCATGTTCTGTTCCGTCGCGTCATGGACCGGGGCGTCGGGCGCCGTGTCGTGCAGCCGGGAGTACGCGACCGGGTGCGGCGCCGGCAGTCGCGGATCGGTGCCGGGAAAGGACGTCTCGCGCAGCTTCAGCGGTCTGATGACCCGCCGCGTGACCTCCTCGGCGTACGAATGACCGGTGACCTTGCCGATCACCATCCCGGCGAGGACGTAGTTGGTGTTCGCATACGACGGGGCCTTGCCGGGTTCGGACACCGGCGGGTGCTGCATCGCCACGGCCACCAGATCCTCCGGCCGGTAGGTGTCGTACCGGTGCTCCGGGAAGTGCTTGCCGGAGGTGTTCCCCTGGAAGGTGCTGTCGCCGGAGAAATCGAAGAGGCCGCTGGTGTGGTTGAGCAGCTGACGCAGGGTGATCCGGCTGCCGTTGTTCCCGTTGCCCCGCACGACGCCCGGCAGCCACTTCTCGACCGTGTCGCCCAGGCTCAGCTTCCCCTCGGCCTCCAGCTGGAGCAGAATGGTCGCGATGAACATCTTGGTGTTGCTCGCCGCCCGGAAGTGGTCATCGGCCGACCACGGGCGCCCGGTAGCGGTATCGGCGGAGCCCGCCGAGGCGAACCACCGTCCCTTCCCGTCCTGGACGGTGGCCGCCACGCCGGGCAGGCCGCCCCGCTCCACCACCTGCCGCAGTGCGGTCCGTGTGGCGGCGTGGCCGCGCCCGGCTGCGTATGCGGGGGCGGTGAGGGTGCCGGCCCCGACGGCGGCGGCCGTCGTCAGGGCGAGTAACGCGGCGCGGGCCGCTCGCTGCTGCATGGAATTCCTCCGGCTGAGTCCGTGTGGCGTAAATGACGCCGAACTCAGCCCGGAGGTTGATCAGTTGGCCTGCCGGCTCCGACGGGACATCTCCTGGTGGATCCGGTGCAGGTCGGCGGTGAGGGTGTCCAGCCAGATGACCGAATCGACGAGTAGCGCCGCGGACACGGCGTGCGCCTGACCGTCGCTGCTCTCGCCCGCCGGCGGGGGTGCGGCGACCGTGAACAGGCCGCGGATGTCCAGTGGTTGGGTGTCATGGAGCGCGTCGGCGGTGTCGTCGGCACGCAGCTGCTCGGCGAGAGCGCGATAGCCGGCCGCCGTCTGCCCGGCCGCATGCCGTAGCCAGCCGCCGACCGCCGGATCGGTGATCCGCCCGGGACGGCCGGGCAGCAGCCGCTCGCCGCGCCGCGCGTGTGCCCCGGCGGCCAGCACCTTCGGCCAGTCCGGCTGCCGGGACGTCTCCTCGCGCGGCTCGCTCTGATACTGCGCCAGGCTCTCTTCGGCGAGGACGAGGGCGCTGTTGATGGCGGCGACATCGGCATCGCCGGCATCGCCGGCGGTCCGCTCCACCACCCGCGCCGTGGTCCGCCCGACGGCGTCGGCGACGGCCGAGCACACGCCCGCCATGCTCCGGCGCACCTCACTGCCCGCGCCCCGCGGCCACGCCAGCAGCCCGCAGGCCAGCCCGATCAGACTCCCGGTGAGCACATCCGCGAAGCGGGTCGGGGCCAGGTGCCACGTCACGGGCGCGACCTGCGCGAACAGCGAAGCGACGACCAGCGTGAAGCCACCCTGCGTCCAGGCCGGCCCGCGCAGCGGCCCCACGGTGAACGCCGCCAGCATCACCGCAGGCAGCACGATCGCGTACACCGTGTCCCGGTTCTGGACCAGCGCCAGCAGCACCCCGGCCGCCACCGCGCCGACCAGCGTGCCGATGAGCGCCTGCCGGACCACGGAACGGGTCTCCAGACTGGTCGTCCGGGTGAGCGTCAGCGTGGCCAGCAGAACCCAGAAGCCGTGCGACAGGTCGAGGACTCCGGCGATCGCCCGCGCCGCGGCCAGGCCCAGCGCGAACCGGCAGGCGTTCTGGAAGATCACCGAGCGCGGGGTGAAGTGCGTGGACAACCGCTGCCACCACAGCTGCGGGGCGCGCGCCCGTGCGTAGGCGAAGGCGTGCCCGGCGGGGTTCTCGCCGACGCTGCGGTCCCCGAGCAGCAGCCGGGTCGCCAGCACCAGCACCACCGCCGAGTCGGCCGCCTGCACCGCCAGCGCCCGGCGCCGCAGATAGGCCAGCCGGTCGTCGGCACCGAGCCGCTCCAGCGCGGCCACCGCCCGGTGGGTGCGTACGGGGTCCAGCTCGGCCTGCAGCGCCGCCGCGGAGGGGCCGGGCCGCCGGGCCCCGCGCAGCGCCCACGCCGTCTCCCGTACGGCGTCGCCGATGCCCCGCAGCAACGCCACCGTCTCCGGCCGGTACGAGCCCGCCGGCCCGGCCCCGCCGTGCAGCGCCGCCAACTGGGCCAGCAGCGTGCGGGCCGCCTCGGCGGCATGCCCCATGGCCTTGTGCCGCAGCGTGGGAGAGGCGGGCAGGTCGGCGGGCGGCACCCGGGACGGACGCAGCCGGTCGGCCGCCACCTCGGCCACCGCGAGCGCCCGCTCGGGGGCGGGCCCGCCATGGTGATCCGCCAGCACCCCGGCCGCCTCGGCGGCGTCGGCCAGCAGCGACCGGAACGGCGGCGTATCCGGCTCGGGCAGGACGAAACGCTGCGCCGCGGCCAGCAGCACCGTCCCCAGCACAAACCCGTAAACCCGCTGGTCCAGCGTGTCCGGCGCGTACGGCGGGAAGCACGGCAGGATGTACAGCAGCTGCATCCCCGGGGCCGCCCCGGCGATCCGCGGGCCCGCGATCCCGGCGTAGGCGACCATGAAGCCGATCACGAGCATGCCGAGGACGGCCGCCCAGGTGCGCACGGCAAGCAGCGTGCCCAGTGTGACGAGCGCCGCTCCCGCGGGGACCGCCATCAGCGTCGTGGCGGCGCGCTGCCGCCCCGACCCCGGGATCCGGGCGAGCGCGCCGAGCGCCACCGCCGCGAAGGTGGCGTACAACGACATGACCGTCTCGTCGAGCCCGTAACGGCACAGATAGAAGGCGGCACAGGCGGCAACCGTCACCCGGGCCGCGTTGCCCACCACGGCCCGGTGCCCCCGCAGACCAGGTCCGCCACGCTCCACATCTCCACTATTGGCCGTCCGCCGCGGCCGCGCACAGCGAGGCCCGGCTCCGTGCGGACGGGGCCCGGGTTTGGCGGAGCCGCCCCCGGCTACGTACAGTTCCGCCGAAGCGTGAACAGAACACACAATCCCAAGAAAGCGGCACAACGGCGATGACGGTGACCGAGGAAGGCCGGGCCGATGGCGCGGGTATCGACTTGGAGCGGATGGCGGTCTGCCTGAGCGTGCTCGAGGAACTCGACGCACTCCCGCTCGACCACCCCGACGCGATCGCCGTACGGCGCGCCACCGCGGGCATTTTCCGCAAGGTCAAGCAGCGCCGTCGGCAGGAACGCCGGGCCGCCAAGACCGCCAACGACCTGGCCGTCACCGCGGCCACCGCCACCGGAGCGCCCGACCGCATCGACGACGAGACCCAGGGCCTGGCTCTGACCAGCTCCGTGACCTCGGAGATCGCCGGGATCCTGGAACGGCCCCGGTCCTGCTACGTCTGCAAGAGCCGCTACGTCGAGGTCGACGCGTTCTACCACCAGCTCTGCCGGACCTGCGCCGCCGAGAACCGGGCGCGCCGCGACGCCCGTACGGACCTCACCGGACGGCGCGCCCTGCTCACCGGGGGCCGCGCCAAGATCGGCATGTACATAGCGCTGCGCCTGCTCCGCGACGGCGCGCACACCACCATCACCACCCGCTTCCCGAACGACGCGGTCCGGCGCTTCAAGGCCATGCCGGACAGCGCGGAGTGGCTGCACCGGCTGAAGATCGTCGGAATCGACCTGCGCGACCCGGCCCAGGTGATCGCCCTCGCCGACTCGGTCAGCGCCGAAGGCCCCCTCGACATCCTGATCAACAACGCCGCGCAGACCGTCCGCCGTTCCCCCGAGGCGTACGGACAGCTGGTCACCGCCGAATCCGCGCCCCTGCCGGCCGGCGAGCTGCCCGCCTCCCTCGTCCTCGGCCACTTCGGCAGCGGTGCCCCGGCGGCCCTGCCCGCGGCCACGGGGGAGAACGGCGGGCTCACCGCCGAAAACCTCACCTCCCTCGCCCTGACCGGCGGCTCCGCCTCGCTCGCCCGGATCGAGGCGGGCACCGCGATCGACGCGGGCGGGCTGGTACCCGATCTGCACGCGTCCAACAGCTGGATCCAGAAGGTGGACCAGGTCGAGCCGGTCGAGCTCCTCGAAGTCCAGCTGTGCAACATGACCGCGCCCTTCCTCCTGGTGAGCAAGCTGCGCCCGGCGATGGCCGCGGCCGCCGCCCGCCGGAAGTACGTGGTGAACGTCTCCGCCATGGAAGGCCAGTTCAGCCGCGGCTACAAGGGCGCCGGCCATCCGCACACCAACATGGCCAAGGCCGCGCTGAACATGCTCACCCGCACCAGCGCCCGGGAAATGCTGGAGACCGACGGCATCTTGATGACCGCCGTGGACACCGGCTGGATCACCGACGAGCGCCCGCACCCCGACAAGATGCGTCTGGCCGAGGAAGGCTTCCACGCCCCGCTCGACCTGGTCGACGGCGCGGCCCGGGTCTACGACCCGATCGTCCGCGGCGAGCTGGGTGAGGACCTGCACGGCTGCTTCCTCAAGGACTACGCGCCTGCGGCCTGGTGAACCCGTCCCGGAAGACCGGTGGCGGGCTCCGGCCCGCCACGCCGGACCACGCTCGTCGAGTTGCCGCGCACCCGGCGCCCGGCAACGGAGCTCACGCCGAAACGGTCATGTCCACCCGCTGAGCGAGCGGATCGACCGGCCGGGTGGGCCGCGAGTGGGCCAATAGCCGCACGCCGCGGGCCAGTTGCTGCCCGGCACGCCGGCGCGGCCCGATATTGTGCCGCGGTATGCACAATGCCGAGCCGTTCATCGATGACACCACCGACCATCGCGCCTGCTGGTTCTGCCCGTCCCTGCGGCTGCCCGCGGGCGGCTTCGACGTGCTGGACCGGCCGAGCCGGGACTACCCGTTCGATGCCGCGGACGGTTTCCGCTATCACCGCGTGACGCGGGTACCGGCGTGCGTCCACCCCGAGCGGGTCGGCCTGGCGGCGGGCAAGTACCGCTCCGAGGGCCGCACGCCGGAGCCGCCACAGCCGGCCGGCGTCATCGGGAGCGCCCCGGTTGCCGCCGTACTGCCGGCCCGCGAGTCCGATGCGGCGCCGCGGCCGCCGACGCTGGGGCCGGGGGAGCGCCGACGGCGTACGAGGCGCCCGGTCATCGACGAACTGGCGCCCTTCGAGGGGCCGTTGCCGCCCGGCGTACCGGACCGGATCGACAACCTCGCCTCCTGGATCCAGGCACTGCTGGCCGACGCGGAGCCCGAGCGGTTCGCCGACGTACTGGCCGGCGCCGAAGCGGCCGCCCGCGAGCGCTTCCCGGACGAGGCCGTGCTGTGCGTCCTGCGCCAGGTCCTGGCCGACGGGTGACGGGCGACGGCGCAGCGGACCCGGCCGTAGGCGCCGGCGTCACCCCAACCCGCCCTCGCCGCCGCGCATTTGGTGCTCATACCGCCGGCCCGTAGCCGCACCGCCCGTAGCCGCACCGCCCGGATCGCCACCGCCCGGATTGCCGCGGACCGACTGAACGCCCGCGCCGCCTCTCCCGTATTACTCCTCATTACTCATCGTCTGAGGAGGGGCACATGACCGAGCCCACCACCCCACCGCTGATCGCCTTGCCCGACGGCGAAGCCGAACTCCGCGTGGTACTCCGGCTGCAGTGGGAGGACGTCGCCGCACTCGGCCAGGAGGCCGGCCGGCTTGCCGCTCGGCTGCGGCGGCCGGTGAGCCTGGACGAGGCGGCCAGTCACCGGCTGCGCGGGCGCCCGTCCGCGGCGCACGCCAAACCCGTGGTGCAGGAGCGGGCCCAGCCGGCCGTCGCGCCGCCCTCCCCCGTATCGCCGCTGCCCGCCCGCTCGCCGGGTGATCAGGCCCGCCAGGCGATCGAGAAGATCACCGGTGGCGCGGGCCACGAGACGGCTTAGGGCGTCGGGGCTCCCCGCGTCCGGCGTCCGGGTACGCGGGGAGCCCAGCGGCATCGTCCGGGCCCGCCCAAGGGGTCAGGACTGGGGCCGCTTCCCGTGGTTGGCCGCGTGCTTGCGGCGGGACTTCTTCTTGCGGCGTCGCTTCGAGGACATGCCGCCTCCTTTCTCGCTGCTAGCGCCTCAGTGATTTCGCCTCATTTCTACCATTTCACACGGCTGCCCCTTTGGCCCCGCACGCCCCTTGATCCCGCATGCCCAGGCCGCCCCGCTCACTCGTCCCTCGGCGGGTGGCGCAGCACGTACAGGCCGACGCACACCGCCAGCACGATGACGCAGCCGGAAAACGTCAGGCCCGCGCCGCGCAGCCCCAGCGCCAGCGTGAGCGCTCCGACGCCGACGACCGGCAGCGAGATGCCCAGGTAGGCGACGAGGAAGAAGGCGGAGATGGTGCCGCCCCGGTGCTCGGGCGGCGCCGCGCCGCTGACCGCGGCCAGACCCGCACGGAAGGCGAGACCCTGGCCGATGCCGCCGCACACCGCGCCGATCACCAGCACCGGCAGCGACTGCACCGCCAGGGACGTACCGACCAGCACCAGGCCCACCACCAGCACCAGGCAGCCGCCCGGCAGGGCGCGGCGCACGCCCAGCCGCCCCGCCAGGAACTGGCCGAGGGTGGACCCCAGGAACACGGTGAAGACGATCGCGCCCGACACGGCCAGGTTGTGCACGTTCAGCGTCTGGCCCACGAAGCTGGGGGCGACGGCGGTGAACAGCCCCAGCAGCGAGAACCCGGCGAACGCCGCCACCGCGGACGGCGTGAACACCCCGCGGACCTCGGGCGGCAGCCGCAGCCCCTGCGGCCGCAGCCCGAGGTCCGCCGACGGCGCGCGACGGTCTCCGGCAGGAGCCAGGTGAGCACCGCCGCCACCGCCACCAGCAGCAGATGCGTCAGGAACGGCAGGGTCAGCGGCCAGGGCGCGTACTGGGCCAGTACGCCCGCGAGCAGCGGACCGCAGCCCAGGCCACCCATGTTCGCCGCCGTCGCGGCGAACCCCGCACGCCCCTCCTGTCCGGGCTTCGCCAGCTCCAGCACCGTGGCGGTCGCCGCGCCGCTGAACAGCCCCGCGGCGAATCCGGAGAGCACCCGCCCGGCGAACAGCGCCGGCAGCCCGCCCTCGAAGATGAAGCACAGCGCGCTGGCCGCGGACAGCCCCAGCGCGCACAGCAGCACCGGACGCCGGCCGACCTCGTCGGAGACGTTGCCGGCGAGCAGCAGCACGGCGATCACCCCGATCGCGTACGCGGCGAAGACCACGGTGACCATCAGCTCGGAGAAGCCGAGCTTCTGGCGGTAGAGCCCGTACAGCGGGGTGGGCAGTGTGGTGCCGGCCATCCCGATGGCGAACACCACCGCGGCCACGGGGTATCCCAGGCGTCGCTTCTGCCTCCGGGTGGTCCGCGCCGTCCGTGCTGTGTGAAGGAACATGATGGCAACGGTAGGAGCCGGTCGTACAGACTTGCTGCCGCATCGCGCCTATCTTGTGCCTTTATGACCAGGACCGCGCGTGATACGCCCGATGAGACGAACCCCTTGCTGGGGCTCTCCCTCGACCGGCTCCGGCAGCGTACGAGCATGAAGTGGCGCAGGTATCCGCCCGACGTGCTGCCGCTGTGGGTGGCCGAGATGGACGTGGCGCCGGCCCGGCCGGTGGTGCGGGCGGTCGCCGACGCGATGGCGCTCGGCGACACCGGCTATGCGTCCGGGACGGCGTACGCCGAGGCGCTGGCCGAGTTCGCGCGGACGCGCTGGGGCTGGGACGGGCTCGCCGTGGCACGTACGGCGATTGTGCCCGACGTCATGCTGGGCGTGGTCGAGATGCTGAAGCTGGTCACCGGACCCGGCGACCGGGTGGTCGTCAACTGCCCTGTGTATCCGCCCTTCTATCAGTTCGTCAGGAACATGGACCGGCGGGTTGTCGAGGCGCCGCTGGGCCAGGACCAGCGGATCGACTTCGCCGCGCTGGAGGCCGCGTTCCGGCGCGCCGCCGCGGGCGGACGCCCGGCCGCGTACCTCCTGTGCAGCCCGCACAATCCGACCGGCACGCTGCACACCGCCGACGAACTGGCCGCCGTCGCCGCACTGGCCGACCGGCACGGTGTACGGGTCGTGGCCGACGAGATCCACGCCCCGCTCGTGGCCTCGGGCACCGCCTTCGTGCCGTACCTGAGCGTGCCCGGCGGGGAGCGCGGCCTCTCCCTGATGTCGGCATCGAAGGCCTGGAACCTGGCCGGGCTCAAGGCCGCCCTCGCCGTCGCGGGCCCCGCCGCTGCCCAGGACCTCGCACGCCTCCCCGAAGAGGTCAGCCACGGCCCCAGCCACATCGGGGTCATCGCCCACACCGCCGCCCTGCGCGACGGCACCCCCTGGCTCGACGCCCTGCTGCCCGGCCTCGACGACAACCGCCGCCTGCTCACCGGCCTGCTGGCCGAGCAACTGCCCGCCGTCCGCTACCGGCCGGGCGAGGCCACCTACCTCGCCTGGCTGGACTGCCGGGCACTCGGCCTCGGCGAAGACCCCGCCGCCGTCTTCCTGGAACGCGGCCACGTGGCCCTCAGCTCCGGCCCGGCCTTCGGAACCGGGGGAGCGGGCTACGCACGGCTCAATCTGGCGACCTCACCGGAAGTGATCACGGAGGCGGTACGGCGCATGGCCTCGGCCGCTACACGTACCTGACGCAACGTCAGGCCGTCCCGCCTCCGCACACTCACGCGTCCCTCGTACCCGAGGGGGCCGGTACACGGCCCTGGCCCCTGGATGCCGGCCGGGCGTAGGCGCGGACATCGGCGTCCGGGTCGTCGGCGACCGTGGCCAGGGCGCGGAGGGCGTCCGGGCTCCCGGTGTGGCCGCGCAGGGCCAGGACCGCTGCCTTGCGTACGTCCGCATGGCTGTCGGTGAGGACGGATTGCAGTGCGGGCACGGCCGGTTCGGGGGCGGCGGCGGTCAGGGCCTTGGCGGCGCCGGCGCGGACCTGCCAGGCGGCGGCGCCCAGCGCGGCGGTGGCCAGGGCGTCGTACGGGGGCGGGCAGCCGGTGGTGGCCAGTGCCGCGAGCGCCGCGGCGCGTACGAGGGGGTCCGTGTCGCACAGCAGCGTCGCGAGGTCGTCCGGGGCGCCGATGGTGCCCAGCCCGTGCGCGGCGGCGACCCGGACCTCGCGCGAGGGATCCGTGGCGGCGCGCTGCAGGTCGTCGGCGGCGTCGACGGAAACCAGGGCGCGGATGGCCTGGATGCGGACGTCCACCGCGGCGTCGGCGAGGGCGGCGGCGAACAGCGGGCCGTCGCCGAGGCCCAGGACGTACAGGACGTTCAGGGCGGCCGACCGGACGAGCGCGTCGGAGCCGTGCGCGGCGACCGTGACCAGCGGTTCGCGCAGCTCGGGCGCCGCCGGCAGGACCTCGACCAGTTCGCGCAGGGAGGCTGCGGCGGCCGCGCGGACGGCCGGGTCGGCGTCGGCGAGGAGGGCGGCGAGGGCCCGGCCGGTGCCGGCCGGGACGCTTTCGGTGAGCGCATCGACGGCGGCGCGGCGCACGGCCGGTGCGGGGTCGGCGAGGTACGGACGCAGGGCCTCCAGGTCCGGCTGGTCCTCGGCGAGGGCGAGGAGCTCGAGGATGCGGGGGGAGGGGGCGGGCTCGGGCGCGACGGCGGCCGCACCCTCGCTCACCGCGGCCGCGCCCGCCGTCGTAGCGTCTCCCGTCGCCGTATCCACCGGCGGTGTGTCGCGCGCCCCCGCCGTGGCGACCTGCTCCGGATGCACCTCTCCGATGAAGCGGGATGCGCCGCCCGTCGGGGCGTACTCGTCCACGGGGATGAGATACGGCGCCACCGGCCGGGCCGTGAACTCCATCGCGCCCGTGGCCGACTTGCGCAGATCGAGGTGGTGCAGCCACTGGCTGTCATCGCGCTCCGGGTGGTCCGTACGCTCGTGATAGAGGCCCCACCGGGACTCCGTGCGGGCCAGCGAGGACCGGGCCGCCATCTCCGCGCAGTCGCGGATGAAGGTGACCTCGGCGCAGCGCATCAGCTCGTGCGGGGTGCGGGCGCCCATGGCGGCGATGTCGGTGCGCATCCGCGCGAAGTGCTCGACGGCCAGCGACAGGCGGGCGCCGCTCTTGGGCGGGGCGACATAGTCGTTGACGAAGCGGCGGAGCTTGTATTCGACCTGGGGCTGCGGCGGGCCGTCGGGGTTGCGCAGCGGCCGGTAGATCAGTTCATGGGCCGCACGCAACTGGTCGGCTGGCAACTCGCCCTCGTGCGGGCGGAATTGGGCGGCGTCCGCGCCCGCCAGATCGCCGAAGACGAACGCCCCGATCATGTAGTTGTGCGGGACGCAGGCCAGGTCCCCGGCCGCGTACAGGCGCGGCACGGTGGTGCGCGCGTGGTCATCCACGCGTACGCCCGACGCGGAATGGCCGCCGCACAGCCCGATCTCCGAGATGTGCATCTCCACGTCATGGGTGCGGTAGTCGTGGCCGCGCCCGGCGTGGAAGGTGCCGCGGGTGGGGCGTTCGGTGGTGTGCAGGATGGTCTCCAGGGCGGAGACGGACTCCTCGGGGAGGTGGCTGAGCTTCAGATAGACCGGGCCGCGCTCGGAGGCGACCTCGGCCGCGAACTCGGCCATCATCTGCCCCGACCAGTAGTCGGATTCGACGAACCGCTCGCCGTGCCGGTTGACCTGGTATCCGCCGAAGGGATTGGCGACATAGGCGCAGGCCGGGCCGTTGTAGTCCTTGATCAGCGGGTTGATCTGGAAGCATTCGATGCCGGTCAGTTCGGCGCCCGCGTGGTAGGCCATGGCATAGCCGTCGCCCGCGTTGGTGGGGTTCTCGTAGGTGCCGTAGAGATAGCCGGAGGCGGGCAGGCCCAGCCGCCCGCAGGCGCCGGTGGCAAGGATCACGGCGCCCGCGCGGACCGTGACGAAGCCGCCGGTGCGGGTGTGGAAGCCCGCCGCTCCGATGGCGCGGCCGTCGTGGCCGGTCAGGACGCGCACCGGCATCACACGGTTCTCGATACGGATCCGCTCGCGCATCTCGCGGCGGCGCAGCTGCCGGTAGAGGACCTTCTTGACGTCCTTGCCCTCGGGCATCGGCAGCACATACGAGCCGGAGCGGTGCACCTGGCGGACCGCGTACGCGCCGTGCTCGTCCTTCTCGAACTTCACCCCGTACGACTCCAGCCGCTGCACCATCGCGAAGCCGCGGGTCGCGGTCTGGCGGACGGTGGACTGGTCGACGATGCCGTCGTTGGCGCGGGTGATCTCGGCGACGTAGTCGTCGGGTTCGGCGCGGCCGGGCACGACGGCGTTGTTGACCCCGTCCATGCCCATGGCGAGCGCCCCGGAGTGGCGGACATGCGCCTTCTCCAGGAGGAGGACGTCCGCGCCCCGCTCGGCGGCGGTCAGCGCGGCCATGGTGCCGGCCGTGCCGCCGCCGATGACGAGGACGTCGCAGGAGAGTTCCTCGGGGGCGTCGGGGGCGGGGATCTCCATGGCGATGCCTTTCGGTTGCGGGGTACGTCGGGTCGGGGCGTGTCGTGCCTGGGGGTCACGCCCTCCGCCGTGCCGCCGCAGCCCGTGAGTGCGAGGGGGAGCAACAGGGCCGCGGCCGCGGGAGGGATCGTGCGCTTCCTGAGGATGTGCTGCATGGGACGTGCCTCTCATCGCAACAAATAGGGCATGTTGACCGTGACCGCTCCGGTGGGACAGCGGGCGGCGCACGGGCCGCAGTACCAGCACTCGTCGACGTGCATATACGCCTTGTTGCTGGCCGGATCGATGGCGAGCGAGTCCAGCGGGCACATGTCGACGCACAGCGTGCAGCCGTCGATGCACTTGGACTCGTCGATGGTCACGGGCACGTCAGCGCGTTGGGGTGCAAGAGGCATGGGGGTCTCCAGGCAAGGCGGAGGGACGGCGGGCCAACGGGGATCACCGGGCGCGGCGTACCAGGCCCCGCAGGGTGAGGCGATCGCCGCGATGGGCATGGGCGGACCATACCGACGTGTTCCGGCCCATGGTGTTGCCGCAGTATTGCGCCACCCGTGACCTCGCCGGCAGCGCTGTGACCTGCCCGTTTCGCCTCAAGCAGGGAAGATCCGCCACCCGGAAGCAGGCGGCGGTGAGATCAGGGGGAAGCGGCCGGCCGAGGCGCCGGACCGTCCTCCGGCGAGGCAGCGGAGACGCTGCCCGGACCGGCCGGGGCCTCGTCGGGTTCGGTGTCGTCGCCTTGCGGGGCGTATCCGCGGGGACCGTGGGTCCCGGACAGCAGAGCTTCTTCCTCGGGTGTGAGGCGGGGGCCGTTACTCATGGGGACCGCTCCCTTCGCTGCTCGAGTCGGGAGCTTCCACCGGCGGACCGGTCGGCCGGGGCGGCGCTCCGTCGAGGAATTCCAGTATGTCGAGGGAGTCGCTGCTGACGTACAGACCGGCACTCCGCTCGGTCCTGCCCGCGAAGCTCCCGTCGGGATGCATCCGCCACGCCGACTGCAGGAAGAACTCCGGAGGCCGGGGGTAGGAGGACGCATAGGAGTGGCGCCCGTACCAACCGCCCACCCAGGAGCCGTCCTTGAGCCGGGCGCGGACGAAACAGGGGCCACGGTCCCGGAAGGCGTGGTCCCAGGCGGTCGGCGTCGTACGGAAGACGGCGCGCAACCGGCGGCGCTGCCACCAGGACACGCCCCCCGCCGCCGCGGCCGGCACCACAACGAAGAGGGCGAGTCCGGTCAGCCCGGCCAAGCGCGGTGACTCGGCGATCCCGCTCCCGAAGACCCCGTCCTTGCCCCGTACCAGCTCCAGCAGCAAGGGACCCGCGACGACCAGATACGCCCCGTCGAGCACGACGGACGCCGTCACCGCGCGCAGCACCCGCTCGCCCAGATCCCGTTCACCCGGAACCGGCCCGCGCAGCCGCTCGCGCAGAAATTGGTACGTCACTCCGGGGAGCACGACCAGGACCAGCATCGCCAGCTGCGCCAAGGTCGAGGGAGCCTGTCCCAAAATCCCTCCCGGGATCGGTCGTTGGGGATCACGTTAGCGCCAGGTGAAGAGCCCGGCAGGCGGATTTGCCTATGCTGACGCCATGGGTATCGCCGAGCTGACCGCTGCCGTGAACAGCCGCCTGGAACGCCTCGCCGAGAGCCGCGACCGGCAGTGGGTGACCGGCCCCGATGCGCTTCGCGACGCGGAAGAGCTGCGGCGGCAGCTCGCGGCAGCCACGGGACCCGCTGTCCCGGCGCACCACGCGCTCGGCCGCCTCTACTGGCGCAGGTATCAACTGACCCTGGGCCGGGAGGAGTTCTCGGCCGCGGTGCTGCAGCACGCCCTGGCCTCGCTTGCCGTCGTCCATCCCGTGGACCCGCTGCTCGTCCCCGACACCGTGCGCGAGTTCTTCACCGAGGTCGCCGACGCCGCGTCGCGCGGCACCATGATTGGCTGCGACGCCGCCGCATTCCTCACCGTCCAAGCGGGCCGCGCGATCGACCACGCGCTACGGGCCGGCGGCTCGTTACCCATGACCAATACCGCGATCACCCTGCAGGAGTGGGCGATCGAGGCACTGCCGTCCGACAGCGACCCCCGGTGCGCCGCCTACCTCCACAACCTCGGCCGGGCCCAGTCTCTCCGGTTCGAGGCCACGCGGGACACCCACGACGCGGCGCGCGCGGTGGAAACCCTGCGGCTGTCCGTGGCCCAGAGCGGCCGCGGACCCCGCTCCGCGCACGGGGACCGGGAGCAAGCGGCCCACCTGTCCGGCCTCTGCGCCGCCCTGCACTCCATCTTCCTCCGCACGGGATCGGCAGCCGGTCTGGACGAAGCGATCGACGCGGGCCGGCGGGCGACAGCGAAGGACGGCGGGCACCCGGGCCATGCGTCGAACCTCTCCGGTGCGCTCCTGTCGCGGTACGAACACGCGGGGACCGTCAACGATCTCGACGAATGTATCGCCGTGATGTCACAGGCGAGGCACGGGATATCCCCGCAGCACCCGATGTACGCCATGCTCTCCACCAACCTCGGACTCGCCCTGCAGGCGAGGGCCGAGGAAACCGACGGCGACGACGACTGGGCCGGCGCCGTCGACACGCTCCAGGAGGCACTGCGGTCGACCCCTGACCATGATCCGCAGTCCGGGGGGCGCCATTTCAACCTCGGTGACGCGCTGGGCCGTTGGGCCATCCGCCACGGCGACCTGCCCGCGCTCGACGAAGCCATCGGCCTGATGCGTAATGCCGTCACCGCTCGGGGTTCCACCGGCGCCTCCGAAGCGGAACTCGCCGTCCGGTGGACCGGCCTCGGGCAGGCGCTGCGGTTCCGGGGCACCCGTACGTCGTCCCCGGCCGACCTGGACGACGCCGTCCAGGCCTCCAGGCGCGCGGCACAGCTGATCTCGTCCCATGACGCCGGCTGGGCGGACGTCCTCGCGAATCTCGCGACCGCGCTGCACGCCCGCTACTGGCACACACAGGTGGCCGACGACGCACAGGAAGCCGTCGCCCTCATGCGCCGCGTCAGCCAGACCCTCACCGCCGGCCGGCCGGAATACCCGGCGGCGCTGTCCCGGCTCGGCTCGTTCCTGCGGGATGTCTTCGGGCACACCGGCGAGCCGGAGCTCCTGTCCGAGTGCGTGGACACGCTCCGGCAGGCCTACCGTGCCCACACGACGAACGGTTCGGAGCGCGCCCGCACCGCGGCCCAGCTCGGCGCGGCGCTGCACACCAGATTCCAGGTCGCGGGCGAAGCGGCCGACCTCAACGACGCCGTCTCCCTGCTCCGGCAGGCGGCCCGGAAGCTGCGACCGGACGACCCCGCCCGCACCGCGACCCTCATCGGATGGGCGGCGGCCCTGACCGACCGCGCCCACCGGTCCGGGCAACTCGGGGACGCCTACGCCTCCGTGGAGATCCTCCAGCGGTCCGTCGGGGAGATCCCCGAACGGGACGTGAACCGTGCGGCCGCGCTGCGGTCACTCGCCCTCGCGATCGCCGCCCTGCCCGGCGCCGCGGACTCCGCCGCCGGGCAGGAGGAGGACGACCCCGTCAGGATCGCCCGTACGGCACTGGCCGCGGCCCCTCCTGGACATCCGCACCGTTCCGCGATGCTGATCACGCTCGCCGAAGTCCTCGAGTCGAGCCGGCCGAACGGCCTCCAGGGCGACACCCACGAGGAGGCCCTCGCCCTCCTGCGCGAGGCCGCCGACGCGACACCCGGCGACCGCCCCGAAGCCGGCCGCACACTCGTCCTGGCCGCCGAGGCGCTGCTGCGGCGGCGCAACGGCGGTGACCGCGAGCCCCGCGGCGCGGACACCCGCGACGCGCCCGAGCCCGATGCGGCGACCCGTGATCTGGAGGCCGCAGCGGCGTACGGCCGCCGCGCGGCCCGGATGGAGCTGAGCCCGCCGTCCACGCGCGTACGGGGCGCACGGGCCTGGGGCAGGGCGGCGGCCGGCCTCGGCCGGTGGGCGGAGGCCACGGAGGCTCTGACGGCCTGCGTACAGCTCCTGCCGCACCTGGCTGCGCCCTACTCGGCCCAGGCGACGCGACAGTACTGGCTCCGTGCCACCGCCGGCATCGCCCGCGACGCCGCACACTGCGCGATCCTCGCGGGAGATCCGCTGCAGGCCCTCACCCTGGCGGATCAGGGCCGCGGAATACTCCTCGCCCAGAGCCTGGGCCTGCGCGAAGACCTGACGGAGGTGCGCGCACACAGCCCCGAGCTGGCCGACCGCTTCGTACGCCTCCGCGACCGGCTCGAAGCCGACGCGGCGGCCCCCGGCCAGGGCTTCGGCCCGACAACGCTCCTGGCCGACGGAACACAGCAGCCGTACTCCGCCGAAGATGCCACCACCCGCCGCCGGCGCACCTACGACGAACTCTCCGAACTGACCCACCGCATCCGCGAACTTCCCGGCCACGGCGCCTTCTTGGAGCCTCCCGCCGCACCCTCGCTCCTCGCACAGGCCCAGGCGGGCCCCGTCGTCCTGCTCAACATCGCCACCCCCACCCCCACCCCCACCTCCACCTCCTCCTCTCCCTCCCCTTCCCATGCGCTGATCGTCACCATGGGCTCCGTCACGGTCGTCGACCTGCCGGGGGCGTCACCGGCGAAGGTGGCCGAGCAGGCGGAGGCGATGACCGAGGCCCTACGCGCCTCCGACCGGGCCTGGGTCACGCGAGACCGAAACGCTCAACTAGCCGCCCAGCAACGGCTGTTCGACATCCTGGCCTGGCTCTGGGACGCCATCACCGAACCGGTACTCGACCACCTCGGCGGCCGTGTAACGGACGGCAGCCTGCCCACCACGGACGGGGCACGTCCCCGCATCTGGTGGATCCCGACGGGCCCCCTCACGGCCCTGCCCCTGCATGCCGCACAACGCGACCGCCACAGCCTTCTCGACCGCTTCGTCTCGTCCTACGCGCCCACCCTCTCCACCCTCGCCCGCCTGCGCGCCCGCGCGGCCGGTCCGGCGGGCCCGCGGAGCCTGCTGACGGTGGCCATGCCGCGCACCCCGGGAGCCGGTGACCTGCCAGGCGCCGCGCAGGAAGCGGACTTCCTCGCCGCGCACTTCCCCGGTGCCGTGTCCCTGGCCGGGCCAACGGCGACCCGTGACCGCGTACGGGCCACGCTGCTCGAGCACCCCTGGATCCACCTCGCCTGCCACGCCTCCGACGCCCCGGACCCCGCACAGCGGCAACTCCTGCTGCACGACCACCGCTCGGCCCCCTTCACTGCCGCGGACATCGCCCGGCTCCACCACGAAACCGCCGAGCTCGCTTTTCTCTCCAGCTGCCGGACGGCCACCCCCGCCCAGGGCCTGGAGGACGAGGCCGTCCATCTGGCGTCGGCCTTCACCGCAGCCGGCTACCGCCACACCATCGCCACCCTGTGGCCCGTCCAGGACCCCGTCAGCGTGCCCGTGGCCACCCACTTCTACCACCGCCTCACTGCAGGCCACCCCACCGTGACCCCGGCAGCCGCCCTCAACGAGGCCTGCCGGACGGTACGCGACCAGTACCCCAACTTCCCTTCCCTGTGGGCGGGCCATGTGCACACCGGGCCGTAGCGGCCCCCTCGTCGGCCCCTGGCGCACCATCCCGTTCCGGCCGGGCTCTGACTCCGGGGCGGGGTGACAAGCCCCCTACCGCACCCGCCATTTCCTACCTGTTGTTCCTCGGTTGCCGTTTCCTGCCAGCCGATTCTCTCCACCAGAGGAGTTCATCCTGTCCGCGCATCCACCACCCCAGGGCAACCCCAACCCCTACGGCCAGCCGGGCCAGGCTCCGTACGGTCAACCGGGTCAGGCCCCCTACGGCCAGTACGGTCAGCCGAATTACCCGGGGCAGCAGCCGCAGTTCGGCCCACCCATGGCACCTCAGAACGGCTTCCTGGGCGCACCCGGATTTCCGGTACCCGGCGGCCGCCGCACGAACACGACCAGGGCACGCATCATCGCGGTGGTCGCGGTGGTCGTCGTCGGAAGCGTCTTTTGGGTGTGGGGGCGAGACGCTGACACCCGTGACCGCAGCACCAGAGCAGCCAAGGTCGGCGACTGCATGCAGGACAAGGGGTCGCACGCCGACCCGGTCCTCGAGATCATCGACTGCGGCAACGCCAAGGCGGAGTACAAGGTCGAGGTGATGGACTACAGGGACTTCGGATGCCCCGCCAAGTACAGCCACTACCAAGAGACCCGCAACGACGTCGTGAACCTGACGATCTGCCTCTCGAAGGTCGACCACTGATCCGAAGCGTGGCAGACGCATGGGGTCTCCGGCTCAGGGACTGACCGAAGAGGGCGGCCGCGTTCCCGTCACCGGTGTCCGTACACAACGTGCCCGCCATACCCACGCGTCCCGGCCTCCGCTTTCACGACAATTTCGCCCCGCCATTGGCCGAATTCCAGCCGGTACGCAACGCCGTTGTCACCCTCCCCATCCTTCCGCATGCACGTGTAATCACTTCTTCTGTACTCATTTCTTCTGTGGAGGTAAATCTTGCGACGGTTGGGAACAGCGGCCGCGGTGCTCGTGCTGGCTGCGGCCGGGTTGGCGACCACGGCCGGGGCGGCCAATGCCGCGACCGGCACGGCGGGCAAGGCCACCTCGGCCAAGGCTTGCCCGGCCGGCTGGGGCAGCGGCAACAAGTCGGCCACGGACGCCTACGCCAAGCCGCTGAAGGACATCAAGACCAGCCAGAGCGCGTGCTATGACCGCATGGTCTTCGACATCAGCGGTGCGGGTGGCAAGGTCGGCTACCACGTCGGGTATGTCGACAAGTTCTACCAGGACGGCTCCGGTGACCTCATACCGGTCAAGGGCGGCGCCATCCTGCAGGTCTTTGTGTCCGCGCCCAGCTACGACTCGTCGACCGGCAAGCAGACCTATGCCGGGAAGGCCGGGAAGCCGCTGCCGGGTGTGAATATCACGGGATACAAGACGTTCAAGGACACCAAGTTCGGGGCGAGTTTCGAGGGGCAGACCCAGGTCGGCCTGGGCACTCGGGCCAAGCTGCCGTTCCGGGTGCTGCAGTCCGGCCATCAGCTGATCGTGGACGTCGCACACTCCTGGTGATCCACCGCAAGCAAAGGGCCGCCCGGCCGCACCTGAGGTGTGGCCGGGCGGCCGGGTGGCCGAAGTGCGACGTACCCAATATTTCGGGTGGGTCCGTCTGCAACCGGCAGGAGGGGCAAATAGTCCTACCGGGTATGAAACGACTTCTGAACCTTCGCAAGCGGCGGTCCGGCGCCGGTCGCCGCGCGGGTGCGGCGCTTGCCGTCACGGCGTTGACCGTGCCCCTGACGGTGGCCTTCAGCTCCACCGCCTCCGCCGTGTCCACCACCTCCGCCGCCTCCCTCTCCTCCGCTTCCGTTTCCTCTTCCTCGTGCACCGCGGCCCGCGGCCCGTATCAGAAGCAGGCCGAGAAGTTCCTCGGGCTTCGGGTGGACGGGCGGCAGTCGGCGTCCGACTGCCGGGCGATCCGTGCCTTCCAGACCAGCCACGGCATCACCCCGAACATCGGCTATGCCGGTCCCGTCACATGGGGTGTGATGCGCGTCGTCGCCCAGCAGCAGGCTGCCGGGCACCACCCGAACAAGGCCCACAAGTGCCCGACCGGCAAAGGGCGAATAGCCTGCGTCGACCTGACCCGCCAGCTCAGCTGGATCCAGGACGGATCGAAGCTGGTGTTCGGCCCCGTCCCGGTCCGCACCGGCCGCGACGGCTATGAGACCCGCACCGGCGCCAAGAAGGTGTACTGGCGCCACCTGCACCACGTGTCGACGCTCTACCACGTGGCGATGCCGTACAGCCAGTTCTTCGACGGCGGCCAGGCGTTCCACTCCATCAGCGGCAGCGTCTGGTCGGCCCCCGGCTCGCACGGCTGCGTCAATATGCGCGGCAACGACGCCAAGAAATACTGGTCCCTGCTCAGGAATGGCGATGACGTCTACGTCTACGGCCGCAAGCCCGGCACCTGAGCCGCAAATCCCGCTACGGCGGTAAATCCGCTACGGCGGTGATTCCGCCACGACTGCTAGGGCCGTTACGGCTGCTGCGGTGTGGTGCGGGAGGCGGTGGGCAGCGCGCAGGCCGCGGTGCCGCCCGGCATGCGGTGGCGATTGTTCGCGACAAGTCTGTACAGGCCGTGGGTGGCCCAGCGTACGGGCGGAAGAGTGAGCAACGCACCCACGAGCGGCCATCCGCCGTGTGCGCTCAGCAGCAGCTTGGCGACGGCCTGCGCTCCACCGTGCACGGATCCGGCCGGTGTCACCCACAACACCTCGTGCTCGGCCCGCCGTTGACCGATCCCGAGCTTCTCCAGATCGGTGAACTGCCAGGGCGTTGCGTCACAGCGCGGGCGGAGGCGCCGTTCGGCGAACCGAACCGCGGAGGTGCAGAAAGCGCAGTCCCCGTCATAGACGAGTACGGGTTGCTTCCGCATCAGTCCGTACCTCCTCGCCCGCGCCTTCTTGCCGACCACGGCCTTGCCGACCACGACACGGCAAACGTTACCGCGCGGCATGGTGGGCCGATCAATGGGCTGCGCACTGCGGAGGCACGCCGCGGCGGGGCCGACGATCTGGGCCGGTCCCGCCGCGGTGTGCTCGGTCCCGGGTCAGCGGGCGAGCAGGTTGTGCAGGGCCATCGGCGTCACATAGCCGGGCCAGCGGCCGTCGGCGAAGAGATGCACATCGGCGTCCTGGTAGCACTGGTCGACGAGCTGGGAGCAGATCATGTGGCGGGTGCTGGCGATGTAGCGGCGCAGCCCCGGAAGCGGCAGGTGGAAGCGGTGCGCGGCGATGGCGAGGTAGTCGAGGAAGCTGTAGGGCACTCCGACGTACCGGGTCGCCGCGTCGCAGATGGCGGTGCGCTGCTGCTCGGTGAGCCCTTCCGGGCAGACGTACAGCACGTTGGCGCCGTTGTATCGGGTGAGGGGGCTGATGCGGGCCCCGCCCGGCTCGGCTTCCAGCAGCCGGTCGTCGGGCAGGACCAGGAAGGCGTGTTCGTAGTCGGCGAAGCCGTCTTTGTTGATCCACTGTCCAAAACGGATCAACTGGCCGGTGACCCCGGAAATCTGGGTGAGTCCGATGTCGCCGGGCAGGGGGTGGGTGTGCTTCATGAGCAGCTCCCGGGAGCGCAAAGGCGGATTACCAAGGGTGATACCCCGTGCCCGCTGCGTAGCACCACATCTGCCGGCGCCACATCTGCAGGCACCACATCTGCAGGCGCCACATCGGCCGGCGCCACATCTGCGGTCACCCCAAGTACGGGCCCGGTCAGGCCCGGCGCACGACAAGCTCCGTATTGCGGTCCGCCGCGGTTCCCGCCATCGCGTCGAGGACACCACCGGTCATGCCCGCGGCGAGACCAGGGGCGTTGTACGACAGCTCGCGGTAGAGGGACGCGAGACCCACGGCCGACAGGTCGTGGAAGTCCGTGCGGTGCGGTGCGGCGGATTCGATGAGGGTGGTGAACAGCGACAGGGTGCCGTCGTGGTTGTCGACGAGCTCGATCAGCCGTGCGTGCTGCGGATAGTCCACGTGTGAGGCGGTGTTGACCTCCCAGAAGGAGCGGGCGGCCGTGGGGTGGGGGTGCGGCGTGATGCGGTTGATGTGACTGTGGCCGTTGAGCCATGCGACCACGTTCGGGAACCGGCCGAGCAGCGCGATCACCTCTTCGCCGTCGTGCCGCCTCTCCTCGGTACGTGCCGCGTCCGGGCGCCGCGTCATGCTGGGGCTGTGGTGGTGGCTGAAGATCAGAACGTGCGCGTCATCGGCCCCGGAATTGCGCACCAGCCGCCCGTCCGCGTCGTAATAGCGGGAACTGTGCGCGGCCAACGTCCGCTCCAGCCAGCCGAGTTGTTCGCTGTCCAGGGACCCTTCGTAGTGGCCGCTGCGGTAGGTGGTGTCGATGCTGATGCCGATGACCCCGTCCGCGATGGCGAACGTGTAGTACATCCGCTCGCCGTCCAGGTGGTTCTCGTCGTATCCGTGTCCGGCCGGTCCCGCTCCGGCGTGGGCCGGGTCCAGGTGCGCACGCAGGTACTCGTGCGGCGTGACCATGCGCCGGCGCTCGTCCGGGGTCACGGTCCGGGCGCCGGCGGCATTGCGGCGCAGGATCTCCTTGAGCACGGTGCTCTTGGGGTCGCCGCCGCTCTGCAGTACGCGCGCGAGGGCGGCCACATCCGTATCCGGTACGGAGAACAGCTTGCGCGCCCCGGTGATGTAGTCCCGCAGTGCGGAATCCTGCGGCGCCAGACAGCCGCCCGGCAGGTCGTCGTGATTGCCGGGCGTCGAGTACCAGGGGACGCGCAGTCCGGGGCTGACCACCGGCCGCAGCGCGGCGTCCAGATAGCCGGGTATCTGCGGCAGACCGCGCCGCTTGTCCTGGTCGCGCAGGCCGTCGTCCGGATGCCAGTACATCGCCAGGCCGGAGTTCTGCACGCCTTCGTACGCTGTCGGGTCACCGGTGTTGGGCGTGATGCGGCCACCGCTCATGAGGGTGAGGAACCACTCCAGCTCCACCGCGGAGTGGTTGTCGATGTTGTCCCCGGTGGACATGACGAACGCCGGGGGCCGACCGGTGTGCGGACCGCCGCCGAGCGCGTTGACCTGCTCGACAAGTGACACGGAGCCGGCCACCGACAGCGCCTCCTGCGCCCGCCACGACCCCGCCGACCCGGCGCGCAGGAACTCGGTACGCAAAGGACTTTGGACATCGGCCACATGCAGATCGGTGAACTGTACGAAGCACGCCAGCGCCGTCCGCCGGTCCTGGCGCCCGCTTCGGGCAGTGGCGAGCTCGGGCCGGACGACCATCGGCCAACCGGGGCCGGAGACGATGCGCCGATAGCCGCCGCTGCCGGCGAGGCGCGCCGTTGTCTCCAGGGTCGTGGCCCCGTACGGAGCCGCTCGCCCGGCGCCAGGGGCTGCCGGCGACAGCCGGGGGCCGGACTGCGCGGGCGGGGTGTCCGCAGCCGCACTCACGCGGCGCTGGCCCGGCAGCACCAATGCGGCCCCGGTCCCGGCGACGGCGGCGCCGGAGGTGAGAAGGAATCGACGACGGTTGGTGGGGGTTTCGATACCGGCCATGAGGCCCTCCGTGCCGCGACCGGAGGGCCGGCCACAGCGGTGTCACCAAGCGGAACATCTCCTTCCGAAATCGTGTGCGGTGAGCGTGGCCAGAACCTGAACGGGGCCGGAATGGTCCACACCCATCACCTGTCAGAACGGACGTGCCGATCGGATGACTGTCGGCCTGCTGCCGGACTTGATCCACGGGGGCCGCGCCGGCGACGCCCGGGGGCACAGCCCGCCGGTCCGCCTGCCCCGGGCCCCTGCTCGCCGTCTACTCGGCCGCTACGCCGGCCTCACCGCGGGCTCCTGCCCCCTGCCCCCTGCCCCGGGCACCGGCCCGCCAGGCGGCATCCTCGTACGGTCGGCCGGGTCTGCAGCTCCCGCGCGGCGCCGCCGGGCTCAGACCCGAGCGGAGAAGGGGCACGCCCAATCGGCCGGCTTGCGGCGGCCCGAATAGCGTCGGGCCTCGGAGAGCATCTCGTATTCCACGAGGTTGGGATTGATATTGCCCTGCAGCTCGATGTCCTGCTTGCGGATCTTCTCCTGCAGCCGGTCCCACAGGCCGGCGGCCTTTATTCGGTCGAACTGGGCGTGGGAATTGAAGGCGAGCATCGGGAAGGGCGGGCGGCGGCCGATACGGCTGTGTGTCTCGTGCAGCCCGATCACAAAGAACGGGTGCCCGGCGACGCTGTACGCGAAAGCGCCGGACGACGGATCCTGGTCGTAGCCATCGGCCCAGGCGTGCGTGCGGCTGTCATGATCGTGTACGGCCTGCAGCTGCCGCCACATCAGCCGTTCGAACTCGACCTCCGAGACCATCAGCGGGCCCGAGAAGGTGGCCACAAAGCTCGTGAAGGGCTTGGCGCTCCAGTCCACCGCCGCCACGTACGCCTGCAGATCAGCGGCCATCTGCTGGGCCGACACGTCGTCCCCGAACGATGTGTAATGGCAATGGGTGATCCCGCCCTGCCGCCAGGCCGAACGGCCGGCCAGGCAAGGAAACGAGTCGCCGAGCAGGAACTGCCCGACTTCAGTGGCGGCGGAGACGTCAACCGTCATGTTCGCGAGACCTTTGGTAAGGGGAACTACCCGGGGTGGGGACCACGGCAGTCAAGATCGGACATGGCCATTTCGTCAAGCCACGGCCGTGACACCACCCCTACGACCGCCCTCGTGGTCGCTGAGGGTTGCGACGGGATGCGGTGCACGTAATCGAGGGCACGGTCGCCGGTGAGTACGAGGCAGTGCCCGGCGTGGGCCGCCGGATGCCGGCCGTCATGCCGGGTCCTACGGGTCCTACGGGCACTCCGGGTCCCCGGGTCCCGGGTCCTCCTGCTCCTCCGGGTCCGCCTGGGACAGCCGCCCGACCAGCGGGCGGCTGTCCCCTCACGGCGCTCTCAGTTGGCGTCCTGCTCGACGATGGCGATCGCCGCGGCGGGGCATAACCCGGCGGCCTCGCGGGCGGCTGTGCGGTGCTGGTGCGGCGGCTGGGGTTGCAGGAGCACTATCCGGCCGTCCTCGGTGTCCTGATCGAACACTTCGGGGGCGGTCAGTGCGCACATACCGGCGCTGACGCAGCGGTCGCGGTCGATGCTGAGTTTCACCGGGTTACTCCTTGTCCCAGGTGACCGGGAGCTTGCGCACGCCGTAGATGTTCATGTTGGTGCGCAGGGGCACGTCCTCGGGTGGGACGGCCAGGCGGAGGGTCGGGAAGCGGGTCAGGAGCGCGGGAAGGGCGACGCGCATCTCGACGCGGGCCAGCTGCTGGCCCAGGCACTGATGGATGCCGTGGCCGAAGCCCAGGTGTCCGGTGGCCTTGCGGTGCAGATCGAGGACGTCGGGGTCGTCGAAGCGCGCCGGGTCACGGTTGGCGGCCTGGAGCGAGAGGGTGACCGTCTCGCCGGCCTTGATCAGCCGACCGTTCAGCTCGACGTCTTCCAGCGCTGACCGCGCCCCGGGGTCGGCGATGCTCAGGTAGCGCATCAGCTCCTCGACGGCCTGGTCGGCAAGATCCGGATCGCTGCGCAGGGCGGCGAGCTGGTCCGGGTTGCTCAGCAGCGCGAAGGTACCGTGCGCGAGCATGTTGGCCGTGGTGTCGAGACCGGCGGCCAGCAGGAGGCCTCCGATGCCCGTGAGCTCCTCATCGGTGAGGTCGCTGCTGGTCAGGTCGCTGAGCAGGTCGTCGGTGGGCTCGGCGCGCTTGGCCGCCACCAGCTCGTGCAGGTACTCCTGAAGCGCGGTCATCGCGGCGTACTGCTGATCCTGGCTGGAGCCCTGGGTGAGCAACGTCGTCGTATGACGCTGGAAGATCTCCCGGTCGGCGTAGGGCACACCCAGCAGTTCGCAGATCATCAGCGCGGGGATGGGCTGGGCGTACGCCTCGACCAGGTCCACCGGCCCGCCCTGGCGCTCCATGGCGTCGAGGTGGTCGGCGGTGATCTGCTCGACGCGTTCGGTGAGCGCGCGCATCCGGCGGACGGTGAACTTGCCCATGAGCAGCCGCCGGTAGCGGGTGTGCTCGGGGGCGTCCATACCGGTCATGTCGCCGACCGGAGCCGGGGGCAGTTCGCCGATGTCGGCGAGCGGGTGATGCATGAGCTCCTGCCGCGAGCTGAAGCGGGGATCGGCGAGTATCGCCCGGACCACGGAGTGCCCGGTGGCCAGCCAGCCCGCGTGCCCGTCTGGGTAGCGCATCCGGATGAGCGGCTGCTGTTCGCGCAGCTGCGCCAGCTCGGCGGGCGGGTCGAAGGGACAGTCCGTGGGGCGGGCCGTCGGCAGTGACACCGGCTCGGAGCGCGGCGCTGCTTGCCGGGTGGCCGGCTCTGTTGAGTTGGTTGAGTCGGTCGACGGTTCGTAAGGCATGGTTGTCCTCGGGTGATGAATGACGTGCGGTGAACGTTGACGTGGGGTGAGCGCTGCCGTACGGAGTGACGTGGCGTGGTGGCGCGGCTTGCCGCAGCGGAGGGGGGAGTGGCTTGTTGCAGTGTCTGCGTGCGGCTTGACGCCCTACCGCTTGACGCCCTACCGCTCGGCGCTGTAGCGCTTGGTGCCGGACCGCTGCGCGCTACCGCTTCGCGCCGCGGTTGAAGGCCGTCCGGGCCCACAGGTAGCCGGCCAGGCTGAGGCCGACGCCCCAAGCGACCGCGGCGATCGCGCTGTTGCCGATCTCCGTGCCCATCAGCAGCCCCCGCAGCGTCTCGATGATCGGCGTGAAGGGCTGGTACTCGGCGAACCAGCGCAACCCGGTCGGCATCGACTCCGGCGGGACGATGGCGCTGCCGATGAAGGGGAGAAACTGCAGCGGCATGGGTATGTTGCTGGCGGTCTCGGGGTTCTTGGCCACCAGGCCGATCGCGGCCGCCAGCCAGGTGAGCGCCAGGGCGACCAGAGCGAGGAGACCGGCGGCGGCGAGCCACTCGATGGGCGTGGCGTTGGGCCTGAAGCCCATCAGGAGCGCGACGCCGATGACGAGCGCGATGCTGACCAGCGTCTGGATCACGCTGCCGACGACATGCCCGGTCAGGAACGATGCGCGGGAGATCGCCATCGTGCGGAACCGGTTGACGATGCCTTCGGTCATGTCGACGCAGACGCCGACCGCGGTGGCCAGGGCTCCGGAGGTCGCGGCCATCAGGATGATGCCGGGGGCGACGTAGTCGATGTATGCGACGCCGCCGGTGGACGTACCGCCGATGCCCGTACCCAGCGCGCCGCCGAAGACGTAGTTGAACAGGAGCAGCATCATGACGGGCATCGCGATGACCGAGATCGTCATGGAGGGGTAGCGCAGCGCGTGCTTCAGGTTGCGCCGCAGCATTGTCGCCGAGTCGCTGACGGCATAGGACAGGGTGTTGGTGGTCATCTGACGTTCTCCTTAAGGGAGTTGGTGGCCGCATCGCCGGAGCGGGGCCGGCCGGTGAGAGTGAGGAAGACGTCGTCGAGATCCGGGGTGTGCACGGTGAGCGTCTCGGCCTCGATCGAGGCGTTGTCCAGGACGTCGAGGACGGCTCGCAGGGCGGGAATGCTGCCGTCGCTGGGGATGTGCAGGGTGAGCGCTTCGCTGTCGCGCGCCGCGGAGTCGAAGAGGGCGGCGGCCGATTCGAGTCCGTACGCGTCGGGGAACCGGAGACGGATGTGGCCACCGGGGATACGGCGCTTGAGTTCCTCGGCGGTGCCTTCGGCGACCAGCTTTCCGTGGTCCAGGACCGCGATCCGGTCGGCGAGCTGGTCCGCCTCTTCCAGGTACTGCGTCGTCAGGAAGATGGTCACGCCGTCGTCGGCGACCAGGCCGCGGATGATCTCCCACATCGTGCGGCGGCTGCGTGGGTCGAGGCCGGTGGTCGGCTCGTCGAGGAAGATGATGCGAGGGTTGCCGACCAGGGTCATCGCGAGGTCGAGCTTGCGGCGCATACCGCCGGAGAAGGTGACAACGGGCTTGGCGGCCGCCTCGTCGAGGTCGAAGCGGCGCAGGAGTTCGGTCGCGCGCCGGCGGCCTTCGCGGCGGTCCAGATGGTGCAGGTTCGCCATGAGGAGCAGGTTCTCCTTGGCGGTGAGCAGGTTGTCCACCGCCGAGAACTGGCCGGTGACGCCGATCGCGCGGCGTACGGCATCGGACTGCCGGGCCAAATCGTGGCCCGCGACGTACGCCTCGCCGGCGTCGGCCGGGATGAGCGTGGAAAGGATCTCCACGGTGGTGGTCTTGCCGGCGCCGTTGGGGCCGAGCAGCCCGAAGACCGTGCCCTCCGGGATGCGCAGATCGATACCGTCCAGCACCAGCTTGTCGCCATAGGACTTGGACAACCCGACGGCTGTGATCGCCGTGGAAAGGGCGGTTGCGGTGGATGCGTGCATGGCAGCCATGTCTCTTTTCTGTTGTGGATGGTCACGTCGCTGCTGCGCGGTGGGCCTGTGGACCGGTCGCTGCTGCGCGGTGGGCCGGTAGACCAGTCGGTGCTGCGGGGGGCAGGTCAGGAGCGGCGGATCACGATGTCACCTGAAGTACGATCCGGCCGCGCTCCACTTCACCGATCCGGATGCCGCCGTTGGCGGTCTTGGCGTCGACTCCGGCCTGCGCGACGCCGACGGAGATACGGCCGTTGGCCGGCTTGCCGTGATCCGGGCGGCTCCGATGTCGAATTCGAGGGTGACGGTGATCGGGTCGGGAGTGTCGAAATCTGGCATGGCTGTCTCGTCCTCATGGCTCTGGTGTCAATTCCCGCTGGTCGGGCGGGTGATGGCAAGTGGTGCTGTGTGCGGGCCGGCCGGCCGCTAGCGGACCCAGCCGGTACGGCCCTGCCCGCCCAGGCGGCTGCCGCGGCCGGCGGGACGGCCCAGGTCGCCTGGTTCCAGGTCGCCCGGTTCCAGGGCGGTGGTGACGGCTCGTACCAGCCAGGCGTTCGCCGAGAGGCCTTCTTGCCCCGCGGCGTCCTCTACCCGGGTCTTGAGGTGGGCGGGAAGCCGGAAGTTGATGCGCGCCGTACCGCCCTCGTCGCTGTCCGAAGCAACCGGCGGCACGGGAGCTCGGACCCCACTCGGCGCGCTCTCGCGCACCTCGGTGTTCTCGTACGGCTCCTGGTACGACTCCTGGCCCGGCGGTGGCGTCACCACGAATTCGGGGTCGAGTCCGCGCAGCCGTACATCGACCGAGCCCGGCGCCAGCTCCCGGGTGATCTCGTCCATGGCGACCGACAGCGCATTCAGCAAGGCGAGCCGAGCGGCGGACTCCAGGGGCGCGGTGAGCCGCTCGGCCAGGGCGCGGGCCTCGTCCCCGCCCGCACCCGCGGCGACCGCGAGTTCGTGGCGGAGGTTGTCGACGTAGGGGGTGAGGTCCATGACGCCACTATGGCATCACTGTGGCGCCATGACAAGTCATGGTGGTGCGGGGATGGCGCCATGAGAGGGTTGATGGGGGCTTCGGTGGGCTCGGGAAGGGTCTGTGGAGGACCTGCGGGGGCGGCCTTGAGGGGGGGCTTGAGGGGGGCTTGGGTGGGGCTTGAGGGGGGCGCTCGGGTGGTGAGTGGGGCTGTGATCTGCGGTTTTACGAGGCGGGGGATGTCGGGGTGGAGTGGGGGGCGGCGGGTGATTGGGGTCGGCGGCCGCAATTTCCTCGCAGGCGCCGACATTGGCGCCATCGATGGTGCCAGTGGTGGCGCCGGCGTCGGTGCTGGCGCCTGCCCGGCGGCACGCGGTGCACGGCGCCCTTTGGCCGGCAGCCCGGCAGCCCGGCAGCCCGGCGGCGCGGCTGCACGACGCGGCGCCGCCGGCTGCGCGAGCGTCCGGCCGAAGTCGGCCTGGGTGCGTGGCGGCCGCTCGGGGGCTCGCCCTCCGGCGCCCAACTCCCGCTCCTCGTAGCCCCGGAGGGCCGGCAGGGTGAGCACGATACGTACCAGCGGTCGCCCCGATTATGCATGTGCCCGGCGTCACGTCATGGCGCGTTGACCTTCACATCAATGTGATGGTTCGAGCATGGACATCAAGCGAAACCGCAGCACACAGCACACAGCGCACACGAGGTGAGTTCTGATGGACAACCAGCTCTTCGACTACAGCCCGATCATCGAGCGTGAGGCGATCCACTGGCCGGGTGGCGCCAGGGTTGCCTTCTACGTCGGAGTGAACGTCGAGCACTACCAGGTCGACCGTCCCTCGACGAGCATCTTTCCGGGTACCGCGGGGCTGGCGCCGGATCCGTTGAACTACGGCTGGCGCGATTACGGGCCCCGGGTGGGCATCTGGCGGTTGATCAGGACTGGTCCAACGACGACCAGCCGTACCGGCTGAACGTGCCTGGAATGCTGAGCGTGCCGTATTCCATCGAGGTCAATGACATCAGCCTGTTCGTCGGCAAAAGCCTCAGTGGGCCGGACTTCGTTCAGATCGTCAAAGACCAGTTGGACCAGCTCTACGACGATTCTGCGGAGAGCGGCCGGGTGATGTCGCTGGTCCTGCACCCGTTCGTCATCAACCAGCCGTTCCGGCACAAGTACCTGGACCAGGCACTCGAGTACGTCGCGAACCACCCCGGCGTGTGGTTGACGACCAGCGACGAGATTGCCGAGCACTACGCCGGAACCACTGGCGGGGAGTCGGCATAGCGACATGACCGCGGACCGGCCTGCTGGAGCGGTAACCCACGATGTGGGAGCAGCAGCGAAGTAGTTGTTCGGGTGGGTCGGGTGGGTCGCGTACACGGGGAAAACGGGGGTGACGGGCCGAGGCGGGTGGACGGGAGGCTCCGGCACCCGGCGGCCGTATCCGGGGCCCGACCGGTGACGAGACTGTCCGGCCCCGCCCTCCCGTCCTCCCGCCCTCCCGGCCCTCCCCGCCCTCCTGGCCGGTCCCGCGCCCGGCTCCGTCGTCCAGCGATCGCTCTGGGGATCTGAGTAGTGGACTGAGTAAGAACGCTCAGGACGGAGGACGGCCGGGGCCGGATGCTGGTGCCATGACGTCACCTCTCGCCGACCCGCCGCCGCGCCCGCCCGATCTGCCGCTCCCGGCCGCCCGACCGCGGAACCGACGGGCGCTGATGGCCGGCATCGTCGCCGTACTGGTCCTCCTGGCAGTCGGCGGGACCGCCACCGCTTGGTGGCTGACGCGAGGTGACGACAAGGGTAGTTCGCCACTGGCCGGCAGGCCGCGTGTGACGGACGGGAAGGCCGGACTCTCCTACGCGATACCGGAAGGCTGGGAGAACAAGAAGCGCGACAAACTGATCGGGGCGTTCACGTCGTCGATCGCCACCAAGCGTGCCCACGACGAGGGAGGCAGTGTCGTACTCGCCGGCCGAGCCCGTAGCATTCCGCAATCCGCCCTGAAGCAGCAGGCGGAGTCCGCGGCCCGGTCGAACGCGGAGTTCTTCTACCCGGACCAAGGCGCGACGCTCGAGGAGTCCCGGGCCACGGCAGTCAGCGGCCGCCCCGCACACACCGTGGCGCTCAAGGTGAAGGACAGAAAAGGCGACACAGGCCATCTCCGCCTGACACTGATCGCCGCGGACAACAGCCACTCGGCCTTCCTCCTCGGCGTCGCCCAGCCGGCCGGGCCGAACGAGCGGAAAGAGGTCGACACGGTGCTGGAGAGCGCGACCGTAAAGTGACCGTCTCAGCCGCCCCGTTCGCAGACGCTGCGGCGCCGGCAATGGCGACCGGTGATCCGTCGTGCACCGCCCCGGACCCGAGCCCCGGCGTCGCCGTACGCGGCAGGTGATCAGGCCAGATAGCCACCGTCGATATCGAGAACGGCGCCGGTGATGAAAGACGCCTCTGGCCCGGCGAGAAACACGATCCCCGCCGCGATTTCAGCGAACCTGCCGCCGAGATAGCTCGCGGCGTTGTTGACAAGAACGTCGAGCCGCCCGAACCCGGCCGCCACGGCGTTCACAAGGCAAGTGCCCGACGACCTTCGTGTCCGGGACAGACGCCGCAATCGATGTGGTAGGTGGTAGGTGGTAGGCGCCCATTCGCTGGGCGCTGGGCGCTGAGCGACGGGGCGAAGCGGTTCAGCGAACTCAAGCGCTGCCTGGACGGCGTCAGCGAAAAGACGCTGATCCAGCACCTGCCGTCGAGCCTTGGCTGATTCGACATCATCCATAGCGCCACTGATCCCCACGGCGCCAGTGGTCTCGCCGGCTTGCTGCCGTGGGTCGGCCGAGCGGCTTCGGCCCGGCCGTTGCTGTGGCCGCCGCGTCCCCAGAACGACGTACTCCCGTCAGAAATCGTTGCCTGAGCTGATTCTTCTTCGGTAGTGGCAGTGGCGGGCAATGGCTTGGTGCTGTCTGCGCCAGAGAGACCAGTTCAGGGCATGGGTGGCTGGTGCGAGGCGGGGTGTGGGGCGAAGCAGCAGAGCGTCCAAGAGTCGGCGGACTTCTGCCACGGTGAAGCGGATGGTGCTGGTGGGGTCGTTTCTGCGGCCCCCTTTCGGTGGCCTGGGCTGCGACGGCGGCCAGGAAGGCGTGGGTGAGCATGGCCAGGGTGATGTGCCGGTACCAGCCCGGGTAGCGGCGGACTTCGTACTGGTCAAGGCCGCATTCGTGCTTCGCTGCCCGGAAGGTTCCTCGATCGCCCAGCGCGAGCCGGCGACCCGGGCCAGGTCGGCGACGCTGGTGCTGTTGGGTGCGTAGGCGAGGTAGTAGGCGATCTCGTCCGGTCGGGCCGGACTGCGGCGGGCCAACGCCCACCGCTGACGGGTGGGCCGGTCGCCGTCGAAGGCATCGATCACCGGCAGACGGGCGGCTGCCCAGTCGTAAACGCGCGGCCCTTTGGCGTTGGCCGCCATGACCCCGGCGCGAGTGTGACCGGCGGACAAGAAGAACACGAGGCCCTAACGGACCAGTACCACACCCCCGTGGTGCCGGGGCCGCAGTCATCCCCAACCACCTGGCAGACACGCCCACTTGTGGCACCGTGGGACCAGCGCGACACGAAGGGAGCACCATGAGCACAAAAGTATGGGTGACCGCAGCATCGGCGTTCCTCGTCGGCGTCGGCGCAACCCTCGCAGTCACCGCCGCGATGGACAACGACGCCACGGTGACCGTCCAGCCCGAATCAGCAGCCGCCCATGACATGCCGACAACCCGTGAGGGCCTCGTCACCGCGTGGACAACCGAACTGAAGAAGGCGGGCAAGACCAAGCCGGACGGGTGGGAGTTGCTGACCACCGGCGAGATCCGGGGCCGCTACATCCACCAGCAGTCGATGAACACCCCGAAGGGCGCCGACATCGACCCAGGGTTTGCCGGGCCGCAGCCGGGCGCCGCGTGGGCGACGCGCCAGGGGAAGACGGTCATCGTCGCGGTCGGCACAGTCCTGACGGGCGGCGCCGTGGTGTGGGCGACACGCAGGCGCAAGACCGGCACAGCCGCCCAGTAGGGCCGCACACCAAAAAGGTCCCCGCATCCGGTCGCGGATGCGGGGACCCCAGTGCTTCAGGGTGCGTCAGTTGAGTTCGTTGATCTTGTCGATCACGGAGACGGCGTTGTCCTCATGAGCCGAGGACCACATCTTGTCGCTGGCCGGGTGCCCGTTGCCGTCGTCTTCACCGTGGCTGTTCGCGCCGATGATCTGGCCGTCGGTGTTGGCCATCGGGCCGCCCGACGAGCCGTGCCCCATGTCGCAGCGCATCAGCAGCCGGTCATCCAGCGGGAACATGTCGCTGGCATCCTCGGTGTGACCGGTGCAGTAGAACTGCGTGTACCCGTCCATGTCGGTGCGCTTGTATCCGTCGCCGGGGAACCCGGAGTCGATCGCGTCGGACCAGTCCGGGCCCGACCCGAACTTGTAGCCCAGCGCGCCAACCGTATCGGTCAGGTTCGTGTACTCCGGCGGAGCGGTGACGGTGAAGGCCGCCATGTCAGCCCAGAGAAGATCCCCGTCCTCGGTCCAGCCGGTTGGTGAAACAAACGACTTGGCGACCCACTTGCCCCAGGGCGCTTGGTAGGCGGTGGGGTCGGTCGGGTTGTCGGGGTCCCTCTTGTACCCGGGGATGAACAGAACCTTGTCGTAGAACCCAGGGGCGCCGGATCCGTCGCCGGGGTGAACACAGTGACCGGCAGTCCACACGGTGTTGTTGCCGTCGGCCGCGATCGACGCGCCGCTACAGCCGTGCTCCTTGCCCTCATGGTCGACGAACAAAATCTTGCCGACGACGACGGCCGGCTACGACTGCGGGAACGGGACGGGCTCAGCGTGGGGCATCTCGGGTACGTCGGTCGCAGGAGCGACAGCGCTTCGGTTCCCACCGGCGGCGGAAGGCAGGATCCGCGGGGCCTGTGCGGTGAGGCCGAGCTGCTTGCCGGCGCCCGGGGCGGTGTCCTGCTTGGCCGCTGCTTTGGTGGCGGCCTGCTTGGCGGCGGCTGCGTTGGCGGCCTGGTCGCCCACTTCGTTGTCGACGGCGGACTTGATGCGGGCCGGGGTCCAGAAATCCCGCACGGCCTGCTCGTCGGCGCTCTGGACGCCGGTCGTCACCGGCGGCGCAGCGGCCGGAGAGGGAGCGTCGGCCGCCGTCGCGGTCGTCAGGGTCGCGGGGATCAGCGCTAACGCGAGCAGAGCAGCCGAAACCGTTCTGCGGGTGCGAGGTCTATGCACAGGTAAAGCCTTCCGGTTGATCGTCATGTCCCTGTCGCACCACGGCAGTAGAGCACGGTCACCGACCAGCAATCTATGAACTCCCTTTATGTGTCGGCGAGTTGGTGCACTCACACGGAAGACTCCGAAACCTTCTGTTCATCCAGTGACCGGCCGGTAACGTTGGATCACCAAGCGAGTAGTCGGCCAGGCCGTTTCCTTCGGATCATCGGCAGTCCAGACGTGGATGGCCGCGAGGCGGAGTGCTGCTTGGTAGATGGCGGCGGTCTTGTCGTATCGGGTGGCGAGGCCGCGCCACTGCTTGAGTCTGTTGATGCAGCGTTTTGATCCGAAGGAAACGCCCTAGTGACCTGAGTCAGAGATTCGGTGGCAGTAGGCGGCGATTTTGTCGAGGATTTCGTCGGCTGTTTTCGTCCAGGTGAAGGGTCTGGGTTGTT
>NZ_JBVHTY010000023.1:0-123050 GCF_055565615.1 Streptomyces sp. NPDC028368 | reverse complement strand
GACCACGACTCGATTTGCCCAACCGTCAGCGACTGTTCACACAGTCACATCAACGAACACCGCCGCCACCCGTCACGCCACATGCGGTTGCAGTATTAGGCCAGCGTGCTCTTGGTGTGCGTCCGGCCCCGGTGTGCGGAACCGGACGCCCCGTCCGCGTCGGTGGCCGTCCCGCCGGCCTCTGCGGACGTCCCGAGGAACACATTGTTCGCGCCCTGGAACCGATAGCCGAGGGTCTCGGCGTCCTCCCGTACCCGGGCCGCCACCCGTGCGACGGCCTGCGGACGGAGGAACCCGTCCAGCACCGTCAGGCTGGTCCGGTCGAACTCCGCACGAGCCCTGTTCAGCAGCGCCTGCCCAGGCAGGCCGTCCAGGGCGTCGAGGGGATACGTCTCAAGGTTCACCAGCTCAGATATCGGGGATTGCACGACTTCGTCCTCCCGTCTTCCGCTTGCGCCCACGACCTTGCCCAGCGGGGCCGACGATAGGTGAGCACCGCGCGTCGCGGCAGACGGCCCACGGGGGAGACGGTCGTCCGTATGGCCGCAATGCGTCGGTTTCACGCGGCGCCGGGCCCCAGGACCCGGACGCAGTCCTGCCATGCGGCAGCGCTCAGCAGCCCTCGGGAACGGGAGAACAGCGCCAGGAGGTCGCGGCCGTGCGCATTCCTGAACTCGGGGTTGTGCTCCGCCAGGTCGAGCTCATTGGCAGCGGTGAGTTCCACGAAGCCGCGCAGCCGCGCCGCCGGAACCTGATGCGTCGTACCGGTGAACCGGTCGCGGAAGCCGACCGGATCCTGTCGTCCGAGCTGGGGGTAGAGAGGGGCTCTGTCGCACGCGGCGTACCAGTAGACGAGCCGCTCGGCCTCCTCGCCGATGACGGCGGTGAGTTCGGCACGCCGGGGGAGCCCGAGCACCACGGGCTGGAGGGCGTCGGTCCCGTAGCAGGCGTGGCAGAGGCCGGCCGCCCGCAGTACCTCGGACGCGCCCCAGCCCGCCAGTCGTCGCTCGACCCGCACCAGGTGGGCCAGGAGTGTGCCACCCGGATGCGGCACGTCCTGTGCACCACAGTCCCGCAGGAGCGCAACGGCCCGCCGACGGAACGCCGGGTGTGGCTGCTGCCTGGTCTGTTCATCCATGGCCGCAAGGTAGCCGCCGCGGGCCACCCCGCGCGCCGTAACGCGTGGCCCTGGCTGATAAGGCCGGTTCCGGGGCAGGCATGGGGGCATGACCGTCTCGGGGGAACCTCTGGCTTGAAGTACAAGGACTGGCGCGGTGTCCTCTACCCGCCGGACCGGCCGCAGCGGCTGTGGCTGTGGCTTTGGCTGTGACTGTGGCTGGAGGAGTACGCCCGACGTGCGGTGGCCCTCTCTCAGAAGATCGCCCGCGATCTCAGCTTCCCGGCCGGGCCATGGGAGAACGGCTCCGCGCGCTCGGCATCACGCCGCCGCGAGGCCGTCGACCGGGCCACCGCCCTCCAATTTGCAGGCCGGCTCGGCTGCCATGGTCTGAACCTCATCTCACTTGCCCGCTGACGCGCTCCGCCCCGCGGCGACGATGCCTGACGGTCTCTGGCCACTTGGACGTCGTTTTGCCGAACCGGCAACGGGAGTGGCGTGGTTGGGACGTGAGGGGCGACGGTGGGCCCGTGACCGACAACATTGCAGCAGGATTGCCCGTCTCCGACACCCCCTCGTCTGCCGACGGATACGTCGGGGACCCCGCGGTGCGGGCGGAGTGGGACAACCGGTACGCCGACCGACAACAGCTGTGGAGCGGCCGGCCCAACGGAGCGCTCGTGGCCGAGGTCGCCGGGCTCACCTCCGGACGAGTGCTCGACGTGGGCTGCGGCGAGGGCGCGGACGCCGTCTGGCTCGCGCGCGGCGGCTGGGACGTGACCGCGCTCGAGGTCTCGGGCGTGGCGCTGGAGCGGGCGGCCGGGCACGCGCGGGACGCCGGCGTCCACGTTCGCTGGGTGCATGCCGCACTGACGGAGGCGGCACTCCCGCCGGCCTCCTTCGACCTCGTCTCCGCGCAGTATCCAGCCCTGCTGCGCACCCCCGACGCCGCGGCCGAGCGAGCGCTGCTCGCGGCCGTCGCGCCCGGCGGCGTGCTGCTGCTCGTACACCACGCGGGGATGGACACCCAGCAGGCGCACGAGAGCGGCTTTGACCCGGCTGATTATGTCTGGCCCTCAATGGTCGCCGCTCTGTTCAACGACGAGTGGGAGGTGGAGGTGGACGAGCAGCGGCCACGCTTGGCACCCGACGGCGGCGCCAGCGCGCACCATACCGACGACCTGGTGCTGCGCGCGCGACGCCTGCGCTGAGCACCCTCCGCCCCTGCTGGACGCCGCGCCCGCCGCCCTGGCCGATCCGCGCGTCGCGGCGGACAGGGCGAGGTGCTCCCGGCGGGGGTGGAGCGGCTCCACGGCGGGAGGTGCATCACCGCTCGCCAATCGGCTGTGAGCCGCGCCGAGTTGAGAGGCGGATGCGTGCGCATGAGACGTCTGCTGCCCTTAGAATCGCCGGAAAACCAGAGAGGTGACGCATGGCGATCACGGGGGACCTCACACTCGTCGTCCACGACGAGGACACCGACGACCAGGAGCTGGACGAGCTGACCCGGCAGCTTCAGCAGGAGCTGCTGCTGCTCGACCTGCCGGACGTCGTCAGGGCGAGCATGCCGGGAGCCGCGGGCGGCAAGAGCGGACTGCTGGAATCGGTGGGGACGCTCCTGGTCAGCGGCGGATTCTCGTTCGCCGTACTGCGCTCGCTGACTCTCGTCGTACGGGACTGGATCAAGCGCGGCGGAGCCCGTAAGGCCGTCCTGGTCAGTGGGGAGCTCCGACTGGAGCTCACGGGGGCGTCGAAGAAGGCGCAGGATGCGGCCGTGGACGCCTGGATCCGGTCGCTGGCCGCCGAGGAGCCGGAAGCCGGGGGACCGGCCGGCGGGGGACCGGCCGGTGGGGGACCGGCCGGTGGGTGAGCGGCGCGCCCTACTGATCGCCACCGAACGTTACCTGGACCAGCGACTTCCCCAGCTCCGTTCCCCCGTACACGACGCCCGCAAACTGGCCGCCCTCCTCGAGGACCCCGACATCGGCCAGTTCGATTCCGTACAGGTCCTGGTCGATGAGTCGAAGACGGTCATCGAGGAGGCCGTGGAGCGGCTGTTCCGCGACCGGGGCGTCGATCTGGCGCTGGTCTATCTCTCCTGCCACGGTATGAAGGACAGCCGCGGCCGCCTGCATTTCGCCACCATCAAGACCAGCCGCGATCTGATCCGCGCCACCTCTGTATCCGCGGAATTCATCAAGGATTCGATGGAATACAGCCCGGCGAAGCAGAAGATAGCCCTGCTGGACTGCTGCTTCTCCGGCGCGTTCGGATTCTCCAAGGGCGACACCGCCCTCGACGACTTCCCGCAGCAGTTCGTGGCCCAGCGCGGCAGTGTCGTGATCACCGCCTCCAACGCCATTCAGGAGGCGCTGGAGGACGAGACCGCGACGGGCGGTGCGACGGAGTGGAGCTCGGTCTTCACCCGCTCGGTGATCCAAGGCCTGACCACAGGGAAAGCCGATCTGGACGAGGACGGCTGGGTCACCGCGCATGAGCTCTACGACTACGTCGCCGAGGCCGTGGGCCGGACGCATGAGCAAAAGCCCATGTTCTTCGGTCATGACATTCAAGGCGGCAGCCGGCTACGGCTGTCGAAAGCCGCCCCGCACGCGCATCGCCCGTTCCCCGGTCTGACAGAAGTGGACGGGCCGTCCCCGCTCGCCACCGTCGACCAGCTGCTGCCGCCGATCGTCGCGACCGAGCACCGCGGGCTGACCGCCGAGGACTGGCCGGACAGCGGCAGACTGATCGCCCCGATCGGACGGTCTCACCGCGTCGAGGGCCGCCGCGTCCAGACCCACTGCGTCGACCTGTCCGGCGGAGCGGGCCATGTGGCCGTGGCCGGCGGCCCGCGCAGCGGCAAGACCCTGTTTCTCCAGACCCTGGTGACCTCGCTGGCCCTGACGCACACCCCTCACGAAATCGAGATCCACTGCATCGATTTCGGCGGCGGCGGCCTGCGGCGCCTGGCCCATCTGCCGCATGTACGCGGCATCGCGGGACGTCAGCGCCCCGACGATGTGCACCGCATGGTCTCTCAGGCCGTCTGGCTCAACACCCGGCGCGAGAACGACTTCGAACGCCTCCCGTCGATCGACTCCATCGAGGCGTACCGCGCCGCCCGCGCCCGCGGTGAGCTCGCCGACCAGCCCGTGGGCGATGTCTTCCTGGTGGTCGACGGCTGGTCCGAATTCGCCGACAACTTCCAGGACCTGGCGCTGGCGGTCCGGGGGATCGGCGCCACCAGCCTGCGGCACGGCGTCCACCTCGCGGTGAGCACCACGCGCTGGTCCGCCCTCCCCGAGCCCCTGCTCGAGGTGATGCTGACCCGCTTCGAGCTGCCGCTCAGCTCCCCGGACGGCTCGATCGTCCACCCCGAGCTCGCCGCCCGCCTGACGTCTGCCACCCCCGGCGTGGCCCTGTGCAACGACCGCGCCGAGAAGCGCTATGTGCATATCGCGCTGCCCCGCACGGACGGGGTGGTGGCGGTGGACGACCTCGCGAAGGCGGCCGCCGAACTGGGCAAGGAGGCGCTCGGCGGCTGGTCGCGGTTCGTACCGGACGACTATCTCCCGACGGCGCCCCGGCCCCTGGAACACCTGCTGCGCTTCACCGACCTGCTGGGCATCGGCGACGCGGGCGCGGTCGATGTCTCCGTCACCTGGCGGCCTCGGACCGTGCACGAGCGGCTACGGGTGCCGATCGGCATCGACACCGACGGCCGGCCCGTCATGCTCGACCTCAAGGAGTCCGCGCAGGAGGGCATGGGCCCGCACGGCCTGTGCATCGGCGCCACCGGGTCGGGCAAGTCCGAGCTGCTGCGCACCCTGGTGCTGGGCCTTGCCGTCACCCACTCCTCGGAGACGCTGAACTTCATCCTCGCGGACTTCAAGGGCGGCGCGACCTTCGCCGGTATGTCGCAGCTGCCGCATGTGGCGGCGGTGATCACCAACCTGGCCGACGAGCTGACGCTGGTGGACCGGATGAACGATGCGATCACCGGTGAGCTGAACCGTCGCCAGGAACTGCTCCGTAACGCGGGCAATTACGCCGGCATCAACGACTACGAGCGGGCGCGGTCCGCGGGTGCGCCGCTGGAACCGCTGCCGTCGCTGGTCATCGTGGTCGACGAGTTCAGCGAACTGCTGGCCTCGAAGCCCGATTTCATCGATATGTTCACCCAGATCGGCCGGATCGGCCGCTCGCTGGGGGTGCATATGCTGCTCGCGTCGCAGCGGCTGGAAGAAGGCAAGCTGCGGGGACTGGACGCCTATCTGTCGTACCGGATCGGTCTGCGGACGTTCTCCGCGGCGGAGTCGCGGGCGGCGATCGGCGTGCCCGACGCGTACAACCTGCCCAGTACGCCGGGTGCCGGCATCCTCAAATACGACACCGAGGTGATGGTCCAGTTCAAGGCCGCGCATGTCTCCGAGCGCTACCGGGGGGACGGGGCCGACGAACTCCCGGACGGGGACGATGCGCCGGCCGATACGGTCCTGGATGTCATCATGCAGCGGCTGGAGGGGCAGGGCCGCCCGGCGCATCAGGTGTGGCTGCCGCCGCTGGCGGAGCCGCCGTCCCTCGACCAGCTGCTGCCGGCGCTCGCCGCCTCGAACGAGCGCGGCATCCACCCGCCGGAGTACCCCGCGCTCGGCAGGCTCGTGGTGCCGGTCGCGCTGGTGGACAGGCCGTTCGAGCAGCGCCGCGACATGCTGTACCTGGACTTCTCCGGCGCCGCCGGCCACGGTCTGGTCGTCGGCGGCCCCCAGTCGGGCAAGTCGACGGCGATCCGCACGGTGATCACCGCGTTCGCCCTGACCCATACACCGCGCGAAGTGCAGTTCTACGGAATCGACTTCGGCGGTGGCGGCCTGCTGGATCTCGAGCGCTTGGCGCATGTCGGCGGGGTCGCCGCGCGTCTGGAGCCCGAGAAGGTGCGCCGTACGGTCGCCGAGGTCGTCGGCATCCTCGATGAGCGCGAGGAGTTCTTCCGCGCCAACGGCATCGACTCCATCGCCACCTACCGGCAGCACCGGGCGGCCGGGCGCTTCCCCGACCAGGCATGGGGCGATGTCTTCCTGGTGATCGACGGCTGGTCCACATTCCGCACGGACTACGACCACCTCGACCCGACGATCCTGGACATCGCCACCCGGGGCCTCGGCTTCGGCATCCACCTGATCATCGGCACCACTCGGCACGCCGACCTGCGACCCGCCCTGCGCGACCAGCTCCTCAACCGCGTCGAGCTGCGCCTCGGCGACCCGACGGAGTCGGAGTTCGACCGCAGGCGGGCCGCGAATGTGCCGGAGCGGCGCCCCGGACGCGGACTGTCGCCGGACAAATACGACCTCCTCATGGCCCTGCCGCGCCTGGACGGCTCGAGCGACCCCGAATCGCTCGCCGCTGGTCTGGCACACCTGGTCTCCACGGTCGACGCGTACTGGTCGGGTCCGCCGGCGCCGCCGGTCCGGATGCTGCCGGCGCTGCTGTCTGCCGAGGAACTGCCGGAGAGCGGCGACCGCGCCGGCCGCGGTATCGCCTTCGCCGTCGATGAAACGACGCTGTCCCCGGCGTTCATCGACTTCGAGACCGACCCGCTGTTCGTCATCTACGGCGAGAGCGAATCGGGCAAGACCTCGGTGCTGCGCCTGCTCGCCCGGCAGATCGCGCAGCGCTACTCGCCGAAGCAGGCGCTCATGGTCGTCGCGGACTACCGCCGGTCGCTGCTCGCGGAGATGCCCGAGAACCATGTGTCCAAGTACTGCGTCACTGCTCCGCAGCTGGAGGAGACGATCAGCGGTCTGGCCGGTTCCATGGGCCGGCGAATGCCCGGCCCGGACGTCACACCGCACCAGCTGCGCAACCGCAGCTGGTACGACGCACCGGATGCGTTTGTGATCGTGGACGACTACGACCTGGTGGCGACCAGCAGCGGCAACCCGCTCCAGCCGCTGCTCGAGTACCTTCCGTTCGCCCGCGACATCGGCCTGCGTCTGATCATCGCGCGCAGCTCCTCGGGTGCCGGCCGGTCCTCGTTCGAGCCGGTGACCCAGCGGGTCAAGGAGCTGGGCGCCCAGGGCCTGCTGCTGTCCGGCGATCCCAACGAGGGCACGCTGCTGGGCAACCACCGGGCGGTTCCGCTGCCTCCGGGCCGCGCCCGGTTCGTCGGCCGCAAGGGGGGAGCCCAGCTGGTGCAGACGGCCTGGCTGCCGGCCGGCTGACGACCCGGCCGGCCGGCCGGCAGCCGGCGGGCCGCGAACCCGTCCGCACTCCACACCGTCTTCCGGTGCGTTGACGTCGACGGTCCGTGGAGGCAGGTGTTGAACGTAGTGAAGGCTCGCGATGGCGAACAACCCGCGGCACTCAAACGCCGGGGCCCACCGTGTGTTCGCGGCCGCGGCAATCCGCCTCACGAAAACGCCGGGCTCCGCACGTCAGCACTTGGTCAACCTGGCTGTCACGGCGCTTGGGCGGCGCGGATGCGCTCCTGGGGCTCCCACGCGCCCTCGCGGCGCGGATGATGTGCGTGCGTGAGAGCCGAGGGCTGGGAAGGCTACCTTCGACTTGGCTCATGTGTCGACAAGTACACATCTTCCGGAGATGTGTCATGAGCATCGTTCGCCGACGTGCCCTCCGCAGTGCGGCAAGCGCCCATCTCGCACGAGCAAGCATTTCCCTGACTGTTCCGGCCCGGTCCGCTGCATCCTTCACGCGGGTTGGGACGCGGACGTGGGCATGGGCGGAGGGTGGTGACCGGCGGATTCGGATCTGCGTGGGGAGGGGTGTGGTGGAGGTCAGAGACGTGCATCACTCCTATCGGCAGCGTGTGGTCCTGCGGGGCGTCGACATGCGCTTGCCGAGCGGGGTGCTTGCCGGAATTGTCGGCGAGAACGGCGCGGGCAAGTCCACCTTGCTGAAGATTCTTGCCGGCGAGCTGCGGCCCAACCGTGGCACGGTCTGCCATGGGGGCCGCTTTGGCTACTGCCCGCAGCATGTGGTGCTCAACGATGCCCTGACGGTCCGCCAGCACCTGGAATTCTTCCGGACCGCCTTTCGTCTTCCCGACGTGCGCTATGCCGAGGAGATCATGGACGTGCTGGGATTCGCGGAGTACGCCCATGAGCGGGCTGGGGTGCTCAGCGGTGGGACGCGGCAGAAGCTGAATCTGACGCTGGCCCTCATGCAGGATCCGCAGGTGCTGTTGCTGGACGAGCCGTACCAGGGCTTTGACTGGGACACCTACCTGCGGTTCTGGGAGCTCGCCGGCCGGCTGCGCGATGCCGGGCGTTCGGTGCTGGTCGTCTCTCATCTCGCCTACGACACCGGCCGGTTGGACGAGTTATGGCGTCTGGACGGCGGAACGCTGCATGCGCAGGCGGTGGGGGCGACATGAGGAATCACCTGGTCCTGTTCGCGATCGCTACCCGGTACGCATTGATCGAGCACGCCCGTAACCGGTTCGCCATGGTGCTGGTTGCCCTGTTCCTTCCGGTGTGGACGACCCTGGCGTATCTTGCGATGCCCGACTCCCCGGCACGGATGCGTCTCCGGGCCACCGGCCAGTGGCTGGCTCCCCCGGGCAACGAGCTCACCGAGATCAGCGGTGCACTCAACGCGGTCACGCTGATCAGCGGATTCCTGATGTTTGCTGCGACGTTCGCCGGCAACGGCTTTGACCGGCGCCTGGCGATGGCCGGCTACCCACGTGTCCACCTGCTGCTCGCCAAGGTCTCCGCCCTGACGCTGGCTTCCGCGGCCCTCGCGACGTACGCCACCGCAGTCACCTGCCTGACCTGGACGCCCCAACAGCCCCTGCTGCTCGCCGCAGCGCTGTTCTGCGCGGCCTTGACCTACGGCGTCCTCGGCGTCGGGTTCGCTTCCATCCTGCGCAGAGAGGTCGAGGGCATGTTCGCCATCGTGATGACCAGCATCATCGACCTCGCCCTGCAGAACCCCATCAGCAGCTCCGGAGCGGACAGCCCCGTCCTCCGCTTCCTGCCCTCTTACGGGGCCATGCAGGCCAGCACAGCGGCGGGGTTCTCCGCCACCGCCGCGCCCCGGGAACTGGTCACCCAGCTCGCATGGTTCACCGGAACCGCCTTCCTGGGCTTGCTCGCCTTCCGCCGCCGCACCCGCAACGAGCTGCTCCCGACCACCGCCTCCTCCCGCGACAGCTGCTCGGCCGGGGCCGGTGAGAAACCGCCGCAGACCGTACGCCGTCGTGCTGAACTCGAGGCCACGACGGCAACACCGACAGCCGCTCTGGCCGACCCGCCCACGGCCACCGACGCATCCTCGGGCCGGCTCCCGTTCACCCGGCGGTCGGCGGCCCGGCGGGTGATCGGCGAGGATCCTGCCCTGCGGGCCGCCTACCGACTGTGCTGTCGCAGAACCAGGGAGCGGGATCCGGAGCAGTACACCCTCATCCAGCTGATGCCCGCGGTGCTGCGCCCGGCGTGCTGGGCATTGTGGGCCGCGGCGAATGCGATCGACGACCTGGCCGACAACCGGAACGCGACGGCAGGCGAACGGGCCGCCAGGGTCGAGGAGTGGATCACGGCCCTGGACCGAGACCTGGCGAGCGGGACGAGCACCGACCCCGTCCGCCTCGCTCTGGTGGACACAGCCCTGCGCTGGCACCTGGATCTGTCCGGCCTCCACGGCGCCATGATGGTGGTGCGAGACGACGCCCACGGCCGGTGCTTCGCCGACTGGACCACGTGGAGGGCTTGGGGCCGCGACAACTTGCTGCCCTGGTTCGACCAGGTACGGCAGCTGTTCGACCGGGCCGGCATCCCGGTGGCCGTGCGGTTGGACCGGCAGGAGAGCTACGAACGGTTCCTCGACGGCTGGCGGCTCACCGAACTCCTCGTCGATCTGTCCGCCGACCTCGCACAAGGTGACCTCCTCCTGCCGGAGGAGGCCCTGAGCGGTTTCCCCGGCGCCGCACAGGACCTGGTCCGCGGCCGCTGGAGCCCGGCCGTCGCGGACCTGATCACCGACCTGACCGTACGGGCCCGGCGGTGTGTGGCACAGCCCGCGCTGGCCCGCGGCATGCACCCGGGCCCCGCCATCGTGCTGCACACGATGACCGACCTGTTGATCGCCCAACTGGACACCGTGCAGGCGGCAGGCCCGGCCCTGCTCCGGGCCGCCCCACGGGTTCCCCTCACGACCCGCGCACGCGTCTACACCCCCGCTCGGGTCCGGTCGGCGATCGCCTGGCGCCTCACGCCACTCACCGTTCCGAACCCCCGGCGGCACCTGGCCGCGGGCGGCACGACCACGGCTCTGCACGGCCCGACATCGAAGCACACCGCATTCCGGGCGCCTCCCGTGCATCCCACTGGCATCCGGCCCCCGCAGATCGACGCCGCACGCATGCCGACCCACGTGGCGGTCATCATGGACGGCAACGGCCGCTGGGCCGAGCAGCGTGGCCTGCCCCGGCACGAAGGCCACCGCGCCGGTGTCCATGCCCTCCACGAGACGGTCTACGGCGCCCTGGAGATCGGCCTGCGCCACCTGACCGTGTACGCCTTTTCCACTGAGAACTGGCAACGCGACGCACAGGAAGTCACAGTGATCTTCGACGCCCTGCGCACCGAACTGGACGCGGAGCCCTTCCGTGAACTCGACATACGCCTGCGCTGGTCCGGCCGCCCCGACAAACTCCCCACTGACCTGGCCGATGCCCTGTGGCGCAAGGAGAAAGCCACCGGCCGCCGGAGCGGTCTCACACTGACCATGTGCATCAACTACGGGGGCCGCGACGAAATCACCCGCACCGCCGCCGCCCTCGCCCGCGCAGTCCGGGCAGGCGAGCTGGACCCCGATCTGATCAGCGAGGGTGATTTCGCCCGCCATCTTCCCCACCCTGACACGCCAGACGTCGACCTGCTGTGGCGCACCGGCAACGAGCAGCGCACTTCCAACTTCCTGCCCTGGCACGCCTCCTACGCCGAGCTGTACTTCACCCCCGGCTACTGGCCGGACATCGACCGACGTGACCTTTGGCAGGCCATCGCCGAATACGGCATGCGCCGGCGCCGCCACGGAGCTGCCTCCACCACGTCGCCATGACCGAACCGCATTCGCCGGCGTGCCATCTGGCGCAGGGCTCCGGCCCGTCTTCCGGCGTGGCGCCGCCGATGCTGACTTTGTGCTGACTTGCTGACCCTGAAATGCCCTCTGCGGTGGAGCTGTCCCGCCGGAGGTGGCTCCACCGCCGCAGCCGGGCGGGTCTTTACTCGTGGGCGCTGATCACACCGCCGTTGCTGAGCACGATGTACACGCCGTTGGCGTCGACCCCGACGTCGTGCTGGTTCGTCTCCAGCGTGGCGTCCACCGCGCCGTCGCCGCCGAGGATCTGCGCGCGGTACCGCAGCTCGCCGACCTTCGTGACCTTGGCCGTCCAGCCGCCCGCGAGCTTGAAGGTGCCCGGTCCCTGGTGTCCGCCGCCCATCCAGGAATGGACCTGGCCGCCCATCGTGAGCACGACGAACATGTCGTTGGCGTCGAGCCCGGCGTCGGCGTCTTGCCCCGTCGTCTCCAGCGTGGCCAAGACCGAACCGCGGCTGACGATCTTGGCGCGGTAGCGCTGGGCACCGAGCTCATAGATCTCGGCCTTGCTGCCGTCCGCCAGGGTCTGGGTGCGGACCGGGGATGCCGCCTTGCCGCCGTTGGCGGCGTGCGTGCTGCCCGACTGCTTGCCCGCAGCGCCCGCCTTGGTGCCGGCCTTGGCACCGGAGCCCGCCTGGGCATCCGAGACCTGCGCTCCGGCGGAGGAGCCCGCGCCGCTGGACTCGGCGGCGGCTTTGCCCGTGTCCGCGTGGGCCGCGGGCTTGGTGCCGGTGGCGTCCGAGCCGGAGCAGGCGGTCAAGGTAAGGCCGGCGGCTGCGGTCAGGGCCGCGGCGGCAATGCGCAGGGTGCGGCGGCGAGCGGTGCGGACGGTGGTGCTGGAGCTCATTTCGGGTCCCCCGGGGGCAGTCGGTGCCGTTGTTTCCTCGGTACGTCACCCACTCTGATCGGGGCCGCTATCGCAAGGCTGCCGCTCCGCTAACAACCCGCTAACACCGGTGTGAGCAGGGGAAGGACGCCAAGGAGAACCCGAAGAACTGGCCCGCGGCAGCCTGGTTGGGCGGGGTGGCGTGGGGCCGTTCGCTTGGGTGCCGGCCGATTTGAGCTACGCCGACCGTCAAACGTCCGTTGGCGAGCTTGGCCCAGCACTCGCGTGGCGCGACGACCTCCGGGAGATGGCGGCGCGCTCGACGTTCGGGCCTTGCCGACAAGGGAAGGAACTTCTGCTTCCGCGGCTGCATCCGTAGGCCGATGGGACATCCGCCTGGGCCGACGACGCGTAGCCGTACGCGGCGCGCCACCGCTTCGCGAGAAGCTGGTCAGTTCCCTTGGACGGCAAAGGCAAAGGCAAGGAGAACTCTCTCCCTGCCACTCTCAACATATAGCGCACTGGGGGGCTTGCGGCAAGACCCGGGTGGTGGCGCAAAATCGTCGGCCGAGGCCACAACCTGCGGAAATGGGTGCACGACGTGCGTGTGTTGTTGTCGATGTATGGGGGACGCGGTGACGTCGAACCAGTGGTGGGACCGGCAGTGCAGTTGCAGTTGCAGTTGCGGGTGCTCGGCGCGGAGGCGCGGGGGTGCGCGACGCCTGACTGGGCGGAGCGGTCGGCCTGTTCGTCAGAGGGAAGGCAACCAGGGATGAGGACGTGCCCGACAAGAGGTTCGACAGAGTGGGAGGCGCCGGTGACTCGATCGGCCACCGCAGTACAACGGAGCACGGCTGCCTCGGAGGTGACGCGATGAGTGAGCAGTACGTGTTGGATCTTCAAGAGGTTGGCGAGACGCAGGTCGCGGTCGTCGGTGGCAAGGGCGCGCACCTGGGCGGGCTGTCGGGGATCGAAGGCATCCGCGTGCCGGGTGGTTTTTGCGTGACGACGGACGCCTTCCGGCGGATCATGGCGGAAGCGCCGTCGATCGACGATCGGCTCGATGAGCTGTCGCGCTTGACTCGCTGTGACAGAGAGGGGGACGACCGGGAGGCGATCCGCACGCTCAGCGCGCAGATTCGTCGGACCATCGAAGGGATTGCCATCCCGGGCGATCTCGCGGCGGCGATCACCCGCGCGCTCGCCCAGCTCGGCGAACAAGGTGCCTACGCCGTCCGATCCAGCGCGACGGCAGAGGACCTGCCGACGGCCTCCTTTGCCGGCCAGCAGGACACGTACTTGAACGTTGTGGGGCCGACGGCGATCCTCCAGCACGTCAGCCGGTGCTGGGCCTCGCTGTTCACCGAGCGGGCCGTGACCTACCGCCAGCGCAACGGCATCGATCACCGTACGGTCCACATGGCCGTGGTCGTGCAGCAGATGGTCTTCCCGCATGCGGCCGGCATCCTGTTCACGGCCGACCCCGTCACGGGCAACCGGAAGGTCGCCACCGTGGACGCCGGCTTCGGCCTCGGCGAAGCCCTGGTCTCCGGCCTGGTGAACCCGGACGTCTTCAAGGTGCGAAACGGCGAAGTCGTCGCCAAGGCGATCGCCGCCAAACAGCGTGCGGTTCACGCCCTGCCGGCCGGCGGGACGCAGGAAGTGGCGATCGACTCGCAGCGGCAGGTGCAGCCGGCGCTGACGGATGCGCAGGCCGTGCGGCTCGTACAGCTCGGGCGGCGGATCGAAGCGCACTTCGGCCGCCCGCAGGACATCGAATGGTGCCTGGTCGACGATGGCTTCCAGATCGTGCAGAGCCGGCCGATCACGACGCTGTTCCCCATCCCCGAGACCGTCGACCAGGAGAACCACGTCTACGTCTCCGTCGGCCATGGGCAGATGATGACCGACCCCATGAAGCCCCTGGGGTTCTCCATGTGGCAGCTGACGGCCATGGTGCCGATGCACGAGGCCGGCGGGAGGCTGTTCGTCGACGTCACCCGGCGCCTGGCCTCGCCCGCGAGCCGCGCCGGCCTCCTGGACGCCATGGGGAAGGGCGATCCGCTGATCAGGGACGCTCTGGAGACCGTGCTCGACCGCGACGGCTTCGTCCCCTCGCTCCCGGACGCGGGTCCCGGCGGACCGCCCGCCGGCGGTGCGCCCGCCCCGATGGAGACCGATCCGGCCATCGTCACCGGGCTGATCGAGCGCAGCCAGGCGTCCATCGCCACCCTGGAGCGCGACATCCGGACGAAGACCGGACCGGCGTTGTTCGACTTCCTGTTGGAGGCCTTCGAGGAGCACAAGCGGGTCCTCAGTGATCCGCTGAGCATTCAGGCGATCATGGCCGGGATGGAGGCCACCTGGTGGCTCAACGACAAGCTGCAGGAGTGGCTGGGCGAGAAGAACGCGGCTGACACGCTGACGCTGTCCGCCCCCGACAACATCACGTCGGAGATGGGACTGGCGCTGCTCGACGTCGCGGACGTGATCCGCCCGCATCCGGAGGTGGTGGCGTTCCTGCAGGGCGTCGAGGACGACGGCTTCCTGGACGAGCTGGCGAAGCTCGCGGGTGGGACCGAAGCGCGCGACGCCATCGAGTCCTACCTCGACCGGTACGGCATGCGCTGCGTCGGCGAGATCGACATCACCAGGCCGCGTTGGCGCGAGCGCCCCACCACGCTCGTACCCGTGATCCTCGACAACGTCAGGAACTTCGAGCCGGGCGCCGCCGAGCGACGCTTCGAGCAGGGGCGGCAGAAGGCGCAGCAGAAGGAACAGGACGTGCTGTCACGCTTGCGGGCCCTGCCGGACGGGGACCGGAAAGCCGACGAGGCCAAGCGGATGATCGACCGGGTCAGAACCTTCATCGGGTACCGGGAGTACCCGAAGTACGGCATCATCGGCCGCTACTTCGTCTACAAGCAGGCCCTGCTGGCGGAGGCCGATCGCCTCGTGCAGGCGGACGTGCTTCCTGAGACGGACGACATCTTCTACCTCACGTTCCAGGAACTCCACGACGTCGTGCGCTCGAACCAGGTGGACCACCAGCTCGTCCAGCAGCGCAAGGACGCGTTCCAGTCCTACCACGCGCTCACTCCGCCCCGGGTGCTCACCTCGGACGGTGAGGCCCTCACCGGGGCGTACCGGCGCGACGACGTGCCGGCCGGCGCCCTGATCGGCGTACCGGTTTCCGCCGGGACCATCGAGGGGCGGGCCCGCGTCATCCTCGACATGACGGAGGCCGATCTCGAAGCGGGCGACATCCTGGTCACGGCCTTCACGGACCCCAGCTGGTCGCCGCTGTTCGTCGGGATCGCGGGCCTGGTGACGGAAGTGGGCGGCCTGATGACCCATGGTGCGGTGATCGCCCGCGAGTACGGCTTGCCGGCCGTCGTGGGCGTGGAGCAGGCCACCCGGCTGATCCGGGACGGGCAGCGGATCCGCGTGCACGGAACCGACGGGTACGTCGAGATCCTGCCTTGACCGACCACACCGAGAAGCCCCATCCGTAGCTTCCGACTAAACAACGCCAAGCAGTTGTCCCACAGCCCGCCGCCGTAGTGGGCGATCGATTGCTCGACAACAGCGGGCTCCGCCGCCGGCCAGCCCAGACGGCAGAACAACAGCGCCTCGCCGCCACGCCGCGTGCGCGGCCCGCAGCGCGACCGGCGCGGTGGCACGCAACCGTGGCGGGTCCACACGAGAACCCGGTCGGGACGGGGCCGATCACTCCGCACGGGACGGCCGCTCGGCCGAGGCGGCGCTCGCGTGGGCACCGTGGGCAGTGGTCCGGCGGCGCCCGTTGCGCCCGGGTGTGTGCGCCCCGGCAATCCGCCGGATGTGGGGGAGGGGCGTGCGCGGGGAAGCGAGCGCCCTTCCACTGTGCCGGCAGCGTAAATTTCGCGCTTCGTATGGCGGATTGAGACGGGACCACCGTTCGTCTGTTCTTCACTCAGCGGATGAGGCCGAGGCCGCATGGCTGCTTCTAGGGTTGCGCCGTGCCGCCCCCCCCGTACACGCTCGTCACTTCTGTCCGGAGGACAGTCATGACCGCATTCAAGGCACCCGACCTCAAGGCCCCCAAGCCCAGACGCCGTACCCTCTCCGCGCTGGCCGGAGCCGTGGCTCTGACCGCCGCCTCGATCGGGCTGTGGGCCACCACCGGAGCCACCGCCCACGCCGTCGGACTCCCGGCCCCCGATCACGTAGTGGTCGTGGTGATGGAGAACCACGCCTACCCCCAGGTGATCGGCAGCTCCAGCGCGCCGTACATCAACAACACCCTCAAGGCGGGTGGCGCCGACCTCACCCAGTCCTTCGGTCTCACTCACCCCAGCGAGCCGAACTACTACATGCTGTTCTCGGGCTCCAACCAGGGCCGCACCGACGACAGCTGCGTCCCGGTCCAGTCCCTCTCCGCGCCCAACCTCGGCTCCGAGCTGCTCGCCGCCGGCAAGACCTGGGCCAGCTACAACGAGGGGCTGCCCAGCGAGGGTTCGACGGTCTGCAGCAGCGGCCAGTACGCGCAGAAGCACAACCCCTGGTTCGGCTTCTCCAACGTGCCGCTCAACTCCGCGAAGACCATGACGCAGTTCCCGACCGACTACACCACACTCCCCAAGGTCTCCTTCGTCGTGCCGAACCTGTGCAACGACATGCACGACTGCTCGGTCTCCACCGGCGACAGCTGGATCCAGAACAATCTGGGCGCCTACGCGACGTGGGCCAAGACCCACAACAGTCTCCTGGTCGTCACCTTCGACGAGGACAACAAGCAGTCCGGCAACCGCATTCCCACCGTCCTGTACGGACAGCATGTCGCCCCCGGCAGCTCCAGCAGCACCACGTACAACCACTACAACGTGCTCCGCACCCTGGAGGACCTGGCCGGTCTGGCCACGCACGCCGGCAACGCCGCCACCGCCTCCGACATCACCGGCATCTGGAACTGACGCCCGTGTACCTCGCGGACTCCCGCAGTACCAAGCCGACCGTCGCCCCGGACACCCGTCCGGGGCGACGGCCCGCCGTCCCCGGCACCGTCCTGGCTCTCGGTGCGGTCAGCCTGATCACCGACATCTCCTCGGAGATGGTCACCGCCGTCCTGCCCCTCTACGTGGTCGCGACGCTCGGCCTGTCCCCGCTCGGCTTCGGACTCCTGGACGGCATCAACAACGGCGTCGGCGCGCTGGTACGGCTGGCCGGCGGCCACCTCGCGGACGGGGGCGGGCAGCGGCACAAGGTGGTGGCCGGCCTCGGCTACGGCCTGTCCGCCCTGTGCAAACCGCTCCTGCTGCTCGCCCACAGCTTGCCCGTGATCAGCGCCGTACTCGCGGCCGACCGCACCGGCAAGGGTCTGCGCACCGCCCCCCGGGACGCGATGATCTCGCTGTCCACCGTGCCGGAGCGCCGAGGAAGAGCCTTCGGTGTGCACCGTGCCATGGACACCACCGGCGCTCTGCTCGGCCCGCTCGTGGCCTTCGCCGTGCTCCGGGCAGCGGTCGACGGCTACGACGCGGTCTTCGCGGTCAGCGGCTGCTTCGCCGCGCTCGGAGTGCTCGTACTGGTGCTCTTCGTGCCCCGCCGAATCGCCCCCGCTACCACTCCCGCGACCCTCCCCGGGAGCACCGGGACCACCACCCCGGCGACCGCGTCCACAAGCACCGCCCCGGTCTCCGCCGACAAGAGCGCGCCCTCCCCACCCCGCCGCGCACTGCGCGACTCACTCGCCCTGCTGCGCCGTCCGGGGCTGCGCCGCCTCACCTTGTGCGCCGCCCTGCTCGGCCTCACCACCGTCAGCGACTCCTTCCTCTACCTGCTGCTCCAGCACGAACTGCACCTGCCCGCCCATCTGTTCCCGCTGCTGCCACTCGGTACAGCCGCCGTCTTCCTCCTGCTCGCCATCCCGCTGGGCGCGCTCGCCGACCGCATCGGTCGTCGCCGGCTCTTCCTGGCCGGCCACGGCGTCCTGCTCCTCGGCTACGGCCTGGTGCTCTCCCCGCTGCGCGGTGCCCCGGCCGTGGCCGCCGTCCTGCTGCTGCACGGCGTTTTCTACGCGGCCACCGACGGGGTACTCGCGGCCGCCACCGCCGCGGCCGTTCCGCCGGAGCACCAGGGCGCCGGACAGGCACTGGTGGGCACCGGCCAGGCGCTGGCCCGGTTCACCTGCTCACTCGCCTTCGGCGTTGCCTGGAGCCTGTGGGGCGGGCGGAACGCGCTGGCGGTCACCGCTGCCGCGCTGGCCCTCAGCGCCGTCGTGGCCTCGATCGTCCTCCGCACCACCGACGAGCTGTCGGCCGCTGCTGCCGACCACGTACCCGGATGACAACGCCCGCCCGCGGCCGGGTGTCCGCGGGTGCCGATACGAGCCCGCCTGCCCGCGGTGAGTGTCCGCGGGTGTCCACATGACCCGAACCGCCCGCAGTGAGGTACCCGTATGACGCGAACCGCCCGCCTGACGATCCTGCTGCTCGCCGTCCTCCTGCTCGGGACGGCCGGCACCGCCGCGGTGCTGCGCGCCGCCGACCGGTCCGGCCAACGGGACCAGGAACAGGCGAGTGGCCCGCCCGTCCGGACCGGCACGGTCTCGCTCCGGCCGACCGCCGGCGGCCGTCAGCTGCTGTTCCGCAACCTGGCCTGGGGCCCGCACCGCGACGAGATCGCCACCGTGGCCGCCGACCGGCCGCAGGGACCACGCACCGTGTCCGGCGTCAAATGCCTGCGCTTCCACGCGGCCGCCGGCACCGGTATCTGCCTGCAGGCCGAGCACCACACGCTTGAGGACACCTACCGAGCTGTCGTCCTCGACTCCCGTCTGCGCGAACGCCACCACTTCCCGGCCGCCGGCATTCCCACCCGCGCCCGGGTCTCACCCTCCGGCCACCTCGTCGCCTGGACGGTCTTCGTCAGCGGAGACTCCTACGCGGGCACAGATTTCTCCACCCGCACCGCCATCGTCGACACCCGCACCTGGGCGATCGACGACAACCTGGAGTCCTTCGCCGTAACCAAGGACGGCCGGCCGTACCGCGCCTCCGACATCAACATCTGGGGCGTCACCTTCGCCGGCGACAACCGCTTCTACGCCACCCTGGCAACCGGCGGCCAGACCTACCTCGTCCAAGGCGACGTCGCCGCCCGCACCCTCACCACCCTGCACCGAAACGTCGAGTGCCCCTCGCTGTCCCCCGACGGCACCCGCCTCGCCTTCAAGAAGCGCGCCCCTGGAGCCTCACCCGACGCCCCCTGGCGCCTGTACGTGCTCGACCTGCGCAGCATGAAGGAGACCCGCACCGTCGAGCGGCGAAACATCGACGACCAGGCCCTGTGGTCCGACGACTCCACCCTTGTCTACGCCCTCCCCGGCGACTACGGCTCGGATTTTTGGACCGTACCCGCCGACGGGAGCGGAACAGCCAGGCGGATGATGGTCTCGGCCGTCGCTCCCGCCTATCCGCGCTGATACGGCGAGACCAGTCGCCGGCCCTGTAAGGAACTCCTGTAGGGAACTCCTGTAACGGGAACGACGGAATCCGCTGACGGCGGAGCACCGTAACTCACGGGTACCTCAATAGCCGGCCAGGAGAACACCACCGATGGCATGTATGGCGATGTGCCGGTGTGATGTCAGTGGCCGATGGTCAGTGATGGCATGTCAGGTGGCCATAGAGGCCCTGCTTGTTGTGCTGGCTGGGGCGGAGTCACTGCCATGAGGGAGAAGCCGGCGAACGCCACCCACTGTTCGACGCGGTCGATGGCGGCAGCCACCGGGATGTCGCAGTCGGCGATCTCCCGGATCTGGCGGGCCTTCGCCCTGGCCCCGCACCGGCCGGTCCCAGACCTTCAAGCTGTCCACCGACCCGCTGTTCATCGACAAGGTCCGCGACGTCGTCGGCCTCTATCTCGATCCGCCGGAGAAGGCTCTGGTCCTGTGTGTGGACGAGAAGTCGCATATCCAGGCCCTGGACCGGTCCCAGCCGGTGCTCCCGATGATGCCGGGAGTGCCTGAACGCCGCAGATGAAGGAGTTCATCGCCGCGAACGAGGAGTGGCTGACCGTCTTCCACTTTCCCGCCTACGCACCCGACCTCAACCCACAGGAAGGCATCCGGTCACTGGTGAAACGGACCATCGGCAACCTCGCCGCCGCCAACCTCGACCAGCTCGCCACCGCAGTGAAGCGCCGCCTCAAGAAGACCCAGTACCGTCCGCACCTCATCGACGGCTGCCTCGCAGGCACCGGCCTGAGCTGCCGCGCCGTATGTAGCGAAGATGCCTCGCAGGCACCGGCATGACCATGGACAGCTGACCGCAACCAAGCCGACATCACGCATTCAAGTTCAGTAGCGGTTGCCACGAACGCGAGGGCAGCGGCCTCGATGTCATGGACCCGGCCGAGTGTGTCACTGAACCCGTGAACGCATGTGGTCACGGGCTCCGCCCCTGCCAATCTCGCGCGCCCCGAGTTCGCGGGCGGTCTCTATGAACGCCCGTACATGCGGCGCGGGGGCGGACTCGGGCAGGACGAGCGCCCATTCGGTGAGTGGCGCATCATCGATCGGGACCAGTACCACTCCGGGGTAGGTGTAATAGCGGGGGACATGGGCGTTGAGCGGGCAGACCACGCGACCGGTGGCGACCAGGGCGAGGACCTCGTGGAAGGTCCTCGCCTGCGGGCCGCGGTGGACCAGGCGCCCGCCCGGCGTCCGCTCCGGGCACATCGCCCGGTACCACTCCTCGGGAGTACGCGGGCCGGGGTCCGGAACTGTCCGACCGGCCAGATCCTCAAGCGACACGCGAGCCCGTGACGCCAGATCGGAGCCCGTGGCCACAGCCAGGACCCGGCCCTCCGTCAGCACTGCAGGCCCGAGCCGGAGTCCGGGTTCAGGCACCGGGAGCCACATCAGTTGCGCCGCTACCTCGCCGGCCCGTATCCGGGCGAGCGGATCGCTGAAGTGGTACTCCGCGAACTCCACACTGCACTGGGGGTGGCGGGCGCAGAACTCCTCGACCAGCCAGGCCAATTCGGAGGGGAGTGCGCCCATCGCCCCCAACCGCACGGTCCCTGAGCAACCGCGGGCAGTCTCCGCCGCACGGGTCAGGGCTTTGCGGATCAACCCGTAGCCAGGGTGGAGATCGTCGCGCAGCCGCTGACCCAAGGGCGTCAGTGTCACGGTGCGGGTGCTGCGGTCGAACAAGGCGCCGCCCAGGCGGCGTTCCTGTCTGCTGATGGACTGGCTGACGCGTGCCTGGGAGAGATGCAGCCGCTCCGCGGTCCGGCCGAAGTGCAGTTCCTCGGCGAGCGTCAGGAAGATCTCGATGTCCCGCAGTTCCATGGCTCCCCCATTGATCACTCCCGCTTATGGCTGCCTTGCGGAAATCGGCGTTGCTTCGGCCGAGCAGCCTAAACGAGACTCGGCCCTGTCCCACTGGCCCACCGGCACCCGGCCGGGAACAGCGTCAGCCGTGCCTGCCCGCCCCTTCTCCTCTCCGTAGCGTCCGCCGCCGCGGACCGCACCGCACCACGCAAAGGATCCTCACCTTGGCACCTGATCCGACCACCGTTCACCCGCTGCCCGCGCACGACCGGGTGGTGTTCCTCAAACCGCTGGTCGCCTCACCGAAGATCGTCGTTGGCGAGTACACCTACTACGACGACCCCGGCGGTGCGACGGAGTTCGAGCACCGCAACGTGCTCTACGCCTACGGGCCGGAACGCCTGATCATCGGCAGGTACGGCGCGATCGCCACGGGAACCCGCTTCCTGATGGCCGGCGCGGACCATCCGACGGCGGGTGTGTCCACCTTCCCGTTCACCATGTTCGGCGGCCGCTGGGCCGAGGAAACCCTGGACATCGTCACGGCCATGCCCAGCCGCGGGGACACGGTCATCGGCAATGACGTCTGGTTCGGCCACCAGGCGACCGTCATGCCGGGTGTGCGCATCGGCGACGGCGCCATCATCGCGGCCGGCGCCCTGATCACCGCCGACGTCCCTCCCTACACCATCGTCGGTGGCAACCCGGCCAGGCCGATTCGGCAGCGGTTCACCGACGACGACGTCGAGCGACTCCTCCGCGCAGCATGGTGGGACTGGCCCACCGACCTGGTCACCGAACACGCCCGCACCATCATGGCCGGAACTCCCTCGGACATCGCACGCATCGCCGCCGAGCACGATCTGGAGAAACCCCTGTGACCCAAGTGTCCATCGACGAGCACGCTGTGAGTGACAGCGAAGCCGGACCGTACGCCATCACCACCGGGCCGGACGGCGCACTGTGGTTCACCCTGGTCCACAGCGGCCACATAGGTCGGCTGATCCCCGGCGGACAACCGACGAGCCACCAGCTCGACCCCGCGTGCGGGCCGACCGTCATCGTCCACGGCCCCGACGACGCCCTGTGGTTCACCCAATACCAGGCACACCGGATCGGGCGGATCACCACCGGCGGCGTCATCGACAACTTCGCGATACCCACCCCCGGCTGCGGGCCCTTCGGTATCGCAGCAGGGCCGGACGGTGCCCTGTGGTTCACCGAGACCACCGCCGACCGCATCGGGCGCATCACCCTCGACGGCCGGGTCACCGAGTTCCCGCTCCCCGTCACGGGCGCGTTCCCCTCCGCGATCACCGCCGGCGCCGACGGCGCGATGTGGTTCACGCTCAACCAGGCGAACGCCATCGGGCGGATCGGCATGGACGGCGCAGTGGCCCTCCACTCACTGCCGACCAAGGACGCCGCTCCGGTAGGCATCACCGCGGGGCGCGACGGGGCTCTGTGGTTCGTCGAAATCGCCGCCGGTCAGATCGGGCGGATCACCCCCGACGGTCAGGTCATCGAGTTTCCGCTGCCCGACCGCGCAGCCCGGCCCCACGCCATCACCGTCGCCGACGACGGCACTGCGTGGTTCACCGAGTGGGGCGGCAACCGCGTCGGCTCGATCACTCCCGACGGCACCATCACCGTGCACGACCTGCCCACCCCCGGCTCCGAGCCGCACGGCATCACCGTGGGTCCCGACGGCGCCTTGTGGGCAGCTCTGGAGACCGGTGCGCTGGCTCGTATCGCCCCTGTGGACAACGCCACCTGACCAACGACTCCCTCACACCCTCCAACGTCAACAACGGCCGCCCGCACGGCGGCCGGAGAGGAACATCCGTGAAATACGCACTCGTGATCTTTGAGACAGATGAGTCACGCCGCCGGATCCAGGCCGACCGGGACGCCTATCGCGCGCAATACCAGACCTGGATCGGCACGCTTGCGGCGGCCGGAAAGCTGGTCGGCGGCGACGCCCTGGAAACCGAGCACAACAGCCCGGCGACGGTACGCAAGACGACCGACGGGGCGTCATCAGTGACCGACGGGCCCGCGCACACCGGCGAGGAGACCCTCGGCGGCTGGTTCGTGCTTGAGGTGGCCGACCGTGCGGAGGCCGTCGAACTGGCCAAGTCCCTGCCTACTCCGGAGACGATCGAGATCCGCCCGCTCCTCGAATCCGCCTGAGCCCAACCACCGTCGTACCGGAGCGGTTCGAGCAGAGGTCGAGCCGGCCCGGCCGCCGGTGCCCAGGTGCCGGGACCGGCAACAGCGGCTCGATCCTCGACCACAACTCGTCCCCGACCACCCACGGTTGAGGGCTCCGCTTGCCCACACCCAAGCAACCGAAGCAACCGAAGCAACCGAAGCAACCACCCGAAAGACATGGCTACTCATGTTGCGTTAGGAGTTCTGCGAGCTCGGCATTGGCGGTGGGTACGGCCTGCAAAGGACAGCCTGAGGCGACACGTGCGGTGCGCGTGTCGCCTCAGCGATGCCCGTGCAGTTACCGGTTGTCGGCAGGCACTTAGGGAGCTTCGATCAAGGTGCGCAGAGTTAGTGGGCGGGCGAGGATGCGGTCGAGGACTCTCTGGGCGTGACGTAGGTGAGGGGTGGTGAAGTGCTCGTCGAAGGCCTGCCGGTTCTCCCACCGTTCGACGATCACCATGCGGGCGGGGTTGTTGGGGTCGGCATAGGCCCGATACGAGAGGCAACCGGGTTCGTCCAGCGTTGGCTCGATCAGGGCTTCCAGCGTCGTGCGGAGCCGATCATGCCGGCCCGGTGCGGCGAGGAACTCGGCGATGACGAAGAGGGACATGGCCCGGTCGCCTTCAAGAGTGGCGGGCGGGACCGCTGCCCGCGCCGGAGACCGTGATCGCGGTGGCAATCTCCTCGATGTCGGCAGGGGTCAGCTCCAGCGAGCCCGCTCCGATCCAGCCGTCCACTTGGGCGGCCTTGCGCGCGCCCACGATCGCCCCGGTGATGCCGGGCCAGGCGAGCACCCAGGCGATGGCCACCTCGGCCACGGTGCGCCCATGGCGTTCAGCGATCGGCCGCAGCGCCTCGGCGAGCTGGAGGTTGGCGGTCAGGCCGGTTGTGAAGTCGTGGTGGGCGGTCCGCCAATCCTCGGCGGGCAGTCCGGCCACGCGCTCGGCGGAGAAGGCCCCGGTGAGCAGGCCGGACTGCAGCGGCGAGTAGACGATCACGCCGGACTCGTGCGCGCGTGCCCAGGCGATCTCAGCGGCGGACGACCGGTTGATCGCCGAGAACGGCGGCTGGATGACGTCGACATGGGCGATCTGCTCGGCCGCCTCGAGCAGGTCGGGCGTGTGATTGGACAGCCCGATCGCCCGTACCTTGCCTTCGGCCTTCAGGTCGGCCATAACCTGCCAGTACTCCTCCAGCGGCGTGGCGTTGGGCGACACCGCTCCGAAGCCGCCACCGGCGTACTCCAGCGATTCGCCGGTGTCGGGATAGTGCACCTGGTACAGGTCGATGTGGTCGACGCCCAGCCGCCGCAGCGAGTCTTCGAGCTCGCGGCGGACGCTGGCCGGCTTCATGATCCGCCGAGGCGCGGCCGACGGATTGTCCGGGTCCCAGACCAGGCCGACCTTGGTGAAGATGTACGGGCGATCGGCCTGCGGCAGGCCGGCGACGGCCTTGCCGACCAGTTCCTCCGAATGGCCAAGGCCGTACACCGCGGCGGTGTCGATCCAGTTGACGCCCGCGTTCAGCGCGTGGCGGATCGCGGCGACCGACTCGGCGTCGTCCGTGGCGCCCCAGCTGAAGGTCCAGCCCGAGCCCGACACAGCCCACGAACCGAAACCCAACCGGGTAATCTCCATGCCGGTACGGCCAAGCATGACAGTCATAAGTGATGCGCTCCCGTGAATCGGAATGCCGGAACCGTTCCGGCGGATTCAACTCTCGGTGTTCCACGCGAGGTCAGGCAGTGCCCGGCGCTGCCTAGGCACGCCATGACCAGACACACTCAAGATCAGGAAATAATCGGCATATGGCCTTCGATCGACGCGCCGAGCTGGGTGAATTCCTCCGATCGCGCCGCGCCCGGCTTCGCCCCGAGGAGTTCGGCCTGACCTCCTACGGACGGCAGCGCCGGGTCCCCGGGTTGCGCCGCGAGGAGCTGGCGCAGCTGGCCGGGGTCAGCGTCGACCACTACGTCCGCCTGGAGCAGGGCCGGAACCTGCAGTTCTCGGGGGAGGTCCTGGACGCGGTGGCCAAGGCCCTGCGCCTGGACCCGGCCGAACGGGAGCATCTGCACCTGCTGGCGCGCCCCGCCCCGGCGGCCGCCGAGGAACCCGCCGGCAGCCCGCCGCTGCGTCCGGGCATACACAGCCTGCTCTCCGCGATCAGCGGCGCCCCTGCCTACCTGGTCGACCGCAGGACCGACGTGCGGGCATGGAACCGGCCGGCCGCGGCGCTCATCACCGACTTCGGCGCGCTCCCCGCCGCGGAGCGCAACATGGCCAGGCTGGTCTTCCTCGACGACGGCGTGCGCGACCTGTACGTCGACTGGTGGGCGCGGGCTCGCGACGTGGTGGCCTTCCTCCGGCTGGACGTTGCGCGCCCGCCCGGCCCTCCTGCCGCCCAGGCCCTGATCGAGGAGCTGTCGGCCGTCAGTCCCGAGTTCCGCCAGATCTGGGCGGAGCACGACATCAAGGCCCGGGAGCACGGTAGGTACCGGTACAGGCATCCCGTGGTGGGGGCGGTCGAATTGACCTACGAGACCCTCCGGCTGCCCGGACACCCCGACCTCGCCCTGGTCGTCCACACGGCCGAGGAGGGATCGCCCTCCCAGGAAGCACTCCGCATCCTGACCCGCTGATTCCCGTATTTCGGTAGTCATACCGAGGGCGATACGGATGTCTTGACAGGGGGTAAGGCTTGGCGTCAAGCGCGCCGGCTGAGCATTGCTCAACATCACTCCCCACCCCCCACGCCGCGCATGCTCCCAAGAGTGAGCGCCCGTCGGCAGCGACCTCCAGAGGGAGCCGCTGCAGGGCAATACGCCAGGGCCGTGACAAGATCGCCCTATGTCTACCAACGTTTTTTTCGACATCACCATCGACGGCGACGCCGCGGGCCGGATCGTCTTCAAGCTGTACGACGACGTCGTCCCCAAGACGGCGCAGAACTTCCGTGAGCTGGCCACCGGCCAGCACGGCTTCGGATACGAGGGCTCGGGCTTCCACCGCGTCATCCCGGACTTCATGCTCCAGGGCGGCGACTTCACCCGTGGCGATGGCACCGGCGGCAAGAGCATCTACGGCGAGAAGTTCGCCGACGAGAACTTCAAGCTCAAGCACGACAAGCCGTTCCTGCTGTCCATGGCAAACTCCGGCAAGAACACCAACGGCTCGCAGTTCTTCGTCACCACGGTGCTCACGCCGTGGCTGGACGGCAAGCACGTAGTCTTCGGCGAAGTCGTCGAGGGCCAGGACCTGGTGACGAAGATCGAGTCTCTGGGCTCGCACTCCGGTGCCACCCGGGCGAAGATCGTGATCGCTTCCTCGGGCGTCGTGGGCGAGTAACACCTCCGCCCCGGGCAGCGGGGCCGGCTCGACGCAGGCTGTTCCGGCCGCGCACCCGCCCGCTCGGCCCGCTGTGCCCTTACCGGGGCTGGCGCACCACGCGGGGCGCCACGGCGGCCGGGGCGATCCGGAGGCCGAGTCGATCCGGAGGCCGGATCGGCCAGGGCCTGCATTCATCACAGAAGAGATGCCCCGCCCCTTTGCCCCGGCGGAGCTCCGCTGCGCGAGCGGCCCAGGCCCTCGCCTTCAGCGCATGGGTCCTCGCGCAGCGGCACACGCGGACTCGGGGTCCTCCGTGAACCGGCCGGCGTCCCGCCTGGCCCGGCTCGGGAACCGTTCCCCCGGACCCTGCGTGACCTCTTGAGGTGTTGTCGGCTGGTGGTGAGGGGACCGAATGAGAGCGCGGACGATGGCGAGCGTGGCGGTATCGGCCTGTGTGGCGCTGGTGGCGTGCGCGTGCGGTCCGGACAAAGCGAAGGACACGGACGCGAAGCCTTCGCAGCCGTCCGCGTCCACGCGGGCCAAAGAGCCGTCGGCCACGCCGTCCGTGTCCGCTCGGACCGAGAAGCCGTCGGCCGAGCCGACCGGCGACCAGCTCGCGCCCAGGACGAAGGAGGGCGCGATCCAGCGGTACGAGCAGTACCTCCACGCCCTGGGCCGTGAGGACATCGACACGGTCTGCGAAGTGGCCGGGCCCGGCGCGAAGAAGGCACAGGACCAAGGGCTCGGTCCGTGCACGTCGACGTTCGCCGCCGTGTTCCAGATGATCTCGCCCGCGCAGAAGAAGGCCCTCAAAACCGCGACGGTCGACCCACAGCGCATCGCCGTACGCACGCCCGACAAGATCGAGATGCCGGTCGAAGCGGTCAGGGCCTCCGCCACCTTCTCCGAGAGCGACCTCGGCAGCTACACCCTGGAGTACCTCAAGAACGAGTGGTACATCACCGACTGAACCCGACGCGCCGTACACGGAGCCGCCCGCCGGACGGCTCCGCGCGCACGCCACCCGGCGGCCGGTCGACCGGCGTCCGTCGACGACCTTCAGCCCACACCGTGCTCGGCTGTCTCCGCCCCCGTGGCCGGTCGCGCCCGGCGCGCCCCGGGCCGGCCGCCGCCGACCGCGAGGCTGGTGATCGCCGATCGCCGTTCCCCGGACAACCTCCTGCCGAGTGAGTCTTCCGCCGAGCCCATGCACCACACGTGTTGCACCCGTCATGGCCGTCCTGACCCCCGCGCGGTCGCAGACTCGTCGCAGTCGGATCCGGCCGCCGCCGCACCGTGTGTGGACCTGGTGGAGCGGGACGGGATGTGGGGTGGTCGCGACGTGGACGGTTACGGGGATGGTCCCGTTAACGGAACTCAGAGACATAAATTCACAGGTCAGAGGCGGCCTCTGTCAGCTTCCCGGCCATGTTTGAGACAGGCGATCCTGCTCGGGACCTGATGGCAGTTCGTACTGCCCGAGTCCGGCGAGCTGCTGGAGACGGCGAACCCGGCGCGGCCGCACCTGCTGTTCGACGCGGACAGAGCTGTGGTGGCTCCAGCGATGGCGTTCTTCGCAGAACTGCAGGCATGCGGACGGCCGGCGACGACGGGGAAGGCGGTCCGTTCACGGCCGGGGCGCGCCGCGGCAGAAGGCACGCCGTTTCGGCCGTCCGTTCAGCCGCCCACGGTGGTGAGCGGTCCGTCAGCCGAGCAAGGCTCGGGACAGGCGGGCCTGGGAGCGGAGGATGTGGGGGCCGAAGCAGAAGGCGACGATGATCTCGGCGACGCCCAGGCCCGCCGCGATCTGGGCCGAGGTGTAGCTGGTCAGGTGGACGAAGAGAAACCAGTTGCCGTCGCCCCAGGTAGAGACCAGCGGCTCCCAGATGAACGGGAGCACGATGCCGAAGACGCCGTGCGCGATCAGCACGAAGGGGAGCAGGGCGAGCAGGCCGACGGGAAGCGTGACGGCGAGCTGGGCCCAGCCGAGCCGGCGCCAGGTGGAGGACCCGGAGAGGACCGCCGCCACGGGCTTCAGGAATGCCGGCCTGCCGGGTGCGGGTATCGCGGCGGGGTCTTGCGGGATGGTGATGGGCGCGATGCCGAACCAGCGCTGCCCCAGGGTCAGCTGGCGGTGGGCGAGGGAGCGCAGGGCGCGCGCGGTCGGGGGGACGAGGGCGAAGCCCACCCAGACGATCACCAGCAGCATCGCGATGATCAGCAGCCACGCCGTCACCGCCGCGAGCAGTCCGAGGCCGAACAGCGCCAGCCCGCGCCACGGCGCAAGCAGCCGGCCGCCCAGTGCCCGACCTCGCCCCACGGCCGCCCCGGTCCCCGCCTGTACTCCGCCCGTCATGTCCCCATCTCCTGCCCAGTCTTGGTCTCCGCGGATCCGGTCAGTGATCCGCTCGGTCACCATCTTCGCGCACCGGCCAAACAAGATCACTGGGGTTAACCCCCCGCTAAGGGCTGTCCCGTAATGCCTGGCGGGCGCACGACGACAGCTACGGCACCTCGCCGCGTTGTCGGAACGTCCGGATACGCCCAGTTTCCGGACGTCCCTCCGCCTTGCGATGCAGCTCGGCATCCGTATGGCAAAGGGAGAGCCGAGACGCAGTGAGCACAGCGAACGCAGTGCATCTGACGCCGTGCGCTGATCCACCAGACATTACGGGACAGCCCTTAGCCGTGTGGAACCGCCGCTTCAAGACGGGGAAACTATGGGACCTGTAGTAGACGAAGGCAGGCCCGCGCTGATGAGCAATGCGGCCCGGTCTCCGGACTCACCGAATTCGGTCACCGGGAAGTCGGCGCCGGGGCCGAAGTACGCGGCAGCGACGAGGGCGCACTGCGAGACGGTGCTGCGGTCCTTCTACGACTTCCACCTCGACCAGGGCACCGGTCCTGTAATTAATCCGTTTCCGCTCGACCGTTCTCGGCGGGCGGGGCGGGCGAACGCTCATCACAATCCGGTGGAGCCCTTCAAGCGCGAGAGGCATACAACGCGGCCAGCCTGATGGTGCTCTTCGGTGAGACACGGTGACCCAGACTTCCCTCAACGCCACTGTCGACGAGAGGTTCGTCGCCCCCGTGCTTCCCCGTGTGGAGCGGGGCGAGGCGATGATGCGACTGCGTCGTCGATTCCCGCCTCGCCCCGTGCCGGCCGACTGGCCAAGTACGCGGCGAACCCGGGAAGAAATCCGCGGGTGGATCGGGCAACGGCCGTACTGCTCAGGAACTCTCGGGCCGGTTTTGCGCGGGGCCGACCGCCTCCTGGAATGGCTGGAGAGCTTTCCGGGAGATGACTGGCAGAGCCGTTGGACAGCCAGCGGGACCCAGGCTTACTCGGCCGAGGGCTGGCGCGTTGGGCGCGTGCCTCCGGCCTTCGCGCACCGTACGGAACGCGAGAGGAACGTTCTCTCGTGCGGCATTCGTCAGCTGATCTGCGCAGATGTCCTGCGTCCCGACGTCCGCTGGATGGTGACCCGGAAGCGGCCGGGGCTGCTCGACGCAATGGAATGGCGGGACCGCACGCCACCAGTAGTGGGGAGCCGATCGCTTCGGATGGGCTCCCCAGCGGAAGGATGAAAGCGGTTCAGCTACCGCAGCATCACGTCACACGTGGACGCGAAGAATTCACCCGTCTTGCCGCCGTTACCACCGTCAGGGGTGTCCGGTCCTCCGTGGCCGCCCCAGATGTGCACGATCGCCGCCCGCCCGGTCCGTCGTGGGAAGGATGCGAACTCCCACTTGTTGGAGTCCTCTTCCCGGTGCGAGCCCTGGACCTCGACCAAGAAGGGGATTGGCTCCAGGTCCTGCCAGCTCAAGCCGCTGCCTGGATCCCAGTCTGCACGGGTGATGAACCACCGGTGGGACCAGGACTCGTTCGTGTGGTACGCCGTGTAGTCGTAGGTGAAGGACTGGGTGGCAGCTGAAGTGTCCAGCTCCGTCAAGGGCCACTCGCCGAGTGTGGTGTCTGGCGCCAGATCCAGACCGCGGAAAGCCGGATTGCCAGTCGACGGGACGGTGCCATCCTCGAAGAACTTACGGTATGCCAGATACTTTTGAGCGTCGTTCCACGGGTAGTCGGCGAGCATCCGGGAAGCCCCCGGCACCACCTCCTGCCAGACGGTGCTGGTGTTGAGACGGCGCGCCTCGACACAGATCGGCGAAGGATCCACGTCCCGGATGGCAACGGCTGCGCGGCTGCGCGGGTGGTTTACCGTGCCGTGCCGCGGTGACTCATCGAGCCCCTTAGATTCCTTCCGGGACTGCTGAGGAGCCGACCATGGACGGGAGCGCTCCGAACCGACTGTCACCTCGTCGGTGAACGGCGTGAACTGTCCATCCACCTTGGCACGGATCTTCACACTGTATTCCTCGTCCGGTTCCTCGCCCAGATCCACCCAATGAGCGTTGGATGGCGTCCAGTCCCAGGCGGGCCAGTAGAGGAAGACCGTCTGCCGCACCTCTCCGTTGATCCACACCTCGTAGACGTGCGGGTAGGGCGCCTCGCCGTTATTCCAGTCTTCCGGAGGGGGCCATGTCCCCTGGTCAGGGCTGTTCGCCCCGATCTGCCAGCGCAGACTGATGCCGTACAACGTGTGCTTGCCGTCATCGCGGTACCTGACATCGGCGCGAAGGTCGGACGGGGCAGTGTTCTGAGAGCTAGCGCTCATAACGTTCCCTCTCCTCGATTGCTTGCATCCCGCAGATCGTCACCACGCGGGGTGTGCATATGTCCGACATTGGCGCATGATGATGGGCTGACACTTGATATAGAGGCAGACATTCACTCAGACGTGTGACGCCATACGAATCTGGCCGGTGGGCTGTGGGACGACTGAGCGGATGCCGCGGCGGCAGAGATGCCCGCGGATCGCATGGGAGGAATACGCGCGATCCGCGAGAACGGCCGTGGGCCGGGTTCTGGTGAGCAGGTCCTGTACTTCCACGCGATGGCCTCAAGGGCGCGGCGGTGGTCGGCCCACCGTTGTCCACGGACCGGATAGGCCGGCATCAACGGCTCGATTCGGTCCCACATAGCATCAGTGATCGCTAAGCGCACGGACACATCCGATCCACTGACCAATCCATCAACGAGACACGCTCTAGTTCAGAGAAGCACGCGCGCGCCTGGACGTGCTCCGACCCCGGCACGGCACGCTCGTCCTACAGACTCTGCTGTGGCTCGACGAGAGATCCGCGACCTCCACGGCCTCGCCTCCACCGCCTCGCCCCCGCGACCCCGGTCACCGAGCGGGAACTGAGGCTCTCAGTCCAGCTGATCGGCGAACTGGCCGGAGTGGACACCGACGAGCTGCACGACGAGTACCGCGAGGCCCTGGACCAGCTCGTCGACGCCAAAAATCGCCGGCGGGCAGATCGAACCCCCGCCCACACCCCAGCCGGCCGGAGACCTGCTCACCATGCTGGAGGAGTCCGTCCGATCGGCACGCCGTTCCCGGCAGGACAAGCCGTCCGGTTGACCGGGGGATATCCGGCGGTCGCACTTGGGGCGCGGGTTCGCTTGCGCTCGCCGACGCGGTCGGTTCGGGGTGCGGCCGACTGAGGGCCTTGGTCTCTGGGCGCATCAACCGGTGGAATCGGCCCCGTCGGTTTGTCGCCTCCGCACCCAGACGCGGGCGTTGGCATTGTGCAGTGCACGCCGAAGGCCTCAGGACAGGTACTGCATCCAAGCGCGGCCCGGCGAGCGACCGCAGCGGTGCCACAAGCGGCCGGGCGGTGACTTCGCGCGCCTCGGGGAGCGCAGGAAGCCACCGCCCGGTGACTGTGGCAGGGCCTGCTACATGGGGTCGATGCCCTGGCCGCCTCCGCGGTCCTCCTTCTCGCTCTGCTCCTGCAGGCGGCGGGCCTTGTCCGCCAGCTGCTTACGCTGTTCCGGGTCGGTGGCGCGCTCGGCCGCTTCCTTCATTTCCTGTGCCTTGGCGCGCAGCTGCTGGGCACGACCGCCGGATTCGCCGGCAACGCTCATGCTCACTCCTGGAGTGTGTGGGGGGCGGGCCTCATCAGCGAAGCAGGGCCCACGGTTCCGCGCATCTCGAAGCGGACGGTCGTGGGTGCGGAACCGGCCGCCGGCGGTGCGGCCGTAAGCACCGTGCCGGCTCCGTCCGGATGGCCGTCACCGCTCTGGTCACCGGCCTCGAGGCGGAACTGCGGGCGCTCTGCCGGGCGATCGTCCCGCCCTGGCCACAGCTCGCTGACTTTTCGCCTTCCGTGGGCCGCGCGATGACACATGCAAGTAATGACCAATGTATGCCTAATACATGCTTAATTCGCTGCCATATTCTGCATAATTTGAGGTACGGTACAGGCATGAGCGATGACCAATTCGACGGTGTGGAAGCCCTGCTGGAGGAGGCGCGACTGACGGCACGGATGCCGGAGCCGGCCGAGCGTCGCCGCCTGCGCGATGCCGCCGACCTCTCCCGCGCCCAGGTGGCCGCCGCGGTCGGCGTCGGCCGCCAGACCATCGCCAACTGGGAGGACGGCACCACCGACCCGCAACCGCCGGGACGCTCCAAGTACCTGCGGCTCCTGGAGGGGCTCGCCAAGATCCACCCCGCCCCGACCCCCGCGGCCGTCGCCGCACACCCGGCGCCCACCCCGCCCCCCGCCCCGGCACCGGACCCGCTCTCCGCGCACACCGCCCGGGGCCCCGACGGCAAGGCCATCCAGGGCGAACCCGGCCCGTGCATCCGCTGCGGCCACGTCACGCCCTACAAGTCCACCGACGGCCGCCCCCTGCACGCCGGCGCCATGTGCCAGCCCTCTCCACCCGCCACCCCACCCCAGACCGCAAGCGCCCCGGCCACGCCCCCCGCCCCGGCTGTTCCGGTCTCACCTGCTCCGGCGCCGGTGCCCTCGCGGCCGCAGCGTCGGGCGAAGTCCGCGGCCCGCGCCCAGGCGGAGACCACCAGCCTCATCGCTCGAGCGGTGCACGAGGAGCTGGAGCGCGCCGAGGGCGACACCGACGCTGCACTGCAGGCCCTTGTCAAGCGCGCCATCCCCGACGTCATGGCCATGTTCGACGAGACCCGCGCAACGGCCCGCTACGCCTACACCGCCTACCCGGCGCTGCCCGACGTCCTCAAGAAGCCTTCGAAGAAGGAGCCGGACCAGATCTGGGAGGCCCGCCCCAACTTCCACCACCCCCACTACTCCCTCAAGGTCCCCGGCAGCGTCGTGGTCACGGCCCTGGATGCCAACGCCGCCTACCTCTCCGCCCTCAAGTGCTGGCTGCCGATCGGGAAGCTGGAGCACTCCACCGGCAGCGACGGCGTGGATTCCAAGCGTTCCGGCGTCCACCTGATCACCCCTGCCGCTTGGCGCCACCCGCACCTGCCCGACCCCCTCGGCGACCGCGACGAACCCGGCGCCCTGTGGGTCACCGACGCCACCCTCAGGCTGCTACTACGCCTCTCCGGACCCAAGTACGGGCTTATCGACGCGCCCGAAATTCACGAATCGTGGACGTCCGGCGCGACGGAGAATTTCCTGGACGCCCTGCGAAAGACCCTCACCGCGGCGCGGGAGACAGCTATTGCCGAGGACGACACCATCACTCTGGAATACATCAAGGCGATGTATTCGAAGTTCATCTCCACGATGGGCGAGTCCATTCATAACCGGGACATGGTGCGCCCGGACTGGATGCACGTCATCCACAGCCAGGCCTACGCCAACCTCTGGGGCAAGGCATACAAGGCCCATCAGGCCGGCCTGGACGTCGTCGCCATGATGGGCACCGACGAGCTGCACGTCACCGGCGACTGGCGCCAGGTCTTCCCCGAAGGCCGCGGCGTCGCCCAGATGAAGATCAAGCACGGCGACGCCAAGGCGTCCGGTGAGTACACCGTCGGCACGGTAGCCCGCTGATGGCCGGCCGCTGGATGCACCTCGGTCTGTACGGTGCCGACGGCATTCCCGGCTGGCTGGCGCTGGCTGACGGCATCGAGCGGATGGTCACCGGCATCGAGTCGCCCGTCGAGTCCGAGCGCGGCCTAGCCGCCCGCCTGCGCTATCTGACGGCCTCGGACGCCGGATACGAGGCCATGGACCGCGCCGGCATTCACGTCCGCCCCCGCACCCTCATCGCCTGGCTCGCCGAAGAGCAGACCCCCAGCAAGGCCAACCTCGGCCGCCTGGACGCCGCCTACTGGGACCTGCGCCGCCGCAACGTCGCCGCCGACCTCAAGCGCCGGCTCAACAACCACGGCCGCGGCACCCGCATCGAAATCAACCCCGTCGACCAGTCCCGCGTCACCCGCCCGCACTGGCGGGACCTGTCCACCCGCAACATCAGCGTCCGCGGGGTGTGGGACGCAGCCGTCGACGCCTGGGTCACCGGCGACGAACAGGCCCTCGATGCCATCTGGGACGAGATCATCACCGGCCTGGGCTCCGACTACGACGCCTACAGCAACGTCTCCTCCATCGGCTGGGCCGCCTGACACCACCACACACGAAGGGCCCGGAGTCACTGCAATTGGACGCTGTTGGCGAATGCGCAAGGCCGACGCCAACGTCTGACACGACAGCACGAAGCCCCGTCCTCCAGCGTGATCGGAGAGCGGGGCTTCGACGTGTTCGAAGGGCCAGTGGTTGTCCGCACCGTCGCCGGACAGGACGGGGATCTGGTCCCGGATGTGCGCGCCATGCTCGCGCCTGGCCACCTGCCCCGCGAAGAACTGGTGGATTGGATGACACTGGTCGCCCGGCACTCCCGCTCCAGCGGGGCACCTGGAGCTGTCACTCTGCCCGTACAGGCGATGCCCCGCCTGGTCGTCACCGGGGAATACGATGCCTTCCCCTGAGCACCTGTCCACCTTGGTGGAGGGGCCAGGCCAGCCCTCCCGCTGACGCCTCGGTCGAGTGGCCCAACTGTCCGAGCGCCGTCGCTGCCGACCATCCAGGACTCGGGCCCACGTAGTCAGAGCGGGACGCTCGTATCGCTCCCCAAGGCGGAAGGACGCCGAGCCCAACAGCCCGGCGCCACCTCGGCGGAGCAACCGGTCGGCGTCCCAAAACCTGGGTCATGAACAGACAAAGTCGAAGCCCTCGGCCAGCAGAACCCGGACTGGATCTCGCGGCGCTCGCTCGCCGGTCTGTGGCAACGACTGCTGTCCGACCTGGCCACGCCCGGGAAGTTCGCCCGACTCGAGTTGACCGGAACAGAGCCGCTGACCAACGCTGCAGGCGGCGCAATCGGCCCCCGTGACGGGGCCACCAGATCGGTGCCTCGCGCCCGCCAGAGCCAACCGGGCTGACTCGGCGCGCCGGCAAGGTCCTCGCCCTTCCCTTGCCCGCACGAGGCCGGCCCGCCACGGACTGTGGCACTCCATGGAGTTGATGTGGCATCAAGCCGCCTGCCTCCGCGTTGCCCCGGGGCCCACGGCCGGGGCACCCGTGCGACTCGACGAGCGTTTGCGGTACGGCCTGCCGCCGGAGAGCGTTGTAACGGGGTGGTGCATCCCTGCTTTCCGCCCTCATTCGGCATAGCGGAGAGGAGGGGCGGATTCAAGGTGATTTTTTTCCGTCTACTGGGTATGTCGACTCACCGCGTGAGATGACAGAATCCCGGCATGACTCATCAGCACGGACTACTGTCCGGCAAGGTTTCCCTGATCACTGGAGCAAGCAGTGGGATTGGCGCGGCAACCGCGAAGCTCTTTGCAGAAGAAGGTGCGACGGTGGTGCTTGCGGCTCGTCGGGCAGACCGCCTCTCCGCTCTCGTATCAGAGATTCGTCAGGCAGGAGCCGAGGCGGCGTACATCACCATGGATGTGACGCAGGAGGAGGATGTGAGGCGTGCCGTTGAATTCACCATGGAGAAGTACGGGCGCCTGGATCTGGCGTTCAACAACGCGGGCATCGGATGTGATCAGGAGTCCATGCACCTGATGAAACAGGATACGTACGACGAAGTCATGGGAACCAATGTCCGTGGTGTATGGCATTGCCTGCAACACGAGATTTCCGCGATGCTCCACAATGGCGTGGGCGGCTCCATCGTCAACAACAGCAGTGTCGCCGGGCTGCAGGCAATCCCTGCTGCCGCACCGTACATCGCCTCCAAGCACGCCGTCATCGGGCTCACCAAGGCAGTTGCGGCCGAATATGCGCAGCACGGCATCCGCGTCAACTCCGTGGCGCCCGGCACGACCCGCACCGAGATCGTTGCCGGCTGGTTCGACCGGAACCCGGGGATGGAGGAGCGGTTGCACCATGCGACTCCACAGGCCCGTACCGCCGAACCTGAGGAGATAGCTCAGGCCGTCGCCTGGTTGTGCAGTGACCGGTCCTCCTTCGTCACAGGCGCGGTAGTACCCGTGGACGGGGGATACACCCAGGTGTGACGCCCGGCACCGGAGACTCCCGTGCCGGATGCCATGGGCCCGTCGCACACTGTGAGCGGGCCCGCCACGCCGTATGGGGCATCTCATGAGCCCCCCGTACCGAACACGGCCTGAGCGTAGGCCCGATTGACCGTGTTGCTCCCGAGGAGGCGGTCGAACGCCCCTGCCGCCTCACACCAGTCAGCCTGGCTGCGGGCGCTGACGAGCAGTTCGTTCCCCAGCGTATCGGGCAGTTCGACGCCCTCGCACAGAGGGCGGATCCCCTCCAGAGCACCCTGCCCGGAGGCTGTCTGCCGGTAGGCGAACCGGGCCAGTCCCTGGCGCAGTCCATCACGGATGGTGGCGGCGCCGGCCGGCGGGGGCCCGGACTCCTCGTAGCAGTACTCGCGGCGGCGCAGGGCAGCGCTGACGCGTGAATCCCGGTCCTGTTCCGCGGCCTCGCTGCGTGCCGCGGCTGACCAGATTTTCTCCGCTCCCCTCAGGCGGTATGCGAGGAACGCTGACGGGCGACGGATATGCCGTGAGGGGGCCGCGAGGCTCAGCCAGGAAATGCGCGGAACCGCCGCCTTGTGCAGCCACGGTATGCGTCGTACGAGCTCGGCAGCCAGACGGTATCGGCGAGCAATGAAGTTTCCCCGGCCACACCGCTGCGGTGGTGAACTCGATTCGTCATCCCTCTCCGAGGGAGAAGTATTACAGTCCGCAGGAGCACGATGTGAAGGAGAAACCTCCTTTGGGGTGCGACGGGACCGCCCGGTCCGATTCACACGGCGCTTCTCTCTCTGTCCTGCCGCAGCCTTGGCTGCCAATGCGGAGATCAGCTTTCGGCCGCGCTCGGCGATGACGACCACACGCCGCAGAATCCCTTCTCCGAGAGTCCTGATGCCCAAGGCCGTGTCGAACTCCACGGGAATGACTCGCGCAAACTCCGAAGCCAGCGGGGGAAGTCCACGCCGCCGTCCATCTTTGCAGACATAGGTCAAGAGGCCCGTGGCTCTCAGGGTGGCCAGGTGGTACTGAACTGTTCTCTCACTGACTTTCAGACGCCGCATCATGTGGGCGATGCCGGGGCGGCACGAATTCAGTTCAGCCAGAACTCTCGCCACTCGTAGTGTGGTTGTGTGAAAGCGTGGATGCACTCTCGTCTCGTGTGCCCAGTGCACGGCTTGCAGTCATCAAGAGGAGTCCCCGGAGAGCCGCCCCTTTGCGGTGGTCACCCACGGTGCGTGGACGGCACCATGGCCGTGTGCGGGTGGTCCGGGGAGCGTTCAGCCGGCGTCGGCTGTGCAGGCCGATCTGGCTCACGGCCATCTTGGGGCTAACACGAGGCAGGCAGCTCGATGAGTCATCATGCGCGAGTTCTCCTGTGCGGAGGCATGACGAAGCTCTGGCAGAACTTCGAGTTTGGCGGAGCTTCGGGTTCGGCGGAGCTTCGGGTTCGGCGGAACCGTTGATGTTCGCTCGCGGCCGGGCTTGGACCGGCGCCCCTTGCGGGGCAGCGGGACCAGCCCATATGCGTTGCCGCATGCATGTCCCTTTGCATTCCGCGTACAGACTTGGCACCGGCGCCAGGGCTGTAAGCGCGTACGGGGATCACCACGCGTGTGCGACACGGCCGCGCGCCAGACGGGGAAATTTTCGGGGGACGCCGCCGACTGCGACGTTCTGGCGGTACGCAGAGCGCACACCGCTGATATCCCGCGGCGATCGCCCGGCATCAGCAGCCGGGGCCGGGGCCGGTGAGCATGGTGGTGAACACCGTTTCGCCGTTCTGGTGGCCGGTCACGCACACCGCGGCGGCGCCCTCGGCCTCAGCGGCGACGGGCCGCGCTTCGATCCAGCACGGGCTGTCGAACTCGACGTAGCGGTCGAAGACCGTGGTGACGGCTGACGGCCGGAAGGTCCCCGGTGATGTCACCAAGCGGGCGGCTTGCTGGGCGGCCTCGATCATAACGAGACCGGGTAGGTGATCGACCGGGTGGTCGTACAGCGCAGTGTTGCGGAAGTCACCGCGCAGGAGCCACCGGCTGACCTTGTCCGTGGGAGTCAGCACCACCTCGACATCGGTGGTGCAGTCCACTTGAGCCGGCGGGACGGGAGCCGGTAGCGGCGGTTGGTCACGCACCGCCTCGGCGTGAGCGCCCCGGAGGCGGCGGTAGACCGCCGGGGGAATCCATCCGAAGCTGGTGGCCGCCGTGCCGACCTGCTGTCCTTCGTAGTGGATGCTCATCGTCAAGTGCAGACCGCTGATGGAGTTGCCTCGCGAATTGGTGTTTTCGCAGAGGACTTCAAGAATCAGGTTGACCGGTTTTTTTTCAGCCTCCAGACGCTCCACGTCGATGGCGAAGTCGAAGGTACGCAGCAGTACCGCATGCGTCAGTGGGGCCCCGAACTCCGCGTGTGCGAGCAGCAGTGCCGCCTGCCGCACCGTCTGGGCGGCCTTCATGGCCCCGCTCCGGAATCCGCGGCCCGGCACCCCGCTGCCCGGAGCCGGCCATGCGGCCATTACCTGGAAGTTCATGGCGCCGGTGCGACGCCAGTCGGTCGCCAATACGGAGTCACCGTACCGGAGATGGACAAATTCTTTGGGTACGCGCGGACTCTGTTCGATGGCGCGTCGCGGCGCAGGCGGTGCGGCAGAGCTGTGTATACGGTCGGGTCTGAGCAAAGGCCTGGACATAGGTCCCCCCTAGGTACCTCAAAGCAGCAGAGCTTCGAACGGCTGGTGATAAGATACGTACTAACCGGTTTGATTTTCAATGCGACGCCGCACCGAGCTACGAAGCACCTGCTCGAGCGGGGAGGCAATGCGCATGCGGTAACAGGGAGAGTCGTCATGGCGAAACAGGCACGAGCGATACAGACCCGTCGGCAGATCTTGAATGGGGCGGGCCTTGTGTTCGACCAGCTCGGATACGAGTCTGCGACCATTACCGAGATTATCGCGCGGGCGGGCGTAACCAAAGGTGCCCTGTACTTCCACTTCGACTCCAAGGAAGCCGTGGCCCGCGCTGTGCTCGATGAGGCCGTCACCACTGAGGGCGTCGTGTCGCAGGACTCCAAACTGCAGGAGTGCGTGGATGTGGGGATGGTGCTCGCTTACCGTGTCCCCCGAGAGCCGATGCTGAGTGCGGCCATTCGCCTATCGGCTGACCAGAAGGCCCGCGCTCTGTTCGGCACCTCGTGGACGCCCTGGGTCACCTTCATGGGAGAACAGCTCGCCCTGGCCAAGGAGCAGGGCGAACTGCTGCCGCACACCGTTCCGGAGGAAACCGCGATGGTCATCGTCGCGGCATGGACCGGCATGGAGATCGTCACCTCCGATCTCGATGATGGCGAGTGCCTCCAGCGCCGAATTTCCAGGCTCTACGAACACATTCTCCCCAGCGTCGCCGTGCCGGGTGTCCTGGCCAAGCTGGACACCTCACCGGACCGCGGCACCCGGATCTGGGAGGCGTACCAGGAACAGGCACGCCGGGACGCGGAAGCCGGCGGAAGCGTCGATATGCCGATTTCCGCCTGAAGCACCGTCTGCCACAGCGCCCCGGACCTCGCCTCCGCTGGTAGGGCAAGCCCGCCCAGCTCGTGACACGCGGCTAGTTCTGCCGGACTGGGCACGCCAGTTCGGCAGAACCAGGCGGCGCTAGCCTCCCGCCCGCGACGCCTGCCATGCGCGGCGCCCTGCGCCCCCGATGGTCACGAGGGCGGTTGCCGTTCCCACCCAGCGGTCGTGGGACGGTTCAGGGGCGTGCGTGGTCAGATCTCGCGCTGAACGGCGGCCGACCGTGCGCGATGTCCGGGCCGAAGCCCACCTCGAGCCACAGCCTTGCGCAGCGCCTGGCCAGTCCTTCTGCGGCGTTCATGATCTGCTCCGCGATCTGCGTACGGCCACCAGCGGAACGGCGTTGCTCAGCGCCTCGGTGGGTGCCGCCCATCCCTGCAGCAGTGATCACGACGGTCCGGTGGCGCCGGTCCACCGCGTGCTGGTGGCGGCCCAGGACCCGCGTCGGGACGAGCCGGCCACGGACGTCGTCGACGTCATGGCCTGGACGGCTACAACGCCGACCGTGGCCCGGCGTCCAGGCCAACCGACGGAATTCGCCGGCCTGCTGAAACACGGCCGCCGCCGAGCGGGGTCCCGCGTAGGGATGTGGCGATTCCCGGTGAACTTTCGCACGCCCGTGTCGCTGGTCCGGGTGCAATCCGGTCTGGCCGGGCCGATGACCAGGTGGAAGCCGGTGAACGCGATGGTGCCGTCCGGCCAGGAGAAGGTGAGGTCGGAGCAGACGACGGACGTGACGGACGTGGTTGACATAGACATAAGAGGTCCTCCGGGAGGGGGCGTGGTCTCGACACGGAAGGGAAGGCAGCACACGCGGCCCGCGCTGCGGCGGGGAGGGGCGGTAGGGGCACAACCGGCCGGGAATCTGGGCCGGGGCAACCGCCGGAGGCGGCCCCCGATAGGCGGGGCGTCGTCGTGGTGTCTTCAAGACCTCAGAAGAGCAACAGCCTTCTCAACGAACGGCAACAACTGTCGTCTACGGCGTATATCAACTCTCGGTGGGAGGGAACCCGCACGGAGATCCGTACTCCGGCGTCGCAGGTCGCAGGTCGCAGGTCGCAGGTCGCAGGTCGCAGGTCGCAGATCGCAGTGTCAGAGCGGCAGGCGTGGCCTGCCATGCCAACTGCGCACCTCCGCACTCTTCTTGAGGGCTTCCTTCTTCTGGAGGGCTTCCTTGCTGGCAGCCGGCAGGAAGCGCGGGCAGGTCACCCCGTGCCTGCTACGCGCCGCGCGCACGCGGAGAGCCAATCCCCAAGAACGTGAACGACGTGTGCTTATGCGAGCTTTGCCGGTTCGCGTCCTTGCAGTGGACAATCCGGGTCCTGGTCGGATGCAGCCGCAGTCCGACCTCCTCCATCCCGCTCCCCAACTCCCAAGCCATCCAGGCATCGAACGCGGAGGGCGGGAACGGATTCGCCGGCAGGGGCTCAAACCGAAGGTGTGAGCCTCCACTGCATTGATCACGAAGCCCCGAGGCGCGCTGTCGAAGGACTTCTGAATGCCGAGATCGACAACCCAGTCGCTCTTCCAGCAGCGTTCTCGGCATTTCTCCACCGCGTCCAGTGCCGACCTTCCTGGACGTCACCCGTGGGGGGCCGGATGGAACTGCGCCTGCACCGCGCGCTCCAGCCGAGCAGTGACCACGGTCTGCGCGACCCTGTCCGAGGCAGAAGGGGCGCCGAGAATCCAGGTGCCTCCGCCATGCGGCTTCCGGATCTGAACTGCTCGCACGCGCACCTTCGTTCCGGCGGCTGCTCCAGGCCGCCAGAGCGGTCGCGCCCCAAAAAAAGCCGACCGGTCTGCTTTTTCTTGGCAAACAGTCGCATCGGTTTGTAATCTAAGTGCCTGGCGCGTGCCCCTCTCTGCCGGATCTGCGGCCGCGGTCGCGTCTTTTGCCTCATCCCCCCACCCGTCGGGACTCGAGCAGCCCGCTCCATCGACGGCCCTGCCGCTGAACGGCCTACGTCTGGAGCCTCCGTGACGCTGAGACAGCAACGAGCCCTTCGAACGCGCAATGAGTTGGTGCGCTCGGCGGCCGAGGTCTTCGATCAACAGGGCTTCGCCGCGGCGTCACTCACCGCCATCAGCAGGCAGGCGGGAATGAGCAACGGCGCTCTGCACTTCCACTTCGAGTCCAAGGACGCCCTGGCCGCCGCAGTGGAGAGCGCGGCGGCCAAGCGGCTGGGTGCGATCGCCGAGCACGCACTCGGCCGGGAGGCCTCCGCGCTGCAGGCCCTGGTCGACGCCGGTCATGCGCTCGCCCGCCGGCTGCGCGAGGACGTCATCGTCCGTGCTGGTTTCCGCCTGGGCGGGGAGACGGCACGCGAAGCCGGTGCCGACCTGCGGGGGCAGTGGCATCGCTTGGTTCATGAACTGCTGCTGAAGGCGCGTGACGAGGGTTCCCTCACCGCCTCAGTGGAGCCCGCCGACGCCGCGGCCGCCGTCGTGGCGGCGACGGTGGGTATGGAAGTCCTTGGCCGGCACGACCCGGCGTGGTGGGCATCCCGCTCGCTCGCCGCCTTCTGGGGTCTGCTGCTGCCGAGGCTGGCGGCGGGTCCGGTGGAGAGCGGCCAGCTCAACTGCGCCGGAAGCGACGGCGTCGAAACCGGGCTCCCGCGAACGCCTCGCCAGGGGCGCTGAGGCCCGGCTCCGCCCGCTGCCAGGCGCCCCGTTGGGGGCGTCCGCGCCCTGGTTGAGGGTGTTTCGAAAAATAGTTGTACGCCGTACAGTGCAACCTAGGACCGGACGCTGTTCCGCAGCTGGTCGGACCGGATGCTGTCGATGCAGGTCGACGACCCGGTGGACATGACGACCCGGTGGACATGCAGTTCGGCGACGAAGCGGGCGAGGACTACGAGCGGTTGGTCAAGGAGCCGCTCAAGGAGATGGGCGCCTACCTCCAGGAGTACATCGACGGCCGTCGCGCCAACCCTGGCGACGACCTGATCTCCCGCCTGGTGGCCGCCGAGGTGGAGGGCAAGCGCCTGATTGACCGTCAGATCGTCGAGTTCGGTGCCCTGCTGCTGATGGCGGGCCACGTCTCCATCTCCTTGCTGCGGGGCAACACCGTGCTGTGTCTCGAGGAGAATCCGCAGGTCACGGCAGAGCTTCGGGCCGATATCCCGCTCGTTCCGGCGGCGATCGAGGAGGTGCTGCACTACCGTCTCCTGATCACGCTGATGGCCCGCGTCACGACGCAGGAGGTCACGGTGGGCGGAGTAACCATCCCGGCCAACCGCATGGTGACCCCGTCGCTGCTTTCGGCCAACCATGATGAGCGCGTCTTCGCCGACCCGGAGCGCTTCGATCCGCGCCGCGGCAACAACCGGCAGGTCGCCTTCGGCCACGGCATCCACTACTGCCTGGGCGGTCCGCTGGCGCGGCTGGAGGGCAAGGTCGCCCCGGAGGCGCTGCTGCGCAGGCCCTGAGCGTTGAGCAGTCGGCAACGAATCGGGAACTGACAAGCTCTCACATAGCCGGACCAAATGGCGCGGCAATGGAAACCGGTCGATCGGTTCGTTTTTGACAAACCGGCTAGTCTGTTTTTAAATCTGGAGAGACGGGGGTGGCGTCACGCTGTGGCCCGTCAGGGAACGCCCACAGGGGAGAGAGCATGGACATCGCTGTGCTGGGATCGCTCTCGCTACGGGAGTGCTGGAATCTCGATCGCGCCGACGGCACCCAAACCGCGCCAGCTGCTGGCGGTGCCGGCCATGCATGCCGATCAGGTGGTGCCCGTGTCCGTGCTGATCGACGAGCTGTGGGGCGTCGTGCCGCCGCGCAGTGCCCGAAATACCCTCCAGGTGTACGTGCTTCAGCTTCGCGAGCTGATCGCGGCGACCCTGGAGCGCGGCGGTGACCGGCAAGGTGCGGACGCCAAGAGCATCCTGGCCGCGGCGCCCGGTGGCTACCGGCTCGACAGTCGGGGAGGCGCCCGCGACGTACGGGAGTTCGAGCAGCGTGCCGCGGCCGGATACCGTGCCATCGCCGCGGGCGACTTCCCCGGCTGCTCCCGGACGCTGCGCGAGGCGCTCGGTCTGTGGAAGGGCGCTGCCTACTCCGACGTACGGGCCGGGACCCTGCTGGAGATGGAGGCCAAGCGGCTGGAGGAAGCCCGGCTGCGTGCCCTCGACCAGCGGATCGAGGCGGAGCTGCGGCTGGGACGCCACCGCGAGCTGCTCGGTGAGCTCTCCCTACTCGCGGTCCGCTACCGCCTGCACGAAACGCTGCACCGGCAACTGATGGTGGCCCTGCACTACTCGGGCCGCCGGGGCGAGGCGCTCGCCGTCTACCAGCGGCTGCGCGACACGCTGATACGGGAGCTGGGGCTGGAGCCTTCTGCGGGACTGCGTCGACTGCAGCACGCGATCCTTACCGCGGCCCCCAGGCGGTCCGACACCATGACGGACGCCGGCTCGGTCCGGCTGGCACACGTCGGCTGACCTCGACCAGAACTCCCAGAACAACCAGAACAACCAGAACGGTACAAGGAGAGGTTTGTGGTGCAGCAGAGGTCGGTGCTTACCCGGCGGAGGCTGGTGCGGGCCGCAGCCGAGACCTTCGACCGCCTGGGGTACGCGAACGCGACGCTGGAGGCGATCTGCGGACAGGCGCGGCTGACCAAGGGGGCGCTGTACTTTCACTTCGGCTCCAAGGGCGAACTGGCCGGCGCCGTCCAGGAAGTCGGCCGCACCCAGCTGGCGCGGACGGTCGAGGAGCTCATGGCCCGCAGCGGATCGCCCCTGCAGACTCTGATCGACGTGATGCACTGGCTGGCGCAGCGCATGCGCGACGACAGCAGCGTCCGGGCCAACTTCCGCCTCGCCAGGGAGAACGACGGGGAGCGGTCGGCGGCCACGGACTTCTACCAGCTGTGGATGTCCACCGCCTGGTCCCTGCTGAGCCAGGCCCGGGCGGTGGGCGAGATCCGCGCCGACGTCCCGGAGCCGGCACTGCAGACGCTCGTCGCCACCACGGTGTGTGGCGTGGAGGCCATGGCCAGGACTGGCCTGTCCTGCGAGGAACTGGCCGTGCGGGTGGCCTCCCTGTGGGATCTGGTCCTTCCCCGCCTGGTCACCGAAGAGCGGCGCGGGTCCCTCTCCGTCGGTGTGCCGCGCTTCCTTGCGAAGGCCGCATCTCCCTCCTGGGAGGTAGGGGTCGGCCGCAGTCGTCCCTACGACGGAGTCCGGCACGCGCCCGCTGCTCCGAATTGACCAGCAGGCCGGGAGGAAACCCCTCCCCACGACCTTGACGGCGGGCCGGAGAACCATTGCCAGGAGCGACTGTCCGGCCTCCACGGCGCCATCAGAATTCCCGTGTACCCAAGCCGGGTTGGAATCCTGACGACCGTGGAGACGCGCTGTGCCCGACGCTGCTTCGGTGACCAAGACGCAGAATGCACGAAATACCGGTCCACTCGTGGACGATCGTGGCCGGGGCGCTGTCGTGGGCAATGGCGCAGAACGGGCAGTCGGGCCGCGGGTATTTGCGGGGGACCGGCGGCCGGTTGATGTGGTGGTGGGTGACCGCGACGCGGACACCGTGGGCCTGGAGGCGCTGGCCGATCGCGTCGGCGATAGCGGGTGCCCTTTTCCGAACCAAGAGAACGATCTTGTGGTCGGCGCGTCTCCTCCATGCTGCCGCGCCGTCGACGATGGATATCGTCGCGCCATGAACACGCATGATCTGGCACCGTTTCTGCTCGAAGACATCGAGTTCGATCCCGGTCACAGCCTTCGGCTCACAGCTATCGGCTCACGGACTGGCGCGAGCTGATGCCGACGATCCAGACTGCGGGCCGAGAGGGGAACGGCTATACCTGGGAAGGCGTCGCGCGACTCCTCGTGACCCGGCAGCTGCCCGATGCGGGGGACCAGTTGGAACACGATTCCGAGTCCGGGATGTTCGCCGTGTACTCGTCGAATCGCAAGGCCCTTGAAGCCCTGGGCATTCTCATGCGCGATCGTATCGATCGCCGGAGCGATTGGGCGTCCTCCTGACCTCGGCCGATCCGGACTTCTTTGACGACTGACCCCGTTCGGTCCGACGCCCCGCTCACGCAGGGTCCGCAGACCGTGCTTCCGCACTTCGCAGGCCAGGTAGTAGGTGAACTCCTGGCGGCGAAGCCCCGTCTCCACCACGGTCTGGCCAACGGCAGCGTTCCGGGTCAGGGGCGGCCGCGGCAGTACGGATCCTCGCTGCCGTCGGGAGCGAGGCCCGCCGGCCCTTTCACGAAGAGGCCGGTGAACCCTCCGCGCTACACAGAGTCGGCGAGGATCCGTTTCACCACGGGGGAGCGGGGCTCGAAGACGTCGAGGAGGCCGATGGTATGCAGGGCGGGGGCGAGTTCCCGCATCTGCGTGATGAGGGTGGCGTACTCGGGGGTGCCCTCGATGAGGCCTTTGAGTCGTTCGGCGTTGGCGACGAATGCGGCCACCGAACCCTTGCGGACGGTACGCCCATTGATCTCGGTGGAGTCGATTCCCGCGGGCAGGACGTCCTCGGGCCGTGTGGCCGGCTGGTGCGGATGTGAACGCGGCATGACGATCCTTTACGTGTTGAATGAACGTGCTTTCTGCACGCATGTGACGCTAGCAGGACTCCGTGCTTTTTGCACGTACCATCGAGGGGTGAGCGAACCAATCCGCGACAGCACTTCCGCCGCCCGCGTGGCCGCCGCCATCGGAGCTCTGACCCTGCGGGCCACCCGCGCCGGGCTCTACAGCCGCCTGACCGCGGGAGTGGAGGGCGTGGACGCCACGACCTACCCGGTGTTGTCCGGACTCGACCGCGTCGGGCCCGCCACCGCCACCACACTCGCCGAGGCGATCGGAATGGACCGCACCGTCACCACGCGCTACGCGACCCGGCTCCAGAAGGCCGGGCTCATCGCCCGCCAGCCCGACCCGTCCGACGCCCGCGCCACCCGGTTGGTCCTCACCGCGGACGGTGAACGGGCAGTCGTGGCCCTGCGTGACGCGATGCAATCCTTCCTGACCAAGGAGATGGCAACGTGGCCACCAGGCGAGGCCACCGCCTTCGCCATGCGCCTCGAACGTCTGACGGAGACCCTCGCGCACCCCGACGCGGGCCGCACACCCTGAAGTGGACCGCAGGCTTCCCGCAACGACACCAGAGCCCGGCGCGCGCTGATCCGGGGCCGGCGCCGCACACCTACCGGGCCATCAGCTCCGCGGTGGTGCCGATCGCGTTGTCCCGTCTCAGCTGATCTGGTCTGTGGGTGGGGCTGTGACCTGCGGCGACCGGACGGGTTGAGGCTTCAGGGCGCCGAAAATCTCGTCTGATCAGGTCCTGGGCGCGCGGATGCTGGTGGTCTTTTCGGCTGATCTAGTCCGACCTCACGGTTTCGTTTCGACGTGCGGACTCAAGAGCTCGGCCACGAACCAGTGAACGCGGCCAGGTCCTGACGTGTCGTGAGGGGCTTTCGCGTACGCGTCGGAGAAAGCGGGCGTGGGCTGGCATGCCTAGCGGGCGGAGTGTGCAGATGCTCGCCTCCATCCTTGATGCCGAGCAGGGGCCGAAGCGCGGGGAATGGCGACTTGCCCCGCCCCGGACTCCCTGAATACGCACTGCTGAACCGCTGAGCGCTTCAGTTGACGAAACCCGCCAGGTGAAGCACCCAGTCACAGTGCTTGCTCTCCGCCCGGCAACGCATGACACCGCTGGTACGCGAGACGGCCGGCGCTGCACTCCAGCACGGGCCTTGAGGAAAACGTGGGGGAAAGTGAGCCTCCATCTAGGAGTCGGACGATCGGGATCAGCCTCAAGTAGCAGTGCGACATTGAGTACAGCTACTCATGCCGCGGCCGACACGACTACGCATACTCGCGCCATGCACATGGAATCGCCGGGTTGCCCAGACTGCGGAATGCCCCTGGGGTCACCTCCGCCCGCTTGGTGCACCCGTTGCCGACTGCCCCTGACCGGTCCGGAGGCCCTGGCGTTGTGGCAGGTCACCGGAGAGCTGCGCGCGCTGGACGCACGCAGGCAGTGGCTGGCGCATCGGCACCACGAGTTGCTGGCCGCGCTGCGGGTACGCCGGGACGCACCTGCGGGGATGCAGGTGACCGTTCCCGTGGGCGAGGGCGGCGGCACGGCGGGTGGTTCGGGGCGGGAGGTCTCCGCGCCGTCCGCCCGGACCGCGCTGCTGATCGTCGGCGGAGTGCTGGTGGTCGTGGCCGCGCTGGTGTTCACCGTGGTGAGCTGGGGACGGCTGGGCATCGGTGCGCGGGCCGCCATACTGCTCGCGCTGACCGCGTGCGCGCTCGCATTGCCCCGTCCGCTGCGGGGGCGGCAGCTCACGGCCACCGCCGAGGCTTCGGCCGCGGTGGGACTCGCCCTGGTGTTCCTGGACGCCTACGCCGCCCGGCAGGCCGGACTCGGCGGTCTGGATCGCGTCGGGACGGCCGGCTACTGGGCGGTGCTCACCACACTGATGGCGGTGGGTGCGGGGGCCTACGGCTGGTGGCAGCGGCTCCGGCTCCCGCTGCCCGTGGGATTCCTGATAGGCCAGCTGCCGGGCCTCCTGGGCACGGCGGCCTTGGGCGGGGCGGCCGAGGACTACGCGAGCGCGATGATCGCCACGGCCGCGGTGGACTTCGCGGCCCTGTACGCATTCACTGCACACGCCGCCACCGGGCCCGCCGGGTTCCGCGACCGGCTGGGCGGCGAACGCGCTGCCACCACCTTGGTCACGGGGGCCGGGGCGGTCGGCGGCGGATGGGCCCTGCTGGGTGGGGCGCTCGCGGCGTGGCACGCGGTGGACGCCTCGTCGCCGGCCGAGGTGATGCGGGCCTGGGTGCCGTTGGGTCTGCTGGCGCTCCTCGGTATGGCGCTGTGCCGCGGCTTCCGCGCTTTGCCGTTCGCGCTGCGCTCCGGCGGCGAGGGCGTGGCCGTCGTGGCGTTGATCGTGGCGGTCGGAGCCGGCTTGCGGTGCGTGGCACCCTCGGGGTGGGCCGTGGCCGGATACGCGGCACCGGCTGCGCTCATCGCGGTGTGGGCGGCGGTGTCCTGTGCGCGGAGCGGCCGGTGGGCGAAGCCTGAGAAGGGTGGCCCGCTCGCACCGCCGCCCGAAGCTGCGGCTGCGGTGGGAGAGCTGGTCGCCGCCTCAACCATGCTGCTGCTGACCGGTGTTGTGGTGCTGCCGGAACTCGCGTACGCCCTCACCCGGCCCGTGGTCCCCGGCATGGTGCTCTGGCTCGACGCTCACCCGCCGCGGTGGAGCTGGCAGCTCGCCGCCGTGCCGCTGGTCGTGCTCTGGTCGGTCGCCTCCGTCCTGGCCACCATGGCCGTACTGCGTGCCCGTGCCGTCGGCGACCAAAACACGGACCGACTGGCGAACGCGCTGCGCAACACCGCAGCACTGGCTGCCGTCCCCGCGCTGCTCCTGCTGCCGGTCGCAGTGGGGCTGCCGTACGGGTGGGTGCTTGCCGCTGCTGCCGCGGCGTCCGTCGCGGTAGCGGTGGACGCCGTGCGCCGGCCGGAGGCCGCACTCGCACCGCGGCTTCTGGCGCTGGCCGCGAGCGGCGCTCTCACCCTGCTGTGGTCGTCGGCCGACCGGGCCGCCGTGCTCGCGGTGTGGGGGACCTTCGCCGCGTCAGCCGCTGTACTCGCCCACGCCCTTTCGGCGCAGACCGCCCGGCCCGTCGAGCGCACGACGGCGCGTGTCGCGGGTGCCTTCGCCGTCCTCGCCCTGGGCGTCGAGGCCCTCGCGTCAGGAAACACCGCCGGACTGCCCCGGCACGTCACCGCGTTCGCGGTACTCGCGGTCGCCGTCGTCGCCGCCTGCGCCGCAGCGGCGTGGCACCGGAGCCCGGGACGCGACCAGGTCTCCACGGCCGTCGAAGGCGCCGGGTATGTCCTTGCCGTCACCGCCATCGCCCTGACGGCCCCTCATCCCGGCGCGCTGAGCCTCGCCCTCGCCGTGGCCGGGGTCGCGGGCCTGGCCATCGCGCTGCGCCCGGACCGCCGCCGCGCCGCACTCGTCGGAACCGCCCTGCTCATCGCCTCCTCCTGGGTGCGCCTTGCCCTGGCGGACGTCACCTCCCCCGAGGCGTACACGCTCCCGGTCACGGCAGCCGCACTGGTCATCGGTCACCGCCGCCGTACGAGCACCCCGGGGACGGGCTCCTGGCCCGCCTACGGTGCGGGGCTGAGCGCGACCATGCTCCCCAGCCTCGCCGCCATGTGGAGCGACGGGAACTGGGTGCGCCCGCTGCTCCTGGGCACGGCGGCCCTGCTCATCACGGTGGTCGGGGTGCGCACGCGCCTGCAGGCACCACTGGTCGTCGGCAGCGGCCTACTTGTGCTGGTCGGGCTGCACGAACTCGCCCCGACCGTGATCCAGGCGTTTGGCCTCCTCCCTCGCTGGGTGCCGCTGGCCGCTGCCGGCCTGCTCCTGCTGCTGCTCGGGGCCACCTACGAGAAGCGGATCGACGAAGCCCGACGCCTGCGTGACACGGTGCGCAGCATGAGGTGAGCCTCCGACACGGACCCCTGCTGACAGCGCCGATCCCCGCCCCCCTCCCGACGGCTGAACAGAACGGAGTCGTCACTGACCACGGGCAACGCGGCTGACCTGCAACGACGCCCCACGCGTTCCCGAGACCGAAGAGGGCGTTCCCGGCTGCGCCCTACGCAAGGACTGTTGTGATGGCTACGGCCGCGCGTAGGGGAGTGCCCGAGGACTGCGCAGCGAAGATCAATTCCCTCACTTTCGGGCCACCGCCCACGACGCCGGGGCTGGACCGCACGGCCACCTACCGGGTGCAGGTCGGCACCATCACCGTCACTCGCCGTTTCGCGAGCAGTCGCGATGCGGACCACGCGATGCTGGACCACGACCGGGTGGATGAGCTGGTTGAAGAGACGATGGCGTGCCCGGCCTGTGGGACGGATGCCGAGTTGACCCTCCAGGGGCGTTGGGGCTCTCCTGCCACCGCCTTCTTCCTGCGCGGCCACGGTGGATGGTGACGCCCGAGAGCCCGGAATGGAGTGCCGGCCTGCTCCAGGCATGCCTCGCACGTAGCGCCGCTGAAGGCGGTGGCTGCCGACGGCCCCGGTGACCTGACCTGACCTGACCTGACCTGACTGTCGCCCGAGCAGCCGCGCTTTGCACGCGATCCCCGTCCTGCCGCGGTATCGGACGGCCAGATAGCGTGGCGTCCTCGGCGAAGGATGCCGGCGCCGGCGCGATGAGGGGGACCGCATGGGGTGGGAGCGGGCGTACACGCGAGCGCAGGAGCACGAACCGACGAAATGCAGCTCGTGAGGTGACGGAATGCCGGTCATGAAGTCAATGAGCCGGACGTCCGCCGCGAGGGCGCCACCCGGCTTCCGCCCGTACGGCCTCATGCGTGAGCGATGAGTTTGGGCGTCGGATCGGGTCTGCCTTGACATGACTCGAATCATCGCTGACATCTCGGTCTCTCTCGATGGCTTCGTCACCGGGCCCGCCCCCGGCCCGGACAACGGTCTGGGCACCGGCGGCGAGGCCCTGCACACCTGGGCGTTTTCCGACGACCCCGACGACCGCCGGTACCTGCGCGAGGGGACGGCCCGCTCGGGTGCCGTCGTCCTCGGCCGCCACCTCTTCGACGTGGTCGACGGACCGAACGGCTGGGACGACAAGACTGGCTACGGCGCCGGCGAGGTCGGCAAGCCAGCCTTCGTCGTCGTGACGAGCTCCCCGCCGGAGTCGGTGCGGCTCACCGACCTCGACTGGACGTTCATCACCACCGGTCTGCCCGACGCCGTCACCGCCGCACGCGAGCGCGCCGAGGCCGCGTCGTCGCACAGCGGCAAGAACCTCGACGTCGTCCTCATGGGCGGCGGCGCCACGATCTGCTCGGCGCTCGACACCGGGCTGGTCGACGAGCTGACGCTGCACCTCGCACCCGTCGTGCTGGGCGCCGGGACGCCACTGTTCACCGGCGGAGCGCCGCGCACGCTCGTGCAGCGGAGCGTGACCTCGACATCGACCGCGACGCACCTGACCTACGACGTCCTCTGACGACGTCGTTGCGGAACTTCACACCGAGCAGTCAACGGCGCCCCGATGGGGCGCCGTTCTCCATACGTTTCAGCAGCCACTCCTGACCACACGACCCCCGCGTCGGGGATCGACGACAGGCACTCACGCGGAGAGGCACTCAACCTTCGATGAGAAACGATCAACCTTCGCTGCGACAGGTCAGAGAGTTCGGCGTCGGTCGCGCTTCGGGCTCTCCGCCCACCTGGTGCGCCCCGCAACACACAGCCGGGCAACGTGCCGGGCGACGGGGCACCGTCGGTCCTGTGCAAGGACAGCCACATGGTGCTCCTGCTGGCGTACGGAACCCCGTCTGATCCGGATCGACACCACCACGCCGGCCGGACCTCATGGCTGTTGGAGCGAACTCATGAAGGGACGCGGCCTCGCCACCCATGCAACGAGACCGCGCTCACGAGCTGTCAGCTCGCTGTGTGGATCGTGGCCACACCCTCCTCGTCGATCACGCAGCTTTCCTCACCGGCCTTGCGCTCCACTCTGGTGACCACATCGTCTTGATCGCCAGCAATGCAGAACTCCGCCCGCAGGGGAGGCGTGCCGTAGTACACGCCATTGTCGTTGGGGCAATCGAAAAGGGCCGGGTTGGGCGCAGCGCAGCTGCTTCCCGGGGGAGGATTGCGCCGTGTGGGGTGTCTGAATCCCGCGCAGTGCATCATCTCGTGGATGAGCGTCTGGGAGATTTCCTCGTCACCTTGCGGGAAGAGAACCCCGAAATTGACGTTCAGCTGCGACCGTTGACTCGCGAACTCCCATTCGCTTTGGGATCGTTGAGCGTTGTGTGGTAAATCGGCCGGTTGTACGTCTGGCGCAGACGCCGCCGCTCTTCATCCGTCAAGTTGTTACACCCTGAGATGCAAGACAGCGCGAACTTGTGCCGGTCGATCAACTTCTCACGATTTACCAGCGAGATGTCCCCCGCGAAAGTGAAGTAATCGAGGGAGCGGTCCTCGCCCGGCAGCCTGAAGAAGGCTTCTTGGATTTGCAGGTCGGTACCGATGTAGGCGATGTGCTGCACATTGTCGGAACGGGTGACCCAGCTGGTTGGGCTGGTGCCTCCCGCAACCCCTGTCTGCCCGGCGCTGGGAACGTTGTGTTCCCAGTGGAAGCCTCCCTGCGTGAACCGGAAGTAGACCTCGTGGATCTTCTGGTCGACGCCGATGTAGGCGATGTGCTGCACGTCGTCGGAACGGGTTGCCCAACTAGTCGGCCTGGTACCCGCTCCCGCCGCGGCCTTTTCCTGGCCGGCGCTGGGGATGTTGTGTTCCCACCCGAAGCCGTGCCGCGCCGAGCACTGATCCGCCCAAGCACTCGGCTCTGCCTCGCAAGCCTTCGTCTCTCACGGGAGGGCCTGATATGCCATTAGGGGGTGTCCGGCGGGAGGGTGACGGTGGCGACGGCGCCGCCCTCGGGCGGGTTGTGCCAGCTCAGACGGGCACCGATCACCCCGGCCTGCCCGGTGACGATGGCCAGTCCCAGGCCGAGGCCGCCGTTGCCGCCGGTACGGAACCGCTGGGGGCCGTGGGCGATCAGTTCGGGCGGGAAGCCTGGGCCGTGGTCGCGGACCCGCAGTTCGGGGCCGTCGACCTCCACCACCACCGGCTCCGCGCCGTGCCGCAGGGCGTTGGTGACCAGGTTGGTGAGGACACGATCGAGGCGGCGCGGGTCCGTCTCCCGCACGGTGTCGTGGATGACCTCCACGGTCACCACCGCCTGCGGCCGGTCGGCCCGCACACCCGTGACCACGCGCCGGGCGAGCGTGGCGAGTTCCACCTCCCTCGGCTCGGCACGCTCGCCCCCATTGTCGATCCGAGCCACCTCCAGGACGTCCTCCATCAGGTCCCGCAGCCGTACGGCGCGCTCGCGGACCATCTCGGTCGGACGGTCGTCCCCCATGAGCAGGCTCGACGCGGTCAGCAGTCCCGCGACCGGGGTGCGCAGCTCGTGCGCGATGTTCGCCGTCACGGCTCGTTCGGCCTCGATCCGGGCGGTGAGGGCCTGTGCCATCGCATTGACTGCCGCGGAGAGCTGGGCGATCTCGTCCCGCCCGCGCTGGGGCAGGCGGGCGTCCAGCTCCCCATCCTTGATCCGGTTGGCCTGGCGGGTGGACCGCCGGAGTCGGCGGACCATCGCCGCCGCGAGCCCGAGGCCCACGACGCTCGCGCCGAGCGCGCCGATGACGGCGGCGATCAGGGTGGCCTGTTGCAGCTCCTCGAAGAGGGTCTGGGGAAAGTGGCGGCGGAGCGCCAGCAGTCCGCCGTCTTCACCGCGGCCCGCGGCCCAGACGGTGGTTCCCTTCTCGTCCTCGTCCAGATAGGTAGCCACTCTGTCCCTGCTGGGAGCGAGGTGGCTGCGGAGGGCCTCTGGGACCTCCGCCGGGTCGACTGTGAGACCGGCCGTGGCCTGGCCCTGGGCCCAGTATCGCCGTGCGGCCGCCTGGTACTCGGCGAGGACGCTGTCGCGGCGGTCGTCCTGGACGATCTGCGGGACGAACGCGCCGGTCAGCGTTGCCGACACCGCGGCCGTCGCAGCGATGGTCATCCCGATCTTGAAACGCAGGCCCATCCGCAGGCCCGTTCGTATACGTGTGCCCACATGCATACCCACACGCACGTTCTACGGCATGCCCGTCCGGGCCCACCCGGCGGGGCCTTCATCGCCAGGTGCGGACCGTGTCCGATGCGACCCGCAGCCGGCGTGCCACCTCCAAGATCGAGTGGCCCTCGGCGCGCGCACGCCAGCACGATCCGCGACCGTTGAGCCAATGCCTGGGCCGTCGTACGCCGACGCACCCCACCCCTCAAGCACAGCCCGCCGAGCAACAGTCACCGACAACGGCGGAATCTTCGGTCCAGGACGCGTCACACACGACCAACGACAAACCTCCAACTCAGTTCGCTAGTAGGGGCCTCCCCGATAGAACGTGCTCCCGCGCGAACGCGGTCGGTCGTCTCGTCGATGCGCGGCATCAGAGCGCGTGTCCGGTGCTGAGCATTCGGCGAGAGCCCGCAACTTCCCCAGGCCTGCCAGGACTTCGGGGCGATTGTCGGCCCGCTTCATCCACACGGGAAGGCGCGAGAACATCGACATGGTCGGCGAAGCGATATGTTGCCGCAGCACGGCGCTGACGTAGGGGGCCAGCTCATCGATGTGCTTCTCGTTGTAGGCCCACAGGATGTGCCCGACGCAACGGGTCTGCAGCCACAGCGGCTGACGGAAGAACGGATCCTCGGTGCCGCCCAGCACCGCGCCCACAAGTGCGGCGCCCTGCACCTCGGCTTCCCATTCGTCGGTGGCCCCGCACGCCGCGCACACAAGACGGCGCGGCATGAACATCAGCTCACTGAAATACCGAGGTGCCTCGAGATCTGGCCTAGGCACGACAAGAGCGCGGCCCCCACACCGCGGGCACACCACCAGAATGCGGTCTGCGAACTGCGCCAGCCACCGTCCCGGGTCGATGTGACGCGGCGGACCGTTCGACTCAGAGGCCATAGCGAGCACCATGACACACACGCAGCGCACTCTTGGACCTCGGGGCTTCCACTGCACGGCATCGCCGCTTTACGCCATGGCAAGCGCCGGCTCCGTCACCCGCTGCCGACCGCCGCTCCTCACCCCACCCGCGGTCAGTCTGCTCGGCACTGGGGCTCGTGGGCTCGTGGTCCTCGATGTCGCCGCGGCCGACGAGGCAAAGCCCCGCATAGCCTTGCGGCCCCATCCCCATGGACCAGCCCAGACGTCAGGGGAGCCGCACGACCCGTCGGACAGGCCCTAGGCATCCCGGTATCGATCCCGGACCTCGGGGCGTTGCTGGAAGCCGGCTGACTTGTAGGTGGCGACGGTGCCGACATTGGAGCTCGGGGTGCTGACGATCGCGCTCGACGAGCCCAGCTCCCGGAGTGCGGCCGCCGCGGCGACGGTGATCGCCTCGCCGTAGCCGCGACGGCGATGTTCCCGGTGCACGCCCATCGGTTCGAGCAACCCAGGTCTACCCGGCCCGGCCGACCACACCGTCACCGTCGCCACCGCGTTGCCCTGGTCGTCGTACGCGACCAGACACCGGGCATCGGTGTATGGCAATCCGGCCGTCATCGCGTGCCAGCGCTCGTCCGTGAAGCTCGACCCGTCGAACGATGCCCGACGTACGGCGGCAAACACGTGCGCCTGCTCCGGCCCGACCACCTGGATCCGCACGCCTGGATCCCTCACCGGCTCCGTGAGGTCACGGCGCAGCGGCGTCCACGGCTCGTCGGCGTCCCAGCCGTTCTCGAACAGCAGATCTTGGACCAGTGCACCCATCGGCGCATCGATGTTCACCTTTCCCTCGGGCAGCACACCGCGCTCCCGCTCGGTCACGTCCTCAACCAACTGCTGCGCCAGCTCCTCGTCCCGCTGAGCGTCTGGCGCGAACGTCAGCCGCAACAGCCCGGGACCGTCCAGCAGCCCGACGGCGAGGATCTGTCCGTCCCGGCTCCACGTCCTGACCGCCGCGGCGGTCGCTTCCGCACCGAACCGCCAGAACCAGCCCAGGTCCCCCGGATGCAATTGCATCGGCGCCCCGTCGTACTGCCACTCCCGCAGCACGCCCACAGCCTTGCTCAGCCCGTCGACTCCCGGCTTGCCCATCACAATCGCCATACCCCCGATCACACACCACCGGGCCAGCAGTTCGCACCCGGTTTCCGACTGGTCGACGCGGTGCAGGGCTTGAGGCACCCACCACCGCGGCCCCTCAACGTCGAAGGCGGCACCGGCCGCAAGATCGCACAGCTCACCGATCCATTCGGCAACGTGATCGGCATCGACGGCTTCTGAACTCCTGCGGAGGGAATGTCATGCGCCGCTGTAGGGTCCGCCACTCGATGCGCTTCGTCGGCGTTCGATACGCAGTGAATGTGCACATCCGGGCTTCAGTGCGCAGCGGCTCCGGACTGCAACTGCCGGGTGCCGGTCTCTTGCTCAACGGGATCCTCGACTGGACGTGCCACGGCCTGATGGAACCAAGCCTCCACAGGCCCCCGGAGCGGTCCAGTGGTCCTTTCTGCGGAAGCTGCCGAGAGCGAGTGGAGTGGGAGGGGAGCCGGTCATGACTCTGTGTGTGACAGGTGCGCGGTGGGCGCAGCCGCCCCGCGATGCTTGATGTTGACGGCCGAAGCTTTGGCCAGTGCCAGGGGGTTCAAGAATCGCAGCGGACCGATCAGGCGGGATGCAAACAGATGCATGTGCCGCGCCACCGACTCATCGCGGGCTGCCGCCGAATACATCAGCCGCTCCAGGGGATTGAACGGACGGGCCTTGGCGAAGTCGGCGGCCAGGTACTGGTGACCGCGCAGCCGGCGCCGGTGTCTGCGTGCGTACACCACGAGCGACCTGTTGAGGTCGCCCCGACCGGTTGCGGCCGAGGCGACCGCCTCTGCCAACCATTGCGCGGACTGCAGAGCCCACCCGCATCCCACTCCCCACAGGGGATCGCCGGTCAGGGCGGCGTCGCCGATGAACGCGACGCCCGGTGCGGTCGGCTTGCGGCTGTGAAGCGGGTAGTTGACAGTGCCGGTGATCTTCGTGAGGCGCTCGGCGGAGTCGATGGACGGCGCCTCGGGCAGTGCGCGGACGAATGCGAAGAAGCTGCCCTCCAGGTCTTCCCGGAAGGCCGGCAGCCGCTTCTTGTCCGGGAGCACCGCGACGACCGTCACCCCGTCGTCGTTGGGAAACGCGTACGCCATGTCGGGCTCGAGGAACCAGGCGTGACTGATCCCGCCGTGCAGCGGAAGATTGCGGAAGTGTGCGAGATAGCCGAACCGCGCGTTCTCGTACTGCCGAGCAGGCACCTCGGCGAACTTCGCTACGGCCGAGTCCTTGCCATCGGCGCCGACCACCAGGCGGGCCCGGATCTCGCGCTCGCCCTGTGGCGTCGACGCGCGCACCCCCAAGGTTCGCCCGGCTTCCCGGACCAGCCCGGTCACCTGGTGACCGAGGAGCAGATCGACGCCAGGGGTCTTGGCCGCATGGGACCTGATCAACGGGTCGAGGGTGCTGCGCCGAATGTTGTACCCGTACGGCAGCGCGGGACCCGCCGGCGCGGCCCTCGGCTCGATCCATCCCCAGCGGCTGTACCAGCGGGCCTCGTTGCGGACGGCTCCCGCCTTCTCGAGAGCGGGGATGAGGCCGAGTTCGTCCAGCACCGGGTAGGCGTTGGCCGTGAGGGAGTGGGTGCAAAGCACCTTGTACGCTTCGGGGTCCGAGCGGCGTTCCAGCAGTGCGACGCGGACACCGCGTCGAGCGAGCAAGATCGCCGCGGCGCTGCCGGCGAGGCCGGCTCCGCTGATGACGACGTCGTAGTCGTATCCCGCGCTCTCAGGCTTGGTCATGCGCTGATCGCCCCCTTCGAGGTGTGGTGCCGTTCGTGGGAGTGGTGCAGTGCCACTGCTGTCAGGGAACATGAGCAGTTGTCAAGAGTTGCGGATCGGGTGATGTGTGATCAGGCTGCGGTGGCCTCCTCCGCGCGTTCGACCAGGACGCCGTTGTCGAACCTCGCGCCGGAGCGGACCAGCGCGATCAAGTGGGCCCCGCTGATCGCCCGCCGGCGTTCCTGGGCGGACTCGACCAGCTTGAACACCATCGCCAGGGCGGCAGCCGGGCTGCCCGCGCCGCGGGGTGACCTTGGTTCGACGCCTCACGGTCGAGAAGGCCGACTCGATGGGGTTCGTGGTCCGCAGGTGGATCCAGTGCTCGGCCGGGAAGTCGTAGAACGCCAGTAGCTCCTCCGCATCGTCGGCGATCTTCGCGACGGCCTTGGGCCACTTCGCCCCGTAGGTCTTCGTGAACGCTTCGATCGCCTTCTTCGCGTGCGCGCGGTCCTAGGCGTTGTAGATCTCCTGCGTCGCCTTCGTCGCAACCGGCTGCGCGGACTTCGGCAAGCCGGTCGTGACATTCCGGGCCTTGTGAACCCAACACCTCTGATGGCGGGCGCCCGGGAACATCTCGGCCAGGGCCCTCCACCTCGCCTCAATCCGAATCCGGCTCCGCCGATGACCCGCCGGACACGCGCCTAGGCATGGTCGAGTTGGTCGGCCAGGCAGGCCAGGTCGTCGGCGTGCAGGTCGAACCGGTCAGAGGAGGTGGGCGGGTCGCCGACGGGGCGGGTGACGTAGGCGGTGCGCAGGCCGAGGCTCTGTGCTCCGCGCAGGTCCCAGGCGTGGGCGGCGACCATCAGGAGCCGCTCCGGCGGTCGTCCGGAGACGGTGACAGCCAGCTGATAGACCGCTGGGTCCGGCTTGTAGGTCCGGGCGTCTTCGGCGGACAGGGCCTGGTGCCAGCGCAGTCCGGCGTGGGCGTTGAGTCCCAGCAGCGCCGTCCGGCTCGCGTTGGAGAGTCCGATCAGCGGGAACCGCTCGGCGAGTCGGGCGAGCCCTGCCACGGTGTCGGGCCACGGCGGGAGCCTGCGACCTGACAGGGCCAGCGCCGCCACGGCGGTCGGGTCGTCGACTCCGGCGGCATCGGCGATGAGCCGGGCGGCTTCCAGGTTGAGGAGGTCGCTGGTGAGGTAGGGCCGGACGCCGTCGAGGATGCGGCGTTGCTCGCAGTCGATGTGCTGCTGCCACAGCGACAAAAGCTGCTCGACCCTGGGATCGTCGAGCGATGGGTCGAGTTCACGAATGCCGGCGCGGATACCGGCGGGTTCGTCGACGAGCGTGCCGAGCACATCGAACACCACGGCATCGATCTCTGGCTGTGACATGGGCGAGGTCTCCTGGACGAAGCAGGGGCGTAAGAGTGGCTGTTAGCCGAACGCTGCGAGAAGCCACCCGGATTCCCGAACCGCACGGCGAGTGCGGCAACCGCATCAACGTCGCCAACCACCGCGCCCGCCAAGCCACAACGCACGACCGGCGCGCCACCTCCGAGTCGGCCCCGGAGCGAGCGACCGGCAGCTCAGTGTCGCGCGTGGCTCCGTGCATGATCCGTCGGGCAGGCTCTGGGGTCTGCTGAGTAAGCGGATCTTGATTGTGGGTGATCACGCTTCGTGGGGCGCGGTGACTTGACGAACGGTCAGTGGGGCCGGCTGGAGCCGTTCGACCTGCCCCATGGGCTCCACGGCGCCCCGCGCGGGGCCACACCTTGCCCGCCCCCGGAGTGAACATGGCGCCGAACTGGCCGACAGGGAAGTCCGATCCAGCGGCAGCGAGGGTGCCCTGATCGAGCCACCGGTGGGGGCGGGGGCTGCGCCTGCTACGGCCAGTCGATGCCCTGGCCTGCTCGGAGTGCGGGGTATTTCCCAGGGCGGTCATGGGCTTGGGCGCGTCGCTATACAGGGCGGGATTTTACCCACTAACCTCTTATAACTGTACGTAGTCGATCAATTACTGATCGTATTCGCTCAATCCACCGGAGATGAAATGCGCAAGTTCCACAAGGCTGCCGTCGTGGCCGCCGCCCTCGGCAGCATCGCCATCCTCGGCGCCGGCACCGCCCACGCCGACGGCGGGTACGGCGGCGGCAAGGGTGGCGGCACCACGTTCGACATCAAGCAGGGCAGCTCCTGCCGGTCGCACGACCTGAACGTCGACGTCCTCGGCGAGGTCGGGATCCTCAACGGCGTGCTGGGCAACGCGCTCGGTGGCGAGGGCGCCGCGGGTGCGCAGGACACCAAGATGGGCTCGTCCATGGGCTGCAACAACAGCGCCTTCGACAACGGCGGCAAGGAAGACAAGGAATGAAAAAATGGGTCCCGGGGTCCGAGCCACAGGCCGGCCGCAGGGGCCCATTTTGACCTTCACGGTCCGCGCCCGGCCCGGTCCGGGCGCGGCCGTCTGTCCGGTCCGCAGTCGGGCCGAAAGGCCGCTGTACCAGGCTTCTTGGGGAAGCCTGGTACAGCGCCTGGAGGCCGGGCCCCTGTCAGGCGGACCTACTCGGGAGAATCCGCTGTCTCCGTCGCGATGGCGAGGCTCTCCGTCATCGCCTCAGCGGCATACGGGCATGGGTGGAGCTCTGGAGTCATTCCCGCTCCACGACACATGAGTGCCGCGGTGGCCTCAGGTTGCAGACTCTCGCCGAAACAGCACCCACAACTCGTCCGGCACCAGCCGCTCAACCAGATCCGCCACGAGCCGTTCAACGACCAAACCTGACCAAGAAACGGTGTCTTAACGCCGGTGGGGCGGGTTGGCGGGTCCCTGCTCTGGGCGTCCAGCACACAGGCGCTGGGCTCGGGATCCTGGCCTTCTGCCTCGCGGAGCAGGCGACGGAGCAGGCGACGGACCAGGCGACGGAGCAGGCCCTTGAGTTGGCCGAAGAGCCCTCTTCTTGCCAGACGGCGAAGGAGCCGTAGACGGTTTCCCAGGGAGCGAAGTCCTGCGGCAGGTAACGCCGGGGGATCCCGGTCCGGTCGACATACAGGATGGCGTCCATGATGCGGCGCAAGTCGCGCTCGGGTGGGCGACCGATGTCCGGGCCCCTGCCTCTCCATCGGGGCGTCCTGCGGGATGCGTCCACCTCAGTAGCCCGGTGCGGGGGCCGTCGCGCCGCCCGGCGTTAAGAGGATGCCTGCGCCGGCGCGATGCGGCTCAACTTCAGCTCGATCAACGGCCTCTGGTACGCCGGTTCCTGCACCTGCCAGCTGTACTCACCCGCGCGCTGTGCCACATAGCCGGCGCCCACCGCACGGTACTTGCGCACGGGGATCTCCTCGCTCTTGGCCTTCTTGTTGCCCGAGTGCCGGCCAAGCCTCGCCTCGACGCGCGCCTGGTAGAAGGCGGCATCCCCTTCGTGGCGGAACTCGGGCAGCGAGACGAACCAGCGGGGCCACCACGGGAAGACCGTGAACACTGCCTCGACCAGCTTCCCGTATCCCGTTTCCACGCCGGGTATCCAGCTGATGAATTCGAGCACCATGCCGAAGGCCGTGATCGCCAGGAAGAGCGCCGTGCACGCGATCCAGTGCACCGGCGCATACACCATGGTGAGCAGGAACTGGCACGTCAGTCGAGTGGTGTCGCGAACGGGCAGCGGATCCCAGGACGAGTCGCGGTGCATGAGGTTCTCCTGGGCAAGGATCGACAGGCGGCGGATATGGGCCACCTGGGTGAGGGCGGCCCATGCACATTGTGCAGTGCCGCTTACCCGCGTACGGCTGCGGGGGCGTCGCGTTACGGCGCGAAGTCCAGCTTGTCATCTCTCCAGTTCGGTTTCGGTGCACCGGTTGGAGACCCGGTCTTCGCGTGCAGACTTCTGAACGCTCTGCGGACGCGGGCGGGCGAGTCAATGGTCACTGGCCTGGCAGCTCAGGTGTCCCGGCCTCGGCGGTGGTCGGCGGCCAGCAGGCCATGGGCCGGGCAGTTCCCGAGCAACGTGACTGTGGTCCGGATGGGATGGCACGGTGATTCGCGCACGTGCGGCGGTGTGCTGGTCGATGACCGTTTGTGAGAGGTCGTCCGAACCCCCGTCGTCGGGGTGTTGTGAGCGAACACGCACACCGTGTCGGTTCAGGGGTCGAGCCGGGCCGCCAGGCCGTCGAGGACGCGGTCGAGCCCGTACGCGAAGTCGTCGTCGCGGATCTGCTGTGGGTGTACGTCCTGCCGGGCGGAGCTTCCCTCGCGCAGCCGTGGGCGTTCCTGCGTGGCCTCGTCGAAGGCCGGCCGCAGGCCCGCCACCCACTCCTGCTCGGTCTTGCCGCTGCGGGCGATCTGCGAGAGGTATGCGGCCTCGGAGGTCGCGATCCCGATGACGTACGCCATGAGCGTCCCCGCGGCCCGGTCCTTCTCGTCCTCGGTGAAGCCCGCAGCCTCGAACTGCGCGAGCAGCCCGAACGACATCCGCAGGGCGTTCGGGCCGATGTGGACAAGGCCGACCTGCCCCAGCTCAGGGGCGATCCAGGGGTGGCGCAGGGTCATCGCCCGCAGGTCGGCGGCGCTGCGGGTGACAGCCGCGCGCCACTGAGCGCGGTCGGCGACGGCCGGTACCTCCAGCTCTCCGTAGATGTCGTCCACGACCAGCTCGATCAGCTCGTCCTTGTTGGCCACGTGCCGGTAGAGGGACGTGGCCGCAGCGTTCAGACGCGTGCCGAGCTTGCGCATGCTGAGCGCCTCGATGCCCTCCAGGTCCAGCAGTTCGATCGCCGTGGCCACGATCTGCTCGCGGGTCAGCTGCTCCCGCTGCGGGCGGCGCGGACGGGTCCACACCGATGCGATCGGCTTCTCGTCGGCTGGCATACGTCCCTCATCCCTGCTCGGCCCCCATTTCTCCTCCACGGTAGCGCACGCCGTACGCACCTTGCGTACAGCGTTCCGGTATGCGTACAGTGTTCGCATCGAGAGAACGCCGTACGCATCAGGTGGGAGTAGACATGTCGAAGAACGTGAGCTGGGACGAGCAGGGCAATTGGAATGCCAAGGGCGAGTGGGGGACCCGGGACTCGGCGGGCCGGAAGCTGGACCTCGCCCACTGGCAGTCCCGGCTCGACGAGCTGCGCGCCAAGCACCACGTCCCGGCTGCGTCGCTGGCGGTCCTCGTCGACGGGGCCGTCCACGAGCTGGCCAGCGGCGTGCTCCACCGCGGGACGGGCGTGGAGGCGACGACCGACTCGGTCTTCCAGATGGGCTCGATCGCCAAGGTCTACACCGCCACCCTGATCATGCAGCTCGCCGATGCGGGCCAACTGGACCTGGACGCACCGGTCGTGGACGTACTGCCGGAGTTCTCGGTCGCCGACCCCGAGGTGACCAAGGCGATCACCACGCGCCAGCTGCTCAGCCACACGAGCGGCCTCACCTGCGACTTCACCTATGACAGCGGGCGCGGCGACGACTGCCTCGCCAAGTACGTCGAGGCCGCGAAGGGCGTGGCGCTCGACTGCCCGCCCGGCGAGGCGCTCTCGTACAGCGGCATCGGGTACAACGTGCTCGGCCGCATCATCGAGGTGGTGACCGGCAAGGTCTGGGACGAGGCGCTGAAGGACCTGCTCTTCACCCCGCTCGGCCTTGACCACACGATGACGCTGCCCGAGGAGGCGCTGCGGTTCCGCGCGGCGATGAGCCACCTGGGCGAGCCGGGCCAGGACCCGGACCCGGCGCCGTCCTGGGACCTGATGCCGCGCTCGGCGGGCCCGTACGGCCGGGTCATCGCCACGGCCGGGGACCTCGCGCGGCTCGCGCGGATGCACCTCGCGGGTGGAGTGGCGGAGGACGGTACCCGGGTGCTCTCCGAGGAGAGCGTCGCGCTGATGCAGCGCCGGGTCGTGGACTCCCTCGACAAGTGGTCGGTCAGCGCGGACGGTTGGGGCCTGGGCTGGACCCTCTACGACTGGAACGGCGTCCAGGGCTACGGCCACGACGGCGCCTCCATCGGGCAGTACGGCTATCTGCGCGTCGTCCCGTCGGCGGGCGTCGCGGTCGCGCTGCTCACCAACGGCGGCGGTGCGCGTGAGCTGTACGCGGCGCTCTACCGGGAACTCCTCGCCGAACTGGCCGGGGTGACGATGCCGGACGCCTTCGCCCCGCCGGCCACGCCTCCCGTGGTCGACTTCGCGCCGCTCGTCGGCACGTACCGGCGCGAGGGCGTGGTCATCACCGTGACCGAGCGGGACGGTGCGGGGCACATGGTGTACGAGTTCGTCGACGGTATGAAGGACTTCTCCGAACCCCTGGAGATCGGTCTGGTGCCGGTGACGGAGACGGTCTTCGCCGGTACGGGGGTGGGCGCGGCGTTCAGCGAGGGCTACATGCCCGTGATCTTCTCCACGCTGCAGGACGGCACCGGGTGCGTGTACATCGGGATGCGCTGCGGCCCCAAGGTCGCGTAGCACGACTGCGCCGGCCGGAGCTGGGGTGGCTTCCTCTGCTCCGGTCAACCGGAATCCGATGCGTCCTTCCTGGGTGGGGGCTCATGCGGCCTGGCCGTAGCCGGCAGCGGCGGGTTCCTCGCCGCGTAGCGGGGTGAAGTCGACGTCCAGCCGCGGATCGTACGCGGCCGGCTCGTCTCCGAGCTCATGGGTGGAGTATTCGCCGAAGCAGCGGATGTGCTCGGTGAGGTAAGGCGAGACCTGCGCCAGGTCCTCCGGGCCGATCTCCCAGCCCTCGGCTTGCGGCTGACGGACGACCTCGGCGATGTCGAGAGCGTTATGGAAGATCGCCGCGTTGCTGAGGAGGGCGTTGAACTTCGCGCTCTTCTCCTGCTCGACGGGATCATCAGTGCCGCATCAAGCAACGTTCGCCCCGTTCTGGCTACGGTGAGTCCATGAGCGGTGGTGACCAGCCGGACCTGGACGAGATTGAGGCGTGCTTCGCTGCCGTGGTCGAGGGGCGTGTGAGCCGGGATGCAGCTGATCGGTGGGCCGCGCGTTGGGCCGTCGACGACACGCTTGACTGGGATGAACTGTCCTGGTGGGCGCTGCGGCTCCTTCACGGGATCGATCTGCGGCCTGGACCCGAGGAGCCGTACTTGAACGACGACGAGCAGGTACGGGGGTGGCTGGAGGAACTTCGGCGGCGCCGCGCCGGGTAGCCCGCCGCGAAGGTCCTTTCCCTGCCCGCACGTTGACGCCAGGCTGGTGTCCGATGGCGGAGCGGGTGCGGGTTCGTGAGATTGCCGATGACGAGGGTCGACGGCTGCTGCGGATCATCCGCAGGGGCACCGGGTCGGTGGCGACCTGGCGTCGGGCCCAGATGGTGCTGCTGTCCGCGCAGGGCATGCCGGTGGCGAAGATCGCCGAAGCGTCGTTCAGCAGTGGCGACCGGGTCCGCGATGTGATCCACAACTTCAACACCGACGGCTTCGACTCGCTGTATCCGAAGTATGCCGGGGCCGGCCCAGGATGTTCATATTGCCCGAGCGGCGCGAGATCAAGAAGATCGCCAAGTCCGGACCGGCCGAGCACGACCTGCCGTTCTCTACGTGGAGCCTGACCGAGCTGGCGGACTTCCTGGTTGCCGAGGGGGTGGTCGACGACATCAGCCACGAGGGCCCGCACATCCTGCTCCGCGAGGAAGGCGTCTCCTTTCAACGCCTGAAGACCTTCAAGACCTCCCGCGATCCCAACTACGCGGCCAAGAAGGCCCGCGCCGAGCACCTCTACGCGATCGCCGACGGCGAGGTGATACCCGACGACGGCGAGCCCGAAGTCGTCTTCTGCAGGTCCAGGGCGGCGAAGAGATGCCCCACTCCGCACCCTCTACCCACCCGAAGTGCAACCCGCCGGCACTTCTGCGTGGTCAGATGCGGAGGCGTCACCGAACAACGCCATGACGGCCGCCCCCCACGATCCCCACTGACAACGTGCCTGGTGCGAGGGGTGTTCCGGGGGAGGGCGGCGGGTTGTTCAGGCGGAGTCGATGTTGTCCAGCACTGCGCGCAGCAGTCCAGGGAATCGTTCCTCGAACTCGTCGGCGCGCAGCCGGGCACTCTGTTGCCGACCTCGGTGTAGCCGAAGGAGGATCCCGCACTCCCGCAGAACGCGGAAGTGGTGGGAGGCGTTCGACTTGCTGATGCCCAGGGCGTTGTAGATGTCGGAGCATTCCGTCTCGCCCTGGCGGGCGAGGAGTTCGACGATCCGGAGCCTGAGCGGATCGCTCAGGCCGTGCATCGCGTCGGCGAGGCTGACATTGGCCAGCTCGGCGTGAAAGGCGTCTCGCATGATAGTTGGCCTTCTTCAACCTCGCACCGAGGTTGTGGGGTGATGGGTACGGGTCGCCATTATCGACCCTTTGCCGTCGCGGCCCATCACTGGAAGGCGGGTGCCATGGCCGAGGGCTGGGCGGCCCCTCCAACGGCGCGCGGGATATCACGAGTTGGGCTTCCTCGGACGAAGCGCCACCCCTTACAAAGGTTCAATGACTCTTGTACTGTTGGACCATGAACCCAAGGATCTACCTCCTGGCTCTCGGTACGTTCACAGTAGGAACCGAGGGGTATGTGATCGCCGGCGTACTCCCTGACGTGGCGCACGACCTGCATACATCAGTCTCCGTGTGCGGGCAGATGGTCACCGTGTTCGCACTGGTCTACGCACTCGCCGGGCCGCCATTAATCGGGCTGTTCCAGAACGTGCGGCCCAAACGGCTGCTCATCGGCGTCGCGTTGGGGTTCGCCGCGGCCAATCTGGTCGCCGCGGTCGCGCCCAACACCGCCGCTCTGGCCGGTGCGCGCGTGCTGGCCGCGATGGGGGCCGCGCTCTTCGCGGCTCCTGCGGCAGCGGCGGCCGCCGCCCTGTGTCCACCGAAGGACCTGCCACGGGCGTTCGCCGTGACGGCCGGGGGGAACGCGATTGCGCTCACCCTCGGCGCTCCGATCGGCACCATCGTGGGCGCCGGGTTCGGCTGGCGCGCGGCGTTCGGCTTTGTCACCCTTCTCGCGCTGATCACGGCGGTGGCCGTGTGGGCCGGGCTCCCCGATATTCCCCCGTCCACGGCATCGGCTGCCGGACGGCTCAATCTCCTGCGCCGGCGCCCGATCCGGTGGGGTCTGCTGACCACGCTGGGGCTCTTCCTGGCCGCGTACACCGTCTACACCTACCTTTCGCCCGTGGTGCACAAGGCAACCGGGCTCGGCAGCGAGGGCGTGGCCGCACTGATGATTGTCTTCGGCGCGGGCGGATTCCTCGCGGGACGGCTGATCGGCTCCGCGCTCGCCAAGCATCCGATCGCGACGGTCCTGCGCACCGTCCTGCTCGTGATGACGCTGCTCCTCGCCGTCCTCACCCTCACGACGTTCATGCACGTACCGGCCGTTGCCAAGGTCATCGCGTTCCCGCTGCTGTTCACCCTCGGCGCGGCATGGTGGTCCGGTGGTATCAGCCAGCAGACGCGGCTCGCCGGCCTCGCGCCGCAGCAGCGGTCCCAGGCCCTGGGCCTGCACTTCTCCGCCCAGTACCTGGGCGTGGCCATCGGTGGTGCGGTGGGCGGGCTCGTCCTCTCGGCGGCCGGTGCCGGCGCGGTGCCGGCGGTCGCCGGTGCCATCGCTCTGCTCACCATCCTCAGCGTCCGGCAGCTCGTACCGGATGCGCGGCCCGGCGGCTCTGCGGCCGCGGACCGTGAGCTGTCCAATGACGCGACGTCTGTGTGATGAGTGGTGAGCCCAGGCTCCGGAGTGCGTCCCCTCCGGAGCGACCCGCCTCATCAAACCTCGGCTCAACCCCCTTAACCACCAACAGCGTTACGCTGGCAAGGAGGCACCCATGGGCACAAACCGGCATGACTGGCTGTTCGGCACCGGTGCAACCCCCACCGAAAAGCTCCTGGCGCACGCGACGGCGGCGCTCGGTGCACTGGCAGTGGTCCTGGCCGGGCGCCACGTGGGCTGGTCCTGGTGGCAGTGGGCCCTCGGACTGGCGTTGGTCTGGGACCTGGTGGGGGGCGTCGTGGCCAACGGGCTCGACACCGCCAAGAGTTTCTACCACTCGCCGCTGCCCCCGACCGAGCGGAGGAGCGTCCGCTTCATGCACCATCCGATCGGCTTTACCGTCCTCCACATCCAGCCGATCCTCGCCGGGATCCTCTTCCCGGGCGGGACCTGGTGGTGGGGAGTGCTGTGGTACGGCTGGGCCCTCATCGGAGCCATCGTCGTCGAAGCCGCGTCAGAGCGGTTGCAGCGGCCGATTGCGCTGGCCGTCGTGGTCGCCGGCGCGATGGTCTCCCCGCTCCTTCCCGGCCCGGCCGGTCTGAGCTGGCTTCCTGTCGTGCTCCTGCTCAAGTTGGTGCTGGCACACGGTGTACCGGAAGGGAAAGGGGCACCCCACGGGGCAACCCCGGCGTGAAGTTCCGACGCGCGGGCTCAGGGGGAACGGCGTTCTTGCCGTCGGCTTCCGGTCAGACAGACGGGGTGTCCAGCCGGATCGGGGGCACCCGCCACCGGTCACCCGGTCCGCGCTGGTGAACGTCACCTCGGCGATCTTCGCCGTCGGCATGCCCTGCGCGGACAGCAACACCAGCGTTTGACGATGTCGAGGGTGCATCTTCGTGACGCTCGAGGACGGCTCCGGTTTGGTGGATCTCGCGTTCTTCGAGGACTCCCACGACGCCTGCGCGCACACGATCTTCCACTCGGGCCTGCTTCTGGTCCGCGGATTCGTCGAGAAGCGCGGCAACCGGCGCACCGTGGTCGGGCAGATGGCCTGGGACCCCGAGGAAGTCGCCACCACCCGCCGCGACTTGGGCCCCGGGGCTGCCCTTGGCCTGCTCGGCCGCACCACACCCGCCCCTACACCTGCGCGCAGCGACAGCACTGCGGGGCGGGCCGCACGATCGAGGGCGGGACGGCCGGGGCGAAACTCAGCGCCTGGAGACCACTTTGTGCAGCTCAGCGCCGGTGTGATCGCCAGTATCGTGTGCAACACGTGTGGCGCTACCGCGGGCTATTGGGCGCTTGTGGCGGGACGGACGACGATTTCGTTGACGTCGACCTGCGAAGGCTGGGAAAGGGCGTAGGCGATGGCCTCCGCGATGGCGGAGGCGGGCAATGCCACGGCGCGGTAGGTTTTCATGGCCTCCCTGGCAGCAGGGTCGGAGATGCTGTCGGCGAGTTCGGACTCGGTCACGCCTGGGGAGACGAGGGTGACCCGGATGTTCCCGGTGGACTCCTGGCGCAGCCCTTCGGAGATCGCGCGGACGGCGAATTTGGTGGCGCAGTAGACGGCGGCGGTGGGGGAGACCTCGTAGGCGCCGACGGAGGCGATGTTCACAAAGTGCCCGCCGCCCTGAGCGCGCATCTCGGGCAGGGCGGCGGCGATCCCGTGCAGGACTCCCCGCACATTGACGTCGATCATGCGGTCCCACTCGTCGGTCTTCAGCGCTTCCAGCGGCGAGAGCGGCATCACTCCGGCGTTGTTGACCACCACGTCCACTCGGCCGTAACGCTCGCGGGCGGCGGACACGAAGGCCCGGACATCGTCGGCATCCGTGACATCCAGCCGTTGGAACGCCGCAGTGCCGCCTGCGGTGGTGATCTCCCGGGTCAGCGCATCGAGGCGATCGGTGCGCCGTGCTCCAAGGAACAAACGGTGGCCGTCTGTGGCGAGTCGGCGGGCGGTCGCCTCGCCGATCCCGCTGCTCGCTCCGGTGACTGCCACGACCTTGGCTGTGTCTGTCATGTCTGCTTTTCCTCTCGGTGGAGCACGAGGTGCTCGTGGTAGAGCACGCCATCGCGGATGTCGCCCGTCGCGTGGAACCCGGAGTCGTCGACGTAATCGATGTGGCCGCCGGACACCGAATAGCGGCCCGTGTACGCGCTGCGCCGGTTACCGCGGGCCTCGTCGTACCGGCCGTCCGCCCGCAACTCCTGGCGGATGTGACCGTCCGCGGTCACCCACATGCCGACCACGTCGGCATGACCCTCCTCCGTGTTTCCTGTCATGACGGACTCCCCTCGTCCATGGGTGCGGATCTGTCCTGCCCGACCGAGTCTGGACAGGTCGGGGACCACCGACCAGGACGTGTGCTGCCTGGGTGCGGTGCACCCAGGCAGCACACCGCCCCCGCGACCTAGCCTCAGGACATGACCGACAACTACCTGGGAGAGTTCCTACGCGCACGCAGGGCGGGCCTACGGCCGCAAGACATCGGCATGGCGAGCTACGGCGTGCGCAGGGTCACCGGACTGCGCCGTGAAGAGGTCGCGGTCCTGGCCGGGGTGAACGCGGATTACTACACCCGCCTGGAACAGGGGCGCGAACGCCACCCCTCGGCCCACGTACTCGACGCGCTCGGCCGCGCCCTGCGACTGGACCCCGACGCCCACGCACACCTGCACCAGCTGGCCGGGACAGCGCCGAGTAACCAGTCCACCCACACCACGGACCGCGTCAGTCCCACCCTTCGCCAGCTGATGGACGGCTACCCGGGCGCCCCGGCGTTCGTCATCAACCCGACCTTGGACGTCCTGGCGAGCAACGCCCTGGCCGAGGCCCTGCACTCACCCTTCGAGCAGGCCGACAATCTGGCCCGCATGACCTTCCTCGATCCGGCAGGCCGACAGTTCTACACCAGGTGGAGTCGCACGGCGCAGGCCACCGTGAGCCATCTGCGTCAGGCGGCCGGCCTCGACCCGGACAACCCACGGCTGCGGGAACTCGTCCGCGCCCTCACCGAGCACAGCGCCGACTTCACCCGCTTGTGGAACACCCACGCCGTGCGTGGCAAGACCCAGGACGCCAAGCACTTCCTCCACCCGGACGTCGGACCCCTGGCGCTGACCTACCAGGCCTTCGACGTACGCGACGCTCCGGGCCAGCAACTTGTCATCTACCAGGCCGAACCCGGCAGCCCCAGCGCCCAGGCCCTCAACCTACTCGGCTCCCTCCACGCCACCTCGAATCAGGCCGCCCTGTAGCCGGAAGAGATGGCCGGGATCTGCCGAGCAATCGCCTCAGCCGGCACATGTGGCCCCTGCCGAGGAGGTGCTGCTCGGTGCGATGTCAGCCGGAGGCGTCCTGTGCTGCGGCCCGCGCCTGCGTGAGGGCCAGGCGGCAGGGTTCGGTCCCGGTCTGGATCAGGTGCTCGGCATCGGGACCAGCCTGGCCAGCACCTGGTCCAAGGCCTTGGTGAGGAACCGCGCCGGATCCGTCGCCGACGCCGTGGCGCGCATCGCGACGATCCCGTCCGGACGGACGAGCAGCGCCCCTTCGTCGGGGAGCCACGGGACCGCGACGCGATGCGCGGGGAGGCCGACGTCCGCCGCGGCGGCGAGCCAGCGCTCGCCGGCGACGCCCACCAGCAGGGTCCACCGGGACGTCACCAGGTCGAGCGTGGAAACCCCGTCGATCCACGCGTGGGGCACCCGTGAACCCGGCGACCCGTCCAGCACCAGGTCCACTGTGGACGGGAGTTCCGGCCGCGGGTCGACAACGGCGGCCGAATCGTACCTCTGGCCGACGTGCACGACCGGCGCCGCCCACACCCCTGCCGCCGCCCTGGCGGCGTCGGCCTCGGGTCCGCGTCCCCAGTGCAGCTCCGGGTCGGCGAGCCTGCGCATCGCCTGGTCCAGCGTCGCCGCGGCGACCGGTTCACGTTCGTGCGCGTAGGTGTCGAGCAGCCCGGCACCGGCTTCGCCGTGGTGGACGGCGGCCAGCTTCCACGCCAGGTTGTGCGCGTCGGCGACCCCGGTGTTGAGGCCGAACGCGCCCAGGGGCGACACGGTGTGCGCGGCGTCGCCCACGAGGAACACGCGGCCGACGGCGAAGCTTTCGGCCGCTGCGCTCCGGGGCCGCCACGAGAGCACGCTGCGCACCTCGACGTCGAGGTCGGGATCGCCGACCGCCAGCCGGACGACCGCGGCGCAGCGCTCGTGCGTGAAGTCCTCGGGGCGTTCGCCGCCGTCGACGTCGCAGGGGACGTGGAAGACCCAGTTCGTCTCGCCGTCCACGGTGGCCAGCAGGCCGGGCGCCTCCGGCGTGGTGATCGTGCAGGTGGCGAAGGACATTCCCCGCAGGTGCGGTCGGAGGTCGGCGCAGAACAGGATGTTGATCATCGACTTGCCCAGGTCGCCCGGCCCGGAGGTGCCCACGCCGAGCGCGGTCCGCACGGTGCTGTGCGTGCCGTCGGCGGCAACTACGCGCGTGCACCGCAGAGAGTAGCGGCCGTCGGGTCCCTCCAGTTCGACGTCGACCCCGTCGGCGTCCTGCGCGATGCCGACCAGGCGGGTCGACCAGCGAAGGTCCGCTCCGCGGCGTGCCAGGTCGGCTGCCACGACGGCGTCGACCCGGTCCTGGGCGCAGACGCCGCGCAGTCTGAACGGCGTCACGTCCAGTTCGTCGGCGGACGGGGTCGGCATGGGCACGGTCACGACGTCGCCCGCGCCCATCTCGACGACGGTCCGCGCCACCGCCTTGCCCGCGGCTCCCCGAAGGTCGACCGCGACGGCGTCGACGGCGGTGTCGAGTCCGAGTTCGCGGAGGATCTCGACGGTGCGCGGTCCGATGCCGGTGGCACGTGGGTGCACCGACGGCCCGGACCGGCGTTCGACGAGCACCGCGGGGACGCCGTGGTGGGTGAGCAGCGCCGCGGTGAGCAGGCCGACGCTGCCGCCTCCGACCACGAGCACCGGTACTTCTGGATACGCTGTCTCCGTCATGGATACATCGTAGCCAGAAGGTAGGATGCGGGTCAACGAGGAAAGGAACCGCCCCGATGACCGAACCCGTTCCCTCGTCGGTGTGGACCCGGCCGCGCCCCGAGCCGCGTCGACGCGCGCCTGGGGTGGACCAGTACGTGGCCGCCGCGCTGGCCGTCGCGGACGCGGAGGGACTGGCGGCGGTGTCGATGCGGCGGGTCGCGGGTGATCTCGGTTCCGGGACTGCCTCGCTCTACCGGTACATCACCAACCGCGACGAGCTGGTGGACCTGATGGTCGACGCGGCGCAGGGCGAGGATCCGCTGCCCGAGCCCGCTGATGACTGGCGTGCCGATCTGGGGGCGGTCGCGCACGCGTTGCGTGCGACGCTGCTGCGACATCCTTGGCTGGCGGGTGAACTGGCGGGGAGGCCCGCACTCGGCCCCAACTCGTTGCGGCGGTCCGAGTCCGCGCTGCGCGCCGCCGTCGCGCTCACGCCCGACATCACCCTGGCCTCGCAGGCGCTCGGCGCCGTGCACGCGTACGTGCTGGGCTCGGTCGCCGCCCAGCAGGCCCTTCGGCGCGCGGAGCAGCGCACCGGGCTCAGCGAGGAGGAGTGGCAGCGCAGCGTCGGCCCCTACATCAGCGAGGTCCTCGCGGCGGGCGAACACCCGATGCTCGCCCGCCGCGTCCTCGAAGCCGAGGAACTCGACCCCGACGTCGAGTTCGCGTTCGGCCTGGACTGCGTGCTCGACGGGCTCGCGGCCCGGCTGGGTCGCTGAGCGGTCAGTACGCGTAGCGGTTCACGGTCTCCGGGTGGAGGACGAGGCGGACCTGGTCCTCGGCCACGGTGCCCGCGATCGATACCCAGCGTTCGCGTTCACCCACCGGGGCGGCGACGACGATCGAGGCTCGGGGGGTCGGGGCGCAGGCGGCGCACATCGTCGTCACCCAGCCCACCGGCACGACGGTGCCCGACCTCGTGACCCGGGTGCCTGTCGGATCCCAACGGAGCGGACGTGCCGGCGCGGGCACCGTCCCCGGCCGCTGACGGGACCGCCCAGCTCTTGGGCGCCACTCGCGCGGGAGTTCACGGTGCTCCGCGCCCATGACCTGCTGCCCTTGTCACCGGGCGGGAGGACGCTGCTGAACTGGGAATGCCCGGACCACGCCGTCCTTCCCGGCCGACTGCCTCAGCTGCTGGTTCTCGACCTCCAGCACGTGGACTACGCGCGCCATCTGCTTGACGTCCGTACGCAGCTGGTTGTGCTTGCCGCGCAGGTCCGAGAACTTGTTCTTCAGCTCGTCAATGCTCTTCAGCGTCCGACATCGGCCAGCTTCGCTCTGAGCTGCAGTACGGCCTTGGTGTGGATCTGGCCGGCCCGGCTCTCCGTAACACCGAGGACATTCGCGATCTCAGCGAGCGTGAGGCCCTCGTAGTAGTAGAGCGAGACGACGGTCTTCTCGCGCTCGGGGAGGGTGTTGATGGCGCGCGCGAGCAACCGCCGCAGTTCGCGGTCCTCGGCCACCTCCACGGGGTTGTCCGCGGCAGTGTCCATCGCGCTCAGTCGGTCGCCGCCCTCGCCGCTGACGTGCAGTAGTTCCTCCAGCGCCACCACGTTGGCCAGCGACAACTGGCCAAAGACGACCCGGAGTTCGTCCACCGTGATGCCCAACTCGGCGGCCACCTCGGCCTCCGTGGGCGTCCGCCGGAGCCTGGGCTCCAGCGTCGCGTAGGCCCGTTCCACGCTCCGTGCCTTCTGCCGCACCGACCGCGGGTTCCAGTCCAGCGCCCGCAGTTCGTCGATCATGGCGCTGCGGATCCGGGTGATCGCGTACGTCTCGAACTTGATCTCGCGGTCGACGTCGAACGTCTCGATGGCGTCGATCAGCCCGAACACGCCGGAGGAGACCAAGTCGGCCTGTTCGACGTTGGGCGGCAGCCCCACGCTCACCCGGCCGGCGACGTACTTCACCAGCGGCGAGTAGTGCAGGATCAGCTGTTCCCGCAGCCGCTCGTCCCCCGTCGCCTTGTACGACCGCCACAGCTCGTCGACCGAGGTGGGAGCGGGAGGCCGACGGCCGCCACCTGCAGCCGGTGAGGCAGACGACCGCACGTCGAGCGCGGTGGTGCCCAGCGCCACGGTCCGAGCGGATGGGGTAGCTGCTGCCCGAGCCGCTGTGCGATCCGCACGCGCTAGAGGTGTTGTCGCGTCATGCCTAAGTTGTTCCTTGAGCCCGGCCAGGGATGCTTCCGTTTCCGCTGGTGACACTGCCTGAGTCAGCGCCACCTCCGTCGCGCGCAGCATGTCCCGGACCGGGTCGTACTCTGTCGGCGGGGGGGAATCAGCCGGCTCCTGCTGGTGCTTCGTCACTGCTGCTCTCCGCCCTCTCCGTTGAGCAGACCCAACTGCTTCAGTTTGACCGAAAGCGGCTCCAGCCTGCGACGTGCCTTGCTCAGCTGTACCCGCACAGTTGAGGGGTCGATCCCCAACATGTCGCCAACCTCAACAGTGGGGATACCGGCCAGGTAGTAGAGCGCCATCACCTCGCGTTGGCGAGCGGGGAGGCTCGCGATTGCTGTGCACACGTGAAGAAAGCCTTCCTTCACATCCATGAGCCCGGCCAGGTCTGGGCTATGCGTCGAAGACTCGGCGTCGTCGAGGGGCGCCGTGCCCGAGTGACGACTGCACACTTTGATCGCTTCGCGTATCACTGTCCTGGTGAGCCACGGACCCCAGTTCCGCACGGGGTCGGCGTCCGCGTTGCTGATACGGCGCCAGCACTGAACGAATGCTTCCTGTACGGCGTCGGACGCCAGAGCATGCTGGGCGCCACATACCAGGGCGGCTCTAGCGAGCAGCGGCCGATGCCACTCTCGGTACACCGCGTCGAATTCCTCCTCGAAAAATTGTCCGGGCATTCATTCCTGCTCGCTGTCGGGGAGCCGTACGGCCCATGAGACACCGTCCTGGTCGGTGACCTCAACGGAACCTCCGCCGGAGGAGAGCTGATGCAGGACGACCTTCAGCGTTTCGCGTCGGACCACCTCGCGGATCCAGTAGGCGTAGGCACGTGCTGCGATCCCGGCTGCGGCACTGGCACCGGTCGCCAGGCACGCCCAGCCCCAGGCTGTGAGCACTGTCGTGTCCTCTCTTTCATCCCTCTCGCGCCGGGAAGCCCCCGACACCCTGTAAGAGGGAAGCGGCCTGGAAAACGCGTAGGTGGATTACCGGAAAGACGAGGAGTCACCCGATCGAGTGGTGATCTGTGCGTCCGTCCGATATTCACAGCGAATGACTTGGAGGCGACAGGGCATGGCGGCAGCCGAGTACACGCGATCACGGGTCCAGGGGAGCCATGTTCGCGCGGTCATCCTCGTCATCCGAGATTCGGACAGCGAGGTACTCGGCCCAGTCACGTCTGGCGTAGGCGACCCAGCGGAGCGCGGTGTGGCAGTGCATCCCGGTCACGTCGGCGAGGATCGGGCTGGGGAGATCAGCAGCGAGGGCCTGGGCGGACTCGCGAGAGCTGGCCATCGGGTGTTGACCGGCTTGGTCTCGCCGCAGCGGGCGCACGGTTTCCCGGTGCGATTGCGTCGGTAGCAGGTGCCGCAGACCAGTTGGCCCTGCTGGTCGCGGCTAACGCAGGGTTGGCCCCGGCTGCAGGTCGAGCAGGTTGCCTCGGGGCCCTGGTAGCAGCCGTCGCAGAGGTCCGGCTTTCCGTCTGTCGGCGTACACGTGAACGTCCCCAGTCTCGTACGGATGAATAGGGACAGTTGCTGATGCGGTGAGACCTGCTGCTCGACACTCTGCTGCTTGGTCGATTCGGGTGGCGGAGGGGGCTGGCAGTGGTCTTGGATCCGCAGCGTTGGCTGGAGCTTCGGCGCTTTCGTGGCTTGCTGGAGTCCGGTGCGATGAGCCTGTCGGAGATCGCCAGGGAGACCGGGCTGGACCGGAAGACGGTCCGCAAGTACCTGTCGGCGCCGGGGCCGGCGACCCCTCCGCGGCGGTCGTCGAGCGGGCGGTCGCGGGCAAGGGTGATCGACGAGTTTGGGCCGCTGATCGACTCAATGCTCCGGGCCGAGGTCCTGATGAAGGCCGCGGTCATTCACGAGCGGCTGGCCCAGGAGTACGGCTTCACCGGCAACTATCAGCGGGTCAAGCTCTACGTTCAGACGGCCCGGCCCAGGATCGCCGAGGAACTCGGGATCACCCCCAAAGAACTGGCGGGGATGCACCGCCGGTTCGAGGTGATCCCAGGGGCCCAGGCCCAAGTGGACTGGGGTGACGAGGGCAAGATCCTCGCCCACATGGGCATCGCGAAGGTCTACTCCTTCCACATGACGCTGTCGTACTCGCGCGACCCGTTCTGCTGCTTCGCCACCAGCCAGGACCTGCAGACCTTCTTCGACTGCCACCGCCGGGCGTTCGCGCACTTCGGCGGGGCCCCAATGACGATCGTCTACGACCGGACCAAGACCGTCGTCCGCCGGCACGTCGCTCCTGGCGAGGCGGTCCCGCTGCATCCGGAAGCGGTCGGATTCGCCGGCCACTACGACTTCGATATCGACGTCCTGGCCGCCTACCGGCCGCAGGGCAAGGGCCGGGTCGAGCGGCAGGTCCTGATCGTCCGCGACCACGTCCTGTCCGGCCGGTCGTTCTCCTCCGTCGAGGAGATGGACGCCGCATTCACCGCGTGGGTGCCGCAGAGGCGGGCCCAGATCCACAAAACCCACCGGGAGGTCATCGCGGAACGGGCGGCGAGGGATCACGCGGCTCTCAAGCCGCTTCCCCCGACTCCGTATCTGGTGGCCGAACGGCAGCTGCGGCACGTCGGCAAGGACTGCCTGGTCGCCTTCGACGGCAACCTCTACTCCGTGCCAGCCTGCCGAGTCCGTGCTCGCCAGTTGGTCGAGATCCGGGCGACGAAATCCCAGGTCACGATGCATGCCACCCTCGCCGACGCCCACGGCAGCACGTTACTGGCCTCCCATCCCCGGGCCATTGGACGCGGTGCCCGTGTCGTCGACGAGTCGCACTGGGACGGCCTGCCCACCGGCAAGGGACGCCGAACCACCACCGGCGACGTCCCGGTCCAGCCTCGTCCGGAGCGGCCGCGGGGCGAGGAGGTCGGCCCCTTGCAGGCCCTGCTGAACAGAGCCGCGGCCACCCGGATCGAGGTCGGCCGACGGCCTTTGTCGGTCTATGACGAGCTGACCGGAACCCGGCCGTTCACCACCCATCGAGCGACGAAGGAATCCTCTTGAGCGAGCTGACCGGCAACCGCATCCGCACCACGGCCGGCAAGCTCGGCCTGCCCCACCTCGCGGAAACCATCAACGAGTTCACCCGCCGGGCGGACGAGGCAAAGATGGGTTACCTCGACTTCCTCGACCTGGTCCTCTCCGAGGAACTGGCCGTCCGCGACGACCGCCGCTTCCGCCAGGGCCTGCGACTTTCCCGGCTGCCGCACCACAAGACGCTCGATGAGTACGACTTCTCCTTCCAGCCCGACCTCGACCCGCGCAAGGTCAAAGACCTGGCCACCCTCTCGTTCGTCGAGGCCAAGGCGAACGCCGCTCTCCTGGGGCCTCCCGGGGTGGGCAAGACACACATCGCCGTCGCTCTGGCCGTCGCGGCCTGCCGGGCCGGCTACTCGGTCTACTTCACCAGCCTCGACGACATGGTCCGCAACCTCAAAGCCGCCGAAGCAGCCGGCCGCCTGGCCAACAAGCTGGGCACCTACCTGCGGCCGGGCGTCCTCGTGGTCGACGAGGTGGGCTACGAGATCCTCGAACGCGGAGAAGCGAACCTGGTCTTCCAAGTCATCTCAAAGCGGTATGAAAAGGGCTCGATCATCCTGACCTCAAACAAGACCTTCAGCGAATGGGGGCAGGTGTTCGGCGACGAAGTCCTCGCCACAGCCATCCTCGACCGCCTCCTGCACCACTGCGACGTGATCTCCATCAACGGCCCCAGCTACCGGCTCAAGAACCGACTCAAGGCCATCGAGCGAGACACCGACGTGGCCTGATCCGGGCCGGATATCCGACGAGGAACATGTTCCTTGTCGATTCGGAAGGTATGCCACGCCTCGCGATCGGTGACACTTGGTGATCGCACGGATTCAATCGAGCGCTCGCAGGACGAGGACCGTCTGCCGCGCAAGGGCCTGCTGGCACATTGGGTCCCGCTTCTCGTCTTCAGCTGTGACTCGCCCAGTCAACTGGGATACCAGGATTGCCTCGTAGCAGCTGGACAGGCACTCCAACGCTTCGTCGGCCGGCAGGAAGCCGCCAGGCGCTTCGAAGAGTCGAACCAGCGCCATCAGGAAGGGGCCGACCGCTGGCCTGGTGGGGACATCCGGCAGAAGGTCGTATTGGGTCAGGAAGTCTCGTGCGAAAGCCGTGTCGTCCCACCAGCTCGCTGGAGCTTGTGTGCGCAGGGTCAGTACGGACTTGACCAGCTCGCGGTGCGGTTCTGGGAAGAAGTCGTCGAACGGCGGCTCGAAAAGCGGCATCGTCGATGCCACCACGTCCAGCACGAGGTCGGCCCGCGTGCTGTTGTCCAACGCCTCCAGCTCCTCTCCGTACGGAGCGACGTTTTGGTCCCACAGCTCCAACCCAGTCCTCCAACGCTCTGCTACCTCTGAACCGTAGACGGGGACGTTCATCCGTACACAACTGGGGAGCCGAGGTTGTACGCCGACACCGTCGCTCGCATTGCGGGCGATGCGCTTGAGCTGTCCGTATCGACCGCACGGACGCCGCGGTCGACGGTGCCGGTTGTAACAGAGGTGACAGAGCGCGCCGTCATCGCCAACGAGGGCGGCGGCTGCGGTCTTTCCGCAGTTCACGCAGGTGTGCATGGGCGTTGTGGCAGCGTGCGCAGGTTTCGCGACGGCGGCTTCGGGCGTCGCACGAACCGCAGAGCCGCCCTTCGGGGCGGAGTTGTCGCAGGTCAGCCCTGATCTTTCCGCAGTGTGCGCATCCAGGGCGAACGACCGGATGTCCGGGGTGTCGGCGACGCGGTCGCCTGTGGGGCGTGGAGGCAGAGGCCGCGCTGAACGCCTCGCAGGCCGGGTCGAGTCCGGTGTGGGCGGCAAACGCGTCTTCAACGGCGTCGTCGCACTCGTCGAGGAAGTGCTCGACTTGTCGCGGCAGCCGTGCGAGGGCGACGGCCTATTCGCGGTCGAGCTAGTGGCTCGTCTCGCATCGCTGACCGGGTAATCGACGTGCCGCCCGTCGGGTGAGCCGACTGTCACCAGGACTCGATCTTGGAGGTGGTCGTGGGGCGTCGACCGAGTGTGTTTGTCCGGCCCGTCAGCATGGAGGAACGCCGTCGATCGCAGCGGGTCAGCCGGACGGCGAAGGATCCCGTCCGTCTGCGGCGGGCGATCGTGGTGCTCATGTCCGCCCAGGGCCAGACGGCCAAGGACATCACCTCGCTGCATGACAGGCGACCTAGCGATGGCCTGGGCGAACAGGCGGGAGGGGGTATCGTGATTCTCGCGGCTCGCCTCAGCGCCGGGAACTACTGTCGCGAGCATGGTCGAACACGATGCCCTCAGCGCCACCCGCGAGGCTTACGACGCTGCTGCCCCCACCTATGCGCAGCTGTTCCGCGACACGCTGCGTGACAGTCCCCTGGACCGCGCGATCTTGGGTGCCTTCGCCGAGGCCGTAAGTGCGAGTGGGGACGGTCAGGTCGCGGACCTGGGGTGTGGACCTGGCCATATCACCGCCCATCTGAACGAGTTGGGGCTAGCGGCGTTTGGTGTTGATGCCTCTCCTGCGATGATCAAGTTGGCTCGACAGGCCTATCCGAGCCTGCGGTTCGACGTGGGCTCGATGGCCGCGTTGAACATCGCTGACGGCGTGCTGGGCGGCGTACTCTCACGTTGGTCCATCATCCACACTCCGCCGCAGGAACTCCCCGTCATTCTGGCGGAGTTCCATCGTGTGCTGGCACCTGGCGGCCATCTTCTGGTCGGCTTTTCGGCAAGCGATGATCCGTCTCACCCGACGCAGGCCTTCGATCACACGGTCGCGCCGGCCTATCGGTGGTCGCCTGATCACCTCGCCGCGATGCTGCGCAAGTCCGGGTTGGCCGAGGTAGCCCGGATGGTTCGCGAGCCGCAGCCCACTGACCGACGGCAGTTCCAGGAGGTTCAGCTACTCGCCCGCAAAGCCTGGGCAGAGGCTGTCTGACCGGATACATGGCCGCATCAGACCTGCCGGACGGGGAGCCGCCAGGCTCCCGGCGGCGACTCATGATCAGGGCTCACCGTCCGTTCGAGCAGTGGACCGATCACCCGGCCAAGGCTGCGCGACAAGCCACTGGATCGAACTGGAGCCGGGTGTCGAAGTCATGAGGAGACTTGTTCCAGAAGCTGGGCTTCGAGGTCAGCGATCCGTTCGTCGGCGGAGCGGAGGTTCGTCCGGGCGCCTTCAAGGCGCTCATGGAGCTTGCGATGCCCTTGGGTGAGCTGGTGGACGCGTTGCTTGAGCGTCGTGTTCTCCACTGTTAGGGCCTGCAGAGATTCACCGGGGACCATCTGGTCGAAGTCACGGATCTGGCCCATGAGCTCGCCGATCTGTTGCCTCTGGGTGAAGACCTCCTTCTGGGTTCGAGTGAGTTCCTCTTCCGCGTTCAGGGCCCGCTCTCTCCAGGACGCCTCGATTCGCTCATGTTCTGCCTGGGCGAGCTGGTCATGCCGGCTCTCGCTGTTGATGACCGCGTTCTTCACCAGGGTGCGGGCATCGTGGTTTTCATAGAGGAAAGTGGCAGACACCGCGGCTCGCTTGGCGACTGCGCGAACGGTCAGGCGGCCGCGCTCGCGCCGAAGTTGGCCGATCGCGGTCTCGACTCGCGTCAGTCTCTCTTCGGTTTGGCGACGGCGGGCGGCGATCGCCGCGTTGGGGCGGAGGTGCTCATGCTGCCTCGTCTTCTTCCTCACGTTGGCGGGCGAGTTCTTGGGCCCGAAAGGCGGTGCTCCAAACGCCTCCGAAGTAGTCCTGCGGGCGCCGCAGGTCGAGGGCGAGGGCTCCGTGGAGGAGCCGACCGCGTCCACGGCCTTCTCGAGGCCCTCGATCGCGCGGGCCGTGGGCTCGAAGGCTTCATGGAGGAAGTCGGCCGTGGCGGGGTCCGGTGCTCGTTCGGCGAGCATGCGCCATCGCTCGCGTTTGCGCTGCAAGTAGACGAGATCGGCGCCGGCGAGGACGAACTTGTGGCAGTTGTGGCAGTCGAGGCTCCAGGGGCATGCGCCGCCGTTCATGACCGGTGGGTAGGTGCATAAGCCGCCCTCGGCGGGGGTGGACTTGCGCTTGAGGTCGATGGCCATGGCCTCGGCTTCTTCACGCGTCATCGGCTCGCCGGCGGACAGCACCATCCCGGGTTCGGCTGAGCCGGGTCCGCCGACCCAGACTGCGTTGAGGGCGTCGTTGAGCTGGGGGTCGGTATTGGCGAGGTGCACGTAGTGCTCAGCCATGACGTAGGAGACGTGGCCGAGGTAACGCTTGACGTGCGTCAGTTCCGCCCCGTTCTTGAGCAGGTTCGTGGCCGGCGTGTGGCTTGTGTCCGCAGAGGCCGTGTGCCGGTGCCCCGTGTGGCGATTGAGCAGGCATGTCGTTGCGCACTGCTTTCGCGACGCAGGCAGCCGGAGGTGTTGCATTCCGAGACCGTCGATGTGATGCGGATCACTCTCCGGGCGCTTCGGGTCAGGCATGCGCGATCATGATCGGAATGGACACTCGTTTCCTTGGCATCGCTGAGTTGGTCGAAGTCCCGTCCGTGGCGGTCGTAGTCGACGTTATGCGTGCTTTCACCGTGGCCGCCTGGACCTTTGCCCAGGGGGCGGAAAAGATCGTTCTTGCTGAGTCGCTGGACGCAGCCCTGGCGCTCAAGGCTTCGCATCCGGATTGGGTGGCGCTCAAAGACGGTCCGCCCGCGCCCGGGTTCGACATGGTCAACTCGCCGGGCCTGCTGCGGTCTGCTGACCTTGGCGGACGGACCGTTGTGCAGAAGACCACGGCAGGCACGGTCGGCGCCCTCGCGGTCAAGGAGGCGTCGCTGGTGCTGTGCGCCGGCTTCGTGGTGGCGGAGGCAACGGCTCGGCTCTTGCGGACGCGCAAGAGTGACGGCGTCACGTTCGTGGTCACTGGCGAAGATGGGCAGGCCGACGAAGATCTGGCGTGCGCTCAATACATCGCTCGGAGAGCCACCGAGGCTGGGACGGATGCTGCTGAGTTCCTCCGCCGCGCTGCCGCGTCGCGCGCCGCCGCCGAGCTGGCGGAGGGTGTGCGTCAAGGAGTCCATCCCGATGACGTTGCACTGTGTCTTGAGCTCGACCGGTTCCCCTTTGCCATGGCGGCGACCTTGGAAGGCTCGCTCATGGTCCTCCGTCCGTGCGCCGTGCCTTCGCTGACCGACGATGCCCCGATCTGATCGCTGGCGAGGTGCAACTCTCACCATGCGAGTAGAGAGCGGCCGCGAGCAGGGGCTGCAGGATGGCGTCTTCGACGGGTTGGGTCTTGTTCTCCGTGCGGCCGGAGGGCATCTCGGCGATAGCTGAGGCGGTGGCGCCGCCCCAGGGCCGCAGGGTTGCCGCGACCCGGTCCGCGGTGAACAGGTCACGGTAGTTGACCAGTCGACGACGGCCTGGGCGGCGGCGCGTCGGGTGCCGGGGCTCTGTACGCCGACGATGGCGCCGTGTCCGTCGAGCACATAGCGGCGGTGGGCCAGAAATGCCTCGCAAAGGCGTGTGTCGAGCATCTCCAGGCTTGCGATGGACCGCTTGTCGAGCCACTGGAAGAGGCGGGTGAGTTCGTCGAGACGGCCCACGCAGCTGCGTAGGTGGAGGGCGGTGGGGTGGGCCCGGGGCAGCGGGGCGACGGCTGGGTGCCGCGGGGCGAGCATGGCCAGGAGGAGTTCCTTGGCGATCAGCCGCCAGCGCAGATCACCGATGGCGGTGAAGTCGAGATGCCGGTGGCAGATCGGCAGTTGGACCGGCAGGCCGATGGCCGATGACCTCGTTGAAGTCCCAGACATCGTCCTCGAACAGCGAGCGGCGAAAGCCGTCAGGAAGAGGCAGCCCGGCCTCACTGCAGACGTCGGCGCCGGCGAAGACGGCAGAGGTGCCGTCGAAGGGGATCGTGATGGCGGTGGTCACGCGGTCATCTCCTCGGGCCGCAGCGGTAGTTCATCGTCAACGGCGTCAACGGCGTCAACGGCGTCAACGGCGTCAACGGCGTCGAGCTGGTCGGCTGCCGCAGCGAGGATGCTCGGGTCGAAGCGGTCCAGGACCTGCTGGATGCGGGCGGCGTAGGGGCCGAAAACGGCCATGAAGTGGGCGGCCGGCATCTGCTGCCACTGCCGGGAGAAGAACGCCTTGAGCCGCAGCAGGTTGACCGCGTGCCGGGGAGCGAAGACCGCCAGGGGACACGGCAGGCAGACCCATGGACGGGCCGGACAGGGTTTGCCCTTCGGGCCGTGCAGGCCGGACAGCTGGTCTCCGCAGGCGGCGGTGAACACGTCGCGCTACAGCCGATCGACGCGTCCGTGGGTTGGTGAACTGCCACGTCCAGGTGAATCACTGGTGTGCGGGGACTGGGCTGGTGGCTGGTGCAGTAGTTCCTGGGCAGCCAGTCACGGGGCGGGTACTGATCCAAGGGGAGGAATGATCTATGCGCGCACGTCTTGCGCTCGCCGTTGCGGCTGTCTTCGCAACCAGTGTTCTGGGTGGTGCCAGTGCCGCGGTCGCCGATGAGTATCCGCGCGAATCCCACAATGCGCCTAGGGTCGCGCTGATCAACACGGGGCAGAACGACGATCCTGTGGAGGACGTACTTGAGAATACGTTGAACTTCGGGGACGGGTACAGACGGGAGTGAACTGAAGCTGCGGGCCGGCCGTCACCTGAGGGCCGCTGTGTCGCCGGCGTTGCCTACGCGGCTGGTCAGCTTTGGGTCTGGTAGTGCCGGCGCCCACTGACTTGGGGGCTACGGGGTTGCCCCGCCTGTGTCGCGCAGGGCATCTCCGTGGCGGCGAATACCGCGTCCGTTCGTTTAGTGATCGTTTATTGAGGCTCGGCAGGATGTGAAGCGTCGAGAAGGATCCTGCGCAGGGGACGGTATGGCCAAGCTCTATCTGGAGAAGCTCAAGTGCGTCACGACTGAAGGCTGGAGCGGTTTCGACGAGCCGAGGCTTGTTGTCCAGAATCGTGGCACCGTGTGGAATGGGACGGTGCTGGGAGACCGGATGTACACCGTCAAGTACGACTGCGACTTCACGGGAACGATTGCCGTCTCTCTCGGGGAGATCAGCGGATCAGGCGGGGATGGCAGGCTCGGGGAGCAGTGGATCACGGATACGCCTGGTGAGCGCAGTCTGCGCTTCAGGGCGAATGGTGCTGAGTACAACCTGCTGTATGCGGTGGAGTAGGTAGCTCGAACTGAACCAGGTAGACGCCCGCCGGCCCCTGACGGAGTTCTGGCGCGCAGAACGCACGGCGCCCCCGCCCAGTTTTTCCGTTCTAGTGGTCGTCGCAACACTCCAGATGAAGGGGTGCGATGGACTTCGAAATTCGGGAGAACAGGGGTAAGCCGAGTGGGAAGAGGCTGGTCCAGGAACGGGCCGCATACTTCCAGCTCATGGAAGAGGGCTACAGCACGCGGGAAGCCGCGCGGATCGTCGGCATCAACTTGCGTACCGGTAAGCGGTGGCGCAACGGCTGGCACTCACCGCCCGGCGGCAAGAAGGCGGTTCCACCTGTCCAGCACGGGGAGGAGGAACCGGCTTCTGTCCCGTCCCGGTACTTGGGCGAGTCTGAGCGCATCCACATCGCCGATCGATTGCGCGAGAAAGCGTCGGTCCGGCAGATCGCGGCTGAGCTGGGCCGCAGCCCCTCCACGGTCAGCCGGGAGATACGTTGCAACCGGCGCCCCATGCCCAGGGGAGGGTGGACCTACCAGCCATTCCATGCCCACCGCCGGGTCGAGAGACGACGCGCCCGCCCCAAGCCCGGCAAGATCGGCCAGAACATCGAGTTGAGGAACTTCATCCAGGAGCACCTCATGATGCGGTGGAGCCCCGAGCAGATCTGCCAGGCTCTGCGGGCACGATTCCCCGACCGGCCGGAGATGCACGTGACCCACGAGACCATCTACCAGGCCCTCTACGTCCAGGCCCTCTACGTCCAGGCCCTCTACGTCCAGGCCCTCTACGTCCAGGGCCGCGGAGAACTCCGGCGGGAGCTGACCCGTGCCCTCCGCACCGGCAGGACCAGGCGACGCCCGCACCGTCACGTCCACAAGCGCGTCTCCGGCCCGATCAAGAACATGGTCTTGATCAGTGACCGGCTGGCCGAGGCCCAGGACCGTGCCGTCCCCGGCCACTGGGAGGGTGACCTCATCGTCGGCAAGGACGGACGGTCCGCAATCGGCACGCTGGTCGAGCGGGCCACCCGCTACGTGATGCTCGTGCGCCTGCAGCACGGGCACAGCGCCATCGCTACCCGCGACGCTCTCACCGCGACCGTCCAGACTCTCCCGCCGCACCTGTGGCGTTCCCTGACCTGGGACCAAGGCTCCGAGATGGCCGCTCACCGGGCATTCACCGTCGCCACCAACATCCCGGTCTACTTCTGCAACCCTGCAACCCTGCAACCCTGCAACCCCGCAACCCTGCAACCCCGCAACCCCGCAACCCCGCAACCCCGCAAGCCCCTGGCAGCGCGGCTCAATCGAGAACACGAACAGCCTGCTGCGTCAGTACTCCCCAAAGGCACCGACCTGAGCGGGCACACCCCCGAGCACCTGGAGGCCGTTGCCGCTGAACTCAATAGCCGCCCACGCAAAACGCTCGACCGGGAAACCCCAGCCGAGCGCCTCGCTAAGCTACTGGACCTAGCCAGCTGACCAGCAGTGTTGCAACGACCCCTCGAATTCGCCATCGGCGGGCCCTGGTCGGGTCGGTTTAGTCGACGCGCTGGAAGGTCCAGGCTTGGTAGCGGTCGTCGTACTCGGGGGCCAGCGCGACACGGGGCGGGAAGATCCGCAACAGGCTCAGCCCCAGTCGCATGGGGGCGTCCGTCACGCTGATGAAGTAGGTGTTGGGCGCCGCACCGGGCGCGATGCGCCACTCACGGCGCTCGGACAGCACCAGTGCCGGCTCGTGCATGTCCGGGTCGCCATCGAAGCTCACGTACGCGGCCGCATCCTCGGCGCTGATGGTGTGCGTTCCGTTGCCGTTGCTCCGCACCTCCCACTCCTGCTTGCCCCCGGCATCCGGCGGCAGCAGCATCAGGGGGGCTCCGGGCTCGGCCTCCGGCGCGGTGAGGAGCTGCTCATTGGTGAAGGCGATCCGGTATCGCCCGTTGGGCAGTTTTGCCATGTCTGCATCCGCTTCTGTGACGTCCGGTGCCGGCTGGCACCCCCATGAGCGAAGCAGGGCCACATCCCCACCAAAAGGAAAGACGATCTTAAAGGGCTCTAAGGGGTGAATACCTGGCGCGCATGTGGGTGGATGCGGGCATCGGGGTGCCCACGTGCTGCGGCATCGGACCGTTCGGACGTTCATGGTCAGGGAAGACGGCAAAGGCAGCCGGATGGTGCGGGTCAAGCCTGATGCTCCCCGTGTGGCTAAGACCGTGTCCTATGTGGTGAGGCGGATGTATCGCTTGTAGCGGCAGATAGCAGCAGATAGCGGCGGCGAGTCCAAGAAACGCCAGGTAGTTGCGTTGATCGCGTTCGTAGCAGGGGCTGAGTCTGCGGTGGCCCGACAGTCACGACATGGTGCGCTCGATCACCCATCGACGCTGCCCTAACCGTTCGCTGGACTCGATGCCTTTACGGGCGATCCGCACTCCAATCCGCTTACCGCGCAGCCATTTCCGCAGGTCGAGATGGTCATACGCCTTGTCGGCGTGCAGACGCTCGGGCTTGACGTACCGGCCGCGGTGCGGGTCGTGTCTCGTTTGGTGGCCCTCGACCATCGGCTTCAGCCCTTGACTGTCGTGGGTGTTGCCGGCCGAGACGCCGACGACCAGGGGCAGTCCGTGCGCGTCCGACAGGACGTGCATCTTGGAACCCGGCTTGCCCCGGTCGACCGGGCTCGGAGCTGAGAGTTCGCGCCCTTTTTAGCCCTGACATGGGCGGGTCCAGCACCACGCGGGAGACGTCGATCAGACCGGCATCGTCGAGTCGGTGCAGGACAGCTTCATGCGGCCGACCCCACACTCCGGCCCGCGACCAGAGTGCCTTTATCTTGGAAAACCCCCGCCTACTGGTCGAACCGGCCGCATCCCGGCCGGTGTGGTGTGGCCCATGGGTACCGGGCTTGTGAGCGTTCGAGGTGCCCGGCCGGTGGAAGGGGTGCAGGTGTTCGCCGGGAGCGGGGAGGGCGCGAACTGGCCGCTCCCGGCAGGTACCAGGCCCTGCCCCTCCGAGGTGGGGCAGGGCCTTGAGGCACGGCCGTCAGGGGTTACGGAGTGACGTCGGCGATGCAATGTCCGATGAGGTCGATGCCGTCCTTCAAGCGCTTCGTTGTGATGCGGGGCTGCTTGACCCTTCCCGCGTCTACCTCGACGCGGAGGGATACGAGGGCTTCCCGGATCGAGGTGGCCTCATCCACGGTTAGGTCCCAGAAGACGCGGCGCTTGAGTTCGTTGTTCTGGTCCTTCATGTCGGCCGCGAGGATGAGGTCTCCGGTGTCGCCCTGGCCGATGGCGTGGCAGTGAAGCGCGACGGCCAGCGCGAGATCGTGGGCAATGTGAAACGTCGGAACGGTCGACGGGGCGGGGGCGTCGGAGGCGCTGGACGGGGTGGTTGGGCCCTGCTGCTCGTCGCTGATGTCGAGGAGGAAAGTGGAGGCGCTCTCGGGCGGGAGGACGACGGTCTTGGCTTCGCCTGCGGGGACGGCGAGGGTGATCTGCTCGGCGGCGGGAATGACCTTCGTCGGGGTGAGGGCGGCTGGGCTGCTGCTGGACTGGATCGCCTGAGCACTGCCGGCCTTCGGCCACGCCACCGCCGGGTCGGTCCGCTTGAGCGTCAGCTTGTACGTCTTGTCGAGGATCGTCAGCAGGGCGCCGCCGTGTTCGACGCACCATTCCATGAGGGTGCGGGGGCCTTGCAGCGAAGTCCTGGTGTTCCAGGCCAGCACGCCCGCCACCTCGTCGCCGAGCACGGACCAGGGGGCGATGACCTGGTGGCACAGGTGGTTGTATACCTCGGACATGACCTGGCCGATGGCGGGCAGCGCGACAACCGCGGCGTGGTAGGGGCCGGGCTGCATGTTCTTCGCTGCTGCCCTGATGTCCTTGGCAAGGGAGTTGAGGAGGTTGTTCAGGTGCCGGATGGCGTCCTCCCAGTCACCGATGAAGCTGATGTCTTCCGGGCCCTGTTCGCCGTCGTAGAACAGGTCGAGGAGCTCAAGGATCTCGTCGTATTCGGTCAGGCTGCTTTCGAAGATGAACTTCAACGTGCGCAGGGGTTCAGCGGACTTGCCGGCGAGGAGCTCGATGGTGCGGCTCTTGGCGTTGCTTTCCCTGCCTAGGTGCCGCAGGTAGGCGGGGAACGTCTTGTCGACGCGCTTGACGATGGTGTGCATCGACGCGAGAACGGGGCGGAAGGCGCGGACGGCGGTGACGATGACGTACGGGTCGGTGGTTTGGCCCAGGGGCTTGAGTGCGTTCATCAGCGCCGGTATGTGCTGCTCACGCTGGTCGACGGTGTAGACCTGCACGGGGATACTGCCTTTCGAGGTTGGTTGGTTACGGGGTCGGTCAGGTAGCAGCTGGCCCGCCCCGCCTCAACATCTTGTTGAATGGGTACTGCGGTGTCGAACCCTCCGGTAACAAAGCGGTGTGAGTTGCCCGTAGAGCGGGCCCGCCCCATCTGCCTCGGGGCAGGCCCTGCTGCCCGGACGGTCAGAACAGACCGAGCGGCTCCTCTGCCGGCGCTGCCGGTGCCGGGGTGTGTATCTCCGGCACCTCCCAGCCCCACCTTTCACGGAACCAGTCGGCGGCCCACCTGCGATGGCAGTCGAGTTCGGGTTTTCGCAGATCCTCGTAGCAGCAGAGGATGCCGGTCTGGCCGGGGGTACCGGTCGGCGATCTCCTGCAGGGCGCCGAGGATTCGCTGCTCTTCCCGCTCCAGGCGCTTTCGGTACCGGCCAGGCCAAGGGCGTAACCCCGGCATGGCCGTGCCCGCCTTCTTCTCCGGCTGGGCGTTGAGGCGTGCGGCGTCACGATCGGCGTGCCGGACCTGGGTGTAGGGACCGAGGCGGAGCAGGGTGTAGCCGGTGTTGTCCGGCACGCCGGGCCTCGACGTGGACGCCGTAGCGCGCCGGCGCCATGCCGACGTCGGCGGGGAGGTCCAGGCTCGCCGCGGTGTGAGTGAGCATCGCGTAGGGCGGGTTCCAGACTCCGAGGATCGTGTTCGTCTCGCAGCGAAGCCAGCCCTTGCCGGTGTAGCCGGGGTTGTGGCCGTGGAGGTAGGCCGCGGCGTGCGGGGTGTCGGGGTGGACCAGGGCGACGGCGATGAGGTCGGGCCGTGGTCGTCACCGGGCCGGGTGTGTGCGCGCTCAACGAACGGGCCGACCCGCACGGCAATGTCCTGCCAGGGGCCAGGGGCCAGGGGCCAGGGGCCAGGGGCCAGCGGCCAGGGATCCAGGGCTCGGGGGTGCGCAGGGCGGCGAGCATCGCGCGGAAGGCGTTGACGACGGCCTGGTCCTCGGGGGTGAGGGCGCCGGGCGTGTGGCCGCGGCGGCGGAAGAGTCGCTTCATCGGGTGGGCTCCTGTTCGCGGGTGGGGTGGGTCCAGGGGGGCGAGGCCGTCGTCGGCGGTGCGGGGGACCAGATGTCCATCCACTGGCCGCCCAGCTGCGGGCCGAGTTCGGCGGCGCGTAGCTGGACGGTGGCGGAGACGACGGGGTCGGTCGTGAAGCCCGCGACGTAGGCCTTGGGGAGGACCAAGAGATGGCCCCCGGTGCAGCCGCCGCTGCGAGGCACGATCGCGAGGGCATCGGTCCACTCGTGGACGATCGTCCCCGGGGCGTTGCCGTGGGCGATGGCGCTGAACGGGTAGTCGGGCCGCGGGTACTTGCGGGGGACCGGCGGACGGTTGATGTGGTGGTGGGTGACGGCGACGCGGATTCCGTGGGTCGGGAGGTCTGGCCGATCGCGTCGGCAATGGCAGGTGTGCTTTTCCGGACCAAGGCGACGGTCTTGTGGTCGGGCGGGCTCCTCCGTGCTGTCGCGCCGTCGAGGGCGCATATCGTCGCGCCATGAAGACGCAGGATCTGGCGCCGTTTCTGCTCCAAGACATCGAGTTCGATCCCGGTCACAGCCTTCTCCTCACGGAGTGGAGTGAGCTGATGCCGGTGATCGAGGCTGCGGGTCCGGAGGGGAACGGCTATGCCTGGGAAGGCGTCGCGCGACTTCTCGTGGCCCGTCACCTGCCGGATGCGGCGGACCAGCTGGCGTACGCTTCCGAGTCCGGGATGTTCGCCGTGTACTCGTCGAATCTCCAGGTTCTTGAAGCCCTGGGCACCCTCATGCGCGATCTGTATCGATCGCCGGAGCAATTGGGCGCTCTTCTGACCTCGGCCGATCCGGATTTCTTTGACGACTGACCCGTGCGCGCCCGGTGCCCGCTCACGCAGGGCCAGCAGGCGGTGCTGCCGCAGCGTCGTGGCTTCGCCGAGCCCCTGAGCCACAGTACGAAGTCCCGCACCTCCACCGAGATCGCGCGGTACCACTCGACATCGACCACCCGCAGCCACCTTCTCTGCGCCATGCCAAGCCGAACCAGCAGCCGACGTGGCCTGGTGCCCAGTTGTCAGTGGCTCAGGTCGTGTCCCGTCGAGTGGTGTAGCGGATCACATTCCGCTTTGGGGCGGTGCTATCCGGGCCTGAGGACCGTCGCAGTTCCTGAGGCCGTCGAATAATCCCGTGCCGTGCCACCGGTGGACGTGCAGACTCGCCCCCATGGCGGAGATGAGGGCGTTCCAGGATGCGGTCACCAGCTGGGCGACGGGCGGTCCCGACGAGCCGGCGCGGGATCTGGCGGAAAGCCTGGGGGTGCGGACCGCGGTGCTCCTGGAAGGGCTGAGCGATCTCGCGGCCGTTGAGGCGCTGGCCGCCCGGCGGGGCCGGGACCTGGCCGCCGAGGGAGTGTGTGTCGTGCCGATGGGCGGGGCGATGAGCGTCGGCCGCTATGCCGGCCTCCTCGGGCCACCCGGCCTCGGTCTGCGCCTGACAGGACTGTGCGACGAGGGCGAACAGGGCTTCTACGAGCGCGGCCTGACGCGGGCCCAGGCACCGCTCCAGAGCATCTACGTATGCACCGCGGATCTGGAGGATGAACTCATCCGCGCGCTCGGCACGGCAGGAGTCGAGGAGATCCTCCGCACCGAGGGCGACTTCCGCGCCTGGCAGACCTTCCAGCGCCAGCCCGCACAGCACGGCCGGCCCCGGCATCAGCAGGTGCGGCGCTTCCTCGGCACGAAGAAGGGCCGCAAGATCCGCTACGGCCGTCTCCTTGTCGAGGCCCTCCCACCGGACCGGACACCGCCCCCGCTCGACGGCCTCCTCGCGAGCCTGTGAGGTCGTGGACGGACTGCCGTTTCCAGCGTGCTCGACAGCAGACGAGCGTGGGGCATGGATCAGTTGACCGGGTGGCACCGGCTGGGCAGGCTCCAGCACGACCCGCCTGCCCCTACCGGGAGATCTACGGATGACTTCTCACCTGCACGCGCTCTGCTTCGATGCGTACGACCCGCTCCGTCTCGCGCGCTTCTGGGCGGACTTCCTCTGTGGGGAGACATCCGAGGACACCTCCGACGGCATCACGCTGCTGCCCACCGATGACACCGGGTTCCGGCTCCGCTTTCTCCCGGCCCAGGAGCGGAAGACAGGCCAGAACCGCATGCACTTCGATCTGACGAGCACGTCCCCTCGACGATCAGAAGCAGGTGGTGGAGAGGGCGCTCGAACTCGGCGCCCTGCACATCGACATCGGTCAACGCCCGGAGGAGGGGCATGTGGTGCTCGCCGACCCGGAGGGCAATGAGTTCTGTGTCATCGAGCCGGGCAACAGCTTCCTCGCCGAGTGCGGATTCATCGGAGCGCTGGCAGGCGATGGTTCGCAGGAGACCGGGTACTTCTGGAGCCGAGCGCTGGGCTGGCCGTTGGTCTGGGACCGGGACCGGGAAACTGCGATCCGTTCACCGCACGGCGGTCCGAAGGTCACGTGGGGTGGTACACCCCTGATACCGAAGACGGGCAAGGAACGTTTGCACTTGCGAGATGGTTTTCGTGACCCAGGCCATTGCTGGTGAGGATCCGTTTCGGAGATCGACATCAGATGAGCAGACCGCCGAGAGCGAATGACTATCCTGCCGGTTGAGGGGCGACGAACCCACCGCACTTTCCTGCCTGCCGAAGACGCTGTGGCTTCCCGGTGAAAGCCCCTCAGCCACACTGAACTCATGGCCGTCGTGCCGCTGGCGGACCTGTCACCAGCCGCAAACGAGGTGAAACTTTGATGGTTTGCCCGTCCTGGCCTGGGGTTGCACCGGCATCATGTGCTGCCATGGAGCGGCAGTTGGTGGGGGTGGACGAACTGGTCGAGCACTGGACGGTGCTGGACGACGAGCTGGATCTCGTCGCGGGCAAACGCAGCGCGACGCGGTTTCTGTTCTGGTCCCACGTCCGGCCCTACGGCGAAGTGCGCCTGGATCTGGGCTCCCGCCTGGCCATCGGCGCCACCGCACCGGCCGGAATCGGCCCGTGACCGGCCACAACGAGATCAGCGGCGGCGAGTTCCACGGCCCCGTCGTCCAGGCGCACACCATCCACGGCGACGTGGTGGTCAACGGCTCGACGTCCCTCCGCCGCGCCGAGGCTGTCAACGCCTATCTGACAGCTGCTCGACGAGCTGCAACACAACCCCCATACCCCGCTATCCCGGGCGAAGAGGAACATCTCCCCTCGCTGACCGATGTCTACGTACGCCAGCAGGCCCGCACCCAGGTGTCGGACGCCCCGGACTGCCGGGGCCTCGGCGACACCACGCCAACCGAGAGCACCGCGGGCCCCGCAGTGCCCGCCACCGAGGTCTTCCGAACGGACAGCAACATCTGCCTGCTCCTGGCCGGCCCCGGGGGAGGCAAGTCCACCCTGCTGCGCACCCACCTGGCCGGCTCGGCCACCGGCTGGCTGAACAACATCGCGGGGAAGACGATCCCGGTCATGGTGAGCGCGCGCGACCTGACCGGTGCAGACCTGCTTCCTGCGGCACTGGCCAAAGCCGCAGCAGGCGAACTGAGGCGCTTCGGGCTGCTGGACGAGCTGACGGCGGACTTCTTCCGCCACCAGGCGCGCACCGAGGTGCCCTGGCTGGTGCTGGTCGACGGCCTCGACGAGATCCCCGACGCCGGAACCCGCCGCGACGTTCTCCAACTAATGGTCAGCGCAGTGCATGCCGAGCCCGAGCAGTACCGGTTCGTCGTGGCCACCCGCCCCCTGCCCTCAAGGGAACTCGACACGCTGGGCCCGGAGGTGCGGCGCTTCGAACTGGAACCCTTCTCCGCAGACGACCTGCTCATCTACGCCGAACGATGCTTCCGAGACCTGGACGACGCCCACCGCCACGCGCAGGCTTTCCTGACCCTGCTCGACCGCTCCCGTCTGGATATCCTGGCCCGCACCCCCCTGATGGCCTCCATGCTGTGCCGGCTCTACACGAATGACCCCGCACGCTCGCTGCCCGACGGCCGGACCGGCGCCTACCAATCCTTCGTTGAACTCATCTACGAACAGAATGCCGGCAAGCGCATCCTCAACACCCACGACGAGGCAATCCGCCTCCTGAAGGACCGTCACCAGGTCGCCCAGCAGAACCAGGTAGCCGAACGGGCCGCACAACAGGTACGCGATCACCTGCCGGAGCTGATCGACCACTTGGCCTACACATGGCTCAACGGCAGCACCGCCCCCGCCGTCGAAATCCTGTCCTCACACATTCACGTCAACCGCCCAGAGAAAGTGAAGGAGCAACACTGGAATGCCTTCCTAGGCGACCTCCTGCGGAGCACCGGACTGCTGGCCCAACGCAACGACGACTTCGCCTTCCTCCACCAGACCCTCCTCGAATACCACGCGGCCCGCCATGCCACCCGCGACGAGCACGCGCGAACCCACCTCCTCCACGACCTGATCACCTCCTCGAAATTCGGGCACCGCACATTCAGCGATACCGGCTGGGTGCCGCCAGACTTGGCCTCCTCCTACCTCGGCTTCCTCTTGGACGGGCTGCTCGCCCCCCACGACCAGATCACAGACCGGACCACCCAGTACCTCAACGAACTCACAGCACACAGATCAGGGAAGATCTGCTTCTTCCTCTGCACGCAAGTGGAGTTGGGAAGCAACCTCGCTTCCAAACCCACCGCCGCTCGCCTCATCGCGTTCGCCGAGGACTACGCCCTGGCCAGCAATGTGTGCGTCCGGGCGGCCGTGACGCTGGCCGGGCTGGACGGGTACCGGGACAAAGCTGCCGCACTCCTGGCCGACCTCGCCCAGGACACCACCCTGAACGGCGATGACCGCGTGTGGGCGGCTGAGGTGCTGGCGGGGCTGGAGGGGCACCGGGACGAGGCGGCCGGCCTTCTGGCTCGTCTCACCCAGCACACCCCCCCTGGCGACTACGACGAAGTGCAAGACGATGACCGTGTGCGGGCGGCTGAGGTGCTGGCGGGACTGAGGGGGCACCACGAGGACGGTGCCGATGCCCTGGCCCGCCTCGCCCAAGACACCACCCTGCACGATGATGACCGTATGCGGGCGGCCGTGACGCTGGCACGGGTGGAGGGGTACAGGGACGAGGCCGCCGACGTCTTGATACGCCTCACCCAGGACAGCACCCGGCCCTACTTCCTGCGTGTGCGGGCGGCTGAGGCGCTGGCTGGACTGGAGGGGCACCACGAGGACGCCGCCGGCGTCCTGGCCCGCCTGGCTCCGGATACCCACCCTGAACGGCGATATCCGCGTGCGGTCGGCCGAGGCGCTGACCCAGGTGGGGGATCGGCCGAGATACGGCCGGAAGGGAAAGCAGGGTTTCTTGACGGCTGTTCGTAAGGTTCCTGATCGAAGACCACCAGGAGACGCCCTTCCTGCGCTTCGTCGCCAAGCGTCCGGACAGTCCCGGTGGCCAGTGGATCTTCCACGGCGAGGAGGCAGCCGGCAATGTGCCCGGAGTCTGCATTCCGAACGGCGCCGCACAGAATCTCACCCCCGAACAGCTCGCCGCGCTGGTGTACATGTGGGCCAAGCAAGCGGAGCTGGAGCGCCCGGACCCTGAGGCGTACGGGGCGTCCGACGGGTCGGCGGCGCCGAGCGTGCGAGGGAGCTGTTCGCCGCAGTCGATGCGTCAGGCTGGGTGGACAAGCGTGGCTGCGATGCCTGTCCGGCAGCGCACCTGTGCACCGGATCCGGTGAGGAGACCTGAGGGCCCTCCCTGACTGTCGCCTGCCGAGCAACGGACGCCCGCCGCGCCGAGGCGCCCGGAGGTGAGAGCGGAATGAGTGGCATGGTCCTTTTGCCGGCGAGCGCTGAGGATTTCTGTACCGGCGTCGTTCGCTGCCCCCTGGACCGCTGACGGCATTCGTCGTCGGCGCACTGCGGTCGACCTGGCGAGCAGGAGCCGCCGACACGGGCAGCTACCTCACTGTTGACCGTCGGGGTTCACTCTCGCAGGGAGGGAGCTCAGAGACGTTCCGCGCCAGTCTGCTCGTCATAACCGAACCTCGGTCACTACGGTGCGCCGCAACTGATGCGCTCGGTGACCGGCGCCGGGCGGTGGAGTGTTTTGATCGTCCGACATGCCGCCCCGCGGTCCAGGGCGATGCCGTGCTTATGGAGTTGGTCTACCAGCCTGGTGGCGATGGCGTTAATGCTTCGCCGGTCGCTCGAGGTAACCCGCAGCGCATAGAGCATCTCGAGGGCGGCTGTCTTCGTCGCGCACGCCTTCAGCTTTCGCGTACGCCTTCAGCTTTGCGGTCGGCTCCCCGCAAGGCCCGGTCTCCGGGTCCAGGCGCCGCAGCTCACCGCCGATCTCTTGTGGGTTCACGCCCGTCCGTGCAGCCTGCGCAAGCATCTCCCGGAAGTGCATGTCGGCCTCCGCGCGGGCTGCGTCAGCGAGCCGTGCAGCCTCATCCGCGGCCAGGAGGGCATCCACGCTCGCGCGCAGCGCTCGGAGTGAGGAGGCAGAAGCAGTCACGCTCGTGGAAACGAGAACCGGCTGCCTCGGTCGCAAAAAACGCAGGCCCGAGCCTGGGGCTGGCTCGTTCGGAGGGACCTGCCGGCTCTGAGGCTGATCACTCCTTCGGCGCTTACGGGTGTGGGAGGCCGTCCTGAAGGGTTGGGCTGTCAAGGCGCAGCCGCATGCACCTTCGAAGTACGCGTCCCTCGCGTCCGTGGCCCATGCGCGCGCCGATAGGAGCGGCCGCTATGGCAGGACAGTGGGATGCACTCGACGAGATTTTCGCTGAGGCGCTCAGCGAAAAAACGCAGATCCAGCAGCCGGCGGCGCGGTTGCGGATGAACCAGAGCGTGAACCTGTTCACGCCGGTGATCCTCAATGCGTGTTTCAAGAAGACCGTGGGCAAGCCGCTTACGGACCTGGAGCAGGTCGTGGTCGGCTCCCTGGTCGAGCACGGCTACGAAGACGGTGAGATCGAGGCGTTCGGCAACTCCTACGCCAAGCTCAGCGACGTGGATCGCGCGAATCTGTTCCCCCCTGCCGGGGCGGCTGGCTCCTGGTGCGGATTTCACTACGCAGCACTTCCTCGACGCGCTTCCACACCTTGCTGACGCCGCACGGAAGCTGCCCAACGTGGTCGTGGTCACGGCCGATCAGGCTCCGGGCCGCGAGGGCAAGAACCTGGCCGAGGCGCAGGCTGTCCGTCAGTACGGCTGGCACACGGTCTTGCACCAATGGCCACGCGAAAAGGACGGCTCAGCTCCGCAGCCGGGGGAACGACCTGAACCGGCCAAAGCGTCCAAGAACCACTACGCGATCTTCGCTGCGAGTCAGAAGTGCATCGATGCGACCCACGGTGAGGCCGGCACCGACGAGGTGTACTGGATCTTCGACTCCGCCGACGCCGAAGAGAGCATCCACCGCGTCACCAACACCTACGAAGACTTCGATGACGGGGTCGAACATGGCTTCCACCCATGGGACCGGGTGATCTGGGCCGGACCGGTGACCGGCAAGGTCGCGTTCGGCATCCAGGCGTGGGAAGAGGACTTCGGCAAGGGTGACGTCGAGCGCCGTGCGGCCGAGGCGCTGGGCGCGATCAGCGAGTACCTGATGAAGGCCGCCAGCAACATGCCGGAGGACGACAAGTACCGCGACTATGTGTCCCTGGCCGGTGCGCTTGTCGGCCTGGTGGGGCTGTGGGTGGAGGGACGTCAGGACGACTACATCGGCGCGATCTTCTCCACGTGGACCGAGGCTGAACTGGCTGAATACGCCGATAGCTATCAAGGTCTCTACAGGTACCGGACCGACCGCGGCAAGACACAAAGCCCCCACTTCGGTATTTACGACCTGACGGTGCAGGTGCGCCGTGTGGTGCCGGTCAGGACCATCGAATACAAGGACAGTTCCCGGGCCTACTTCACCTACGCACGGCAGATCATGCGGGTCGACGAATCGAACAACGTCCATGGCGAGGGCGGAATCGGCGGGGTCGAGGGAGCCACCTGGCCCGCACTCAGGGGGACACACTTCAACGGGGGTCTTGAAGGCTCATATCGCGACGGCGACGTCGTCCACCTGTTCAAAGGCAACCTGACGCTCAAGTACGACGCGCCGAACGACACACTGCTCAGCAGCGGCGACGGCGTCCCGATCACCGACCACATCCCCCAGCTGACCGGCACCCCCGCAGCCGACGGTGTGGATGCCGTGCTCCGCTACAACGCCATGGCCGACTACAACGGCGTGGCCTTCTTCTTCCGTGGCAACGCCGTCGCCGTCTGGGACACAGACAGTGAAGACAACGTCGGCTCCTTCACACCCTTCACCGACCACTCCATGTTCCGGGCACTCGCCGGAACACCCTTCGCCGACCGCATCGACGGAGTCGTGCCCAGCGCGCAACTCTCGGGCGACACGTACTGGTTGTTCAGCGGCGGGTGGTGCGGCTGCTACGAGGTCACCCTGGACGAGGACGGCAACACCCAGGGCCGGCTCTTCGGCGTGAGACCCTACCTGCGCAATGGAGGCTGGCGCGCCCTGAGCAGCTTGTCCATGTTCGGGTGAACGGGTTACCAGGCCGGCTGTGCCAGGCAGCGCGGCCTCACCCGGCTCGTGGCCGGCCTCAAGGCCGTGTAGGACCCACGATGGGGTCATCCCCGCGGGTGTGGGGACGGTCCCTGGGGTTTCGACGAGTTCCCCGAGCGCGTGCTCAAAATCCCGCGGCAACGGGCACCACCACTCGACATCACACCCCAGCAGCGCCAGGTAGCGGCGGTCCGTTACGGCTGCAAGATCTGGGAGACCGGCCCCTGCGCAGTCTGTGCAGCGTCTATCCACCGCTACGACCCCGGCCCCGGCCCCGGCTCCGCTCACGCCTGCGCACCCTGCCGCGCGAGGATCAGCCGCTGAAGCGCCCGCCGCGCGGAGGCAGGAGCGAGCTCGCGCGTCGGAACTCCCAAGCGTGGGATGGGCCTTGCTCTCTCCCGCCTCGGGTTGGTCCCGGGGTGGGAGGAGCTGCTCAGTGGCGGCTTGCGTGTATCCGGGGCAGGGCGCGGGCAGCGGGCAGCAGCCGGTGACGCTGTCCGGCGGGCAGGGACAGGGCCACGCAGGTGGCCCGTCCGGGGATGCCGAGCGGAAAAGCTGCGCACACTTCCAGGTGGGAGTACTCCAGCAGATCGAACTGGGCGGCCTGGGGACCGTGCCCGTCGAGGGCGTCGACATTGGTCGACGGCGAGATTGCGGGCTGTCTGCCGCAGATACGTCATCACGTTCGTCTCCGGCGCCAAATCCCCGGCAGCCGCCCTCACCCCGACCCGCAGGAAGGCCTCCTGCGCAACGTCCTGACACGAAGCCAGCGACAGCGCCCCAAACGCCCGCCGCAGCGCGTACGGCTCCGCTTCCATGAAGGCCGGGTAGCAGTCCAGCAGCCGCTGCGCCACGTCCCCGCCCAGCGCCACCGCCTCTCCGGACAGGCCATTGCCTACCACGGGCCCGACTCCCCACCTGCCGTCGCGCCGCTTGTGGCGGGAGTGGCGGTGACCGCGACGCGCACCGCTACCGGTACCTCCGCAGTGACATCCACCCGCATGACCACGCAGTCTGCGGGTCCTCGGCCGCGTTGGACAGGCGGATCTTCCCTCGGCCTTCTCGGGGACCGACGCGGGCCAGGCCAGGCGCTGCTGGGCAGAGAGGGAAGGCCGGCCGCCGGGGTACCAGGGCTCTCGTTCGCGGCCGGACGCCTGCGCGGTGCAGATGAATGTCGGCGCCAACCTGCGTCAGGTGGCCGGTGGCCGTCCATAAATACAGATACGTTATTGACATGTCATATGAAAATCAGCCTGATTGGAACGCGCCCAACCCCCACGCCCAGCACGCCAGTCCGCCGTACCCGCCAGGCGCCTACCCGCCACCAGGCCCCTACCAGCCCTATCCCACCGGACAGCTGCCCATGCCGGGATCGGTGCGTGCCGCCCGCGTGTTGGCGTACGTGGCCGCGGGGCTCGCCGTGCTCGGAACGGTGGTCGCCGGCGTGGTAGCGGGCCCCGAGGCCGCGGGTGCTGCGCTGGGCTCTGCGATACCGGTCATCGGGGTCACTATCTGCGCGCTGTGCTTTGCCGGCTCCGGTTCGGGCGCGAAGATCACCGCGATCGTCTTTGCATCGTTCATGATCCTTTTCGGCCTCGGCACCATGGGGCGTGGCATCCCAGTGGGGATCGTCCACCTGGGCCTGGGCATCGCCATCGTGGCTACGCTCTCCCAGCGTCAGTCCGGCGACTGGTTCCGCCGCCCACGGCCCTGACGATGAGAATGCGCCTCGCACTCCGCGGTGATCCTCGGCGCGATCCAGTACGACAGCCCCGGGCACGATGACCACTCCAACCGGAGCCTGAACGCCGAGTAGATGCCATCGGTCGGCGACCTGGAGGGCCTGCGGGGCGCCGCGGGTGGCACCTTCGGCGAAGAAGGGCGCCCGGTCACGGCAGGCGATCTCGATGCCGGGCCGCTCGGCGAGCCAGACCGCGAGCGTGTCCGCCTCCCGATCGGGAAGGAGGTCGACCGGGCGACGTGTCTCGACGTCGACGAGCACGGTTCCGTAGACGTCGACGAGCACGGTTCCGTAGACACGGCCCTTGCGCTGGGCGTACTCGTCCACGCCGACCACGCGGGGTACTGCGGTGGCGGGGTCCGGAAGCGAGGCGATCAGCCTCAACAGGGTGTTCCGGCTGACCGGAACCTTGAAGGCGTCCGTCATCCGGGCGCCGGCCCGGCCCGCGAGCGCAAGACCGACCGACACCAGCGTCGACCGCAGCCACTCGGTCCGTCGCCCGAACCTGCGGGTGAGACCGGGTACTTGCTCGGCGACGGTCATGCGCTCGCAGGATTCCTCCTCGTAGACGAACCTCCGCAGCCGCAACGACACCACCACGAACTTGCCCGCCGTCGGCAGATCACGAGGAAATCGCAGGTAGCAGCCGTGTATTCGCCCCGACCAGCACCCGCACCCCGGACACGCCGCCCGCCCTGCGGTCGTACGGGCCTCGACCCGGACGACCGTGTCGATCACCTCGACCGATTCCACCAACACGCCCTCGACCGAGGAAAACAGCAGCTCGTTCAACTGCGGCAGCACTTCGTTCACGGCGAAGGACTGTCGACCACACCACCATCCAGCCAGGCGATTTTCGGGCGAACTTTAGTGGTCGTAGGCGGTCAGTGCGCGCATGACTGGCTGGCCGCACATGAACCTGGCTCCACTCATCAGGCCCCCTTGGAATCGATCATCCAGGGAACCGGGAGGCGCTCTACCGGCGGACCGCCGAGATCAGTCCGCCGGGCCGCTCCTCACGCTGCGGCGGGGTGCTGATCGGGCGGCCGTAGGCGGCAGCGCGCTCGCGCAGGGTGTGGCTGTCGGCCTCCCAGCCGTGCCCGACCAGCCAGCCCACCGGGTCGTCGGGCATCTCCGAGACCCACATGGACGCCGCCGACCCCGGCGCGGCGTCCGCGCCGAAGCGCTCGATCACGCCGCGCGAGCCCAATGTCAGCCCCATCCGACTGCCTGCCGCCGACTGCGCGCTGATCCGGGCCAGCAGTAGCTCCACCGCGTCCTCGGGCAGATAGATCAGTAGTCCTTCGGCGATCCACACGGTCGGCACGGCAGGGTCGTGCCCTGCGGCGGCCAGCGCGGATGGCCAGTCCTCACGCAGATCCACCGCGACGGTGATCCGCTCGCAGCGTGCGACGGCCCGCTCCTGGCGCAGCACCGAAGCCTTGAAGTCCAGTGGCGCGGCGGTGTCGACCTCGAACAGCCGGGTGCCCTCGGGCCAGTCCATCCGGAAGGCCCGGCTGTCCATGCCGGCGCCGAGCAGCACGACCTGCCGGACCCCGGACGCGGAGGCCTGCTGCAACAGGTCGTCGAGGAACTTCGTCCTGATGACGATGGAGAACGACACGGCCAGCCGGCGGCGTCGCGCGGTCTCGTCATCGGGCGGCGGCGAGGAGGGCCACAGGCCGCCGGCGGTGGCGAAGGCCTGTGCCAGCGGGTCGCGGAACAGCGCGTTCTCCCGCTCGGTCTCCAGCGCCCGCACCCTGGCCACCCCCACCGCCGTGGCCCACACTCCCGACGGCTGCACCCGCTCCTGCTCATCAGTCACCGCGCCAGCCTAGATGATCGATTCCAAGGGGCCTGATGAGGGGAGCCAGGTTCATGTGCGGCTAGCCAGTCATGCGCGCACTGACCGCCTACGACCACTAAAACCACCATTAGGCGAAGATCAACAGTCACCCTGTGTACGCGACCCCACGAAGTGGACCAGAGCCCGAGAATGGGCAGCACTTCGACACCGGTAGGGGAACTCGTTGCCGTCGTGGGTACGCAGCGTCTTTGGTGCGTGACTTGTGTTCGTCGGGGGCACCGGTCGATTGTGGCGGATCCGCCACCATCGTCGAGCCTGTGACCTGCGCGTTTACCTGCTCCGCAGTGTGCCGCGCGGATTCACGCTGTTTCTCCTTCGCTTCTTCTGCGAGGGACTTCTCGTATTCCAGTGCCAGGAGGGCGCCGAGCCGGGATCAGCGACCTGAGTCCTTCCCGCCGACCGCTTCACGGCCCGTCCGCCGTCCCGGTGGCCGGGCCGCCAGAAGCGCGTCGGTTATGTCGGCCCCGCTGGAGCAGGGCTCATCGCGGCTTCCAATGGGAGAATGCTTTCTGTACGTCGTGAGGCGAGTTGGCGAGGGCAGTGTCGTCGGGTTCGGCTGCGGTGACGTGGGGGAGGTGGACTATGACGTCATAGGCGTCCAGGGGGCTCACATCGCAGTAGAGAGTGCCGAGACGCTGCTGGGAGACGGCCCGAACGGCCTCGGTGTCGGCCGGTGGCAGCCGCCGCAGGTCGGTGGCGAAGGGTCCGTCACCGCTGGCGGCCATGAGCGCGTCGAGACTGCCGGGCCGGGGTGGCTCCAGGTCGGCAAAAAGCTTGCCGGCGTAGAAGTCGGCTCCGGTGTTGAGGGTCTGGCCGCTGCCGTTGGTGATGCCGATGACCAGGTAGTCCTCGCCGATCCGGTCAGCAAGGTGCATGCCCATCGTCGCCGCCGAAGACATGCCGGGCCACAGGGCCGGCCAGCGCTGGATGTGGCCGTTATGGGCGGCCAGAACGATCCGGTCCTCCCGGTGCAGGATCCATTCGACGGTGTCCGCGATCGCGGCGTCGCGGTTGAAGAACACACTGTCCCGGTCGCCACGAGCCATCGCGCGGGCATTCGCATCGATGGCGACGGTCAGGTGCAGCGAGCGCAGCGCGCGCTCGTAGGTGTCGGCAGTCGTACGCTGCCGGTAGTCCAGGCGTCGCCCCTCCATCCGCGCGGTGAGGTCGGCCAGTCCTGCTGTCAACGCATTCCGTTGCTCGGGCGCGAGCTGTCCGTAGGCGGCGACGGCCTGGGAGAGGGAGAATGCGGACGGCGCCGCGAAGGCCGAGGCCGTCTCCCGAATCCTCGGATCCATCTCGAACTCAGGATCCGCGTGTGCGAGGTAGGCGATGACGGCGTCCAGGCCGGGTAGCAGGGAGACGTTCGAGCCGGACAGGTCGATGCCGTAGAAGCCAACCGGCCCGGCGGAATCGAGATTGTGCTGCCGCATCCACTCCAGATGGGCCCGCATCTCGGTCCACAGTCCCATCAGCGAGGTCATGCCGTTCGCCATGACGTTGCCGGGCCGGCCCTGCCCGCCGCGGATCCATTCGTCGGTCAGTCTTCCCTCGACGAATCCGGACTCCATCGCGTAGGCGCCGAACCCATGCCGCTCGACCAGGTACCGCATCAGGCGGTGGCGCAGCTGGTAGGACTCGCGGTTGTAGTGCGCGTTCTCGCCGATCGCCACCACCCTCGCGTCGCCGATCGCCTCATCCAGCCATGTCAGATCCTCCTGCGGCCCGTCCGGGGCCAGCGTGCGCAGCGGCCGTAACGCCTCGGTGCTCAGCCGAGCCGCAGCCGGCGAGTTGTTCGTGGTCACTTCCCCACCCCTTCATTGTTCCCAACTTTGGGAACGTTACCAGGTATGGGAACATTTCGAGGTGGACACTCTCGACTTGCTGCTGCACCCAGTGCGGCTGCGCATCACCTACGCCATGTCCGGTGAGCGGACGCGCACCACCGCCGAGTTGTGTGCGGCGCTGCCCGAGGTCCCCAAGACCACCGTGTACCGGCACGTCGGCCTGCTGGCCGAGGGGGGAGTGCTGGAGGTGGTGGACGAGCAGCGGGTGCGCGGTGCGGTGGAGCGGCGTTACCGACTGCGCCGAGACCGGATGGTGATCGGCCCCGAGGCGGGAGCGTCGATGTCCCTGGACGACCACCGCCGTGGTTTCGCTGCCGCCATGGCCGCCCTGCTCGCCGAGTTCAACACCTACCTCGACCGGTCAGGAGCCGACCCGTTCGCCGACTCTGTGGGCTACCGGCAGGGCACCCTCTGGCTCAGCCCCGACGAACTCGCCGAGATGATCAGCGAGTTGCGTCAATCCTTCACGTCACGCGCGGGCAACGGGCCCGCGCCGGGCCGCAACCCCCACCTGGTGAGTTCAATCTTCTTCCCGACTGAGGAACCACCGCGACACGACGACCCCCCGACGGCCACCAGCAGTGAAACCGACAGGCAGTGACGCCGCAACAGACCTACCCCTGCAGCGTCAGCTGCTTCAGGGCGACAACTCGGCACTCCACTGCCAGTCATGCGCCCGCGGTGCGCGCGGTCGTCCGCCAGGCCGTCCGCCAGGCCATCCGCGACGTGCGCACCGCCCCGCCCCCACCGCCCGACGATCCGCCGGCGGATCCCGCACTCGCCGCGCTGCACCGCGTCGTCGACGACCTCGCCGCCAGCACACACGCGATTGGCCGGCTGATGCTCGAAGTCGCGCCGGCTTACTTATCCGACACCGACGCTGCCGACGTCCTCGCGCCGCTGTGCGACGCGATCGGAGAGGAACTCGAGACCGGCCTCGCGGCCCGCCGCTACGCCCTCTCCGGAGACCGCCGCCCCCTGCACGGCACCGTCCTGTGACCGCTGTTACCCGGCTGCTGCTGTGAGCCGCACAGCCTGTTTTCCCAGGAGAGCGAGCTGCGCTGTGAGGCTGTCAGGTGTGCGGCGAGGGCCTGCGGCGGCGGCCTGGCTGTCCTGTGCCATCGCATCTTGACCGTGTGCCAACAGCCCGTCATGACCATCACGCAGAACGCCGCCGCACATGTGGCCGCCTAAGGTGCGCCGGTGGGGCGGGATGCAGCCGCGCTACGCGTTGCACGGCCGCATCCCTCATGACGAGCCCGTGCTGCGGCGGCTGTTCGAGGCGCACCGCGTCACTCCGCAGCTGCAGCGGCTGTTCACCGAGTGGTACCTGCCGCTGTGCGCCTGGCGCGAGCGCGCCGCCATCACCCCGGCCCGGCTCCCGTCGCTGCTGAAGTTCCTGCGCCGGGTTGATCTCGCCCGGCCCGCGATACCCGCGGACGAGGTGCTGGCCGAGCTGCGGAGCGGTGTCGAGGCCTGCGACCGGCGGTGGGTCATGGACGCCCGCACCGTGGCCCACGTCCTCGCTCACCGCGCGGCCACACATGGTTCCGGACCGGAACCCTCGAAAGGAGAGAGCTGATGGACACCCCTCGCTGGCACTTCGTGAAGAAGCGCACCGCCGATCCCGGCGGCGCGGTGTACGTCGCCGAAGACGGCACCCGCTACCGGCGTACCGGCGGAGAGGCCCTCGCCTCGGAAGCCGCCTACCAACGGCAGCTCGCCGAGCTCGGATACCCGGTCCCGCGCGTCCTGGAGGACGGCACCACCGACGACGGCCACGTCTTCGTCGTGGAGGAGTCGCTGGGCGAGCGGTCGCTGCACGACATGGCCCTGGAAAGCCTGGACGGCACGCGGACCCTGTCCGACACGGTGGTCGATCTGGCCGCCGAGGTCGGAGGCCGGCTGCTGCGGGCCCAGGCCACACACGCGGTGACCTCCGCTCCGCAGGCCCTGCGCGCGTGGGTGCGGGAGGCCGGGTGGACGGACAACGTCTTCGCCGAGAACCCCGACCTCGACAACCCCCAAGTGCGGGCGGCCCTGGACCAGGCGGTGGCCCAGCTCGCCGGCGTTCCGATGGTGCGCGGACATCTCGACTACGGCCTGCCCAACGTCCTCCCGGTCGGCGTCATCGACTGGCAGCACCACGGCCTGGTGCCACTCGGCTACGACACCACCCTGGCCCTGGAGATCATCCCGTTCAAGGGCGGCACCAAGGGCTACCTGGCCAGTCCAGAGCAGCGGCGCCGGTACCTGGAGACGCTGAACCAAGCGGCCCGCGCCACCACTGGGCAGTCCCTCAGCCAGCATCTGGGCCATTACCTCCTGGTCAAGGCGCTGTTCTTCCTCGCGCTGATGCGGCCCACCGACCCCGCGCGCACCGACAAGCACCTCACGTGGCAATACCGGCGGCACCTCGTCCTGGAAGGATTGGAGCAGTATGAGCGCACCGGAGCAGTCGACACCGCCCGCTTCCTTGCCCTCGATGACTTCGCCGCTCGGCACGGCGCTCCCGGCCATCCGTGACCGCGACTACCTCCTCGACCGCTCCGGCGTCATCTTCAAGGTGATCGGCGATGCCCCACCCGGGCACACACTGGTTGGGGCATGTGAAGTATTACCCCGACTCGCGTGGCGACCGGAGCCTGTTCGGCCGGACGTACCGGCAGAACACGGTCGTGTCCAAGGCGTTCGGCATTGGCCGACCGGCCCGAGTCCTACGTCTACTCGCCCGCCGTCGGCTGCGTCATCACCGGCGTGCCCCACGAGGACGTCGTCACCCACTACTCCTGCCGCCGCCCCCTGGCCGCCCTGCACCAGTCCCCGGAGCTGCTGGACGGCTCACCGGTCAGCAAAGACCTGGCTGCCATCGTCACCTGGGTCGTGGATGCCGGCGCCGCGGATGTCATCGGCGTCACCGGCTCGTTCCTCGTCGGGGCGTGCAACGCCCGCTCCGACATCGACCTGGTCTGCTACGGACCCCGCGGGTACGAGACCGCCCAGGCGCTGTGCGCCGAGCGGTCGTTGATCCAGCCCTACGAGGGCGATGCCCAGACTCGGCTGTACATCCGGCGGGCGAAGTACATGACAGGCAGCTCGTTCGATGCGCTGATGCGCCAGGAGGCGCGCAAGCTGCAGGGGCTGACCACTGGGGCCGGCGCTCACATCAACTGCGAGCCCTTGCGTGCCGACGGCGACCGGACTCTCGCCGGGGTGGTCGCCCAGGCGATCGGCTCGGCCAGCGGGCTGACCACGAAGGTCCACCTCGCCGTGGATGGCCGGGGCCTGACGCTGTCGATCGTGCTCACACCCGGCAACACCAATGACGCCACCGCGTTCGGCCAGGTCCTCGACGGGATCCGCGTCCCGCGTGCCGCCAGCGGCCGGCCCCGCACCACGCCGAACCGGGTCCTGGGCGACAAGGCCTACTCCAGCCGGGAGATCCGCCGACTGCTGCGGCGCCGGGGCATCGCCACCACGATCCCCGAGCGCCGTGACCAGGTCGCCAACCGCAAGCGGCGCGGCACCCGCGGCGGCCGACCGCCTGCCTTCGACCAGGTCGTCCACCGCGACCGGAACGTGGTTGAGCGATGCTCGCCCGTCTGAAGCAGTTCCGCGCGATCGCCACCCGGTTCGACAAACTCGCCGTCGGCTACCGCGCCGGATCGTACTGGCCTCCCTGATCCTCTGGCTCCGCGAACCCGCCAGATGATCATGTGTCAGACAGGTCCTAGGCGGACTTGGCCGTCGCCCGGACGCCGAAGTGGACGTACCGGCTGCCGTCGGCGAGGGCGTAGAACACCACGGGTATCCAGGCGTCCTTCTCGTTGCGGCGGCCGGCGAACACCGTCTTCGCCGGCGTGTGCGAGACCGGGGTCAGGTGCCAGACCAGCGGGTCGAAGGTGCCCGCCAGGCCTTCCGCGCCCTCGTACCTCAGCCGCAGCGTGCCCGGGCCGCCGTCGCCGTCGGTGATGGTCATGAGGAAGCCCTCGCGCTTGTAGCTGCCGAGGAACGGCTCCGTCTCCACGGCCAGGGGTTCGGTGGCCGGCGCGAACCCGGGCATGGTGACCCCGGCGAGTTCGGCGCAGAGCTCGCGGCAGAGCGCCTCGAAGACCTTGGGCGCGGCGCCGCCGCCGTTGGTCAGCAGGGCGATGGCGAGGCCCTTCTCCGGGATGGCGCGCAGGTATGCGAGCTGGCCGAAGGTGCTGCCGTCGTGGCCGAATCCGCGTGCGCCATCCCACTCGAACAGGCCCCAGCCCAGGCCCCAGTGGGCGCCGAGGAACCACTGGTCGGGCATCTCGACCTCGCGGGTCAGCATCGCGTCGACCACGGCGGCCGGCAGCACCCGGGTGCCGTCCGGCGCGGCGCCGCCGTCCACGAAGGCTCGGGCGAACCGGGCCACGTCGGCGGCGGTCGCGCTGATCCCGCCGTACGGGCCGGCCGACCGCGGCATCATGTTCCAGAGCGGGGTGGGGACGGGGGTCTCGCCCGGCTCGCCCATGTGCCCCATGGCGGCGCGGAATCGCAGCACCTCCTCGGGCAGGGTCATGGTGTGACCCAGCCCGAGCGGGGCGAGGAGCAGCTCCTTGAGCGCCTCGTCCCAGGTCTGGCCGGTGACCACCTCGACGATCCGGCCGAGGACGTTGTAGGCGGTGCTGGAGTACGACATGGTGACGCCGGGCGGGTTGGTCAGGCCGACGGTCCGCGCGCCCTCGATGTAGCGGGCCAGGCAGTCGTCGCCCCGGCCGGTGTCGTTGACGTAGTCGCCCTCGATGCCGCTGGTGTGGTTGAGCAGTTGGCGCGGCGTGATCGTCCGGGTGGCCCCGGCGTCGGCGACCGCGAAGTCCGGCAGGACGTCAGCGACCGGCGCGTCGAGGTCCAGCTTCCCGGCGTCGGCGAGCAGGACCACCATGGCGGCGGTGTAGCCCTTGCTGACGGAGCCGATCTGGAACACGGAGTCCGGGGTCACCGTGACGCCGGTGCCGGTGTGCAGGACGCCGGCGGCCAGTTCGTGGATCTCGCCGTCGGCGAGCACGGCCAGGGCGGCGCCGGGGATGTGGTGGGCGGCGAGGAGCTCGCCGAGCCGGGCCTGCCAGCGGGCGGTGTCGAACGCCGGGGCGCCGTCGCTCACGCCCAGCGCACGGTTGACCGTACGGGCCACGTCGCGGTCGGTCTGTTCCAGGATCTTGGCCACCTCCTGGTCGACGAGCTTCGACACTTCCCAGTGCAGGTTTTCCGACATGCTGTCTCCCTCGTGGTCACGGTGGAATGGCGCGGGTGGGGTGGGGGCGGGGGCCTGCCGGCTAGCCGGCGCTGCGGGTCCGCCGGCCGACGAGCCTGGTCAGCGAGGCGACCGTCGTGCGCGGCGGCTGCCGGAGGTCGCGGTCCGGGTGCAGGACGGTGCGGAACGCGGCCCAGGCGAGTGCGCCGAGGGCGAAGCCGTAGCCGGCGACCAGCCCGTGCCCGTTCTCCTGCGCGAACCACATCGCCAGCCCGAGCACCGGCACGCCGAGCGCGAGCAGCCGGTTCTTGCGGACGGCCTTGCCGCGGCTCGCGCCCTCGTCGTCGGAGCCCTGCTCGGCACCCTGGCCGGCGGCCTTGCCGGAGTTCTCGTCGGCGCCGCCGCGCAGCAGCAGGGCCGCGGCCAGCGTCGCGCCCAGGAAGTAGGTGGCGCCGGAGCTGCCGGCGAAGTTACGGGGGTCGACGCTGTGGGAGGTCTGGCCCCACAGCTTGTCGATCTGCTCCGGCAGCAGGATGCCCGCGGCGAACAGGCCAAGCGTCAGCGGCGCACCCCAGAACCAGTCGGCGAAGGCCGCGACGGCGGCAAGGGTGGCGATGTTCCAGGCCGCCCCGCCGAAGCCGCCGTTCTGCATGAAGACCGAGGTGAGCACGCGCCACCAGCCGGACTTCGACGGGTCCGCGTCGAGCGCGCCCATCGCCCCCGACCAGCAGAGCTGGAGGGCCACCCCGGCGAGCGCGAGCCCGGTCAGGCCGACGGCCGCCCAGGGGATCCGCCGCCGGCCCAGTGTGCTCTGGCCGACCAGGGCCAGACCGCCGTTGAACATCAGCACCATCAGTGCCGCCGTGGTCACGTTGAACAGCAGGATGTCCATCGTCACCACCCCCCTCCGAGCCGTGTGCGATTTCTCTGATCATGACATTAGCGCGACTCGGGGAATTTTCAAACAGTGTTTGAAAGATGGCGCGGCTCGCTGGACTGCGGCCGTGAAGCTGACCGCAGACCGGATCATCGACGCGGGGGTGGCGGTGTTCGCCCAGACCGGCCACCACGGCTTCTCCGTGCGCCAGGTCGCGGACCGGCTCGACGCTCGTCGTGGTGCTCTTTCGGTACTCAGTTGCCACCCGTCGCCTCCCCCGCGTGGGGGAGGCGGATGAGTCCGGCGGGGGATGTGGCCGGGCGGGTAAGGCCGGAGGCTGGGATTCCTGCTGATGGAAGGGGAGTTCGAGTGGAGCGCTGGGATCGGGTCGGGCGGAGCGCGGGGTATGGGGCGGCTCTGGCGTTGTCTCCGTACTTGCTGATCAAAGTCTCGTGGGTGGTCGGCGCGCTGATGGGTGTGCTGCCGATCGGTGATGGCTTCGGCTTGGCGGAGTGGGTGCTGCTCAACACCGTCACGGTCGGTATGGCAGTGATCGGGATCGCTCTGGCGCTCGCTTTGGTGCGGCCGTGGGGGATGCGGATACCGGGGGCGCTGGTCGCGTTCTGTTCCTGGGTGGGATCGGGGTTCCTCGTCTCGGTGCTGCCTTTCGTTCTGTTCAGTGCGCTCCGGGGCGGAGGCTCGCAGGAGGGCGGGGGCGGCGACGATCCGGCCATGCCGGTCTGGGAGGGGGTGCTGGTCCAGTTCAGCTTCGTGGGGATGGGGCTGGGGTTGGCTCTCGCGGTCCCGGTTTATTTGCGGCGCCGCTGGCCGGATGCGTTCATCGGTCGCGTCGGTGACGGTCCGCGTACGGTGCCGCCGTGGGAGGCTGTTGTCGGTGCCACGGTCGGACTGGTCTGGATCTACTGGGCGGTCGGCGGCACGGTGGGAATTGCCCACCCGGCCGAGCGGAACACCGACGGGTACGTGTTGGCAGCTGTTTGGGGGTTCTGGGCACTCGCCGGAGCCGCCGCCACCTGGATGGTCGCCGGGGCAGGTCCTGCCCGGTTGCCGCGCTGGCTCCCACTGGCGTTCGGGTGGGTCGGGTCGGGCTCACTGTTCGCGTGGAGCGCCTGGAAGCTGCCCCTCATGCTGTATGTAGCGATGACGGATCCGGCCGATGTCACGCCGCCAGAGAACCCCACCGTCGTGGTGGCGGTGCATCTCTGCGCTGTGGTGGCAGGCGCGGCGATGATGCGGACCCTCGTCCGCACGCGTATCCGCGACGCCGAGTCCCCTTCCCCTGCCCGAGGTTGCGATTCGACTTGAGGGCTCTGAGTGCCTCAGACAGGCGAAGGCCGCCCCCTGGAGTGCCCAGACGAGGGTGAGATGATCTTGATGTGGCTGGTGTGATCACGGCGTCGGAGCCGTCTTGGATGGCCCCGTTCACCGGGCTGAGCCCGCGCCTGTTCGGCAGGCTGGTGACCGTGCTGCGGCGGAAGGGTGCGGACGCGGTCCGCAAGGGCTGGCCGTGGAGCCTTCCGCTGCAGGACCAGGCGCTGTTGGTCGCGGCCTACTGGCGCACGAACTTGACGATGCGACAGATCGCCCCACCGTTCGGGGTGTCCAAGTCAGCAGCAGACCGCATCATCATGAATTTCCGGCTCCGGGTCAGATGATGCCGTGCGGGGTGTTGTTCTCCCACCCATCGGCGTCATCGAAGTACCCTCCGTGGTTTCACTTCGAGGGCTCCATCCTCCCTAGTCGGCGATGGCTTTGCGGTCGTTGCCCGCCTTTCGGGCTTCGGCGGTAAGTCCCGGGCGGGCCTTGCCAACGGCCCCGTAGTTCGGGCTCTTCGGCAGGGCCAGGCCGCTAGCCGCGGGTAGCGCCCTGCGGCCAGAGCACCCGCACAGGTCCCGGTCCTCTCGGCGTAGGCGACTACGCCCGCCGTGCCCCCATAATCCCGGGCGGGCTTCCCATCCCACACCGCGATCAGTTCGTCGACCAAGCCCACCAGGATTTCGCTGCCGGCCATGTGTGCTGCGAAGTCCGACGTCGTCAGCCCGGTCTCGTGGACGTCGACCGCCTGCCGGAGCAGCGCGTCGTAGACCGGGTGGTGCCAGTCGGGCAGGCCCGCGCAGTACTCCCGGGCGGGCACGACGACCTCCAGGCGGCCCCCGTACTTCAGTACCGCTTCGCCGAGCCAGCTGTCCGGACCGTCCGCGATGCACGAGACGGCGACCAGCTCGGCCGGCTCGCGGCTGCGTACCGCATCGTCCAGGAGACGGCGGACCTGCGCGGCTTTGGGAACTGGGTTGATGCGCCGCCCCCCGCCCCCCTGCGTACCCTCTTCCCCGTGCCAGTCTCAGCCCTGTATCACGTCGCCGTCCTCGTGCTCGAAGGCGCGAAGCCTCTCGATGTAGGTATTCCTGCACAGGTGTTCACGACCCGCGCGAGCATGCCGTATGAGGTGCGGGTGTGCGGCGCGGCACCCGGCCTCGTGACCGGCGGCGACGGCCTGTCGTACCACGTCGCCCACGGCCTCGATGCGCTTGCGTGGGCCGACATCGTCTTCATCCCCGGCTACCGGTTCCCGGACCGCGACGACCCACCGCAGGCTGTCGTCGACGCGCTGACCGCCGCACACGATCGGGGCGCGCGGCTCGCCGCCATCTCGACGGGCGCCTTCGCGCTCGCTGCCACGGGCCTGCTCGACGGCAAGCGCGCCACGACGCACTGGCACTACACGCGGGAGCTCGCGGCGAAGCATCCGCTCGTTCAGGTCGACGAGAACGTTCTGTTCGTCGACGAGGGCAGCGTGCTGACGTCGGCCGGCGCCGCCTCCGGCATCGACCTGTGCCTGCACATTCTGCGCGGCGACCTCGGGGTGGCCGCGTCGAACCACGCGGCCCGGCGCCTGGTCGCGGCCCCCTACCGCAGCGGCGGACAGGCGCAGTATGTGCCGCGCAGCGTGCCCGAGCCGCTCGGCGAGCGGTTCGCCGCCACCCGCGAGTGGGCGCTGCACCGGCTCGGCGAGCCCCTCACCCTGGAGGTGCTCGCCCGCCATGCGGCGGTGTCGCCGCGCACGTTCTCGCGGCGCTTCGTCACAGACACCGGGTACACGCCGATGCAGTGGGTCATGCGCGCCCGGATCGACGTGGCCCGCGAGCTGCTCGAGCGTTCGGAGCGGAGCGTCGAGCAGATCGCCGCCGACGTCGGTCTCGGCACAGGTACGAATCTGCGGCTGCACTTCCAGCGCATCCTCGGCACCACGCCGAGCGAGTACCGGCGCACCTTCACCCGGGGCGAGTAGCCCGCCGCCGCATGGCGCGATCCTTTCGAACCGTGGCGCTCACGCCGCTGCCACGGGCGGATACCGCGCGCGAACCTGGTGGCGAACCGAAGGGACACCACTCTTGACTCGCATCGCCATCAACGGATTCGGCCGCATCGGACGCAATGTGCTGCGCGCACTGCTCGAACGCGACAGCAACCTCGAGGTCGTCGCCGTCAACGACCTCACGGAGCCCACCACCCTCGCGCGGCTGCTCGCCTACGACACGACGGCCGGCCGGCTCGGCCGCCCGGTGACCGTCGACGGGGACGCCCTCGTCGTCGACGGCCGTCGCATCACGGTGCTCGCCGAGCGCGAACCGGCGAAGCTGCCGTGGGCCGAGCTCGGCGTCGACATCGTGCTCGAGGCGACCGGCCGCTTCACGTCGGCCACGGCCACCCGCGCCCACCTCGACGCGGGCACGAGGAAGGTGCTCGTCAGCGCGCCATCGGACGGCGCCGACGTCACGCTCGCGTTCGGGGTCAACACCGACGCGTACGACCCGGCCGCGCACACGATCGTCTCGAACGCCTCGTGCACGACCAACGCGCTTGCGCCGCTGGCCGCGGTACTCGACGAGCTCGCCGGCATCGAGCACGGCTTCATGACGACGGTGCACGCCTACACGCAGGAGCAGAACCTGCAGGACGGTCCGCACCGCGACGCGCGCCGCGCCCGCGCCGCCGCTGTCAACATCGTGCCGACCACGACGGGCGCCGCCAAGGCGATCGGTCTCGTGCTGCCGAACCTTGCCGGCAAGCTGTCGGGCGACTCGATCCGGGTACCGGTTCCGGTGGGCTCGATCGTCGAACTCAACACGACCGTCGCCCGCGACGTGACGCGCGAGGACGTGCTGGCGGCGTACCGCGCGGCGGCGCAGGGGCCGCTCGCCGGCGTACTCGAGTACTCGGATGACCCGCTCGTGTCGTCCGACATCACGGGCAATCCGGCCTCGTCGATCTTCGACTCGGCTCTCACCCGCGTCGACGGCCGCCACGTCAAGGTGGTCGCCTGGTACGACAACGAGTGGGGCTTCTCGAACCGCGTGATCGATACACTCGAACTCCTCGCCACCAGCTGACCGGAAAGCGGGGCAGTCCTTCTGCGGAGGCCGCGCTGCCCAGCATCTCCTGTGAGTGCTCCAGTTGGCCGGCCGGGCCAACTGGAGCACTCAGCCAGTTACTTCCTGCCAAGGTCAGACGTTGGTGGGCGATCCGAGGCCGGTGCAAACATGCGCGGCAAAGCACCGCAGGTGCCAACAAGAATGTCCCGTCGGTTCCAACTGCAGTGTCCCGCAGCCCGAAGGGAAGCAGGTCGCCAGGCCCCCGCAGTTCCAACTACCGCGTCCCGGACAGATGAGACAGCGGCTTCCGGCCGTGCGAGCTCCGCCCGCGCCGATCGGTGTCCCGACTCAGCCGAACTGGCCCCTGTCTCAAGCGAACGGGCCCGGTGCGCTTGTCTCTCGGGTGGACTGGCGCGCGGACAGGTTCTTCAGTTGGTCCAGGGGCTGCCGCGGGTTGTGGGATGTGCCGTTCATCGTGCACCTTGACTTCGGAGGGCCGAGATCGCCGGGGGACCTTTGAGTACGTGCTCCCTCCGCTCATGAGTATGTGCCACGATGACCGGGCGGCGCGCGTGGGCGAGGATGGCGGTCATGACCGCACCCCACCCGAATTCCACCGCTGCCCCCTCTGTGGCGGCGGCTGACCCGTTCGCGCCGTCCACGGCGGCAGTGCGCGTGTTCGCCGGTATCGGCCTTCTGGTGCTCGCTTTTGCCTACGGGGCGTTCCTCATCATCGTCCTCAATCAGGCGTACAGCGGAGACCGGAGAAGCGGGCCCCTGCTGGGCGCGGCTCCGTGGTCGATGGGCCTGTCCGCAGTCGCGGGACTGTTGGCGCTTTGCCTGCCCAGCGCCGTGGTGAGCCACGCAGCGCGGCGCGGGGCCGTCCGGCTGCAGTATGCGCTGGCGTTCGCCGGCCCCGCGCTGGCCGCCATCGACTTCGCCTGACCGGTGGGGCTTTGGACGTCGCGCACAGCCTGCACATGGACTGGAGCCCGCAGTCCGACGGCCTCGCCAAGATCTTCCACGGCTACCCGTCCTGGCCGCACACCCAGACCTGAACAGAGGTCTCGTTCGGGTGATCGCGGATCGGTGAGTGCATGGAGGCAAGGCCTCTTGGTAGCTCGGTGGGTGTTGCAGCCGCGCAGAGAGCGATCTGCGCGTCAGGGCGTCAGGGCGTCAGGGCGTCGCGATGGTAGTGGCCTCGGCCAGTGTCGGGTAGTCCGTGTAGCCGCGGTGGTCACCGCGGTAGAAGGTCGCCGGGTCGGCCGGGGCGACGGTGCCGCCGGTCCTGAGTCGTTCAACAAGGTCGGGGTTGGAGACATACAGGGTGCCGAAGGCCAGGACGTCGGCCAGGCCGTCTTCGATCAGACGGAGGTCGCTCGGGCCGGAGGGCCAGGAGACCGGGGTCTCATGAGGGTTGAGCATGAAGACCGAGGGCCAGGCGGCACGCATGCGGGCGGTGAGCGCGCGATGTCCGGGGAACTCGAAGATGTGGAGGTAGGCCAGGTCGCCGCGCAGCTCTGACACCAGGGCCGAGTACAGGGCATCGGCATCGGTCTCGGTGAGGCCGAAGGCCGGGCAGCCGGGCGAGATCCGCAGGGCCAGGCGTTGCGGGCCGATCCGGGTGGCCACGGCGTCCACCAGTTCCAGCACAAAGCGGATGCGGCCCGCGATGGAGCCGCCGTAGCGGTCGGTGCGGCGGTTGGCGTTGTCGGAGAGGAACTGCTGGATCAAGTAGCCGTAGGCGCCGTGTAGCTCGACTCCGTCGAAGCCGGCCTGTACGGCGTTGTGTGCGGCCTGCGCGAAGTCTTCGATCGTTTCCTGGATCTCCGTGATGCTCAGCTCGTGTGGCACGGGGTAGGGCTTGCGGACGGCGGGCTCGGCGCTGCTGATGCGCACTACCCCGTCGGCCTCCACCGGAGAGGGGGCGACGGGGTGCAGCCCGTCGCCGAGGAGTTCGGGGTGACTGTTGCGTCCGGCGTGCATCAGCTGGGCGTAGATCCGGCCGCCCGCCGCGTGCACCGCGTCGGTGACCGGGCGCCAGGACCGCACCTGTTCCTCGTCGTGCAGGCCGGGGGCGTCGGTGTAGCCCTGGCCCACGCGGCTGGGCTGTATCGCTTCGGCGATGATCAGTCCCGCCGTGCTTCGCTGAACGTAGTACTCGGCCATCAGCGCCGTGGCGGACAGGCCCTCGCCGTAGGCGCGGCGGCGGGTCAGTGGTGCCATGGCGATGCGGTTGGGCAGCGTCAGCGAGCCCACGGTGATGGGGTCGAACGGGGTGGTCATAGGTGCGGTTCCTTCACTGGTGACAGAGCCGGTGCGGCAGTCGTCAACCCTGGCCGCCGGCCCGCTCCCCGACCAGCGAACGAGGGAGTTCTGGCGATATCCGATGAACACCGATCGCTCCTGGCGATTTCTTCCTCGGTTTCGTGACGCGTGTCGTTGCCGAAGGCGATGCGGTAGACGCGGGGTGAGTGGGGTGCCGGTGTGGCAGGTGAAGTGGTGGCAAGGGACGCCCTACTGGCGGTCTGAGCAGCTCAGGGTCGCCGGCGGGCCGGAGCACCTTCCTGCAGGCGGCCGGCCTGCTTGACAGTCCGCGTCGCCGGGGCGGTCTCCACCGACCGGATTCCCGGGAGCTGTGCCACCGGGCCGGTCAGGTAGGCGTAGAGCGCCTTGGCGTCGCGGCACTGCACGCTCGCATACAGGTTGGCCGGGCCGGTCGTCGCGCCGGCGAAACTTACTTCCGGGTGGGCGGCCAGGGCCTCACCCGCGGCGGACAACGCGCCGGGCTCCACCGACAGCCACAGCGAGGCCAGCGACCGCAGGCCCAGCAGCTCTGCATCGAAGTCGACGTCGACGTACACCACTGCGGCGCGGCGCAGTTCGGCCAGCCGTCGGCGCGCGGAGCTCTGCGACCAGCCGGCGACGGACGCCAGGACCTGGTAGCCGACGCGACCGTCATCGGCCAGCGCGTCCAGCAGCGCACGGTCCCGGTCCGACAACGTCACGTACTCCCTGCCCGGCGTCGCTTCCGGCGGCCTCAACCTCGCACACTGCGCTGCGGTGAGCGGACCGTTCTTCACCAGCGGGCTGGTGGTGCCCCCACAGAAGATGTGCAGCACACAGTGCGCGCTGATGTCCATCACCCTGGGGGTGCGCGGCAACTGGCTGAGGACCGTGGAGTTCGCGTCCACCCGCAGCATGCTGAGGATCTCCGCGCCGCCAGAGGTCAGCAGGACCCAGGAAGTGTCCGGCGATCGGGCCAGGAAGCGCGCCAGTGCGTCGGCGGTCTCCGGGGCGCACCGCACCCTCACCAGCCACATCTCCTGACCGACCGCTTCCGGCCAGGTCGCGCCCAGCACACGGACCGCGCCGGCCGACCGCAGCGCGCGGTAGCGACGGGCCACCGTCTGGTCCGACACCCCGAGGATCTCCGCGACGGCGCTGAACGCTACCCGCCCATCGATCTGGAGCGCTTGCAACAGCGCCCGGTCGATCTCATCCAACCGCATCCCACTCACCCAGGAACGGTATCCATCGCATCCTCAGCTGTTCATGGGGCGTGCGTGCGTGATCGATCCGGCACGACGAGGTTGAGGCGGCGCGTTCGGCAGACTGGCTGGTCGCTGGTCGCTGGTCGCTGGTCGCTGGGGGCGGTGGTGGAGAGCAGACAGGTCGTTGCCGCCTTTCGCCTGGACCGTCACGGCAACCCGGTCGGTGAGCCGCACCGCTTCGACTACGAGTTGTCCGGCACCGCGGACCACCGGGACGCGCAGATCCGGCACGCGATCACCCGCCTGCTGCACTGGGCCAAGCGGGTCGGCGTCACCGCGATCGGCATCGAGGAACTGGACTTCGCGCAGGAGAAGACCCGAGAGAAGCACGGCCGCCGCAAAGGGTTCCGGCAGCTCATCGCCGGCATGCCGACCGGCAAACTCAAGGCCCGGCTCGTATCCATAGCCGCCGAACAGGGCCTGGCCATCGTCGCGGTGGACCCGGCCTCCACCTCAACGTGGGGCGATGAGCACTGGCGCAAGGAACCCCGCCCTCCCGTAACGGACCGCGCACTGCGAGTGCCGTCGCCGAGCGGGACGCGAAAGCGGGGGACCAGTCGGGCACCCAACACCGTTCGGGATGCCCGCAGTGACCAGGTATGGGTCCAAGACTCACTTCTGCTCACTTAATTGGAACGGTCAGAGGTACGTCACCGAGTAGACGATCTCGGCACTGAAGGCCAGTACGTCGTCGCCACCGGTGGGCGTGCTGTTCAGGCCGACGACCGTGCCGGGCACGTCCTCCTTGCCCTTGCCGGCGGGGAAGAGGAGGGGGAACCCGGTGACGCCTCCGGCGCTGGCGGTGTCGTTGTCATCGAAGGGGGAGTCACTGTCGTCTTCCACGGCGGTGACGGTGACGGTCACTTTTTCTGCCGCATCCGGGGGCATCAGGATGACGTCCACTGTGCCCGGGGCAATGGGCGGCGAGAACGAGCCGGAGGCCATGGGCTTCCACGTGTAGGGCGCGGTGTGTTGTGTTCCGTTGCTGTCCCTGACGCTCATGCTGAAGTCGGCCTCGCCGAACGTCGACGAGTCGGTGTCGTCGCTGCAGTACAGGGTGTACAGGTGCACGCCGACGCGGCGACCCTGATGCCCAGGGCACCCCGCTGGCCATCACGCTCACTGGCGGCAACCGGCACGATGTTACCCAGCTACTTCCCTTGCTCGATGCGATACCGCAGATCAAGGGTCGCACCGGCAGACCTCGCCACCGGCCGCGGCAGCTGTTCGCCGACCGTGGCTACGACTTCGACAAGTACCGCCGCCTGCTGTGGAAGCGCGGCATCAAGCCAGTCATCGCACGACGCGGAGTACCGCACGGCTCCGGGCTCGGCAATGTCCGCTGGGTGGTAGAGCGCACGAACGCCTGGATCCTGCTTTCGTCGGCTACGGGCCCGTTGGGACATCCGCGACGATATCCATGAAGCGTTTCTCACGCCGGCCTGCTGCGTGATCACTTATCGGCGCGTCAGGGCGTTGAGCGAGCTCAGCTCAGCTCAGCTGACCCGGCCTGCAGAAAATTTGCACCGTCAGCATCATGAGGATCGCGGCCAGCCCGCCCAGCACCATGACCGCAGATGTGGAGGTGGAGTCCACCACAGCCCCGCCCGCCAGCGCGCCGAGGGAGAGCGTCGCCTGGAACGATGACGTGAAGAGCACGGACGCCGCCTCGGGCGCGTGCGGCGCCGACGTCACGAACCACGTCTGCGAACAGACCGGCACCGCGCCGTACGCGAGGCCCCAGACGACCAGCAGCACCATCGCGCCGAGCTTCCCTGTACCGATGACGGGGAGCAGGAGGGTTGCCGTCGCGAGCATGCCCGCGGCGGCGATGAACGTTGCGCGCAGCGCGCGCCTCGCTGCCGTGCCTGCGACGAAATTGCCGACGATCCCGGCGGCGCCGTACGCCAGCAGGAATGCGGTGATGAGCTGAGGGCTGGCATGCGTCACGTCCTTCAGGAAGGGAGTCACATAGGTGTATGTGCCGAAGTGGGCCATCACGATCAGGAAAGTCACGACCAGCCCGACCCGGATCTGGGTGGCGCTGAGCAGATCGCGCAGTACGGCGAGCCGGGTTACGCTCCGCGGCGGCAATGGGGGCAGCAACACGACGAGTGCGATGAATACGGCCAGCGTCAGGATTCCCATAGCGATGAAGGCCGTCCGCCACCCCGCGAGATTCCCGATGAAGACCCCGGCGGGCACACCGAGCACGGAACCGAGAGGGACGGCGGAGAAGATCACGGCGGTTGCCCTGCCGACATGCCCCTCGGGCACCAGACGAGAGGCGAGGCCCGCGCCAATCGACCAGAAGCCGCCGATGACGAGTCCGACAAGAGCCCTGGAAACCATCATGACCCAGTAGGAGGGCGCGACCGCAGCGAGGAAGTCGGCCAACGCGAGCACCAGCATCAGGACGCAGAGCATGACGCGCCGGTCCATCCGCCCGGTCGCGACGGTCACGGTCGGGGCGGCGATGGCGGCGAGAATCCCGGGCAGGGTCATCATCAGGCCGGCCGTTCCGTCCGAGACACCGAAGGTGGCGCCGATGGGTGTCAGCAGGCCGATCGGCAGGATCTCGGTGGTGACGATGGAGAAGATCCCCATCATGAGGGAAGTGACGGCGAGCCAGCCGATCACTGGCGATCGAGGAGATAGGGCACCGTCGTCGGTGGAAGCGGTGTCGTCGGCGGAGGTAGTGACTGCGGGCATGGTTCTCGTCCTGTCGTGATGACGCCAGTGGCAGTACGCCCGAGTTCAGCAGCCGTCCTCAGTCCCAGTCTGGCGCGATTGCGACATCAACGTCCCACGGCAGGGTGACGTCGGATTCTCGCCATCTGAGTGTCCGTTGGAACAGCGAGCCACAGCAGAACTGGCTGCAGTCTCCACAACTCTTTCTGCTAGCTCCTCTTAGACCTCATGTCAATTGGCGAGTCTGTCGTGGCAGACGAGTGTTTCTGCCACGTTCCCGAAGTGCCGCCGACCGGGCTGCGGATGCCGTTGGCGGGGGGGGGGGAGGCGGGACCACGCGCTGGAACAACTCCCACAGATCGTCAGGCACCATCCGCTTAACGAACGAAGCTGTCACCACTCCAGACTGTCGCAAGATCACGCCAAACGAAATGGCCTCTTAGTACTGCAACCGCATGTGGGGTGTGTGGCCTCGGCGTTGGTAGTGGCAGTGGCGGGCTCGGGCTTGGCTGCGTCTGCGGAAGTGTGACCA
>NZ_JBVHTY010000022.1:0-123831 GCF_055565615.1 Streptomyces sp. NPDC028368 | reverse complement strand
TTGAGGCAACGCGGAGCATTGCTGATTGACGACAACGCCGCAGATGCGCGTGCCAGACCCCGCGAGCCCGACCTGATCCAAACGACAGGCCCTAGGGGCCTCGCCCGCAGGCCGTCCGTCGGGGAGGATCACCCCATGGCACCGAGCCCGCATCCCGCCGCCCGTCCCGCCCTGCTCCGCGCCCGCCCGGCCCTTCCCCGCACCCTGCTCGCGTTCCTGTCCGTCCTCGTCACCTTCGTCGTCGTCGCGCGCTGGGGTCCGCTGCTCGCCTTCGACACCCGCGTGACGGATGCCCTGCACCGCGTTGCCGTCACCGAGCCCGCCTGGACCCGGATCAACCGGCTGCTGACGGACTGGGTGTGGGACCCATGGACGATGCGCGCGATCCTCGCGGCGGTGGTCGGGTGGCTCGTACGGCGTGGTGCGTGGCCGCTCGGGGTGTGGGTGGCGGCCACCGCGCTCGCCGGTACGGCGCTGCAGCAGACCCTGAAGGCGGTGATCGGGCGGGCGCGCCCCGCCTGGCCGGATCCGGTGGACTCGGCGCACTACGCGGCCTTTCCCTCCGGGCATGCGATGTCGGTGACGATCGCGGGCGCCCTCGTCCTGTGGCTGCTGCGGCTGCACGGGGCGTCCCCGCGTCTGCGGTGGGCGGCGCGGGTGGCGGTCGCCGTCTCGGTCGTCGGTGTCGGCTTCACCCGCGTCTATCTGGGCGTGCACTGGCCGTCGGATGTCGTGGGCGGCTGGCTGCTGGGCGGCGCGCTGGCGGCCGGCGCGACGGCGGCGTATCCCTGGTACACGGGGCGGCTCGCGCGGGATTGGCCCGGCGCCGCGCACCGGCGAGGATGGCCGTCATGACGACGATCAAAGGTGTGCTCTTCGACTTCTCCGGGACGCTGATGCGGATCGAGTCCGCCGAGTCCTGGCTCCGCGCCGCCCTGGACGCGTCCGGCACGGCCATGGACGACGCCGAGATCGCGCGGCAGGCGGCCGCACTGGAGCGGGCGGGCGCGCTGCCCGGCGGTTCCACCCCCGCCGAACTCCCCGGCGAGCTGGCGGAGCTCTGGGAGCTGCGCGACCGCGACGCCGACCGTCACCGCGAGCTGTACACCGGCCTGGCCCGCCAAGTCCCGCTTCCCGGGCCGGAGTTGTACGACGCGCTGTACGAGCGCCATATGACGGCGGAGGCCTGGTCCCCGTACCCCGATGCCGCCGAGGTGCTGGCGCGGCTGCACGGGAGCGGGGTCCGGACCGGCGTCCTGAGCAATATCGGCTGGGATCTGCGGCCGGTGCTGCGCGCGCACGGCCTGGACCGTTACATCGACCGCTACGTCCTGTCCTACGAACACGGCATCCAGAAGCCGGACCCCGAGCTGTTTGCGATCGCCTGCGACGCGCTGGGGCTCGCACCGTCCGACGTCCTGATGGTGGGCGACGACCGGACGGCGGACGGTGGCGCCACGGCGCTGGGATGCCGGTACCTGCCGGTGGACCACCTGCCGGCGGAGCGGCGGCCGGACGGGCTGCGGCCGGCGCTGGAGCTGGTGGGTCAGTCCGCGGACTAGGCGCGCAGGACCAGCCACTCCTGAAGCTCGATGAGGTTCCCCTCGGGGTCCTTCAGGTGGGCGACCCGCATCCGGTCCGTCATGGGGCCGGGGCCGTGGACCAGAACGGCCCCGCGCCCGGCGATCTCCGCGCTGTAACTGTCGACGTCATCGACCCGCAGCACGACGAGCGACCGGTACCCGGCCGGCTGCGCGCCCAGTTCGTCGAGGACCTCGGCCATGCTCGCCCGCTCCTGCAGGGCGACGCCCGCCGGACCGCTCGCGCACAGGAACTTCGCATACGGGCCGTCCTCGGCCTCGAACTGCGGCTTCAGCCCCAGGACATCACGGTAGAAGCGGTAGCAGCCGCGGAAGTCCTCGACGAGCAGGCGGACTTGGGCGAGTTCCATGAGCATCCCCCTCAATGTGCCGTATCCCGGGCAACGATAGCCCCATCAGTCACTGCTGTCCCACGATGTCCCCGTCGCCCAGTCGCGCAGTGCGGCGAAGTCGTCCGGGAGGAGGCCCTTCGTCGGGTCGACGCGATACGGGAGGGCGTGGCCCCGGTGGTGGCGGGCGATCCACTCGAGGTCGGCCGGGCCGATCTCGTCGTCCACCCAGGCGAAGGGGCGGCCGCCGGCGGAGGCGACGAGCGGGCGGGTCTTCCAGTGCACGCCGTCCGGATCGTGCGAGGGCATCTGCGGCCAGTCCACGGCGGGCAGTTCGGGCAGTCCCAGCACCGGGCCGATCCAGGTGTTGGCCTCCGTCTTCCAGGTCGTCGCCCAGATGAGCCGGTAGCCCAGACCCATCAGGAGCGGCCCGTGGCCGGGGTTGAGCCAGACGCGCAGGGGCGGGCGCGGGGGCTCCCACCCGGTGGGCCGCGCCCGGAGCGTGGTGTAGCCGACGGGCCGGCGGTGCGGCTTGGCCAGCCATGGGTTGAGGGGGCCGTCGACGTCGAGGAAGAGGAGCGGGCGCTGATCGGTCACGCGGTGATGATGCTCCTGGGGGGCGGCCGGCGCGAGTGCCGGGACGGGCCCGGATTACCGTGGCCCGCGACGGCGTCGCCCGGACCTCGAGCGGCGTCGGCCTGACCTCGGGAGGATCTCGCGCCATGACCGCCTACCTCGACGCACTGTTCTCGCTCACCGGCCGCAAGGCACTGGTCACCGGGGGCAGTTCCGGTATCGGCCGGGCCGTCGCAACGGCGCTGGGGCGCGCCGGGGCCGAGGTGGTTCTGCTGGCCAGAGGTGCGGAGGCGTTGCGTGAGGCGGCCGGGGAGCTGCGGGCGGCGGGGTGCGCGGCGGACTGGGTCGGCGTCGACCTGGGCGACCGGGACGCGCTGGAGCGGGGCGCCGAGGAAGTGGTGCGGCGGCACGGCGAGCCGGACATCCTCGTCAATGCCGCCGGGGTCAACCCCCGTCCGCCGATGGACGAGCTGGCGGTGTCCGACTGGGACCGCACCATGGCCGTCAATCTGGACGCGCCGTTTCTGCTGGGCCGGCGGTTCGGGCCCGGCATGGCGGACCGCGGCTGGGGCCGGATCATCAACATCGCCTCGCAGCAGGCGATCCGGGCGTTCGGCAACAGCGGAGCGTACGGGGTGTCCAAGGCCGGGATCGCGGCGCTGACCCGGTCGCAGGCGGAGGCCTGGTCCCGGCACGGGGTGAGCGTGAACGCCATCGCTCCCGGTTTCGTGCGCACCCCGCTCAACGAGGCCGTGTTCGCCGACCCCGAGCGCACCGAGGCGATGGCCCGGCGCACGATGGCGGGGCGCAACGGCGAGCTCGACGACTTCGCGGGGGCGGCGGTGTTCCTGGCGGGGCCGGGTGCGGAGTATGTGACGGGGCAGACGGTGTTCGTGGACGGCGGCTTCTCCGTCACCTGAGACGCGCCGCATGCCTTTTCCGCCGGCGCACCGCGGCGGCGAGCGGCGAGCGCTTCGCCGGGCACGGTACTGAACGGCAATTCAGCAGTCTCCGTTGACAGCCTTCTCCGGCGGTCCCGATACTGACTCGCGGTTCAGTTACTTCGCCCGCTGTCACCGCCTGGAGGCACCGTGTCCGTGCTCCGCCGGGAACTGGTCCCGCTCGCCCCCGAGCAGCCCGGCACCTCGCGGCGTACGGCACATCCGGCACCTCACACCCCGGCACGAGCAGGGCGCGGACTACGCCGCCGACGGCTATGCCCGCGCCACCGGCCGGCCCGGCGTGGCGATCACCACCACCGGGCCCGCCCTGATGAACATCGCTGCCGCCATCGGCCAGGCACACTCCGACAGCGTTCCGCTGCTGGTCGTCTCCCCCGGCATGCCGTTGCGGCATCCCCGGCCGGCCACCGGCCTGCTGCATGAAATGCCTGGCCAGAGCGGGGCTTTCGGGCATCTGACGGCCTTCAGTCACCGTGTCTCGTCGGTGGCGGAGATCGGTGTGGCCGTCGCCCGCGCGTTCACCCGCTTCCGGTCGGGGCGGCCCCGGCCCGTCCACCTCGAGGTGCCGCTCGATCTGCTGACGGCGGCCGAACCGGCCGGACCGCCGCCGCTCGCGCCCCCGCATCTCCCCCTGCGCCCGCCGCCGGAAGCGCTGCGCGCGGCGGCCGGGGCGCTGGGGCAGGCCCGCCGTCCGGCGCTGGTGCTCGGCGGTGGCGCGCACGGGGCGCGGGCCGAGGTGCTCGCGCTGGCCGAACGGCTGGGTGCGCCGGTGGCCACCACCGCCAACGGCCGCGAGACCTTGCGGGGGCTGCTGACCGAGCTCCGCGAGCGCCCCACGGCCGAAACCGGGCGCACCGCGGCTCGCGATGCGGCCGCCGCACTGGGCGCCGCGGCCGATGCCGAGACCGGCGCGCGTGACCGGGACCGGCTGCCGTTTCTCGCCGCGATCCGGTCCGTACTGCCGCCCACCGCGGTCCTCACCTCCGACAGCGCCCAGTGCTGCTACTACGGCGCGCTGCCCCATCTGCCCGTCGATCCGCCCGGCCGCTGTCTCCACCCCACCGGATTCGGCACCCTGGGCTACGCCCTGCCCGCCGCCATCGGCGTCAAGGCGGCCCACCCCGACCGGCCGGTCGTCGCGCTGAGCGGGGACGGCGGGCTGCAGTTCACCGTGCAGGAGCTGGCGACGGCGGTCGATCTGGGGCTGCCGCTGCCGGTCGTCGTATTCGACAACGGCGGTTACGGAGAGATCCGCGACGAGATGGCGGCGCGGGGTGACACCCCGGTGGCCGTCGACCGACCGCCCCTCGATCTGGGGGCGCTCGCCCGCGCGTACGGCGGATACGGCGCCCGCGCGGACACCCCCGCCGCGCTCGCCGACGCGCTGCGCACCGCCCTGACCGTGCCCGGCCCCACCGTGATCACCGTCCCCGAACCGCACACACACTCCGCCGGAACGCACTCCACCGAAGGGCACAGCCCCCAACGTCCCTTCCCGCCTGCCGAGGAGACCGCCCCATGAGCGCACCCACCGCCCCGCTGATCTCCCTGACCTGGACCGACCACCTCACCGGCCGCCGCGGCCATCTCGTCATCGACCGGCTGGTGCGCGGCGTGGCCAGCGGCGGGCTGCGGATGCGGGAAGGCTGCACGCTCGAGGAAGTCACCGGCCTCGCCCGCGGAATGACGATGAAGGAGGCACTGCACCACACCCCCGGCGCCCGCTACATCCCGCTCGGCGGCGCCAAGGGCGGCATCGACTGCGATCCGCACGACCTGGAGGCCTTCGGCCTACTGACCCGCTATCTGCGGGCGATGCGCCCGTACATCGAGCAGTTCTGGACCACCGGCGAGGACCTCGGCCTGACGCAGGACCTCGTCGACAAGGCGGCCGCCGAGGCCGGTCTGGTCTCCTCCATCCAGGCCGTCTACCCACTGCTCGACGACGAACACGCCGCCCGGCAGCGGCTCGCCGACGCCTTCGCCGTGGAGGTGGACGGGATCGGGCTGGACGAACTGGCCGGCGGCTGCGGCGTCGCCGAGGCGGTACTGGCCGCCCTCGACCGGGACGGCACGCCGTACGCCGGCACCCGGGTCGCGCTCCAGGGCCTGGGCACGATGGGCGGCGCCACCGCCCGGTTCCTGGCGCGGGCGGGGCTGCGGGTGGTCGCCGTCGCCGATGTGAAGGGGACTGTCGCCAACCCGGACGGTCTGGACGTCGAGGCGCTGCTGCGCGGCCGGGACGCCTTCGGGGCGATGGACCGCACGGCGCTGGGCCCGGGGGATGCTGAGCTGCCGGCCGAGGCGTGGCTGTCCGCCGAGGCGGAGGTGCTGGTCCCGGCGGCGGTGTCGTACTGCGTGACCGCCGCCAACCAGGCGGACATCAGGGCGCGTTGGGTGGTGGAGGCGGCCAATATGCCGGTCGTTCCGGAGGCCGAGGCGCCGCTCGCGGCCCGGGGCATCACCGTACTTCCGGATGTGGTCGTCAACTCCGCTACCAACGCGTGGTGGTGGTGGACCCTCTTCGGCGACATCGAGGCCGATGCGGAGCAGGCCTTCGCCCATATCCGGGCTTCCATGCGCGCGCTGATCGAGCGGATGCTGGCCCGCGCCGCGGCCGACGGCAGCACGCCGCGGGCCGCCGCCCATGCGCTGGTCACCGACCGGCTACCGGAGATCACCGAACGGTACGGCTGCCACCGGTGAGGCGTCGCGTGCCCTCCCGTACGGGGTCATTACGCTCGGCGGATGGGCCGATCACAGGAGGCGCGCACACAAGGCGCGGGACCCTTCACCACCCGGGTGACCTGGCCGCTTGCCGAGGGCGGCAGCGCGGTGTGGGAGTCGCGCACGGCCCGCAAGCGCGGCACGCTCGCCGTGCGGCCCGCCGGGGAGACCGCGAGCCGGCCGCGGCGCGCCGACGCCGCGGGGCGCGCCCGGCTGCGCCGGCTCAACACCGTCGCCGCGGTGTCCTTCACCGTCGGCGGGCTCCTCTTCGCGCTCGGCGCCGCGCTCGCCCAGCTCGGGCCGGGGAGCCCGACCGCGTGGGCCGCCGTCTTCTTCACGGGCGGCGTCTTCTTCTGCGCCGGCGGTTACGCGTCCCTGCTCCAGGCGATCAACGCCCCGCGCCGGGAGAGCGCGGCCGGTGCGCTGATCACCCCGCGCTGGAACCGGTGGACGTACGAGCCCGGCCGGATCGACTGGCTGAGCACCTTCACGCTGTTCATCGGCACCCTCGTCTTCGGTGTCGACCTGCTGGACTCCTTCCTCCAGGGGCTCACCGTGCAGCAGGCCGACCGGCTCGTGTGGGCTCCGGACATGGTCGGCTGTCTGCTGTTCCTGATCTCCGGGCACCTGGCGCTCCTCGAGGTCTGTCATGGCCGGCCGGGCGTCCACCGGCGGAGTCTGGGCTGGTGGATCGTTGCCGTCAATCAGCTCGGTTCCGCGCTCTTCCTGGTCTCGGCGCTGGCCGCCTTCACCCGCCCAGAGACCGGAAGCCAGATCAGCGTCGCCGTAGCCAACTGGGGAACGTTCGCGGGCGCGGTGTGTTTCTCACTCGCCGGTGTACTGCAGCTCTTCGAACACCCCTGACCTCTGGCGGCAGGGCCCTCCGGCGGAGATGCGGGTACCGGGCACCTGTGAAACCGTGAATCGAGAGCATGTCCGCCGGCGGGCTCGGGTGTCGACGGCCAGGTGTCTGAAGTTTCTCCTGTGAGGAGCGGGCCATGGCCACTCGGAAACACCTCAGCGGCTGGACGGGTCTGGCCGCGGTGCTGATGATCTTCGGCGGCATCATGACGGTCCTCGAGGGGATCTCCGCCATCGCCCACGACCATGTCTTCGACGAGACGCGGGACTACTTCTTCGCTTACAGCCTGACGGGCTGGGGATGGATCCATCTCATCCTGGGCATCGTCATCTTCCTCGCCGGCTGTGCGCTGTTCGGCGGCGCGGTGTGGGCGCGGATGGTCGGTGTCACGCTGGCATCCATCGCGGCGCTCACGAACTTCCTGTGGATCCCGCACGCACCGTTCTGGGGCATCGTGTTGCTCGCCATCAACGTCACCATCGTCTGGGCGCTGTGCACGGGTGACCGGCGCCGAGTGACCCATTGACGGGCCGGGCGAGGTGGCGATGCCCGCCCTACAGGACGGCGCCGGGCCGACCGAGCGGGCGACGGCCGGCCGGGCGCTCCGCCGCGACGTCCCGCGCTCCAGCCACGCCGAGTACGCCCCGGCGGCCGGCCGCGCCGATCCGGTGGAGCTGATCGAGCGGCAATCGGCGCTGCGCGTACCGGAGTTGGTTCCCCTGCGGTACAGCCGGATGCTGGAGTCACCGTTCCGCTTCTACCGTGGCGCCGCCGCGATCATGGCGGCCGATCTCGCCACCACCCCGGCCACCGGGCTCACCGCCCAGCTGTGCGGGGACGCGCATCTGCTGAACTTCCGGCTGCTGGCCTCCCCCGAACGTCATCTCCACTTCGACCTCAACGACTTCGACGAGACGCTGCCCGGCCCCTGGGAGTGGGACGTCAAACGGCTCGCGGCGAGCCTGGTGATCGCCGGCCGGGAGAACGGCTTCGACGCGGCCACCCGGTCCGGCATCGTCCGCACCGCCTGCGCGTCATACCGCGAGCAGCTGCGCCGGTACGCGGGGATGCGCACCCTCGATGTCTGGTACGCGCGGGCCGATATGGAGGACGTCCGGGTCGCGGAGGCGGACCGGCTCGGGAGCACCGGCCAGGGGCGGCTGGCGAGCGTGATCGACAAGGCGCGCTCACGCGACACGCTGCAGGCCTTCCGCAAGCTGGTCCGGGTGGACGGCGGCCGGGTGCGGTTCGCCGCCGATCCGCCGCTGATCGTGCCGCTGGCCGATCTGCTCCCGGGCGCGGCGGGCGAAGAGACGGCCGAGGCGCTGCGCGGCCTGATCCGGGGGTATGCGCGCAGTCTGCGGTCGGACCATCGCCGCCTGCTGGAGCAGTACCGGGTGGTCGACATGGCCCGTAAGGTCGTCGGCGTCGGCAGTGTGGGGACCCGCTGCTGGGTCGTTCTGCTGCTCGGCAGGGATGCCGATGACCCTCTCCTGCTCCAGGCGAAGGAGGCCGGTGAGTCCGTGCTCGCCGCGTACACCACGCCCAGCCGCCACCTCCATCAGGGCGAACGGGTCGTGGCGGGGCAGCGGTTGATGCAGGCCGCCAGCGACATCTTCCTCGGCTGGGAGCGGGCCACCGGCTTCGACGGCCGTCAACGGGACTTCTACATACGGCAGTTGAGGGACTGGAAGGGCGTGGTGGAGACCGGGATCATGGTTCCCCGGGGCATGCGCCGGTTCGCCGCGCTGTGCGGGGCCACGCTGGCGCGGGCGCACGCGCGCAGCGGCGACCGGATCGCCCTCGCCGCGTATCTCGGCCGGGGTGACGTCTTCGACCGGGCGCTGGCACGGTTCGCGGAGCGCTACGCCGACCAGAACGAGCGGGACCATCAGGCGCTGGTGGACGCGGTCCGCGCGGGCCGGGTCCCTGCCGAACCGGGCTGACGCCGCCGGCCGCGCGCCCCGACCGCCACGAAGACCAGGCCCACGGAGAGGAGAGGCGGCACAGGTCCTTGCGGAGGCGGGTCCGCTGGGCACGCCAACCGGCGTACAGATCCGGGGAGTTGGCGTCTTCGGCGGTGTCGGCAGCGGCGGGCGGGTGGGGGGTGCCGTGGGAACCGGTCAAGAGGTCGTCACCAGGTTTCGTCCGGACGGCCGCGACGGCGTCCGGGCCACTGAGTAGGGTGACGGCGTGGCGAGAGTACGGTTGAGCGTGGCGGAGCGGCGCGAGGAACTGCTGCGCGCGGCGGTCGGGCAGATCGAGCGGCGTGGGGTCGCGGCCCTGCGGGTGGCCGATGTCGCCGCCGAACTCAACGTGAGCAACGCCCTGGTGCTCTATCACTTCGCGACCAAGGAGAAGCTGGTCGCGGCGGCCTTCCACTACGCGGCCGAGGCCGATCTGGACCGTCTGCGGTCGCTGCTGGAGCGGCGGGGCAGCGCCCTGCGCCGGCTGCGGGCGGCGCTGCGCTGGTACTCCCCCACCGGCCAGGCCAAGGGCTGGAAGCTGTGGATCGAGGGCTGGGCCGCATCGCTGCGCGAGCCGGTGCTGCGCGAGGTGGCGCAGGACCTCGACCGGCAGTGGAAGGCGGCGCTCGCCGAGGTCATCGGGCAGGGCGCGGCGGCGGGCGAGTTCGTGTGCGCGGACCCCAAGGGCGCGGCGTGGCGGCTGACCGCGCTGCTCGACGGTTTCGCCGTACAGACGATCACGTACGAGGGTGCGCTGCCGCGCCGCACCATGCAGCGCTGGGTCGACGAGGCGCTCGCGCGGGAGCTCGGCCTCGGCGCGGGCGAGGGCGCCGAGGCCGAGGGCTGAGGCGGCGGGTCGGCCGCCGGCGGCGAGGGAGTCGAGGATGCCGCGTACGGTCTCCGGGTGATCTTGGGGTGCGGGAACGCGAGGCGGGCGACGGTCTCGCCCTCCCAGACGCTCGGGGTGATGAAGGCGGTGCCGGCCGCCGGCAGGCGATTGGACCAGGCGTAGCAACGGGAGACTCCGGCCGTGGCCGTGGTGCGCGATGCGTGGCGGACCTGGCTGCCGGCCTCCGGCGCCTTCCTGATCACCGTCGGCGGCCACTACATCGTCGTCACGTTCATACCGGCCGTCGGCCACACCACCGGGCCCGCGGCCGGCTGAACCGGCCCCGCCCACGCGCGAGCGCCCGGCCGGGAAACCCCGGCCGGGCGCTCGCACCATCTGCTCGGCTGAGCCGTCAGATCACCGGGTCATGCCCCAGCTCGATGTCGAACTCGCTGCGTCCGGTGCCCTCCAGCCGCAGCGGCCTGGCGGCCGGCGGGTAGCCGCTGGCGATCACCGTGAACTCGCCGCTGTCGAGGTCGGTGAAGACGTACTCGCCGTCGCGGCCGGTGGTGGCGGTGCCCACGACGTTGCCGGCCGGATCGAGCAGGGTCACCCGGGCGTCTTCCACCGCGCCGCCGTTCGCCGTACGCACCACGCCACGCACCCGCGCGCCGTGCGTCAGCCGGACCTCGTACCAGTTACGGGCGCCGGAGACGACCTCCACCTGGAGCGCGGACGGGCGGTGACTGTCGGCGCTGACGGCCAGCGTGTAGCTGCCGGGGACCAGTTCACCGAAGGCGAAGCCGCCGTCCTGGCCGGCCAGGCCCGAGGCCACGACCTCACCCCGTACATCGGTGGCCACGACCAGCGCGCCGGGCACCGGATCGTCGCCCTTCTCCTCGCGGACCTCGCCGGACAGCCCCGCCGAACCGCTCAGGGTCAGCTCGAACCGCACCGGCTCATCCGCCACGACGACGGTCGCCGCCTGCGGCTGCCGGGATCCCGCGGAGCCGATCAGCACATAGGTGCCGGGGCCCGGTACGGGCAGTGCGTAGCCGCCGTCGGCCGCGGTCGAGGCGCGGCCGAGCTGCCGGCCGCCGACGTCGATCAGGGTGACCACGGCCTGCGCCACCGGGCTGCCGTTGCCGTCCCGTACGGAACCCTGGATGAGGGGACCGCCCGCCACGTCCCCGACGGGGACCGCTTCGGCGGGAGCCTGGACGACGGTGTCGGCGACCGCGGCCTCAGCCACCGCCACCTCCGCGGCCGCTCCCTCCGCGCTGCCCGCGCCCGGCGCCTCGCCGCCGGCCTCCGCATCCGCCTGCGCACGCGCCTGCAGACCGGAGATCTGCCGCAGCGGCACCTCCTTGACGAACAGCACCAGCAAGAAGGCCAGCGCGACGACGAGCGCACCCATCAGGAAGACGGTGTGCATCGAGTCGGCGAAACCGCGCTTGAACGGCTCGGCCAGCCGCGGGTCGAGGTGCTGGATGAACGACGAGTCGCTGAGCACCCCGGAGGAGTTGCCGCCGCCGGGGCCCTTGAGCATGTTCAGCACCGGCTTGTTGGCCGGGTCGTGCAGCACCGACGGGTCGTGCAGGGCGGCCTGGAAGCGGTCGGTGTGTACGGCGTCCTTGAACGCCGAGGAGATCTTGTCGCCGACCGTGCTGAAGAGCACCGACAGGAAGATCGCGGTACCGGCGGTGGCACCCATCTGCCGGAAGAACGTGGAGGAGGCGGTCGCCACACCCATGTCCCTCGGCGGCACCGCGTTCTGCACCGCCAGCACCAGGGTCTGCATACAGCCGCCCAGGCCGAGGCCGAAGACGAGCATGTAGATCATGGTCTCCCACAGCGGCGTGTCCCACTGGACCCGGTAGTGGAAGAGCATCATCGCGGCGATCATCAGCGCAGTACCGATGATCGGGAAGATCTTGTAGCGGCCGGTCTTGGCGGTGATCTGACCGGAGGCGATGGAGGCGATCAGCATGCCCGCCATCAACGGCAGCATTTCCAGGCCGGACTTGGTGGGGCTGGCGCCCTTCACGATCTGGAGGTACTGCGGGATCATCAGCATCCCGCCGAACATGCCCATACCGATCAGCACGGACAGCAGGCTGGTCATGCTGAAGGTGCCGTTGCGGAACAGCCGCATCGGGATCAGCGCGTCGTCGCCGATCCACCGCTCGACGAAGATCCAGGCGATGATGCCGACGGCACCGACGGCGTAGCAGACGATCGACTTGGTCGAGTCCCAGCCCCACTCGCGACCCTGCTCCGCGACGAGCAGCAGCGGTACGACGCCGATGGCGATGGTGAGCGCGCCCCACCAGTCGATGCGGTGGTCGCGCCGGGTGTGCGGGATGTTGAGCACCTTGGCGACGACGAACAGCGCGATGATGCCGATCGGCACGTTGACCAGGAAGACCCAGCGCCAGCCGGTGACGCCCATCAGCTGGTCCTGGCCGGCCAGCGCCCCGCCGATCAGCGGTCCGGCCACGCTGGAGGTGGCGAAGGTACCGAGCATGTAGCCCTGGTAGCGGGCGCGTTCCCGCGGCGGGACGATGTCACCGATGATCGCCAGCGCCAGCGACATCAGACCGCCGGCGCCCAGACCCTGCACCGCCCGGAACGAGGCCAGTTCGGTCATCGAGGTGGAGAAGGTGCACAGCACCGAGCCCGCGACGAAGATGCTGATCGCGGCCAGGTAGTACGGCTTGCGGCCGTACAGGTCGGACAGCTTGCCGTACAGCGGCGTGGCGATCGTCGAGGTGATCAGGTACGCCGTGGTGGCCCACGCCTGCTGGCTGAGGCCGTGCAGATCGTCGGCGATGGTCCGGATCGAGGTGCTGACGATGGTCTGGTCGAGTGCGGCAAGGAACATCCCCAGCATCAGACCGCTGAGGATGGTGAGGATCTGCCGGTGGCTCAGTCCCCCCGAGTCCGCTATCGCCTTGGAGTCCGCCGCGGGCGGCGACGTCGATGTGCTCATGCGTGTGTGTCTCCCTGCTCCACGGCGGCGCCCTGGTCGCCTCCGGGGATCTGCCGTGCGTGTTGTTCTGCCAAGTCCTCGTTGAGCCGGCCCAGCAGCCGGATCAGATCCGCCCGGTCCTGCGGCGGCCACGGATCGAGCAGCGCGGCCAGTTCGGCGTCGCGCTGCCGCCGGTACTGTTCGAAGGCCGCCCGCCCCGCGTCGGTGGCGGCCAGCAGCGTCCCGCGCCGGTCCTCCGGATCCGGACGCCGGGCGACCAGACCCCGCTCCACCAGTGAGCGCACCTGACGGCTGACCGTCGAGAGGTCCAAGAAGGCGTCCGCGGCCAGATCGGTCGCCCTGCGGTCGCCGCCGACCACGAGCCTGGCCAGCAGCACCCGGTCGGCCGCGCCGGTGTCATTCTTGGCGCGCTGCTTCCACGCCGCGATCAGCCGCGAGAAGCGGACGATCTCCGTACCCAGCCCGGCGGCCGCCTCGGCCAGTCCCGACTCGGCCGTGACCCGCGGCCCCGTCCGGTCACAGGGGTGCCCCGTGCCGTTACCCATCGCCATGCTCCCCCGGTACGTCTGTCGGCAGCCCTGCCGGCCCACCGTCGACCCACTGTCGGTCCGATAAACATATTGCTTGTACCTAGCAAGTCTAGCCTCGCCCCGGACCGCACACGACCACACCCCCGGCACAAGGACCCGGACCGCCACCGCCCCGGACCCTTGAGGTGCCGGCGGAGCCGGTTCGGGGCGCCACCGTGTCGTGGATCGTTCCTTTGAGGCCCGGGGCGAGTGCCAAGCTGGTTTGCCCGTCGCAGAGTTGATCAGAGGACACCGATAGGTGAGATACGACGAGCAGACCGCCATCACGCCGGCCTTCCGGCTGGCCGACCGGTCCCTTGCCGCCCTGCTCATCGCGCGGATGCGGGCCGAGGTCCGGTGGCTGCTGCGCCATGGCGTGGAGCTGCCGCACCGGCTGCTGGATGCCGTCGTCGAATCCGGCGACAGCGAGCTGCGCAAGGCGCTCGCGAGTAACCGCTCCGGGGGTGGCGAGCGCATCGAAGCCGCTCAGCGGCGGCTCGCCGCGCTCGGCGACCCCGATACCGGATCCGCCCTGTACTGGTCGGCGCACCCGGACGGAAGACCCCGGATACGGCCGGCGGTGCCGGCGGCCGCAGACCCCGCCGATCCGGGTTGGTACGCGCCCGGTGGGCTCGTCGAGGATCTGGTCATGGCGGGCTTCCGGGCCGATCCACGGCGGGCAGCGGAACACGCAGCGCGGTTGCCCAAGGAGGCGCTTCTCGGCACCGAGGTCCCTCACGAGGCGTTCGACCTCGACGCCCTCATCGGGCGCGGCGTCACCAGCGGATGGCTGCCGATCGAGTGCATCCTGACGGAGGCGGCACCCGCCCGTCGATTCCTCGCCGGCCTCCCGTACGACCATGAGCCGACCCGTAAGGCCGTCGCCGACCTGCTCGCTCCGCTCGGCGCCGACCCGACCGCGTGGCTGACGCTGTACGCCCTCCTGTCGCGTTTCGCCGGCACAGCCGCGCAACTCGTTACCGAGGCCCGCACATCCGGCGAACGCATCACCACATGGCCGAAGCCCTTGGACGCCGTCTTCCCCGCCCCCGAACCCACGGGTTCCCGAGCGGTATTCCTGCACCTTTACGTCTGCGCCCCCGAAGAGGTTCAGATTGCCCTCGTGCCCTACCTCGATATGCGGGCAGTCCACCGTCTCCTTGCCTACGGCAAGCCCTCACCTGGGGTCCACGACGAAGTCGTAGCCGTCCACGGCAGTGCCGCCCTCGAGGTCCACGCATCCCGCCGCGACCTGCCGAATGCCGAGCGGGAAGCCCTTCTCGACCTCGACGAACCCGGCGTCAACGCCGGACTGTTCGAGTACGGCGACCTCGCGCACAAAGAACGTGTGCGGATCCTCGCGGGCATCGGCCGGCGCGGCGGGCAGGTCCCCGTGGACCCGCGGCTCATCGACCTGCTGCGACACGTCAATATCAGCGACCTGCGCCATTGGCTGCTGGCGGGCAGGTGCGGTCGCCGATCACCCCGGCCAGGCCCGTCCGTGATCAAGGGCTGTGACCCTGCGCCCGCTTCCGGAGTTTCACGGCAGCGGCCGTCGTCCGATGACCGGTCGTCGCAGAGCGCGGCCCGCCGGGCGCGAAGCGGCATCGCGGGCCGCGGGCACATCGCGCGGTGCGGTCGCCTGCCAGGCGGTGAAGAGGGGAACCTCGCCGCTCCCGTCCAGGACGACGAGGCCGAAGGGCCGGTCGAAGGCGATGCGGTGGATACGGCGCGGGCGCGGCGGTCCTCCCGGGTTCGCCATCGGCACCATCGTGACCGCCGCGGCCTCGACGCCCTTCTCCGCGACCCGCACCAGGCACTCCTGCACCACCTCGTCGATCTTCAGCGGCTCCGGGGACATCGCGGAGAAGTCGGCATCGTCGCCGGTGGCCTCCCGTATGCCCAATGCCTCCAGGTGCGGTGTCACAGCGAGGTTCATACGGAGTTCGAGTCGCGGGAGGGCGAGGCTCACATCGTCGGCGTCGAACGCGGTGCGTGCCTCGTGCGGGGCCCAGGATGCGGGCAGGACGTGTTCGGCGGGCGCGTCCTGCGGGCCGAGGACGAAGCGGACCGTCGCGGGGAGCTTGCCGTCGTGGGCCGCCGCGCACCGCAGCTCCACCACCGTGGTGGCCCGGCCGTCCGCGGACGGTACGGTCCAGGCATCGGCGACCGGGATCAGCCGGTACATCGTCGCGACCTGGTGCGTCCGGCCGGCCGCATCCGTGAAATCTCGCGGCTTCGTATGGCGCGCGGCGAACGGCGACGCCCAACGAGCCTTCAAGGCAAGCGCGTTGACCAGCAGAAGCAGTGTCTCCTCGTCCGGCTCGGCAGGCAGCTTCTCGATCAGGCCGCCGGTCGCTTCCTTGACCCAGGCGTCGATGGCGGAGAGATCGTCGAGATCGAGGTTCCCGAAGCCGATGTCCGGCAGTGCCTCGCGGAAGGCCCGGTAGACGGGCGCACACGCCCATGCCCCCGTGGCGACGGCGAGGGCGTCCGTACGCGCCAGCGCGCGGGCCACCTCGGTGATGGCACTCGCGGCTTCCTCACCTGCCGTGCCGAGCAGGCCCTGCAGCTCCTGCGCCGTATCGCCGTTCGCGCCTGCGGCGACGGCCGACAGGGCGAGCCATAGCCCGGCAGGCGAGCAGGCGAAGTCCCCGCCGCCGGAGCGTACGACCTCATCGCCGGCCACCACCTCCAGCCACCGCTCCGCGAGCCCACGGATCGCCGCCCCGTGGCCGATGAGCGGCCCCGCCTCTGCCGTCATGCCGTTCCCCCTCCATGCACCGTCAGGTGCCGCGACGCAGAACCGTACGACAGATCGCACACCAGTGCCCGCAGCAGGAGCCGTGGCGGACCGACGTCCTCTCCCTGCTGCGGCACTGCGGCCCTGGAGGCGCACGCCTCCGCCTCGTCCCTGCCCGTCGAGGAGCGGGAAGCACTCCTCGACGTCGACGAACCCGGGGTCAACGCACGGCCGTACGCGCACTGCAGGAACATCACACCGGCGGAGCGGGTGCGAATCTACGTCTGCGTGGGCACAACCGTGCGCCGGGGCCCAGGAGTTGACGGCAGAACATCTCGGTGCGGACGTCGAAGCCTGGGCCATGGCCCTCCGCCTGCGTCTGAACGCGGACCCGGGTCGTACGGCAGCCCGGCCCGCCTTTCGAAAAGATGTTTGCGTGTCTACCCTGGCTCCGCCTAGCCTTGACCGCATCAGCGTGTAGCTCAGCAGCAGAGCACCGGGCTTGAGACCCGGAGGGCGCGGGGGCGGAACCCGCCACGCTGGCTATGAACGACCACGATGAGCAGCGTCACGCCGTGCTCCAGCATCCCGGCTACGCAGTACACCAGTTGGCCCGAGCCTTCACCACCGCGGTGATCCACGAGGATGCCGACACCCGCCGCCGCGCCGAGGGCCGCATCAGTCGCTGGCGCAGCGTGCTGGCCGGCATGGCTGACGGCACGTTGACCATTGGCTCACGAACACCCGCCGCCGGTCTCCCCGCCTGGGTGACGCCCGAGGTCGTACGCGGTGGGTTCGCCACCGGCGCCGCAAGCGCCGGCGGGCCCCTCCAACCGTATGAGGTCGAGGCGGCCCGTAAGGCGGGCATCCCCAAGAGCCGCCGCGCGCTCTTCGCGCACTGTCTGACCGACGCAGGCCTCGCCGAACTGACCGCCATGCTCGACAGCGGCAGCTACGACATAGCCGTCCCCGAAGAGGCCGCGCTGTTGATCGTCGCATGGCTGGTGCGCTCGGGAGATCGGCTCGGCGCGCTGGAACTCCTCGATGTCCTCCAGCCGTTCGCCGACCGCCTCCGGTTCGCACCCGAGCCCACGGGCCTCCCCGCGCCGAGGGCACAGATGGCGTACCGCCGTACGGTCGGCGAGGCACGCGAGGCGGTCGCCGGCCGCCGCCCCAACCCGGCCGTCGAGGCGATGAACGAAGCGCTGGCGGTCTGGAACCCCTTCGCTGACGAGCTGCTCACTCACTGGCTGGAGACCCTCGAGTCCGGCCAGGTCCTGGCGCGTACCCCGGACAGGAGCTGGTATGTCCGCGGCACCGCGCTGCTGAAGCGCTACCGGCAGCTGGCCTCCGCCCACACCCGCTGCGGCAAGCACCGCAAGCCGAAGGAGAACCTGGCCATCCTCCGCACTGCGCTGGAGCAGGTGACAGCCCGCCGCCCCCTGAGCGCACGTCAAAGGGGCCTGCTCCAGCATGCGATCGACTCGATGGTGCGCCGCCGTGGCCTGCCCGGCTCGCAGCAGCATGCCGCCCTCCGCGGGCGGCAGGCAGCCGTTGCCGCGTGCCCCTCACTCCACGCCCTGGCACAGCTGGTGGTCCGCCGGCTGTCCGACCTCCCACAGCAGTCGGGGACGCCCGAGGTGGAAGCGCTCCTTCGGCCGGTCACCGAAGAGGAGCGTGAGCTGTCCGGCCTGCCCGTGGGCGCCCGGATTCCGGAGGCGATCCGGGGCCCTGTCGAGGGAGCGCTGAGCGCCCCGATCGGCACCCTCATCGAGCGGGGCGTGGTGCCCTCCGCCGAGGTCCTGGCCGAACTCGTACCGCAGCTCGTCGCCTCCACCACCGCACTGGCCTACGGCGATGAGGCGCTGCGTTCGCTGATGGCCGCCCATTACCGGGCCTTCCGTAAGCGCCGCTCGCTGCTGCTGCTCAACCTGGAGCACCAGGTGAGGATCGAGGAGCTGCCGTGGGTCCGAGCGGTGGCCGGGCATCGCCGCGGCGGCAACGAGGCCCGGCACAGTGCGGGCGCCGCACTGGTGCAGTTGGGTGAACTGGCCCTTCAGGGCTTCCCGGCAACGATCCTGCCCAACCCGCTCATCCGCGAGGTGGGCGCACTCGCTCGGGAGGCCGGCATCGAGGTGCCGCTCGTCGAGGAGCTGGCCGTTGACATTTTCATGGGCACGTTCTCCCGTAAGTTCCTCGCGGCAGCGAAGATCGCGGGCGATGTGCTCCGCGGCACGCTCTACGAGCGCTACTACGGCATCGACTACCGAACCATCGCCGCGATCGATGCCACCACCAAGACCAAGCGATACGGCGAGCCCCCGTCCCAGGCGTTCGCAGACCTGTGTCACAAGCGCGCGGATGCCCATCGCAGCTGGTCATTGGCGGCCAACGGGATGGTCATCGAGCAGGCCCACATCCTCACGAGCCACAACCTGGCCACGCTGGTTCATAAAATGGGTGTCGCCCCAGCCCCTGGCTGGGCCGACCTCGCCTGCCGCTGCTTCACCGCGGTCTGCGGCCTGACGGCCCGTGTGCACCACAACCCACGACCGCTGAACGCCATCAAGGACGCGGCCTACGGCTGGCGACACCTGGTCTTCTATCTGTCGCTGTGCAGTCCCAAGGAGGCGGCTGCCGTGGTGTCCTGGCTCGAGGACGAGGCGACTTGGCAGCCCGGCCACGTCGCCGCCCGGCTGGCGCCTGCGGTCGCTGGGCTGCGCCTGGTCGCCGACGGCGGCGCGTTCGACGACGCAGGCACCGCGCAGGACGGCCGGGCCCGCCGTTTCCTTGGCTGGAGCACCGTCGGCCACTGGATGCAGGCGGAGCCGGTGGTTCAGACGGCCCGCGGATAGGTCCTGGCAGCTCGAGAACCCTCTCAGGACCTGCTCGGCGCTGGGCCACCGTGCCCCTGAGCAACGGTGTGCCCATCCACGAGGTGTCGCGGTGGATGGGCCACAGCTCGATCAAGATCACGGTGGACCGGTACGGCCACCTCACCCTCGACGGCAGCAAACGTGGCCGTCAGGTCAGCGAGGCCACCTTTTTGGCACCCGACGAGTCGGCAAGACCATGACGACCAGGACCGGGATTGCGGTACTGCGAGAGCAGTGTCCAGCCTGGCTCGCGCGCGGCGATCTCCTCGCTCTTGCGGATGATGCCGACCAGGAATTCATCGGGGTCGGCCAATTCCACCTCGGCGCCCTCCGCCCGTAGTTCCGCCAGCAGGCTGGGCGGTACCGATCCGGGGACCACGACCCGGACGGGAACCCCCATCAGCCCGCCGAGTTTGGCGAGCGCGCGGGCCATGTTGCCGCCCGAGGCGTCGAGTATCCGCAGCTTCTCCGCGGGGTCCTGGACGGCGTTCACAGCGGCACAGACGAGGGAGTAGGCGGTGCGGTCCTTCACCGAGCCGAAGGGGTTGGCGAACTTGTACTTCGCTAACACCGTGGCCCCGCCCGGCGGCCCGGGAACTTCCACCGTGCCGACTTCGCGCCGACTTCGTGCTGACTTCCGCCGGCGCCCGTTCCGGTCCATCGGGGGAACAAAGCAGGCCTTCAAGTTCACCACCAGGTCTTGAAGGCCGACATCACCCAAGCCCCCGAAAGGAGCATCCGCTCCGACTACTCCGACTGTTCCTTTTCGGCCAGTTCCTCCGGCGTGCCGACGAAGGCGCGACCGCAGCCTGGCGGGAGTCGTTCGACCACCATCGCGATGGCGGCCTCCGCGGTCGGGGCGGGGCCGACGCTCTGGGAGCGTGAGGGCCCGCCGACGAGGAAACCGCCGCCCATCGTCGGGGCGATGAAGGGGACGTCCCAGGTCCAACGCAGCTCTGTGCACCGGCTGAAGTGCAACTCGCCCATGCCGACCCAGGGGAACAGCTGCCGTAGTCGGGGCTCGGCGTGGGCGGCGCGTAGCAACCGGCCGTCCACCCGACGGGAAGCAAGCAGCTTCCGCCATGCGGCTTCGATGATGTCTTCCTCGGGCGCGCCCTCCGTCATGCCCCACATTCTGCTCGACAGCGAAAGGTTTCGGCCAGCTCGTGCGGATAACACTTGGCCCCGTCCCGGGACACGCCTCAGCTCCGGAGGGCGAACGTTTCGTGGCTCTTCGCAGTTGAGGGTGCAGTCGGGGGTGTTGGCGGGTACGCGTCGAGGTCTGCCATCCGGAAGACCTCGACTTGCTCCACGCTCTCTTCGCCGCGCCCTGTCTGGCCACGTTCTGCCGTCTCGGTGAACTCGGTCCGGAAGCCGTCGGGCAACGCCTTGAGCCGGATCAGGCGGTGATCGAGTGCCGGCACCCAGCCGCGTTCACCGACGAGCGGCCAGCACTGCCGCGAGGCCCTCTTGTAGATCTTTGACGAAATACTCGGGAACCTCCAGCGACGGGAAATGTCCCCCGATTTCGGGCGACCTCCATCGGACGATCTGCCGGTACCGCTCCTGTGCCCAGGGGCGCGGACTCTTCTCGATGTCGCGGGGATACATAGTGATTGCTGACGGGACGTCGACCCGAAGTTCGGGATCGAGCGAGTTGTGGCTTTCGTAGTAAATGCGGGCCGCCGATGCGCCGGTCCGCGTCAGCCAATACAGGGTGACGTCGTCAAGAACGCGGTCTATGGAAATCCTCTCGAACGGGCTGTCTTCGGTGTCCGACCACTCGGCGAACTTGTCAAGGATCCAGGCAAGAAGCCCGACCGGTGAGTCGACGAGCGAGTAGCCGATGGTCTGCGGTCGGGTCGCCTGCTGCTTCGCGTACGCCGCGCGATGGCGCCAGAAATCGCGGGTTTCCTCGGTCCACTTGCGCTCGACCGCCGTCAGCCCGTCCGTTGTCAACCCGGGCGGCGCCTCCGCGAACAACGTGTGGATGCCGAGAACGTGCGCCGGGAACCTGCCGCCGAGAACCGTGGTGATATTGCCTCCCCAGTCGCCGCCGTGGGCTACGAACTTGCTGTAGCCGAGCCTTCCCATCAGTTCCACCCATGCGGCCGCGATCTTTTCGGTTCCCCACCCGGTGGTGGCCGGCTTGTCGCTGTAACCAAAGCCTGGTAGCGACGGGACCACGACGTGGAACGCCGGCGCGTCTGCATCTTTCGGATCTGCCAGCTCGTCCACTACATCGGTGAACTCGGCAATGCTGCCCGGCCAGCCGTGCGTCAAGATCAAAGGAGTGGCATCTGCGCGCGCGGATCGGCGGTGCAGGAAGTGGATTCCCAGATCATCAATGGTCGTGCGGAACTGGCCGATGCGGTTAAGGCGCTCTTCGAACGACCGCCAGTCGTACCCGGTGCGCCAGTAGTTCACGACATCGACGAGGTCGGCGAGAGGAACGCCCTGTTCCCATCGGCGAGGGTCGGGCGCGGCGCGATGGACCGTCTCGGCCTCCGGTAGTCGCGCCGCGGCCAGTCGCGCGCGCAGATCGTCGAGGTCGGCATCAGTTGCGTGGGCTTCAAATGCTTGCACGTCGCTGGTTGGACGGGGCATGAGACCTCCTGGCCATCGCGGAACCGGCTGCGAACCAGTGCGAACCGGCTAAGACGGTTCCAGCATGGCATGTCTTCCTGTCGGCGAGCAACCGGCTAAGGTGGTTCCATGCGTGCTGGCTTCCCTGACTTCCGCCTCGGTAACGTGCTGGCGACCAGCTTCACGGGGACTCTGTCGGAGCGTCATGGCGACGCTGTGGAGCGCATTCCGGCGCCGCACCGACTCATCGACTGGCTGGCAGTGAACGGTCTCGCCGTGGACTCCTGCACCACTGCCCAGCTCGACCTCGCTCGGGAACTGAGGGAGTCGATTCACGCCGCCGCGACAGCGGCCGCGATCCAGGACGCTCTCCCTGCGTCTGCTGTCCAAGTCATCAATGACTGCAGCGCTCAGGGTCGGGCCGCGGCGATCCTGACGCCCGAGGGTAAGCGGCGATGGCGGCTCGGCTCGGCTTCCTGCGTGGAAGATGCCCTCAGCGTGATCGCCGCCGACGCGATCAGCATCATCGCAGGCGAACGAGACGGAAAATTGGCCTTGTGTGCATCACCAACCTGCCAAGCCGCCTTCTTCGACACCAGCCAAAGCCGCACCCGCAAATGGTGTGACATGAACACGTGCGGGAATCGTCAGAAGAAAGCGCGCTTCAATGCCAACCAGCGCAAAAACCCCGGATCAGCGGAGTGATCGTCACCTCGGTACATCCAAGTGGGCCCCACGCCTGCGACACATCTGTCGCGTTGGGTGCACCCCAACGGCACCACCAAGAGCCATCCGTCGCCTTCGATCAACGTCCTCAATCAGTACGTCTACGTTTGCTGATCGGCGACGTTCATCGGCTCTTCGCAGTCGGGGGTGTTGGCGGGTAGGCGTGGCCTGGCCCCGCTGCTCGGCCGGCTGGATGACGCGTCGGAGGAGCGGGACGGTCGGCGCAGCCCTGCAAGGCACTTTCCGCAACCGTCGCAGGGCCGCTCAATGTCTGCTGTATATGCCTGATTCCCTGAACAGGAGGGAGCACCGGCTGGTGGCCGGCGTGTCGGTCAGACGCTGAACTCGACGGTGTAGCCGTACATGTCGGCGGGATACCAGGAGTGCGAGACCTCCGCCGGCGCGCCGGTTGCCAAGCGTGCCGTGCGCTGCGTTTGCAGGACTACGCCGCCTCGGCCGATGCCCAGTTTCTCGCCGATATCCAGATCGGCGGGCCGGGCCAGGATGGTCTGTCGCGCGCTCGTCAGATGGACCCCGGCCTGCTGGAGGATATGCAATACGCCGGCCGACTTCAGGCCCCGCTTGGTCAGCAGCTTGCCGTGGGTGTCACAGAGGTAGTTGCGGTGGAAGGCGAAGGGGGCATCCCCGGCGAACATCAAGCGCTCGACGATCGTGCCGCGCCCTTCCGGCAGGCCGAGTTCTGCGGCGACCTTTTCCGGGAGTCGCCTCCGGTGCAGGATGGAGATCTCCCGTACGGCGTGGGCGTTGGCCGAAGCCGCCGTCAACAGATCGTTCATATCGCCCTTGAAGACATAGCGCATCGTCTTGCGGGCGACGTCGAGAACGAAGGTGCCGCGGCCATGCTGCCGTGCCAGCAGGCCGCTTTCGACGAGGTCGAGAAGGGCCTGCCGCACCGTCGCCCGGCTGACGCCGAATTCACGCGCCAGGTCCTGCTCGGGCGCCAGTTGATGGTGGGCTGGGTAGGTGCCGTCAAGAATCCGCTGGCGCAGCACGCTCGCAATCTGGTGATAGAGCGGGATCGGGGAGGAGTGAGTGATCATGCGGTATCCGGGCTCGGCCTGAAAGAGGGGCGCGTTCGTGCGGCGCAGTATCTCACCTTGCACGCCGGGCTCCCAGTACGGCGATGACGGCGGCCAACGCCGCCATCACGGTTCCCGCCCCGATGACCGCCGTGGCGCTCACGCCGTGGACGCCCATCAGCCACACGCCCCAGGAGGCAGCCGCATACAGGACGGCGAGGTTCCAGGACAGAGCGACGGTGGTGAAACCGTCCGAATGCGAGGCGACCAATGTCTGCTGGTTGGTGTCGAAGGCTCCGGCGGCGATGAACCACACCAGTACGGCGGCCAAGTTGAGCCACAACGGCCTGACGCCGACCGCGACCGTCAGTGTCACCAGCAGCGTGGTCGTCCACAGCGGAAGCAGCACCGCTTCACCTCGGCCGCGGGCCCGCACGGCATCGCCGAACCGGCCGCCGAGCGACGCCCCGATGAACATGCCCAGGCCGCTGAGCAGTCCGACGGCACCCAGGGCGGACGCGGACAGCTCGTACCGGGAACCCAGGATGTCCGGCAGGTAGGTGTACGCCCCCAGGCTCGCCGCATGGAAGAGGAAGGTGACGATCAGGGCGCGGCGCAGCCGGGCGCAGGTCCACACCCTCAACAGGACCCGCGCCCCCGTGTCCTGTGCCCGTTGCTGCCGGTGGTGTTCACCGCTGTGCCGCAGTCCGTAGAGCATCAAGGGAAGTGCTGCCAGGGCTGCCGTGCCCAGAAGCGCGAACGGGCTGTGCCAGCCGGCGAGATCGGCGGCGAAACCGCCGATGGGCACGCCGAGCACCTGGCCGAGCGCGAAGGCGCCCATCCCGGCGCCCATGGCCGTGCCCCGTACGGCCTCGGGGGCGGTGGCGGCGATCCAGGCCCAGATGGCCGGGCCTGCCATGGCCACCCCGAATCCGGCGGCGGCACGGGAAGCGATCAGCACGCCGTAGTCTCCGCTCAGCGCGGCGGTCGCATTGCCCGCGATGAACAGCGAGGCGCCGATGCCGACCATGGTTCGTGGTCCCCAGCGGGAGTTGGCCAGGCCGAGCGGTGGCCCGGTCACCGCCTGGACCAGGACATAGGCGGTGACCAGATGCGCGGCGCCGGCAACCGGGACACCGATGTCGGCGGCGACCGTGGGCAGAAGTGGTGCCACGAGATACATCTCGGCGCCCACCAGGAAGAGGAAGAGATAGAGCGGTACGTAGCCCAGGAGCAGCCGCGGGAGGCGAGGCGGAGCGGAACTGGTGCCCTGGGCCCGGGCGGCGCCGGCATCGGTGGCGGGCAGGGGGGTTTCCATCAGGGCAGCTCCGGGTTGTAGGTGCGCAGCCAGACATCGAAGTTCAGGGCGAGTTCCGCGCCGAGGTTGCTGATGAGGCTGCCCTGTTCGGATGCGGTGACGGCTTTGCGCAGGGCGCACTCGTCGAAGAGCTCGGGGAGCCGGCAGTGCGGATCCGCCAGGCGGGAGGCCAACTGCCGGCGGATCGCCTGGGCATAGCGGGGGTCGGGAGTCGAGGGATAGGGAACCTTGGGCCGGTCCAGTACGGAGTCCGGCAGCAGGTCGCGGACGGCCGCGCGCAGTGTGCTCTTCTCCCGGCCGTCATGGGTCCGGTTGCGCCAGGAGAGGCCCTGGACGTATTCCACGAGCCGGTGGTCGCAGAACGGCACGCGCACTTCCAGGCCGACGGCCATGCTGAGCCGGTCCTTGCGGTCGAGCAGGGTCGGCAGGAAACGGGTCAGGGCGAGGTGGGATATCTCGCGCATCCGGCGTTCCAGTGGGTCGGCGGCCGGGGTGTGCGGCACTTCTGCGAGAGCAGTGCGGTACTGGTCGGCGACGTATTCGTCGATCGCAAGCCGTTCGCGCAGGTCCTTGCGGAACAGGGCGAGGACGCGCTGGTGCAGCCGCCCGTGGGCAGGGGTGTCGGCCAGCCATGGGAAGGTGTCGGCCGCGATGGCGTCCGGGTGGTGGAACCAGCGGTAGCCACCGAAGACTTCGTCGGCCGACTCCCCGGACAGGGCAACGGTGGCATGCTCGCCGACCGCGGCGAAGAGCTGGTGCAGGCTCAGGTCGAGATCGCCGATGCCGTTGGGGAGGTCGCGCGCGAGCACGCTGTCGCGGCGTACCGCGGGGTCGGCGAGCCGCTCGCCCGGCAGGACGATCTCCCGGTGGTCGGTGTGCAGATGCGCGGCGGCCTGACGCACATACGGCCCGTCCTCGGTGGGGGTCGGACTACCGGTGAAGGAGACGGAGAAGGAGCGGGTCCGCTCACCGGCGCGGCCGGCGGCGAGGGCGGTGAGGGTCGAGGAGTCCAGCCCGCCGGACAGCAGGGTGCATACGGGGACATCGGCGATGAGCTGTCGGGCCACGATGTCCTCGAGCAGTTCGCGCACGTGGGCGGCGCTCTTGCCGGGGTCGTCGCCGTGTTCCTCGGGCCGGGCCGCCCAGTAACGCCGCTCCCCGTGGCTGCCGTCCGCCCGGACGCGCAGCAGATGGCCGGGTGGCAGTTCACGTAATGCGGCGTAGGGAGTGCGGCCGGGTACCTTCAGCAGGGGCAGCAGGAGCTGCGCCAGGCCCTCACCGTCCACGCGGGGCGCGGCCGCCGGGTGTGCGAGCAGCGCCTTGGGCTCGGACCCGAAGGCGACGCCGCCCGGCAGCGGCAGATAGTAGAGCGGCTTGATGCCCAACCGGTCGCGGACGAGCCACAGTTCCCGTGCGGGTGCGTCCCAGACGGCGAAGGCATACATGCCGTTGAAGCGTTCGGCGGCAGCCGGGCCCCATTCCTGCCAGGCGGCGAGGACGACCTCGGTGTCGCCGGTGGTGCGGAATCGGTGTCCATGGGTGGCCAGTTCGCTGCGCAGGTCACGGTAGTTGTACAGCTCTCCGCTGTAGACGAGGGAGAATTCCCGGCCGTCGCTCCCTCTGGTCATCGGCTGGACGCTGCCTTCCAGGTCGATGACGGCGAGCCGCCTGTGTCCCAGTGCCACCGGGCTCCGGAGCAGGGTGCCCGCGTCATCGGGGCCGCGGCAGGCCATCGTCGCGGTCATGGCGTTCAGCAGCCGCTCCGCCTCGAGGTCACGGCCGGTGTCATGGACCGCCCGGGCGGGCGGGAAACGGTGGTGGTCCACCCATCCCGTGATGCCGCACATGCTGGTTCGTTTCCTTTCTGCATCTTTCTTGTGGGACAGCCGCGTCGAGTGATCGGGGTGTCGGGGCGGCCGCTCGGGGTCAGCGGATGGCGACGCGATAGGTGCGGAGCCAGGTGTCCACGCTCAGCAGATAGCTCAGGCCCGCTATGGAACTGCCGGCGGCGCGGGGGCTGGGCAATGCCTGGCCCCGCTCGACGAGACGGCGGGCGGCCGCCCGGTCGACCAGGTCGAAGACCGGTGCCCGGGTGTCTGCGAGCAGGTCGTGTACGCGTCTGCGCAGCGCCTGCGCGAACCCCGGGCTGGGGTTGGCGGGAAAGGCGCTTTTACGACGGTTCACCACCGAGGCGGGCAGCAGGTCGGCGACGGCCCGGCGCAGCAGGTACTTCTCCTGGCCTCCGGCTTCTCGCAGGGACCACGGCACATTGATGACGTATTCCACCAGCCGGTGGTCGCAGAACGGCACCCGTACCTCGAGGCCCGTGGCCATGCTCATCCGGTCCTTGCGGTCCAGGAGAGCGGGCAGCCAGCGGGTGAGTGCGAGGTGGGAGACCTCGCGTATGCGTGCGTCGCGCCCCCGCTCACCCTCCAGCCGCTGGGTCTCGGCCACGGCATCGGCGTAGCGGTCCTGCAGGTACTCCTCGGGCCGTACGCGAGCGCGGACCTCCTCGCGCAGCAGGGCAGCGGGTGCGGTACGGCCGTGCAGCCAGGGGAAGGTGTCGGCGGCCAGCGCGGCCTCGTCCCGGAAATAGAGGTATCCGCCGAAGACTTCATCGGCGGCTTCCCCGGACAGGGCGACCGTGGAGTGCCGACTGACCCGGGCGAAGAGCAGGTGCAGGGAGACGTCCATCTCACCCCAGCCGGGCAGGTCCCTGGCGCGCAGTGCGGTCTCCTCGTGGGTCCGCTGCTCGTCGGAGTCCACAAGGATCGTGGTGTGCCGGGTGCCCATGTGCGCGGCGGCGGCCTGTGCGTACGGCTCGTCGCGGCTGTCGTGCCAGGCGGTGCGGCGGAAGGCGCTCTCGGCTCCTGGGAAGTCCACCGAATAGGTGGACAGCTTCTTCCCGGTCCGGGCCAGCGAACGCGCGGCGAGTGCGGAGATCGCGCTGGAGTCCACCCCGCCCGAGAGCAGCGAACACAGGGGAACGTCGGATATGAGCTGGCGTTCCACGGTGTCTTCGAGCAGTTCCCGCACCCGGACGGTGGTCTCGGCGGGCCCGTCCGTGTGGGGACGGGCCGGGGGTGTCCAGTAGCGGATCTCGCGCAGTGTGTCGCCCTGGACCCGGACGATGCCTCCCGCGCGGACCTGCCGCAGACCGCGGTACACACCGTGCCCGGGGGTGGGAGCGCTGGGCACGGCGAAGAGTTCGGCGATTCCGGAGTCGTCGAGTGCCGCGTCGAAGAGCGGGTTGGCCAGCAGTGCCTTGGGTTCCGACCCGAACAGCAGCCCGCCCGTATAGGTGTGGAAGTAGAGGGGTTTGATGCCGAGCCGGTCCCGGACCAGCCACAGTGTGCCGGCGCGCGCGTCCCAGACGGCGAAGGCGTACATGCCGTTCAGGCGAGGGGCGAGACTTTCGGCTCCCCACTCCAGGCACCCGCGCAGCACCACTTCGGTGTCCGAGCGGGTACGGAAGTGGTGGCCGCGCGCGATGAGTTCGGTGCGCAGTTCACGGAAGTTGTAGACCTCTCCGCTGTAGGCGATGACGAGGTCCTCCCGTTCCGGGGCGGCCGTCATCGGCTGTGCTCCGCCGGCCAGGTCGATCACCGACAGCCTGCGGTGGCCGAGCATCGCGCGGGTGGACCGCCACAGTCCGGAGGCGTCCGGGCCGCGGCAGGACATGGTGTCGGTCATGTTCCGCGCCGTCGCGATGTGTTCGGGCGAGGCCAGGTCACGCCCGGTGTCGGTCCAGCCGGTGATACCGCACATGGGGGTGGGTGGGTCCTTTCGTGGGTTCTCGGACTTGGGGCAGGCGCGGTGGCGCGGGAGAGCGCGCCACCGCGGTTCGCGGGGTGGGCGGGAAGTCAGAGCAGAGCGTCCTCGTGGTAGAGGCCCACGCTGTAGATGCGGCAGCCGGGCGGGAGGGCGGACCGGGCGGCCCGCCGTCCGTCCTCACGCCAGCAGGCCGTCTCTTCCTCGGTGAAACGCCGCGGTTCGGGCGGCCCGACGGCCAGGACCTCGACGCGTATCTGCCGGTCGCGGACCGGGCCGGGCAGGCGGATGACGTTGAGGCGGAGGTAGTTGTCCTCGGCGCGGTGCAGCTCCCGCCACGGTTGGTGCGGTCCGGGACGGCTCAGCAGACGGTATGCGGAGACGCACTGCGGGGGCCGCCACAGGCCCGGAGCGCTGCTGATCCGGGCGTTGAGGTCGGTGTCGAACCGGAGCCGCACCTCGTCGAAGGTGACGGGCCGGGGGTAGCTGAGCTCCAGGCCCTGCGGCAGTGGTGCCTGCGGGTCGGACATCCACAGCTGCGGCCCCGTCTCGGGCCAGTGCCGGCCGGTGACCGCATTCTCCGGGCCGTAGGGGTACTGCACGGGATCGGTGCGCAGGGTGAGGGCGGTCCACTTGTCCTGGCACCAGTGCCGGTAGGCGGGCAGTGCGATCTCACCGGCGGCCAGGACACCGTAGGAGTGCGCCTCCGGGGCGGGGCCGCCGTCCGTGGTGTGCAGGTACTGCGCCGTGGTGCCGGGCGGCTGGTCGGTGGCGGCGATCCAGTGGACGGCCGCCGCATCCGGTGCGGCCTGTCCGGCAAGCGGGCTCAGGGAGAGCCGATGGAGACGGCCGGGGCGTACCACGGCCTCCAGCGGCAGGGTGACCTCGGCTGTGCCGGGTGGCACGTCCACCGTGCCGTGGGCGACCGGTTCCCCCGCCGTACGGGTCCACAGCGTGGGGACCTCCGCGAGGTGCCACCCGATCGTCGTCGCGCGGCCGTCGTTGCGCAGCCGGACCGCCGCCGTGTGCAGATGCCCGGTACTCACCGGGAAGACCAGGGCCTGGGGAACATCCAGGCGGCGGGTGCCTCCGGGATCCGGCGCGCCGAAGTCGAGCGGCGCCTGACTGTCGGCGGTCACCGCCGCCTCCAGCCCGGTGACGGGCCGCTCCCGCATCCCGTGGATGCGGACGTCCGAACGGAGCAGGCGTTGCTGTACGCGGTCGATGTGCTTGTCGTCGGGGTCGGCGGTCTGCTGGGGAGTCAGACCGCTGACCAGGGCGTAGGCGGCGGCGATGCCGGTCGCCTGCCCGAGCATGCCGAGGATCTGCTGGACCCGCAGCGCGCCCAGTGCCACATGCGTGGCGCTCAGGCATCGGCCGCCCAGCCAGAGGTTGGTCACATTGCGGCTGTAGCAGGCGCGCAGCGGCACGCTGAAGGGCGGTACCCGTGTCCAGTGCCGGTAGTCGGTGTCGGCCTTGGACGGTTCTCCGGGCTCGGACTTGTTCAGCAGCCCTCCCTTGGCATGCAGGTCCAGATACCAGCCGACGGAGGCGATGCGGTCGGGCCAGACCCCGTCCTCATGGCAGTCCCACTCGCTGAGCACCACGTCGCCCAGCAACCGTCTGCTCTCCCGGCGTCCGGGCAGCGAACCGATCCACTCCAGCGCGTAGTTGGCCAGTGTTCTTCGCCGGGGATGGTGGTTCTTGAGGTAGCTCCATACGCCCAATGCGTGGCGCAGCAGTTCGTCACGGACTTCCTCGGCACCGGTCACCTGATGGAAGGGGTAGCCGATCTCCAGCCACCAGAAACCGCCGAACTCCTTCCGGTGGATATTGCGCAGTTCGCGGAACGGACCGATCGGATGCTGGGCGTCATACGGTTCGGCCCACGCCGGAGGCTTGTAGAGGACCGGACGGCCGGTGTCACGGGCTCGCAGGGTGATGGTGCTGCCGGAGGTGGAGAAGTCCCGGACCGCCGGGGCCAGCGGCTCCCCGTACTCGTGACGGGCCTCCCGGCCGTAGTCCCAGTCGGCGCCCGCGAGATAGCCCACGGTTCCGTTTCCCGTACAGTCTGCGAACTGGCGGGCACTCAGCCGCAGTTCCTTCTCCGTGGTCAGCTGGACGGCATCGACCCGGCTGATGGTGATCCCCCGGCCGGCGCTCTGTGCCCCGTCCGCGTCGCTGCCTTCGACGTGTACGGTGCGGACGCTGGCGTTGAGCACCGTACGCAGCCGTGGCTGCTGCCGTACCGCGTTCCACAGCGTCAGATCCCAGCCGGAGTTGGTCAGCCCGCCCTCCCAGAACTGTGCATGGTTGGTGGCCCTGTCCTCCAGCAGCAGGTCCTCGACGATGCCGGTCTCCCGTGCCCACGCCGAGAAGTGCGCCGTACCCGCGGGCACCACACGTACCTCGCTGGAGGAGTTGCCGCCCAGGACCGGCCGGTCGTGTACCAGGACCGTGTCGGCACCTTCGCGTGCGGCGGCCAGCGCCATGCACAGGCCGGCCAGTCCGCCGCCCACGACCACGAAGTCCGCATGCAGTTCTTCTGTGTACCGGGCCGGCCGGTCGGCGGGATTCTCCGGCGTCGGGTACCGGGTGGAGTGCATCGCGGTCATCGGTGGCCTCCGTTCGGCGGTGTGCCTGCCGCCTCATAGGCGGCCCCGGCCCGGAATACTTGCCGGTCGCTTCCGGGCGCCCCCAGGAACTGCACACCCAACGGGAGCCCCTGGCCGACCGGTTCGGCGGCAGGCACCGTAAGGGCGGGCGCACCGGTCACGGACGCGGGCCGGCACAGCCGTGGGTAGGCCGCGGCAAGTGGTTCCCGTGCGCCGTCCGGGCGTGTGCGGTGGGTGGCTTCCCGCTCCGCGGCCGGCGCCGGGACGGTGGGAACGAGCAGCACATCCACCTCGGCCTCGCGGAACAGCGCACGCCAGCGTTCCCGCAGCCGGCCGATACGCCGGAACAGCTGCGCGGCCCGCTCGGCACCGATCCGCCGGCCGTCCCGTACCGCCGCGGCGATCCCCGGTTCGGCAGGGAGTGTGCCGGGGAAGCGGCAGGCCGTCTCCCAGAGCGTGAGAGATGCGGTCAGTTCCCTGTCGAAGTACTCGGCGCCGACGCTGACATGGTGGCGCTGTGCGCCGAGGGAGCACAGTGTCTCGGCCGCTGCCTCCACGGCCTGTACGGCGCGTGGCACACAGCCGTCATAGAAGAAGCCGCCCGGGACGGCGATCCGCAGCCCTCGTACGTCCGGCTGCCCGGCGTCGTCCGGCACGGTTCTCGGCTGCCCAGCGGCAAGGGCGGAGAAGAGTAGCTGAATATCCGTCACATTCCTTGCGATGGGGCCGACTTCATCAAAGGTCTCGGACATGGGGGTCAGCCCGCGCCGCCCGACCAGTCCCGCACTGGGACGCAGCCCGGCCACGCCGCACAGGGCTGCGGGAATGCGCACCGAGCCGACGGTGTCGCTCCCCAGCGCCGCGGGAACCAGACCGGCCGCGACCGCCGCCGCGGACCCGGCGCTGGACCACCCCGGCGTATGGGCGGGATCAAGCGGATTGCGGGTTTCGCAGTCGAACGTGAACAGTGCGGGAGCCCGCGTGGTGCCGACGATGACCGCGCCCGCAGAGCGCAGGGCCGCAACGGCCTGAGCCGGAGCCCGCCCCGTGGCACCCGTCTCCAGCAACGTCTTGCATGCCAGCGGTACCCCGTGCAGCGGCCCCAGCCGTTTGCCGCTCATCGCTTGGCGCTCGGCCTCCCGGGCCGCCCGCCTGGCGTCTTCCGCATCGACGCGGTCGAAGGCCCGTAGCCAGGGATCTTCGCGTTCGATGCCCCGCAGGCACTGCTCCAGCAGCTCAAGGGGCGAGAGGTGACGCTCGCGTACCAGCCGCGCCGCCTCCGCCACTCCCGGGACGTCCGGCGTTCCGGCATCGATGTCGGACGGACTCCGCCCACCCGTGCCCGTCATGTCCCGCCTCCGGCCCCCACCACATCGGATCCGAAGGTGAAGCTCTCTTCGCCGGCGCCTTCCAGCAGGGCCAGCCACTGTTCGAGCAGGGTACGGAAGCGTTCCGGGGCCTCCAGGTGGAGGAAGTGACCGCAGTCCTCCCAGACCAGACTGCGCGACGGCGGGCCGGCCAGGACACCGGCTTCCCAGCGTGCGCGGTTCCGGTCACGGTTGAGGGCAAGGACCGGCTGAGTGCGGCGCACCAGGTACCGGGAGGAGGCGGGCTCGCTGGAGAAGGATTCGGCGGGCATATGCAGATCGGCCAGCGTTCGCCGCATCACCTCCGGGTCGGTCCGCCGCACCCGGTCGTGAAGATACGCGCGCAGCTCCGGGTGTCGCGTGCGGTCGACCGAACCGGCGACGAGATCGGCGGCGAGGTCGGTTGTCCCGGTGCTCAGCTGCTCGAGCCACGGCTGCACACGGTCGCGGTGGCCCTTTGGACGTCCGTAGGCGGGGTCGAGAACCAGCAGGCCCGCTACCCGGTCGCCGGCTTCCGCGGCGACGACGGAGGCGACGACGGCGCCGAGTGAGTGGCCGACCAGAACGGCCGGGGCGTCCACCCCGCGCTCGTCCAGCAGCCGGACGACATCCGAGGCGAAAGTCGCCGACCGGTAGTCACTGGGCGAGGGTCCGGAATTCCCGTGACCGCGAAGATCGAGGGCGATCACTCGGCGCCGGGTCCGGAAGCGCGCCACCGTCGCGTCCCAGTCGTGGAGGTCTGCGCCCCATCCGTGGATGAGGACGAGCGGGTCGGCCGTCGCGCGGCTCGGCCCCTCGTCCACATACGCCAACCGCCCGTGCGGCCCGTTCAGACAGTGCAGCAGCGGCTTCCGCTGCGGCGGGGCGTTCAACGGTCCGCCTTCCGGGGAGCGCTCGCCTGCCAGCGGCAACCGTGGTCGTCGCCGTCCTCGATCAGCTCGAAGGCGGGCCGGTAACCGCGCGCGGCGATATTGGCCGAGATGGCCGCGGTGCAGAACTCGCACGGGGACTTCAGGGTGAGCGGTACGCCACGGGCGCGGGCGCGCTCCCGGTAGTCCCAGATGCCGCAGTGCGTGATGAGCAGTTCCGCCCGCTCCCGCGATGCCTCGAGCAGCCGCATCTCGGACCCGTACAGTTCGGCCTGCCTGGCCACCCGCCCTATGGCATCGGCCGCGCCACGGCCGTCGGCACGCTCCACGGCGCCGTGCACCGCTGCGTTGGCGCGTGCCCAGGCCGTCAGCTCGCCGTATCCGAAGCGGCTGATCAGGAAGCGCTCGATGAGGGCCTGGGCCCGGAAGAAGACGCGTTGCCAGTCGGTGGGGACGGGCGGGTCCTGGGCCGGGAGGCCGTCGAAGATGGCTGCCTGAATCTCGAACCACTCCCCCAGTGCCGTGCCGGCCTGCTGTTCCACGAGGTACTTCGTCATGCCCGCTTCGGCCTCGAAGAGGCGTTGCTTCCACAGCGCCACCCGCTCGGCGTCACTCATCGTGAAGATGCCGGCCGCATACCCGCCGTCGACAGGCGCATCCCCGCCGGAGCGCTGCCCCGGAAGCCTGGCCGTCGTCTGCTCCGCTGCCATCTCGGTCCACCTTTCCCGCCGTCGTTGTCAGCTGGACCAAGTGCCGTCCGACGGCGTGCGGCACCTGGTCAGGTCCTTCACCAGCTCGGCGAACTCGTCGTGCCCGGCGAACGCCCGGTCTGCCTCGCACAGGGCGGCCGAGTGCCTTCTGCCCGTGTGGTGAGCGGGGGCTCCCAGCCGGGGAGCGCGTCGAGCAGGGCCTGGGTGTAGGGGTGTTGCGGCCGGTCGAAGACCCCTGCGGTCCTGCCGTGTTCCACGATCTGGCCGTCCCGCATGACCATGACGTGATCGCAGAGTTGGCGGACGGCCCACAGGTCGTGGGAGATGAACAGCAGGGTGAGTCCGTACCGTCGGCGCAGTCCGGCGAGCAGGCCGAGGATCTGGGCCTGGACAGTGGTATCCAGCGCGGAGACGGGTTCGTCGCAGACGAGCAGGCGGGGCCGGGGCGCCAGGGCACGGGCGAGGGCGACCCGCTGCCGCTGTCCACCCGAAAGCTGCGCGGGCCGCCGTGCCAGGTGGGCCGCATCGAGCCCGACCTGTTCCAGCAGCTGCACCGCCTCGGCACGACGCGCGCTACCGCTGGGCACGCCCCGCACGCTCAGCGCCTCGCCCAGCAGCCGGCCAACGGTCCACCGCGGGTCGAGGGAACTCAGCGGGTCCTGCTGGACGAGCTGGACATGCCTGCGCAGGGGACGGCGCCGCCGCTCCGCCAGGCTGCTCCAGGGCTCGCCGCCGAAGTGCACCGATCCGAAGTCCGGGGTCTCCAGGCCCAGGACGAGGCGGGCCGTGGTGCTCTTGCCGGACCCGGACTCACCGACGATGCCGAGAGTGCGGCCGGCGCGAAGCTGGAAGGACACCTCGTGTACCGCCGCTCGGCGCTCCCCGTGCGGGCCCGGGTAGCGCTTGGTCACGGACCTGACATCCAGCAGGACCCCGTCGGTGGGACGCGCTCCGCCGAACGGGGTCTCGCGCGCGGCGGTCTGCTCTGTGGGGAACGCGGCGGCGGTACCCGGCAGGGCGGCAGGACATCCGGTGTCCGGCCGGGTCGTCCCGGCCGACCGGCGCAAAGCGACCGACGGGACGGCTGCCAGCAGTTCCCTGGTGCGGTCGTGGAGCGGATCGGACAGCACCCGTTCGGCCGGTCCCTGTTCCACGACGCTACCGTCGTGCAGCACCGCCACCCGGTCCGCCACTGTGGCCACGGCCGCCAGATCATGGCTGATCAGCAGCAGCCCCATGCCGGCGTCACGCAACCGGCCCAGCAGGCCGAGAACCTTCGCCTGCACGGTGAGGTCCAGGGCCGTCGTCGGCTCGTCGGCGATGAGGAGGGCAGGTCCGGCGGCGAGCCCGGCGGCCAACAGCGCACGCTGGCGCAGACCGCCGGAGAGCTGGTGGGGGTACTGCGCGGCACGCCGCACAGGATCCGGTATGCCAGCATCGGACAGCAGCTGCACCACCCGGTCCGCGGTCTCGGCGCGCGGCACGATCCGGTGGGCACGCAGCGGTTCGGCCACCTCGGCGCCGACGCTGCGCATTCCGTCGAGCGACACCAGCGCATCCTGGAGCACCAAGCCGATTCGACGCCCGCGTACCCGGCGCCAGGCCCGCGGCCCCCAGCGCGAAGCGTCGCGCCCCTCGACCGTCCAGCGCCGGGCAGTGACCCGCGCACCCTGACCGGCGAGCCCGACCAGCGCCCGGGCGGTGACGCTTTTCCCCGATCCGGACTGCCCGACGAGTGCCAGGCACTCGCCGGGAGCGATGGCCAGCGTCACGCCGTTGACGGCCGGTAGCCGGCCGCCGGAGCCGGCGAAGTCCACCGTGAGCCCGTCGCATTCGACCAACGGGGAATACGTCTGTGCGCTGCTGGTCATCGGCCCACCCCGATGATGCTGCCGCCGAGCCGACGGCCGAGGGCGGTCACGGACATCGCCAGGACAGTCACCGCACAGCCGGGGAAGGCCGTGGGCCACCAGGCGAGCTGCAGGTACTCCTGGCCCTCGGCCAGCAGCGTCCCCCAATCGGTCGACGGCGGCTGGGGACCGAGCCCGAGATAGCTGAGCGCGGCGCCGGACACCATGGCACCGCCGAAGCCGACCGTGGCGAGGACGAGCAGCGGGCCGAGCGTGTTCGGCAGTATGTGCCGGGTCACCACGTGACGGCGCCGCAGGCCCAGCACGATGCCGGCCTCCACGAATCCCGCGCTGCGTACCGCGAGCACCCGGGCCCGTGCGACGCGCGCATACCCCGGTGCCCCGGCGATGCCGACGGAGAGGACCATGTTCGCCGTCCCCGGTCCGGTCACCGTGATGACCAGCAGCGCGAGCAACAGCTCGGGAAAGGCCATCAGGACTTCGGTGCAGCGCATCAGCACCCCGTCCACGGCGTGCCCGAAGAGGCCCGCTGCGAGGCCGATCAGCGTACCCACGGTGGCACCGATGACCGTGGCCCCGGCACCGATCAGCAGAGACAGCCGAGTGCCGTGCACAAGGCGGGAGAAGACATCCCGGCCGAGCTCGTCGGTGCCGAGGAGATGGCCGCTGCCCGGAGGCCGGAGGGTCTGCGCGGACGTCGCATCCGGCGCGTGCTGGGTGAGCAGCTCCGGGCGGACGGCGGCAAGCAGTGTCACGGTGAGCACCAGCGCAACCGGAACGGTGGACAGTCCGCTGCCGAGAGGAACCCTCGGGCACGCACTCCCGATGGCCTTCCGGGCCGCGGTCAGCGCATGGCGGACGGAGGGCATGCGGCCGCATGTCATGCCATCGCCTCCTTCATCGCCCGTCCGTCGCGCAGGCGGGGGTCGAGAAGGGGCACCACCAGATCCACCAGCAGGTTGATCACGGTGAAGGTGGTGGCGGACAGCATCACGACGGCCATCACGACGGGCGTGTCCTTGGCGGTGACCGCGGTGATCAGAACTCGCCCCACCCCTGGCCTGGCAAACACCGTTTCCACCAGCACCGCACCGCTCAGCAGGCTGCCCGCGAGCCATCCCGCCAAGTTCAGCGCGGGCAGCGCCGCGTGGCGCAGCGCGTGCCGCACCAGCAGCATGGACTCCGGCACGCCTCGTGCCCGCACGGTCAGCGCGAACGGCTGGGCGAGGGCCTCCTCCAGTCCCGCCCGCACCACCTGCGCGAGCGTCCCCGCCACCGGTAGGGCGAGTGTCACGGCCGGCAGGACCAGCGAGGCCACCCCCTGGTCACCCGCAATCGGCAGCAGCCGCCAGCGGAACGACACCACCGAGAGCGCCAGCAGGCCGAACCAGAACTGCGGTACGGACACCGCGGCCATCTCGCCCGCCGACACCAGCGCTCTGATGACCCGTCCCCGGCCGGCCGCGAGCAGCGCGGTGGCCAGTGCCACCACTACGGCCACCCCCACGGCGGCCAGGGCCAGTTGGCATGTCGGACCCAACTGGTCGGCAAGCACCCGCGGTACGGGCTCGTTCAACTGGTACGAGTAGCCCAGGTCACCGGTGAGCAGCTTGCCGAGCCACATCCCGTACTGCACCACCAGCGGCCGGTCGAAGTCGTACGCGCGAATGATCTGCTGACGCAGTCCCGGCGTGGCGCTCACCGTGGGGCCGACGACGGAGTCCACCGGGGACCCGCCGATGAGGTGCAGCGCGGCGAACGCGACCGTCACGGAACCCCACACCACGGCCAGTGCGGCAATGCTCCTGCGCAGGACATACCGGGGAATGCCGGACCTCACTGTGCCCCCGCAAGCCACGCGCCCTGGAACAGCGGCCATGTGTGCGCGTCGAACGTCAGCCCGCGAACCCGCCTGTGCGCGCCCAGCACCCGTTGGTCCACGGCGGTCGGCAGGGCGTAGCCGTGATCGGCGATGCGGCGCTGGATACGTGCGTACAGCGCGTCCCGGCGTGTCCGGTCTCCGACGGCGGATGCCGTCCGCAGCCATGCGTCGAGCACCCGGTCCGAAGTGCGGGAGGCGTTGTAGCCACCCTGTGTGAACGTCTGTCCCGCGCCGAAGAGGGTACGCAGCACATCGGCGTCGGCGGCCGGCCAGTGGAAGGCCACCATGTCGTACCGCCCCGCATTCCGGCGCGGCAGAAAGTCATTGGCGGCCAGCCGGATGAGCCGCACCTCGATTCCCACCTTTCCGAGGTCGGCGCGCACGCCTTCGTCCAGCGTGCGTTGTTCCGGAGGCGTGAAGTCGGCGACGAACGGGAGGTCGACGCTCAGCCGGTGACCATGCCGGGTTCGGTAGCCCTCCTGGTCGCGGTGGTTCCAGCCGGCCGCGTCCAGCAGCCGTGCGGCGCGGCCGCGATCGGGCCGCTCCGCACCGGGCGACGGGTGATGTCCGGGAGTGGAGGGGCTGAGCACGCTGTCCGCAGGCCGTCGCTGTCCGAAGTACACGGATTCCAGCAGGGCGTGGCGGTCGAGCGCGCAGGCTGCCGCCAACCGGATCCGCTGGTCGGCGAAGGGGGCCCGGCGGGTGTTGAGGAAGTAGGTGTATCCGACACCCGGCGGCACCTGGCTCAGCAGGCGCATCCGTCGATCCGCGCGTACGGTCCGGGTGTGCTGGGGCGGGACACCGTCCGCCACATCCGCCTGTCCACTGAGCAGCGCTCCGATCCGCACAAAGCCGACGGGCAGGAAGCGGAACACCAACTTGTCGACGTAGGCGGGGCCTTGATGGGCGGCTCCCTGTGGCGCCCACGCGTAGCGAGGGTTGCGGACGAACTCGGCCTGCTGTCCCTTGGTGTGCGAAACGAAGCGGAACGGCCCTGTCCCCACGGCGGAAGGCCCGCCCGCACACAGCGCCCCCGGGGCGGCATGCAGCGAGCGCGGCGAATGAAATCCCAGGTAGGTCGTGCTGAGGGCGCTCAGAAACGGAGCGAAGGGCCGGCTGAGCCGGATGCGTACCGTGTGCCGGTCCACGACGGTCGTGGACCGATAGGGCTCGATGAGGGAGGCGGCGTACTCCGACTTCGTGGCGGGAGCGGCGACCCGGTCGAGATTCATCTTGACCGCTGTTGCGTCGAACGGGGTGCCGTCGGTGAAGGTCACGCCCCTGCGTAATCGGAAGGTGTAGACGGTGCCGTCGCCGGAGAGCTTCCATCCGGTCGCGAGCCACGGGGCGAAGGAGCCGCCGGGGCGCTGGGCGATCAGCGAGTCGTAGACGTTGCGCATCAGGGAAGCAGTGACGTCGGCGGGGCTCACCTGCGGGTCGTAGCAGTCGGGTTCCTTGTCCGCCGCCACCGTCAGCGTGCCACCCCGACGTGGAGGGCCTAAGGGTCCTATGTCCTCGGCAGCGCTCCCGGAGCGGGAACACGCCATGAGTCCGGCGGCTGCGACGAGCAACAACGCCACAAGCTGGTTTCTCGACGGGATTCGCATGCCCTTCCCAAGGTGGACGCACACCGAGGCCCGCGCTCGCCCCCGGTGGGAGCGCAACCACAGTGCACGAAGGAGGAGGCCTGAGGACAAAAAGGTTTCAGCAGGCGGTGTGCCCCGCTCTCCACCCGCGAGGTCACGGAGCGGAACATCGATCGGACAAGTCCGAGAGGAGGGAGCGACGCGTTGCTTCGTACCGGCCGCGCCGGTGCTGCACCCGATGCTGTGACGCAACGTCAACAACTGCTAACCCATCCATGGCAGACATCATCAAACGCCGCCCAGCGCGAGGTCAAGAGGGTTCCGGTTGCCCATACGTCTAGAGGTACGTATCTACGGACCTTTCTCGGCCAGCCTCGACCTTCCAGCCGGTCTGTTTCGCAGCCGAAAATCATCGCTGAGGCAGCCCGGTCCGATACTGCCGGCAGCCGTGTCGGCGCAGGTGGCGGCCTGATTGCCGGACGGCGGGAGAGCCGCTCATCAGCCACCGCGCAAGGCCGGATTTGATTCCATGGAAAAGGGCCGGACCGGAGGCGATCGAGAATGACCCTTGACGTATTCCCACGCCATCACCTTCCATGGATTACGTCGGCAGGCCATTGCAGAAGTGTGAATCTCCCGCCGTTTCGGTTCGCTTCGAAGCGTGCGGGAACTGCGACGCAGGCCGTCTCACCAGCGTGGTGTCACCTGAGGTGAAGGAACCCCGGATGGCATCCCGTTGAGCGGGGATTCCTTCCGAGGTACGCCCTGAACAAGAACTCCCGCGCCCCCGTACCGCTGTTGAGCTTTCTGCTGATGTTTTCTCGGGCGAGACGGGGGCGAATCCAGATGCCGGATGAAGTCAGCACATCCGCACTGCACGCCGGAATCCGGCACGGCAGGCCCACGGATGGGTGCGAAGCCCTTGAGACAGACTCGAGGGAAGCAGACGTAGGGAAGCAGACATGCAGTCGACGCTAGCGAACGACGGTGCTCCGGCGTTACCTGGGCCAACCCCGCTGCACACAGCGATGGGCAGCACCCGAAGCGGGCGCCTCTCCCCCAACGGGATTTCGTACCCCATCCCTTCCAGCGTGCTCCGTGAAATTGACTCGGTCCTGCCGGACATCAACCGCCATCCGGACCCGACGTGCGCACAGTTGGTTCAGGCGATCGCACGGCACCATGGCAGCGCGCCGGACGACATCGTCGTCGGGCCCGGCCGGCTGGCACTGGCCACCGGAGTCGCTCTGGCCGCAGCCGCCGACGAAGCCGAATCGGAAATCATCTACCTGTCCCCCACCCTGGAAGGCATCTCCACCTCGGCACGGATCGCACGCATGAGCCAGCTCTCCGTACCACTCACCGACGAATGTGCACTGGACCTACAAAACATCGGCGACCTGGCATCGAGCCGAACCAGACTGGTGTACCTCTGCAATCCCAACGAACCAACCGGTGTGGTTCTTGAACGCCGACTCATCGAAAAACTGCTGCACCAGTTACCCGCGACGACCACTGTGCTCATCGACCAGACGTACGCGGACTTCGCCGACGAACGACCGGACGTCGATGTGACAAGCCTGCAACGGCACCATCCGAATCTGATCGTGCTGCGGTCGTTCTCGGCGGCGGACGGACTGGCCGGCCTGCCGGCGGGATATGTGATAGCCAAGCCACCGCTGGTGCACAAGATCCATGAATACATGCTGCCGTTCACCATCGATACGATCGCCCAGGCGGCGGCGACGGCATCACTCAACAACATACGGCAGCGTGAACTACGGATCAGGAAGATCATCGAGCAGCGCGAATCCATCCACCGCGAATTGGCGAACTATGGGTATCGCACGCCGAAGAGCGGCACGAACTTTCTCTGGATCCCGCTCGGCCCGGCCGGCCTGGATTTTGCGGTGGCCTGCCGGGAGGCCGGCATCGACGTCCGGCTGTACTCGCAGCGCGGTGTACGAGTCTCGGTAGGACGACCGGAGGAAAACCAGGTACTCCTGCGCGTGGCACGGGATTTCGCCATCGACCGTGATGTCCGGGGCACTTCACGCCACACGGGATAGGGACACCACGGCACCCAGCAGAGGGCAACGCGATGCACGGTCATCGGCCCTGCTCAGCAGGCGAGTTCCCCGGAGAGTAGCAACGCCCGATTTTCGCCGGCAGTTGTTTGGAGACGGCAATGAAACTGAACAGTTCCACGGTGTCCGTTGATCAGACCAAGCTGCGCTCCGTTTGCGGGCTGTTCTGCAGCGGGGTGACGGTCGTGACCGCACGGCACCGGGCCAGGCCAGTGGGGCTCACCTGCCAGTCCTTCAGTTCGCTATCGCTGGATCCTCCCTACATAGCACTGTGCATTGGGCGCGACTCACTTACGTGGCCGCTCATCAGGCAGGAAAATCGGTTCTGCGTAAATATCCTGGCGGGCCATCAGGAGGGCATCTGCCAGAAATTTGCTCGATCCGGTGGAGACAAGTTCTCCGGGGTGGGCTGGACCGAATCACCCAACGGATCTCCCTTACTCGATGGCGTTCTGGGGTGGATCGACTGCTCACTGGTCCGGGAGTTCGACGGCGGAGATCACGTCATAGCCATCGGACAGGTCACCAACCTGGACCAGGCCGAAGCGGATTCTCCCCTGCTGTACTACCGCTCGTCATTTCAGCGTTTACCCTGACTCGAAGGGGTCCGGCGTTCATTCTTTTCGGCACGGAGGCTGCACGATGACATCATTCCGGTACGATCCCCTGTCGGACAGTCAACTCGACAATCCTTATCCGGTGTACCAGCGGATGCGTGATGAGTGCCCCATATTCTTTGACGAGATCAGGAATGTCTGGGTTGTGACGCGCCACGAAGACGTCTTGACGGTAGCACTCGATCCAGAGACCTACTCTTCGGAGAGTGCGGTTCGCCTCTCTGCGGGAGATGAGCCCGATGAGGTCAGAGAGGTCTTACAGCAGGGCTGGTCACTGACGCCGAACCTGACCGAGAGCGACGGCGAGCAACATCGCCAACTGCGCGCCATGGTTGGCCGCGTCTTCACGCCCGGCAGGGTAGCGCAGCTGGAGCCCTTCATCCGCAAGACCGTCGATGAGTTGATTGACGGATTCATCGACGCCGGGCACATCGACGTCATTGAGCGGTACGCGTGGCCGCTGCCACTGATCACCATGGGACAGATCCTCGGAATACCGCAGGACGATGTCCCCCAGCTACACCAATGGAGTTACGACTGGCTTCGCCTGTCCGAATCGGCGCATGCAATATCGGATCGCGCGAAGTATGCGCACAGTGTTGTTGCGATGCAGCACTACATCATGGACCTGTTCCAGGGCAAGGGAGCGGCCGACGGGGATGATCTGATTTCACTGCTCCTACAGTCTGCCGAGGACGCCTCGATGGACACCGTGCAGGTAATGCAGCTGGTGATGAACCTGATCATCGCCGGCCATGTGACGGTCACCCGGGCGATCGGCAACGGCATCGTGACGCTGCTGGACCACCGGCTCGAAGTCCGAGAATCTCAGCTGGACGAGCAGCTCACAAAGACGATGGCCGATGAGATCCTTCGCTTTGAATCACCGGTCCAAGGGCTGTTCCGTACCGTGACGGCGGACACGGAACTCGGCAGGGCACGGCTGCGCCGCGGAGACCGGGTCATGGTCCACTGGGGAGCGGCAAACCGTGATGAGCGAGTCATCGCCGATCCCGACTCCTTCGATATCGAGCGCAAGACTTCACGGCACAACTTGGCCTTCGGACGGGGCATCCACGCTTGCCTGGGCGCTCCGCTCGCAAGGCTTCAGCTGCAGATAGCCATCCCCCGCCTCTTCGAACGCCTCCCGGGCCTACGCCTGGCGAGTTCGGATTCTTGGATCCGGGACCGCATCATGATCGCGCGGGGATTCGTAGCGCTGCAACTCTGTTGGGACCAGCAAGAGAAGACGACTGGCCCGATGGCGCCCCGTCAGGAGCAGGCAATCCCTTAGCGGTTGTTTTTGACGCACGCCAGAGAGAGTGCGTGGTCGCGCAGATCAGACTGGTCAGCCTTCATATCAACCACAGTGGCGGCGCACTGTAGTGGGACCTCCACCCCGGAGATACGAGGAACGCCCCTACACCTGCGCGGCCGCTACACGAGAGGGGAACTGTGCGAACGCGCGGACGCGCCCGCTGGGCAATCGGCGGACTGCTGGCGGGAGGAATTCTCGTCAATTTTCTCGACCGTACGGCCTTATCGGTGGCCAGCTCTCCCCTTGCCGACGAATTCGGCCTCAACCTGAGCCAGCTCGGCGTTGTACTGTCCGCATTCACGTGGTCGTACTGTTTGGTGCAACTGCCCGCCGGTGTGCTGGTGGACATGTTCGGGGTGTCGCGCCTCACCCGGATCGCTTCTCTCTTATGGGCCGTCGCCAGTCTGCTCACGGCGGTGGCCGGTGGGCTTGGTGGCGTCATCGTGGCCCGTCTGCTGCTAGGGGTGGCAGAGGGGCCGTCGATGGTCGGTGCTTCCAAGGCGACCGCAGCGTGGTTTCCGCTCAGTGAACGCGGCATGGCAACAGCGCTGTTCGACGGAGCCCACAAGCTCGCCAACATGGTGGCGTTCCCCATCTTGGCCTTTGTGATGAGCATCTGGGGCTGGCGAGCCGGCTTCCTGTTCACCGCGGTGGCCAGCCTGCTGTTCGCCGCCGTGTGGTGGTGGGGCTATCGGGACCCGTCCGCGCACCCCAATCTGCGCGCCTCCGAAAGGGAGTTCATCCTCCATGGCGGAGCGCGCGACACGGACCGGGGACAGTCCGGGCAGCTGCGCACAGTGCTGCGTTCCCGTACGAGTTGGATGATCGCGCTCGGCTTTGGCTGCTACGGCTATACGGTCAATGTAGTCCTCATCTGGATGCCGGAGTTCTTCCAGCGCGATTTTCACCTCCAGCTGGTCAGCTCCGGCATCTATTCGATGGTCCCGTGGGGCGTGGCCACGGTCGCGGAACTTCTCCTCGGGGGCTGGCTGGTCGACAGACTGGTGTGTGGCGGCCGCGATCCCATGCTGGTCCGCAGGACCGTGCTGATCTGCGGAATGACGCTCGGTGCGACGGTCGGTGCCACGGGGATGGTGCGTTCCCCCGCCCTCGCTGTGTGCTGGATGTCCCTCTCTCTCGCCGGACTCGCCATTGCGGCGCCGGTCGCCTGGAGCCTGCCGGGCCTGTTCGCCCCTACCGGAGCGGTGGGGGCGGCCACTGGGCTGATGAACTTCGCCAATACAGCGGCCACGGCGGGTGGGGTGGCACTCACCGGCTGGTTGGCTGACGTAAGCGGGACCTTCCACGCGCCGTTTGTGGTGGCAACGGCGGTGCTGGCCGTGGGGGCTCTGTCGTACTGGAGCGTGCTGCGGCCCTCGCGGACGCCTTCACCGACCCCGAACGTCGACTCCGCGCACTCAGAGGCGGGCTCCGCCGTGGGCAAAACCGCAGCGACCTCATCGACGGATTCCCCGCCGCAATGTGACTCACCTTGACAAGAACACAGCCAGAGGCCCAGTGAGGGGCAGGACGTACGAATGGACAGCGGTCACGGCCGGAAAGGCGTAGCAATGGAGAAATCTTCGCAGATCAACACCACACGCACGCAACTCGAAGCCAACCGTAAACGGCTCATCGCCGAGCTGTTGACGGCTGAACCGGAGCTCGTTGACCGTAATCCGCTACCAGAAGTCTTGGAGGCAACCGCGGAACGCGGGCTGCGGTTGTCCGAGATCATCAAGAGAACGCTTGCGGGATACGCCGACCGACCCGCGCTCGGAGAGCGCGCCAAGGAGTTCGTCTCGGTAGCCGGACGCACTGAGATACGGCTGTTGCCCCATTTCAACACCCTCACCTACGGCGAGTTGTGGTTGCGGTTATGTGCGGTCGCCGCCGACTGGTATCACCACCCCGAGCACCCACTGCGCGCCGGCGATTTCGTAGCCGTCCTTGGCTTTGCCGGCACCGACTACACCACCGTGGACCTGGCCTGCAGCCAAGTCGGCGCGGTCGCCGTACCGCTGCACAGCAACTCCACGGTTGCCCATATTCGCCCCCTGGTGGCGGAAGCAGCACCACGCGTCTTCGCCACGAGCGCGGAGCGGTTGGAGACGGTGGTCGAAGCGCTGGCCGGGGACACTGCCGTCCGCCGGCTGATTGTCTTCGACTACCACCCCGAGCTCGACGAGCACCGTGAACGAGTGGCGGTCGCACGCCGACGGCTGGCCGAGGCCGGTTCGCCGATTTCGCTGGAGCTCCTTTCCCACGTCATCGACTGTGGGCGCACATTGCCCCCTGCGCCGAACCTGCCGTCAAAGGACCGTGCCGGGGAGACTCTGTCGGCACTGATCTACACCTCTGGCAGTACCGGCAGTCCCAAGGGCGTCATGTACGCGGAGTCGACAGTCTCCCTGATGTGGCGTCCGAACTGGGACACCCATTACCAGTTCCCCGTGATCACAGCCAACTTTCTCCCGCAAAGCCATCTCGTTGCGAGGAGAATCCTGGCCACGACCCTCGCCCGAGGCGGTACCGCCTACTTTGTGGCCAACAGCGATCTGTCCACTTTCCTGGAGGATCTCGCACTCATACGGCCGACCGATCTCACCGTGGTGCCACGAGTCTGCGAGATGCTCTTCCAGAGCTACCGGAGTCGGCTTGACCAGCGGGCAACGCGTGCCGAGTTGCGGGAAACGGACTACGCCGAGGTGCTTGCGCACTTCCGGGACGAACTGTTCGGCGGCCGCATCATCCGAATCCTGTGCGGTTCGGCCCCGCTTGCACCGGAGCTGGTCGCTTTCCTTGAATCCTGTCTGGAGGTTCCGTTCCACAACGGATACGGCACCACCGAAACCGGGTTCCTCATGCTGGACCATCGCGTGCAACGGCCACCTGTACTGGATTACAAGCTCGTGGATGTTCCCGAGCTCGGCTATTTCGCCACCGATTCCCCGCACCCTCGTGGAGAATTGCTGGTAAAAACCCAGCTGATCACCTCCGGCTACTATCAACGCCCGGAGCTTACCGCTGAGGTATTCGACGAGGACGGGTTCTACCGCACCGGCGACATCATGGCCGAGCTCGAGCCGGACAAGCTGGTCTACATCGACCGGCGAAACAACGTGCTCAAGCTTTCCCAGGGTGAATTTGTGGCACTGGCGAAGCTGGAATCGGTCTTTGCCGCCAGCCCGCTGGTGCATCAGATATTCCTGTACGGGAACAGTTCCCGCGCTTATCTGCTCGCGGTGGTGGTGCCGACTCGTACGGCAATCGATCAGGCATCCGACGAAACGGCATTGAAAACAACGATCAGCGAGTCGCTTCAACGCATCGCAAAGGAGGCAAAGCTCAACCCCTACGAAATACCACGTGACCTGCTCATCGAGACCGAGCCGTTCAGTCAGGAGAATGGCCTGTTGTCCGACTCGACCAAGCACATACGGCCACGGTTGAAAGACCACTATGCCGAGCAACTCGAGCGGCGCTACGCCGAGCTGGCGCAAGGTCAGGCCAACGAGTTGCGCGGGTTGCGGCATGACAAGAGCCGCCCAGTAGTGGAGACGGTCGGCCGCGCCGTGCAGGCGCTGCTCGGAAAGCCCGAGGGCGAGCTGAGCCCAGAGACTCGTTTCACCGACCTGGGTGGAGACTCACTGTCGGCGTTGTCATTGTCCAACCTGCTGCGGGAAACCTTCGACACCGAGGTCCCGGTCGGCACGCTCATCGGCCCGGCCAACAGCCTGCGCCAGATCGCCGATCACATCGAACAGCTGCGCAGCCCGTCCGCGGAACGACCCACTTTCGCCGACGTGCACGGCGAATACGCCACCGCAGCGCGGGCCGACGATCTCACCCTGGACAAGTTCATCGGCCAGGCCACACTGACCGCAGCCAAGGCGCTCCCCCGGCCGACCGCTACGCCCAGGACAGTGCTGCTTACCGGAGCCAATGGCTATCTCGGCCGCTTCCTGTGCCTGGAATGGCTGGAGCGGCTGGCCCCGATCGGCGGCAAACTGATCTGCCTGGTACGCGGCGCCGATAACACAGCCGCTCGACAGCGCCTCGAACAGGCGCTGGACAGCGGGGACACCGAGCTCCAGCGGCGTTTCGCCGAGTTGGCCGCCAACGGAACGCTGCAGGTGCTCGCCGGCGACATCGGCATGGCCGACCTGGGCCTGACCAAGCAGACTTGGCAAAGACTGGCCGCCACAGTCGACCTCCTCGTGCACCCTGCCGCACTGGTCAACCATGTCCTGCCCTACAGGCAGCTCTTCGGCCCCAACGTCGTCGGTACCGCCGAACTCATCCGCATGGCCCTCACAACCCAGCTGAAGCCGATCAACTACCTGTCCACCGTGGCCGTCGCATCGCACGGAGCAGCCACGATGGATGAGGACATCGACATCAGAGTGGCCAGCTCGGTGCGACCGATCGACCAGAGCCACGCAGGCGGCTACGCCATCAGCAAATGGGCCGGGGAGGTACTGCTGCGGGAAGCCCACGACCTGTGCGGGCTACCGGTAACCGTATTCCGTTCGGACATGATCCTGGCGCACGGCCGCTACGCCGGGCAGCTCAACGTGCCGGACACGTTCACCCGCCTCGTGCTGAGCGTGATCGCCACTGGAATCGCTCCGCAGTCGTTCTACCGCACCGACGACTCGGGCCGGCAGCCGCGGGCGCACTACGACGGCTTGCCGGGTGACTTCGTCGCCGCCTCGGTGGCCACCCTGGGAGCCGGCGCGGCCGGCTACCGCACGTTCAATGTGGTCAACCCGCACGACGACGGCATCTCGCTGGACACTGTTGTCGACTGGCTGGCTGACTCCGGCATATCAATCCAGCGGGTCGAGGACTACCGGGAGTGGCACGAGCGGTTCGAAGCCGCGCTGCGGGCGCTGCCGGAGAAGCAACGACAACGCTCTCTCCTCCCCCTACTGCACACCTACCGCGAACCAGCGACACCGTTGGCCGGGTCGGTCGTCCCCGCCATTCGGTTCCAAGAAGCAGTACGAGCCGCCGGAATCGGGGCGGAGAACGACATTCCACGCCTGTCCCGGCCGCTGATTGAGAAGTACCTTTCGGATCTACGACACCTGCGCGTGATCTGACCTCGGGCTTCCATAAAACGACGAGGCGGTGTTCGCCGCGATCACGTATGTGCTGATGGCGGAACCCGGCAGCCCGAGTGCGGACGCGCCGGCGCTGCCGGCCCTGCTCGCGGAAGCGGAAACCCTTGCAGCGAAAGGAAGTACTCGTTCGTGAAGAGAGAAACCGCCGAAGCCGTGGGGACATTCGAGATCGGCGGCAAACCGGTCGCCAGGCTCGGCTTTGGCGCCATGCGGCTGACCGGTCGCGGCGTGTGGGGGCCGCCCGCCGATCGCACCGAATGCGTGCGAGTGGTGCGACGGGCGGTCGAACTGGGCGTGCAACTGATCGACACCGCGGACTCCTACGGCCCGCACATCAGCGAGGAGATCATCGCCGAGGCGATCCACCCGTACCCCGAGGATGTGCTGATCGCGACGAAAGCGGGAGTGACCCGCAATGGCCCGGACCTCATCGACACCGGCGACGGACCGGTCCCCATCGGACCGAAGGCCTGGCCACCAGTCGGGCGCCCGGAATACCTGCGCCAGCAAGCGGAAATGAGCCTGCGGCGGCTCCGCCTGGAGCGGATCGACCTGTTCCAGCTGCACCGGATCGACCCCGCGATCCCGCTCGAGGACCAGGTCGGCGAGCTCGCCAAGCTCAAAGCCGAGGGCAAGATCGCCGCGGTGGGACTTTCCCAGGTAAGTGTCGAGCAGATCGAACAGGCCCGCGCCATCACCGAGATCGCCACCGTGCAGAACCGCTACAACCTCACCGACCGTTCCTCCGCCGCGGTGCTCGAGTACTGCGAGGTCAACGGGATCGGGTTCATGCCGTGGGCCCCCGTCGCCGCGGGCGCGCTCGCCGGCCCCGACGGCCCGCTCGCCCGCATCGCCGCCAACCACCAGGCCACTCCGGCCCAGGTGACGCTGGCCTGGCTACTGGCCACCTCCCCGGTCATGCTGCCCATCCCCGGGACGGCCAAGGTCGCGCACCTCGAAGACAACCTCGCCGCGGCCACCGTGCGACTGGAACCCGGCGAATTCGCCGAACTCACCGAACTCGGATGAGGAGGCGATGCCGGGAACAGCGAACAACAAGCCCCCGGTGCTGCGCGCCGGCGCAACCGCGACACTCATGCGGAGGGCTGGTCGGACCTGCGGCCGCCATCGCGCTTGCCCAGGCCGGAGGGCCGGCCGTTGGCGAAGGCGTCGTCGTGTCCACTGGGAAAATGCCTGCTGCATGTCGTGGGGTGAGTCGGCGCGAGCGGCGCCGTCGGGTTCGGCTGCGGTGACCTGGGGAGATGGACGATGACGTGGTAAGCGTCCAGGGGCCAGGTCGCCGCAGGGGGCATGCCGGGCCACAGGGGCGGCCGGCGTTGGATGTGGCCGTTGTGGACGGCCGGCACAGGTCGGCGAGCCGGTTCGCGGCACGCTGTAGCGGTCTCGGTGGCGGGTGGCGCGGACAGCGGGTTGATCGCGAAGACCTGTCGTTCCCGGTCCGCGGCTTCGCCGCCAGGGGGCCGCGGGAGGTCTCGATGGCGACGGAAATCGGGGTGTCCTCGGTGTCGCCGTTGGGCATGGCCTCGCGCCCACCTCGATGTGAAGGTTCGGGCCGGATGCCGGGCGGAGGTGAGGTGGGGACGGCGAGATCCATTCCTGCCTCGTCCATCGCGAGGGTGGTGGCCACGAGCATCCGCCCGGCATCACAAGCTGACGCGGCGCTCTCGGTCAGCGGTTATGCGGATTCGGCTGGATTCTCGTTCCGGAACCAAGCGATGACGAACACCGACACCACCAGCAGAACTATGCCGATCGTCCGGTAGCCCAGATCCACCGAGTTGACGAACTTGTCAACCATGTCTGTGTTGCCGCTGGTCAGCAATCTGGAGAAGACGGACGAATGCGACTCGGCACCCGCGATGTGAGCGAAGAAGTGCCCCTGGATGATCGTCCCCATTGTGGCAATGCCAATCGCTGCCCCGAGTTCGCGCATAAGGCTGTTGAGGCCCGATCCCGCCCCGACACGGTTCGCGGGCAGGGAACCGATGATGGCATTGGACAGCAGCGGCGCGGAGAGCCCGATTCCCGTTGCCATCAGCAGCAAGTACACGATGAGAACCGCGTACGGCGTTGCCGCGGTCAATGTTGACAGCAAAGACAAGCCGATGACCAGGATCGCCAGACCCGACGCGATGGTCCCACGCGCGCCGATACGGTCGGCGACCCGCAGGCTTTTCGCCGAGACCACGGCATTCCACAGGGGCATGGGAATCGTGGCGAGGCCGGCCACCAGCGGTGTGTACCCCTTGGCGAACTGCAAATACTGGGAATTGACGTAGAAGAGCGCAAACATTGCCAGGAAGCCGACCATTACTCCGACCGTCCCGGCCCGGAGCGTCGGAATGCGGAAGAGCGCCGTGTCGAGGAGTGCATGCCTCTTGCCCCAGCTACGCACCGTGTAGTACGCGATGACCGCGATCCCGACGATTCCGGAGGCAATGACGGTCGATGAGGTCCAGCCCAGTTCGGAACCCTCGATGATCATGTAGAGAAGGCTGGTCAGACCGACGATCAGAAGAGCCGATCCGGTGAGATCCACCTTCATGTCCACATTCTGCGTTCGGGGCACATACGCCGCGACACAGATGGTTGCGCACGACGCCAGGACGGCGAACACCAGGAACATCATGCGCCAGCCACCGAACTGCACCAGAGCCCCGCCGGCTGTGGCAGCCACCATGCCGGCGGCCTGGACAGCGACCGTCCACCCCGTGACCGCCTTGGGGCGTTCCTGCTCCGTATGGATGTTGACGATGATCGACAATGTCGTCGAAAACACAAACGCTGCTCCCAGCCCGGTGAAGCATCGCGCGGCCAGGAGCATTGCAATCGTCGGGGCCAGCGCGGAAGCCAAGCAGCCGATGACATATACGGTGAGGCCGATGAGCAGGAAACCTTTACGCCCATAACGGTCCGCGAGCGCGCCCGCCGGAACCAATAGGCAGGCGAAGACGATGGTGTATCCGTCGACGATCCATAATAACTGGGTCGCCGACGGGTGCAGGTCGCTGGTAGAGATCGTCGGTATCGCGAGATTCATCACCGATACCATTCCCATGACCAGAAATGCTGCGCCTGAAGCGATGCGGCGAGCTCCGCGCCGACGCGGATGGCCAACTCGTGCCGTCGGTTCGACACCCGTAGTTGCTGTCACGAATCTCCCGTCCTCATTTCGAGTCGAGCATCGCCCGGGGCTCGACGAGCCCCGGGCCGTCGACTACTGAGTGACATCAAAAGCTTCCGGATCGTATACCTCGAAGCGATGTTTCGAAGTCTATACCTCGAAGCGATGTACCACCCAACACGGTTGCCGGAGCGAGAGCCTGACGGCGTGACAGCAGGGGTATGCGGAAGTGCAGGCACCGCCGCCCGGGTGGCGAAGGGGCAGGCCGCTCCCGTTCGCCACCCGCCGGAGAGGAGGCCCATCGAGCGCCGCTCCCCAGCCGCCGGCATCACTTGCCTGCTGACGCAGAGGCCCGCTGCGTCACTTGGGGAGACGCGGCAGCACCTGCTCACAAAATCGCCGGAGGTTACCGGCCATGTCGCTGAACGCCTGGCCGCCGTAGTCGATGTGCCACAGGAACGTGTCCACGGACAGCGCACGCTGGAACTCGACGATCCGCTCCGTGACCGTCTCCGGTGAACCGACGATCGCCGTCTCGATGAGATCGTCGTCGCTCATCTCCTTGATGCTCTTCACGGCCTGCGGGTACTTCGCGTAATCCGACGAATGGGTATGCAGCAGAGACTCGGCGGCTTCGCCGAACACCTGCCAGTGCGCCCGGAGTCGAGGCAGTGCCCTGTCCACCGCGTCCGAGTCCGTCTCGCCGATCATCAGCGGGATGCTCATCGCGACCCGCGGCGATCCTGCGGTCTTCCCTAAGGCCTCCCGGAACCGCGACTTGTAGAGCTCCACGTTCTCGCGGGCCTTGGGCAATTCCTCAGCACGCGGCGGAGACGCCATAAGCAGGTTCAGCCCGCGGTCACCTGCCCAGGAAAAGGTCTCCGGTGACATCAGGCCGGCGACCCAGGTGGGCGGATGCGGTGTCTGCGTCACTGACGGAAGGGAATTGACACCGGAGTACTGGAAGAACTCGCTGGATTCCGAGACATTTTTCTCGGTCCACAGCCGAAGGACGGCCTCGACCGTTTCCTTGTACCGCTGCCGGCTTCCTTCCATGGGCACGCCGAAGGTGTCGAATTCGTAGGGAAGGAAGGCTCGAGCGAACCCGACATCGAGTCGTCCATGGCTGAGGGCGTCGACCTGGGCGGCTTGAGCCGCGATCTGCACCGGATGGTGGAAGGAGGCTTGGATGCCTCCGGTCATCAGGCGGACCGACTGTGTCCGGGCGGCCACCGCGGCCAGAAAGGTGAGCGGGTGCGGGCTGTACCCGCCGTACTCGTGCAGGTAATGCTCGACCATCTTCACATAGTCGAATCCCAGCTCTTCGGCGAGGCAGGACAGGGCGAGCGCATCGTCGAGATACTCGGTCGCAGAACGCTGACTGCAACGGCAGTCTGGCAAGAAAGAGATGCCGTATTTCATGGTGCGAATACCTTCCGGCTGCGTGTGAACGGAGGGCTGCATATGAAGGACGCTGCTGTACGGCCGCACATCCGCTGACCCGTGTCCGGTGCAACCACCGATGCTGCTCGTGCCAGTCGGCGTGGCACCGACCCTCTGATGGGCCGGCTCGCATGAGCGGAACATGGAGCAACCTACGCCGGGCATGACAACCTGTCAAGACGCATGTAGAGACAGGCTGTTAAGTCTCAACAAGCTCTGTTTGTAAGCGTGTTGACAAGGCTGCTCGCCTCTGGTCTTCTTGGTTGTGCGACGCCGCAAATGCATCACGAAGACGCCTACCAAGGCGTTTACAAGGGTGAGGTGTTGTAGAGATGGCCGAAGCATACTGCTGGGCTGGAAAGCACCGGCGTTTACAGCGCCTTCGTCATCCGGGCTCTGGGGCGATCTTCCTGGTTCCGCTGGACCATTCACTGGCTGATGGTCCGGTAGCGGATACCGAGAATTTCGCTTCACTGGTCGAGGCGATGGCCAACAACGGAGTGGACGGACTCATCGTCCACAAAGGGCGGGTCCGGTTCCTACCCCCGGACCTGCTCCGGGACTTGAGCCTGATCGTGCACTTGAACGGCAGCACCCGCTATGCCCCGGACGCCAACGCGAAGATTCTCGTCGGCTCCGTGGAAGAAGCCGTGGCACTCGGTGCGGACGCAGTCAGCGTGCACATCAACATCGGTTCCAACAACGAAGCCGCACAACTCACCGACATGGGCAAGGTCTCCGACCAGGCGGCGCACTGGGGCGTACCGCTGCTGGCCATGGTCTATCCGCGCGGCCCCCATCTGACGAATCCCGCCGACCCCGCTCTGCTGGCGCACGCCGCAAATATCGCGGCCGATCTCGGGGCCGATATCGTCAAGCTTCCCTACACCGGTTCGGTCAGCACGATGGTCGATGTCGTCCATGCCAGCCCGATCCCCATCGTGACCGCCGGCGGTGGCTTGGTCGCGGAAACAGAGAAGCTCCTCGACGGCATCACGGACGCAATGACCTCCGGCGTCGCCGGCGTCGCCGTCGGACGCAACGTCTTCGCCGCCGCCGACCCGGGGCAAACGGCACGCCTCATCGCGCAGCGGGTGCACGATACCGCTCCCCCGCCGGACTTCCTGCCGGCGGAACGTCAGATGGAGCGAGAAGCAACATTTTCCTGAGCCATAGGCAATCGGACACGAGTTGAGGGAAGACATGAAGTCTGCCTACGTCGATCTCCGTGACTGCACCGGCGAACTGGCGAATGCGGTCATCGAAGAAAGCGCCCACCTGGGAGTCGAGGGCGTCGTCGTCGACGATCCGGAACTCGCCAAAAACGTACCGCCGACGCTGCGCAAGGTCGCAATCGTGGCGCCGGAAACCCCGACCACCCTGATCGACCAGCTCGTCGACGTGGTCGACCTCTTAGTCGCCGATCACAGCATCGTCGAGAAGTTCCAGGGGCTGCGTCCCCACCTGAAGACCGGTGTCCTGGTGAAGGTGGTCGGCGAGGAGACGCTCAACCTCGCCTGCAAGATCGCCAACGAGGCGGACTTCACGTTCGTCGAATTCCAGCAGGACCCCAGCAAGATTCCGCTGGAGATCCTGTTGGCCGCTGCCGACCGCGCCCCGGGCTCGATCGTCACGTTTGTCGAGGACCTCGAGGACGCCGTCGTGACGCTCGGTGTGCTGGAACGCGGATCCGATGGCATTCTGCTGCGGCCGCGCCGGGTGGGTGATGTCTCCGAGCTGGTGCGCGTGTGCCATGAGGACAGTGCCTCGCTCGCCATGGAGGAATTCGAGATCGTCAAGCTGACGCATCTCGGGCTCGGTGATCGGGTCTGCGTGGACACCTGCACTCGGCTCAGGCAGAACGAGGGCATCCTCGTCGGTTCGTACTCAACCGGGCTGATGCTCATCAGCAGCGAGACACATCCGCTCCCCTACATGCCGACACGGCCGTTCCGGGTCAATGCGGCGGCACTTCATTCCTACACGCTCACGCCCGGAAACCGCACGCAATACCTGTCGGAGCTCCGCTGCGGCTCCGAGGTTCTCGCGGTCAGCACGGACGGAAATGTACGGCGCGTCATTGTGGGCCGCATCAAGATGGAAACCCGCCCGATGCTCCAGATTGAGGCCCGTACCTCCGACGGAACGCTCGTCGACGTGGTGGCACAGGACGACTGGCACGTTCGTGCACTCGGGCCGGGCGCCGGCGTTCACAACATCACCGAACTCCGGCCGGGAGACAGGATTCTCGGGCACACGCTCACGGACCAGCGGCACGTCGGCTACGCCATCCGTGAGTTTCTGTACGAACAGTAAGCGCATCGCGTCGGCCGCACATTCGGTGTTCTCGTTTCCGGTGGCGAAGGAGAGTGCACAACGTGGCACGCATTGTGCAGAAATACGGTGGCACATCGGTCGCCACCCCCGAGAAGGTCGTGGAAGTGGCGCGGCAGGTCCGGACAACGCGGGAGGCAGGGCACGACGTCGTCGTAGTCGTCTCGGCCATGGGCGGCGCCACCGACGAGCTCCTCGCGCTGGCGTCCACCGTGTCGGAGCGTCCCGATCTCCGCGAACTGGACGCCCTGCTGTGCACGGGTGAGGCGAAGTCGGCCGCGCTGCTTTCCCTCGCCCTGAACCAGCAGGGCGTCGCCAGCCGCTCGTTCGGTGGCCCCGAGGCGGGCATCCGTACGGATCAATGGCATGGTGATGCCTCGATCGAGAAGATCGAACCGGGGCGGCTGCGCAGCGCACTGGAGAGTGGCGTCGTACCGGTGGTCGCGGGCTTCCAGGGCGAGGCCGGCGTCGGCGGAGCGCGGACGACGCTCGGCCGGGGCGGATCGGACACCACGGGCGTGGCGCTGGCGGCCGCGCTCGCGGCCGATCACTGCGAGATCGTGACGGACGTATCGGGTGTGTATACAGCCGATCCCCGCCAGGTCGCAGGAGCCCGCCGGCATACCGCTCTTTCGTACGAGGAAATGGCGGAGCTCGCCACGAGCGGTGCGAAAGTCCTCGCGCCGAGCTCTGTTGAATACGCGCGCACTCATGGTGTCGACCTGAAGGTGCGCTCGTGCCGGTCCGTCTCGGACCCCGGTACCTGGGTGGGCAACCCCCGGCCGTGCAATGTCCGCGGCACCGACGACTCGTGGATCGCGGCACCGAGTGGTCGGCCGATCGCCGGGGTCGCCAGTCAACACGGCCTGGTGCGGTGTGTGTTACGGCGCATCAGTGCGGATTCCGCGAGGCGGGCATTCGCCGCGCTTGCCGAGCATGGAATCGAGATGGAGCTCTGCCGGTACGGCAATCTGGGCACCGAGGGCGTCAGCGATGTCGCGTTCACCTTGTCCGCGGCGGACTCGGAAAGGGCACGTTCCATACTCACCGGTGCGGCCCTGCGCGGCACTCTCGATGAACTGCACTGGACGTCCAACCTCGCGCGGCTGTCAGTCGTCGGTATCGGGCTCGGCCGCGAAGCGGACTCGGTACTGACGATGCTGCAGGCGCTGCGTTCCGTCGATGCGCTCGGCACCGACCTCGTCGTCGCGCCCAACGCGCTCAGGGTGCTCATCGGCGAGAGCCACCTTTCCGACGTGGCCCAAAGCGTCCATGACGCATTCGTCGACGGGCTCTCCGTACCGCGGATCTACCCCGTTCCGAACCAAGAACTCTCGGCACAGCGCAGTGGTGAGCACCGCAAGCGTGCGATCGGCGAACACCGACGAAGCTCGGATGTGCCGGCGCTCACCGCCGTTCACTGAACAAACCCGTCGTCCTTGAACCCAGTTGGAGAATTCAATGTACGTGATGGGGCTCAACCTCGGGCACGATCGATCCGCTTGCATAGTGAAAGACGGCGAGATCGTGGTGGCCGTCGAGGAGGAACGTCTCGACCGGTCGAAGCACTCGCCTGGATTCCTGGTGCACGGTTACGGCGGCCGACTCGAGCTGTCGGAGTACCTCACCCGTGTGCTTCCCATGAAGTCCATCAACTACTGCCTCGAGGCAGTGGGCTTGAGCATCGACGACCTGGACCTGGTAGTCGGAAACAAGTCGATCCACGACAATGCCCTGAAGCGCATGCTGCTCGAGTTCCCCATCAAGGACAAGAGCAAGCTGCGGATCCTGCCCGCGCCCTCCCACCACCTCGCACACGCCTACTCGGCGTACTTCGCGTCGCCGTACGACGATGCCGCGATCCTCGTCGTCGACGGCGTCGGCAGCCTCACCGAGGACGGCACGGGATTTGAGAAGCACACGATATTCGACGCGCAGGGTCGCTCCATGAAGCGGGTGTACGGCGACTCGTTCCCCAAGGATTACAGCGAGGTCGGGATCGGCCTGTTCTACAGCTTCTTCTCATCGAAGCTGAGCTTCCTGACCCGGTACGGCCATCCCACCTTCGGGGACTTCGGGTGTGGCGGTTACCCGGAGGCCGGGAAGACCATGGGCCTTGCGCCCTATGGGCAGCACCGTCCGGACTGGCCGCAGCTGCTCCAGCTGGACGCGGGCAAGGTGAATGCGCGTACTGCGGACCTGGAGGATGCCTGGCGCCGCTGGCTGAAGGAAGACGGCGAAGGTTTTGACGGCAGTCAGCGTGACAGCTGGGACCATCCGTTCGCGAAGGACGTCGCCCGCAAGGTGCAGGAGGAAACCGAGGAGGCCCTGCTCTACCTCGCCCGGCACGCACGGAAGATCACGGGCAGGCGGCGGCTGTGCTTCACCGGTGGCGTTGCGCTCAATTCGGTCGCCAATGAGCGGATCGCCAATGAGAGCGGATTCGACGAGGTGTATTTCTTCGGCCCTTCGGGCGACGACGGCGTCGCCATCGGATCGGCCTATTACGGCTACTACGCGCTTGCGGGCGGCGAGAAGCGGCAGCAGGTGAAGTCCGCGTCCATGGGCCGGACGTATGGCCAGAACGCCATCGACGAGGCCGTGCGTGAGGCCGGCGGGGCCGTTGAGGCGCGGCAGGCAGAGATATCCGAGGTGGCCCGCCTCATCGCCTCGCACCACACGGTCGGCTGGTTCCAGACGGGCTCGGAGATCGGCCCCCGGGCGCTGGGACACCGAAGCATCGTGGCGGATCCGCGGCACCCGGAAATGCGGGATTACCTCAACGACGTGGTGAAACACCGGGAGTTGTTCCGGCCGTTTGCGCCGTCGGTGCTGGCCGAACGGGTCTCTGATTGGTTCGACAGCGATCGGGAGAGCCCGTTCATGCTGCTCGTCCCGCATGTGCGGCAGGGCAAGGAGAACGTCATCCCGGCGGTGTGCCATGTCGATGGAACGGCCCGTGTGCAGACGGTGCACAAGGAAACCAACAGCGCGTACCACGCGTTGATTTCCGCCTTCGCCGATATCACCGGCGTCCCCCTGGTCCTGAATACGTCGTACAACGACGCCGGCGAGCCGATCGTGGAGACCCCGGCCGACGCGATCAGGACCTTCCTCAACACGGAGATCGATTACCTGTACCTCGGTAATACGCTCCTGAGCAAGCCGGGCCGCTCGCTGCCCGACAGCCACCCGGGCCGACGGCCGGTCGAGGTGTCGAGCTAGTCCCAGACGTTACGGCCGACAGAACGGCGTTCTGGAGCGGGCCGAAGAACGCCACTCCGACACTGTTCTGTCGGCGTAACGTCGCGACCGCCGCAGGCCCGTATCAGGGCCGTTTGCGCTGGCATCTCGTAACTCATCTCACATGGCTCATGGAGATTCCTTGAACCCCGTCTGTGAAGAGGATGGAAATGGCTAGAGCCGCAGCGGCACTGGTGCTGGAGGACGGCCGGGTCTTTGGTGGTGAGGCATTCGGACGCGAGGGGTCGTGCCTGGGCGAGGTCGTGTTCACCACGGGAATGACGGGATATCAGGAGACGCTGACCGACCCGTCGTACCACCGGCAGATAGTGGTGGCCACCGCGCCGCACATCGGCAATACGGGGTGGAATGACGAGGACAACGAGTCGCAGCGCATCTGGGTGGCCGGTTACGCGGTGCGGGAGCCGGCGCGGGCCCCGTCGAACTGGCGCTCACGTCGCCCTCTCGAAGACGCACTGGCCCGCGAGGGAGTGGTCGGCATCGCCGGAATCGACACCCGCTCACTGACCCGGCATGTGCGGCAGTTCGGCGCGATGCGCGGCGGAGTGTTTTCCGGTGCCGCCCTGGCCCCGCCGACGGAGATGGTCGCGCGGGTCCGGGCCGGGCAGGCGATGGCCGGCGCGGATCTCTCGGGAGAGGTCACCACGGACGCGTCCTACGTGGTGCCCGCCCAAGGCCGGAAGCGCTTCACGGTGTCTGCGCTGGACCTGGGGATCAAGACCAGCACATCGCGGATGATGGCGGCCCGCGGTATGGAGGTCCATGTGCTGCCGACAACGGCGACGCCGGAAGAGGTGCTCGCACTCGGCGTGGACGGTGTGTTCCTGTCCAATGGGCCGGGAGATCCGGCGACCGCCGATGCACAGGTGGCATTGGCGCAGCAGGTCCTCGACCGTGGGCTGCCGCTGTTCGGGATCTGTTTCGGAAACCAGGTTCTGGGGCGCGCTCTGGGGCGCCGTACCTACAAACTGCGCTATGGGCATCGTGGCATCAACATTCCCGTCATCGACGCTGCCACGGGCCGGGTGTCGATCACGGCGCAGAACCACGGATTCGCCGTGGAAGGGGAACCGGGCGAGGAATTCGCCACCGCATTCGGCCGGGCGAAGGTCTCGCATTACTGCGCCAATGACGGAGTGGTGGAGGGCCTGCGCCTGCTGGAGCGTCCGGCGTTCTCCGTCCAGTACCACCCGGAGGCCGCTGCCGGCCCGCACGACGCCGCGCCGCTGTTCGATCTGTTCGTACAGCTCATGGAGGGGGACATGGATGCCTAGGCGGACCGACGTCAAGCACATCCTGGTCATCGGCTCAGGTCCGATCGTGATCGGACAGGCGTGCGAATTCGACTATTCCGGCACACAGGCGTGCCGAGTACTGCGCGCCGAGGGCATCCGCGTATCGCTGGTGAACTCGAACCCGGCGACAATTATGACCGATCCGGAATTCGCCGATGCCACGTATATCGAGCCGATCACTCCGGAGTTTGTGGAGAAGGTCATCGAGGCGGAACGCCCGGATGCGCTCCTCGCAACTCTGGGCGGTCAGACGGCGCTGAACACCGCGGTGGCGCTGCACGAGCGCGGGGTGCTCGCCAAATACGGGGTGGAGCTGATCGGCGCGGACATCGAGGCCATCCGGCGGGGCGAGGACCGGCAGCGGTTCAAGGACATCGTGCGCGCCGTCAGGGGCCAGGTGCCGGAGTCGGCGCTGTGCCGGTCGATGGACGAGGTGCGGGCCTTTGTCGCCGAACACGCTCTGCCGGTGGTGATCCGGCCGTCGTTCACCATGGGCGGCCTCGGCTCCGGCATGGCGCACTCCACCGGGGAGCTGGAGCGCATGGCGGCGCTGGGGCTCAGTGAGTCCCCGGTGCACGAGGTGCTGATCGAGGAGAGCGTGCTCGGCTGGAAGGAGTACGAGCTCGAGCTGATGCGCGACCACCGGGACAACGTGGTGGTGGTCTGCTCGATCGAGAACGTCGACCCGATGGGCGTGCACACCGGCGACTCGGTGACGGTGGCACCCGCGATGACGCTGACCGACCGCGAATACCAGCAGATGCGCGACATGGGCATCTCGGTGCTGCGCGAGGTCGGCGTCGACACCGGCGGCTGCAACATCCAGTTCGCCATTCAACCCGAAACCGGGCGGATGGTGGTCATCGAGATGAACCCGCGGGTGTCGCGGTCATCGGCGCTGGCGTCGAAGGCCACCGGGTTTCCCATCGCCAAGATCGCCGCGAAGCTGGCGATCGGCTACAGCCTGGACGAGATACGCAACGACATCACCGGCGAAACCCCCGCCTCCTTCGAACCGACCCTGGACTACGTGGTCGTCAAGGTGCCCCGGTTCGCGTTCGAGAAGTTCCCCGGCGCGGATGCGGGCCTGACCACAACGATGAAGAGCGTCGGCGAGGCCATGGCGATGGGCCGCAGCTTCCTCGAAGCGCTCGGCAAGGCACTGCGGTCGATGGACACCCCGGGCGCGGGGATGTGGGCCAAGCCCGACCCCGAGGGCGTCGCGCTCGCAAGTACCCTGGAGGCACTGCGGACAGGGCACGACGGCCGGCTGTACACCGTCGAACGAGCCCTGCGGCAGGGCGCCACCGTGCGGCAGGTGCACGAAGCCTCGGGCATCGACCCATGGTTCCTCGACCAGATCGCCGCCCTGATCGAACTGCGTGCCGAGGTCGTCCACGCACCGGTGCTGGATGCCGCGCTACTGCGCCGCGCCAAGGGCATCGGCCTCTCCGATCGCCAGATCGCGCTGCTGCGCCCCGAGTTGGCCGATGAGGACCGGGTACGGTCGCTGCGGCACCGGCTGGGCGTGCGACCGGTGTTCAAGACCGTCGACACCTGCGCGGCCGAATTCCCCGCCAGGACTCCGTACCACTACTCGGCCTACGAGTCCGACCCCGCCGCCGAGAGCGAAGTCGCCGCGCAGCGGCAGCGGCCCAAGGTGATCATCCTCGGCTCCGGGCCCAACCGCATCGGCCAGGGCATCGAGTTCGACTACTCCTGCGTGCATGCCGCCATGGCGCTGCACGAGGTCGGTTACGAGACGGTGATGGTCAACTGCAATCCCGAAACGGTCTCCACCGACTACGACACCTCCGACCGCCTGTACTTCGAACCGCTCACGTTCGAGGACGTGCTGGAGGTGGTGCACGCCGAACAGGCCTCGGGCACCGTGGCCGGCGTCATCGTCCAGCTCGGTGGCCAGACTCCGCTCGGCCTGGCGCAGCGGCTTGCCGACGCCGGAGTACCGGTCCTGGGCACCCCGCCCACGGCGATCGACCTCGCTGAGGACCGTGGTGCGTTCGCGGAGGTCCTGGCCGCCGCCGGGCTGCCCGCTCCCCCGTACGGCACCGCCACCAGCTTCGCCGGGGCGAAGCGCATAGCCGACAACATCGGCTATCCGGTGCTCGTACGCCCCTCCTATGTGCTGGGCGGGCGCGGGATGAAAGTCGTCCACGACGAAGCCTCCTTGGAGAGCTATATCAACCGGGCAACTGAGATCGCCCCCGAACACCCGGTGCTGGTGGACCGCTTCTTGGACAACGCCATCGAGATCGACGTCGACGCGCTCTGTGACGGCCGCGAGGTCTACCTCGGCGGCATCATGGAGCACATCGAACGGGCCGGCGTGCACTCCGGCGACTCCGCCTGCGTCCTGCCTCCCCCCACCCTCGGCAGGCAGGAAGTGGAAGCGGTCCGCCGCTGCACCGAAGCCCTCGCACGCGGCATCGGTGTGCACGGCCTGCTCAACGTCCAATACGCCCTCAAGGACGGCGTCCTGTACGTCCTGGAGGCCAACCCGCGCGCTTCCCGCACCGTGCCGTTCGTGTCCAAAGCGACGGCCGTGCCCCTGGCCAAGGCCGCCTCACGCATCATGCTCGGCGCCACCCTGGCCGACCTTCGCGAGGAAGGCGTCCTCCCGGCCACCGGAGACGGCGCGGCCCTGCCCGCCCGTGCCCTGGTCGCCGTCAAGGAAGCCGTCCTGCCGTTTCACCGTTTTCGCACCCCCGAAGGTCACGGCATCGATCCCCTGCTCGGCCCGGAAATGAAATCGACCGGCGAAGTCATGGGCATCGACACCACTTTCGGACACGCCTATGCGAAGAGCCAGATCGCGGTTCACGGGGCGATGCCGATGAAGGGCTCCGTAGTGCTCTCACTGGCCGGCCGGGACGAGCGCCTCGGCATCCTCCTCGCCGAGCGCCTCGCCGGTCTGGGCTTTCACATCCTGGCTACCCAGGGCACCGCAGCATTCCTGCGCCGCAACGGGATGGATATCACCGTGGCGAAGGACGGTGACAGCGAAGAGCAGCACGCCCGGCGCATTCAGGAAAATGACATCAAGCTGGTCATCGACACGTCCCATGGCAATCACCCCTCGCGCGCCGACGACAGCGAACTCCGCACCGCGGCCGTCTCGCGGGGCGTCGCCTACGTCACCACCATCGAGGGCGCCGAGGCAGTCGTCCGAGGCATCGAAGAGGCCAGCGCAACGGAACCCAAAGTACGGACCCTCCAGGACTGGCACCGCTCGAACTGACGTCGACGTCCAGGAAATCGTGGCTCCATGGCGGCCATGCACGGGCCTCAGGTGGCTGCGGAGAATCCTCGGCCGTGGCGGCTCATACACCGCTCGCTTCACTGGAGAGTTCGGCAAGTGTGCTGGCCAGCCACGCGATTTCGACCCCCCGCGATTCCCTGGAAATCTTGAGCATGCCCTTCCGGTATCTGTCAGGGGTATCCGCTGCGCGGACCAGCTTGCCGCCCTGGGTGAAGTAGCTGGCGGGTTGGTCGAGGAACTCCCGGCGACGTTGCAGGACCGCGGCTTGCTCCCTTACGTCCGGCACGAGACCGAGGAAGGCAAGTACCACATTGAACCGATTGCGATCCGTGATGAACTTCTCGCCCGGGTGCCGCAATTGCTCGAGCAGCTGATCTTTGCCTTGGCTCGTCAGCGACAATGTATGCCGCTGTCGTACGCTCCCCTTCGATCCCTGTTCCACATGACGCGTCACGAATCCAAGACGTTCCAGCCGATTGATCGCCGGATAGAGCGACCCGTCGCTGACCGGGCGCACGTGACCGGTGAGCTGAGCAACGCGCGTGCGCAGCTCATAGCCATGGAGCGGGGCTTCAGCGAGGAAGCCCATGATTGCCAAGTCGAGCATGGGATGGTTCCGTCCGGGAGTGTCCTGGCCAGGGTAGCCACCGTTATATCCCGGTTCGAGGTACAGCGGAACAGATAGGTCATGCGAAGCGGATCTGTCCCCTGCGAATACGGTGCTGAAGTTCAGGTAGCGCGGGGGACTCTCAGCGTCTTCGACGCAGTCCGGTAGACCGACAGTGCGCCGGAGGCGTCACCCGCTTGTTCCAGCATTTCCGCAAGCTCGAACAGTGCGTTCGCTCCCAGCCGGCCGAGTCCCATATCGATCAACTGGGTGGATGCGCTCTCGTAGGAGTCCCGGGCCTGCTTGTACTGGCCCAGATCACGAAGCGCCCGGCCAACGGTCAATGCCGTCTGCGCCCGGCTCAGCCGGTATGCCGCGGGCATGGTGGCCAGCGCGTCGACGGCCGTGCGGTGAGCCTCCTCCGACTCCCCGCTGTTCAGCAGGATGTTGGCGAACCCCGCTGTGCCGAGCGATGCGTCGACTGCGGTGCCGAATTCCTGAAGGCGTTGCACGGCCGGGCGCACATCCAACTGCAGCTGCGCCGGAAGCCGCCCACCCTGGTACGAAATGTGCGCCATAGCGGTTACCGCGACGCGATCGACGGCAACTGCACGGGTGTCCATGACCTTCGTATGGAAGGCCTCGACGAGAAGGGCGTAAGCGCTCTCCTGATCGCCATTCTCCTCCGCGGCCTCGGCGGCCTCGGAATACGCCGCCACCTGAACGTCACGGGAGAGGAACCCCGTGGCAGCCTCTTCAACGGCTCCGGAATCGATATCCGTCCGGCCGTTGTCTCCACGGCAATGATGGGCGTACTGCACACTGCTCGCCAGTTCAATGGCAGGAGGTATGCCATGAACTCCAAGAGTCCGTGCCCGCGCCAGGGACTCAACACCGAATGCCACCGCTTGGTCCAGCCTGCCAAGCTCCAGCATGCACCTCGTCAGGGACGTTGCACAGACGAGCCATTTGTGAGCCCATCCCGAAGTGTGCTGCTGTTGATGGAGCTCGAGCCACTGTCGATAGAGTTCGGCCGCCCTGTCCAACTCACCGAGATGTTCACAAGCGTGCGCCAGCCGATGCACTGCTTCCATTTGGTCCGCCGCCGAATGAACGGCGTTCCCCAACGCCGCCGCGAACAAGTCGCAAGCCGCTGAAATATCGCCGTCAGCAAACGCCAAGTCGCCTCGCAAGAGAGTTACTTGAGTGGCGTAATCAGATTCGGCGCTATCGGGTACGCGCGGCTGCGCCGAGGCTTCTTGGGCGCTGGACAGAACTTCCGGGGAGACGTCCAGCCGTGCGGCGATCCTCAATATCACCTCTGAGGTCGGCGGCCTCTTTCCATTCTCCAGCAAGCTGATGTAACCTGCGGACAACCCCGGTTCGGCCAGGTCGTTTTGAGAGAGACCCCGCTGGAGTCGAAGCGACCTCAGCTTCTGCCCAAAGTTATTAGTCGTCATGCTCCAGAGAATCTCTTCGATTCATGGCGGCCTCCTGAACGAGAAAATTCTTTCCGTTAGGCGTTCCGCTCTTCAGGTCAAGCGAGACTCGTCGAGGGTACGTTGAGGTGAAAGTGTAGCACAGCACATACCGCCAGAGTCAGGAATCGGGTAGCAATATACCTAGCGGCATTCAGCACAACTACTGCAATCCCCGATGCCGATCTGATCTTGATAGGCGATCTCGCCACCTGTAAAGGAAACGTCAGCGGCTCCCGTTCACGTTTGAGCGGGAAAGCCGGTACCGAAGCGCCGGGGCACCCGGGCCCGGCCTGCGCCCGACCGCCTGTGCCTGCACGGCATCCTGTACGTCCTCTACATCGACCTCTACATCGACATCCCCGGCAACTCCCGGTGCTGAAGCCCGGGTTCGGTTCCGAGCAGACGGGCCGGCGGCGGTCGGAGCGGTGGCAGAAGGCCGGAGTCTTCGACCGGCTCGTAATTGACGACTCGCCGGGCCCCGTCGAGCCGGGCACCCAAGGATGCACAGCGCGACGGGAATCTCCGCGGTGTTCACTCAACGCGATTCGGGTGGGATTTCAGCGACCTGTTCCAGCAAGTCCCAGTCTTCTGGGCGCGCCATCGCACGGAGTCGTTTGGTACGGCCGCGATCCATCCCTAACATGTCGCGCTCCAGACCAATGGAAGTGGACACCGATGGACCAACCGATGTGGACCGTGATGGCCCTGGCCGAATTTCTGCAGAAGCCCGTCTCAGGGGTTTACGACAATCACGAGAAGCAGGCCATTCCAAGTTTCCGCGTAGGGCAAGAACTGCGGTTCTGGCCCGGCGAGATAAGGCAGTGTCTGGAAATCAGCTGCCGTGAACAGGAACTCGTACGAACGTGAAGTATGAGGAGACGGCGCTGTGCGGAAGTCACAGTCCGCAGGTGTCTTCCGGAAGCCCGCAGCGGGAGTACGGCGAGCCGCACAGCGTGGACGGCACCGCCTCGGCGACGCTCTGCGGTCGCGGGCTGAGACGGGGAACCACGTCGACGTGGCCGGTTCCCGGCGGCAGTGCGCATCCGGTGTCCCGTACGGTCGTTGGGCCCCCCGGAAGGCACCACCCTGCGAAAGCTGAAGCTGACGGAACACGCGGCCCAGCTCGCTCCGGCCGGCGAGGCGCGTATCCGTATCGCCGCGATCGAAGCCCGCGCGGCGGCCCGATGCGGTGATCACGAGTTGGCCCTGGCCGCGGTCGACCGGATGCGGCAGGCCAGGGAGGAGACGCCGTTCCATGACGAAGTCGAATAGCTCGGTGGCCTGTTGGCCTTTCCCTCGTACATCAACGGCATAGCCGCGCTACGGTCGGAGCGATGACCACGATGTCTCTTGCACCCCAGGGGCCTCTTACCACGTGACCGGGAGCTCGTGCAGGCCGAAGATGGCCGCGTCGTTCTTCAGCGGCAGATTTTCGACGGGGCCGGCCGGCCGGAGTCCGGGTACGCGGCGGAGCAGGGTGTCGTAGACGATTTCCAGTTCCATGCGAGCGAGGCTCTGTCCGAGGCACTGGTGCGGTCCGTGTCCGAAGGCGAGGTGCTGGCGTGCGCCGCGGTCGACATCCAACTTCCCGGGGTTCTCGAAGACGTCCGGGTCGTGGTTGGCCGAGCCGCCCAGCGCGAAGACGCCTTCGCCGGCGCGGATGGTCTGACCGCCGATCTCGACGTCTTCCTTGGCCACGCGCGTGGTGATGATGTCGGTGATGGTGAAGTAGCGCAGCAGTTCCTCGACGACCTGCGGCATGCTGCCGGGGTCGCCGGTGATGCGCGCCCGCAGCTCGGGCTTCTCCATCAGGGCGAGCATGCCCAGCGAGATCATGTTTCCGGTCGTGTCGTGCCCGGCGGTCAGCAGCAGGAACGCCAGGTCGACGAGCGCGTCGTGGTCGTACACGCTGTCCTTGCGGCCCTTGGCGATCTGGCGGCTGAGCAGGTCGTCCCCCGGGACCTTCTCCTTGGTCGTCACGAGCTCGTCCAAGTAGGTCTGCAGGTCGAAGAACGCCTGCTGCCGGGTCAGCGGCGGGAGCGTCATGCTGAGCATGCGCGAGGTGCGGTCCTCGAAGAAGTCGCGGTCGGCGACGGACACGCCGAGCAGCTCGCAGATGACCAAGGACGGCACCGGGAAGGACATCGCCTTCACCAGGTCGGCCGGGTTGGGGCCGGCGAGCATCGCGTCGACGCACTCGTCGACGATCTCCTGGACGCGCGGGCGCAGGGCTTCCATCCGGCGGAAGGTGAACTCGCCGACCACGGCGCGCCGCGCCCGGGTGTGTTCGGGCGCGTCCATGCCCGCCAGGGACAGTGTGGAGTCCTTGTCGCTCCGGGCGATCTCGACCAGCATCGGGAAGTTCGGATCGGCCCGGTCGGAGCTCAGGCGCGGGTCGAGCAGCGCCGTGCGGACGTCGTCGTGGCGGGTCAGGATCCACGCCGGCTTACCGGCCGGCAGGATCACCTTCGACACGGGCCTGCTCTCGCGGAGGCCGTTGTACGCGGCGGGCAGCCGGTAGGGGCAGGTGCGAGGGAAGGGGAAGGCGGGCGGGGTGCCGCCGTCGGTCGGTTCGGTCGGTTCGGTCACTGGATGTCACTCCTCGTCGGTGGTGGGTGCGCGGTGGCGCCGGAAGTGCGCCGCGCCGTCGCCCGGCGGCCGGCCGGCGCTCCTCCGGCGCCACCACGTCGTTCGAACGTCCCCGGTCAGAGGGGCTTCTGGGCGGTCAGCAGCACGGAGCCGAATGCGTCGACGTCGATCATGGAGGCGGGGCTGAACTTCTCCTCCGTTTCGTCGTCGAAGACGGTCTGCATCTCCTGGGAGCCCTGGCTCATCTGCTCGAAGGTCTGGCGCACGCTCTGCTCGGTGATGTCGAGGAGCTCGACGAAGCGGAGGCTCGCGTCGCGCAGCATGGGCACGTAGTCCTCGGGCCGGGCCAGCGTCATGATGAAGTCGCGAAGGAGCCGGTCCACGGCCGGCTGCTTCTCGGCGGGGATGGGGCCGCGCTCGAAGAAGTCGGTGAGGACCAGGCGGCCGCCGGGGCGCAGGACGCGGCGTATCTCACCGAGGACCCGTCCGCGGTCGGGCATGTGGAAGATCGACTCGATGGCGATGGCGGCGTCGAAGGAATCGTCGGGGAAAGGCAGTTCCATGGCGTCGGCGCGCCGGAACTCCACGCGGTCGCTCAGGCCGGCGCCCTCGGCGAGGGCGGTGGCGCGGGCGATCTGGTCCTTGCTGATCGCGATGCCCGTGACGTGGGCGCCGGTGCGCCGGGCGATCCGCATGGCCGGCTGGCCGACTCCGCAGCCGACGTCGAGGACCCGCTGGCCCTGGTCGATCCGCAGGCGGTCGGTCATCTCGTCGGTGAGCCGGTCGGCCGCTTCCACGAGCGGGGTGTCGTGGTCGTCGACGTCCCAGTAGCCGAGGTGGAGGCTGCCGCCTGCCGCTTCGGTGTCCAGTGCGGTGAGTCGGTCGTAAAGGCGCCCGACCTCTTCGGGGACGGGGACGGGCGTGGACGTGGACGTGGACGTGGACGTGCTGGACATGAAAGTCCTCCGTTCTCTTTCTGGTGAATTCGAAAAGGGGCGGCGCTTGCACGGTGGGTGCATGGGCTCGGCCGGAAACGCCGACTCGCCACAGGCTGAATGCCCAGGAAAATGGGGCAGGTGGGGGAATCAATACGCAAGGCGTGAAGCGCGCCATCTGTGCGGCGCCTGCGCTTGGAGATCACCATACCGACCGGGAAGCACATGGGGAACAAGTCCTCAGGAAATTCCATGGAAACCGGAAAATCCTTGGAGTTCACCGTTTCCTTCCGCTGGGCGTGGCGTTTTCATTCGGTGATTCTCACGAGCATTTTGCCGGTGTTGGCGCCGCGCATCATGTCGATGAACGCGGCGGGCGCGTTCTCCAGTCCTCTGACGACGGTCTCCCGGTAGGAGACGCTCCCGTCTGCCAGCCAGCCGCCCATGCGGGCGGTGAACTCGTCGTCGAGGTCGGCGTGGCCCCCGACGAGGAAGCCTCGCAGGGTGATGCCCTTGGCGATGGCCTGCGTCAGGTTCCGTGGGCCGACCGGGTCGTCCTTCGCGTTGGCCTGCGAGATGCTGCCGCAGAGGGCGAACCGCGCGCCCAGCCTGGCCAGGACCAGGGCGGCGTCCAGGTGGTCGCCGCCCACGTTGTCGAAGTAGACGTCGATGCCCGACGGCGCGGCCTTCGCCAGCTGTTCGAGGACCGGCCCGGCCTTGTAGTCGAATGCCGCGTCGAAGCCCAGCTCTTCGGTCAGATAGGCGGCCTTCTCGGCGCTCCCCGCCGACCCGATCACGCGTTGCGCGCCGCAGATCCGGGCGATCTGGCCGACGAGGGAGCCCACCGCGCCCGCGGCCCCGGAGACGAACACGACGTCGCCCGGCTGGAATTCGGCTGCCTTGAGCAACCCCGTGTAGGCGGCGTGCCCCGGCATGCCGAGCACTCCGAGATACGCGCCGGGCGGCGCGAGCGCCGGGTCGACCTTGACCACGCCGGCGGCGCCCACGACGGCGTACTCCCGCCAGCCGAGGCCGTGCAGGACCAGGTCACCGACGGCGAGGCGCGGTGACTTCGAGACGACGACCTCGCCGACCGCGCCCCCGTCGAGCGCCTTGCCGAGGGCGAACGGCGGAACGTAGGACCTGGTGTTGTTCATCCGCCCGCGCATGTACGGGTCGACGCTCATCACCAGGTTGCGGATCAGCACCTGGCCGGTCCTGACGGCGGGCAGTTCCGCCCGCACGACCGAGAAGTTCCCGGCGGTCGGCCACCCCTCGGGGCGGGCCGCGAGCCGGACTTCGGTGCCCGTGGACGGAACGGTCATCACGTTCTCCTCGACTGCGGTGGGATGTCGGTCAGGCACTGGGCACACCGAGGGTGTCGCGCCAGTGACGGCATGCGGTGGCGATGTGTTCGGCGGCGCCGTCGAGCAGCATGAGGCCGATCCGCTCGACGTGGCGGTGCCGCCATGAGGCGAGTTCGGTGCCTTCGACCCACTGGTTGAAGGCACCCAGCGCCGGACCGGTCTGGACCTGGTAGTTCACTTTTCCGGAGCCGTCGCCGTTCATGGCGAGGCGCGTGGTGTGGAAGAAGTACCAGCGGAAGACCAGCGCCATCTTCTGTTTGGGCTCGGCGTCGGCCCGCTCGATGTCGGCGTCGCGCCCCTGCGACCGGAAATAGGCGCGTACTTCGTCCCAGACCTCTTCGATGCTCTTTCCGAAGTAGGTTCTTTCCAGGAAGGAGCGCGTTTTCTCCGGTATGCCGTCGAGGCCGTCGTAGTGGGAGTACAGGGAGAACAGTTTGTTGGCCCGCGTGGGGAAGAAGACGCCTTTGCGGAGCACCTGCACCTTGGCACCGAACTCGAACATGTCGCCTGCGGGGGCGTAGGCGGTGTCGGCGATGCCGATGTCCTGCAGCATGTCCTTGACCTCGGTGCTCATGCCGGATTCCACCGTGCACTGGTTGATGGATCCGGTGAGTACGTAGTCGGCGCCCAGCATGAAGGCCGCCGCGACCGCCGCGGGAGTGCCGAGGCCGCCGGCGAGGCCCATGCAGATCGGTTCGTCGTAGCCGTACCGGTCCTGCGCCTGCTGCCGGAGCTGGAGCATGGCGGGCATCATGACCGTGGCGACGCCGCCGTCCGTGTGCCCGCCGGAGTCCGCCTCGACCGTGATGTCGTGGCTCATCGGCACCGTCCGGGCGAGCTCCGCCTGTTCGTCGGTGAGGGCGTTCTCCCGGCGGAGCCGGTCCAGGACCGGCCCGGGGGCGGGTGCCATGAACTGCTCGGCGACCTCCGGCCGGGAGACCTTGGCCACGATGCGGTGGTCACACACGGTCCGGCCGTCGGCGCCGCGGCCAAGTCCCCGTGCCCGGTAGAGGACGAGCGCGGGGGTCATCTGCATGAAGGCTGACGCCTCGATGACGGGGACGCTGTGGCGCATCAGCAGGTCGACCAGCGCGCGCTCGGCCGCGGGGTCGTCATGGTCGGCCAGTACGTTGACGCCGTAGGGCTGCCCGTCGGCCAGGCCGTGCTGGACCTCCTTCACCTCCTGCTCGATCTCCGGGAGCGGCAGGCCGCCGGTTCCCAGGAAGCCGAGCATGCGGTTTTGGCCGAGCCTGACGACCATCTCGGCCGAGGCGATGCCCCGGTACATGCCGCCCACGGCGTAGGCGTGACGCACGCCCATGCGCCGGCGGAACAAGGGGCTGCCGAGCGCGGCGGCCGGTGTGCCGGGCAACGCGGCCGGAGTGTCGAGCCGGGCAGCCGGTACATCGGGCCGGGCGACCGGCCGCGGGGCCGAGCGGATCTGGTCGATCAGCCTGCCCAGCACGCGGCCTCCGAGTTCGACGAAGTCGGTGACGCCCTGGTCGAGGAGGTGGTGCACGCTCTCGGTCCAGCGCACGGGCCGCGCGATCTGGTCGACGAGCGTGCGCGCGGTCCGGCCGGGGACGTACGGGCGCGCCGTGGCGTTGGCAATCACGGGCGTGGCCGGATCCCCGAGGGCGAACCCGTCTGCGAAGAGGGCAAAGTCCTGCTGAGCCTGCCGCATCAGGGGCGAGTGGAAGGCGCCGGACACGTTCAGTCTCACGCAGCGGACGCCGCGCGCATCGAGGTATGCCACCAGCGCGTCGACGGTCGCGGTGTCGCCGGACACGACCTTCTGCTGCGGTGCGTTGTCGTTGGCGACGGTCAGGTCCGAGAAGCCGCCTTCGTCGAGGAGTTCGCGCAGCCGTGCCGCGTCGAGCCCGACCACGGCCGCCATGCCGCCGCCCCGTGCCTGCGCCATCAGTGCGCCGCGCCGCTGGACGAGGCGCAGACCGGTCGCGAAGTCGAAGGCGCCGGCGGCGTGCAGGGCGCAGTACTCCCCCAGGCTGTGCCCGGCGAGGAAGGCCGGCTCGTCGCCGGTGCTCTCGCGCCACTGCCGGTGGCCGAGGGCTCCGACCACGAACAGCGCGGGCTGGGTGTACTCGGTGCGGCCCAGTTGCCGGTGCGGATCGTCCAGGCACAGCGTGCGCAGGGAGTAGCCGAGGACCTCGGAGGCTTCGTCGGCGAGTTCGGGATACGCGTCGAACAACTCGCCTCCCATGCCGCGTCGCTGAGCGCCCTGGCCGGGAAAGACCACTGCCTTCATGTCAGCGGCCTCCCTGCGCGGAGGTGGCCGGGGCGGCGGCGTCCTCGGCGGCGTAGAGCCGGTCGCACAGGCGCATCAGCTTGTCGAGCGACTGCGGGGCCGTCATGACCTCGGCATGCATCGAGGTGTCGACGTCGATGGTGAAGAAGTCGTCGATCTGGTCGGCCCACTCCTGCCAGTACGCGATGCCGTCCACGGTGGGCAGGTCGGGGTTCGGGAAGAGCACCATGTGCTCCTCGAAGGCGCCGAAGAACTTGCCGCCCCGGTTGCGCAGGTAGTAGCACCGCAGTCCGTCGCGCCGCGGTAGCGGGTCCACCGTGTACGTCTCGCCCTGCGTGGCTTCGAAGTAGCGGGACAGCTGCCGGACGCGGGAGCGCAGCTGCGTCCCGGTCTTGCTGACGCCGCGGGCGAGGGCGGCGTCGATCAGGGAGTCGAGGAACGCCGTGGAGTCCAGGGTGGTGTCGACCTCGTCGCGGCGCAGGATCGGGCTGGCGCCGCCGTGCGAGTCGAAGCGGTTGTTGCCGAGGATCAGGTTGACGGCGCGGAAGTCGCTCACCTTGGTGACCACGTCGGCGTCGAAGTTCCCGCCGACGATGAGGGCGTTGGCCTTGTTGGTGGATTCGGCGTCCAGCGTGTCCAGCATGACCAGCGTGCGCACGTCGGCGCCCTGCAACTGGAGCTGCCGCACGGTCTCGTACGCGAACAGGCCGCCCAGGGAGAACCCGCCGATGTCGTACGGGCCTTCCGGCTGTACGGCGAGGATGAGGGACGCGTAGTGCTCGGCCATGGCGTACTGACCGGTGAGGATGTCGGTGGAGTCGATCCAGCCCTTCGGCTGGATGCCGTAGAAGGGGCGCGGGCAGCGCGCGGCCAGCGAGGCGTAGGACTCCACGCCGCCGTTGCCGTGGTGGACCCAGAACACGGGCCGGCCGGAGGTGACGCCGTTCATGCGGACCAGTTCGGGGAAGTCGTTCGGCGATGCGGGCCCGGCGCGCCGTGCCGGGGCCTTTGCCGGTGCGGCGGCTGCCGGGGCCTCCTTTGGCGGAGCCACCGGAGCGCGTTCCGGTGCGGCCGTGCCGGTGTCCCCGGAGGCCGTGCCGGTGATCGCGTCGACGACCTCCTGCAGGGTTTCGCAGCCGGCGATGACGTCGAGGGTGAGGGATGCGTCGATGTGCGTCTGCGCCTGGGCGAGGAACTGCATCATGAAGATGGAGTCGAAGCCGTAGTCGCCCAAGGACTTGTCCCATCGCAGGGTCTCCACCTCGACCTCCAGCAGCGTCGCCATGAGGTCCGCGACGGCACTTCCCACGACCTGTGGCTCGGCCGGCTCGGCGACCGGTGCGGTGACCGGCGTCGTCGCGGCGACCGGCGCAGGTTCGGCAGGGGCCTCCGGCTCGGGGTGCGCCGGCAGGAAGCGCTCCCGCATCCGGGCGTGGTCGCCGTCGAGGGCGATGGCGCCGGTCAGGCCGGTCGCCCAGATGCGGTCCAGGGCATCGACGCCCACAGATGCGCGCATCGGCCGCATGCCCACGGACTCCAGGAGGTGGACGGTCGACGGGTCGGCGCCCATACCGCCCTTCTCCCACAGCGGCCAGTTCACCATCAGGGTGCGGCCCGACCGGCTGCCCTGGTCCACCAGGGAAGCGCGGTGGGCGGCGTATCCGTCCATGAAGGCATTGGCGGCGGCGTAGTCGGCCTGCCCGACGTTGCCGAAGGCGGCCATGGAGGAGAAACCGATGAAGCAGTCGAGCGGGACGGAGGCGGTCGCCTCGTCGAGGTGGCACAGCCCGGCCACCTTGGCCGCGAACACCTCGCGCAGGTCGTCCGCGGACTTCCTGGCCACGAAGCCGTCGCGCAGCACTCCGGCGGCGTGGACGATGCCGTGCAGCGCGCCGTACTCGGCCTGGACGTCACGTACGGCCCGGGTCACGTCGGCGCGGTCGGCGACGTCGAGCACGCGGTAGTCGGCACGGGCGCCCAGGGCGCGCAGGGTGGTGAGCAGTTCCTGCTGTGCCGGGCCTACCGGGCTGCGGCCGCACAGGACCAGGGCGGGCCTCTCGACGCGCCGGGCGACGTCCTCCGCGAACAGGGCGCCGAGTCCTCCGGCGCCGCCGGTCAGCAGGTAGACGCCGCCGTCGCGCCAGGGCAGTACGGGGGCGGCCGGGGCGACTTCGTGCCACTGGGACACCTGCCGGCGTCCTCCGCGGTAGCGCACGGCCTCTTCGGCCGTGTCGCCGCCGTCGCGCCGCAGCCGTCCGGCCAGCTCGGCCGGGGCCAGGGCGCCCTCACCGTCCAGCACGATCCACTGCGTCAGCAGCTTGGGGTGCTCCATGCGCGCCGTGCGGAGCATCCCGCTCAGCCCGCCCAGCCAGGGCGCGTGCGCGGGGGTGACGACCTGGATCAGGCGCGGCGGCCGGGCGGCCTCCTGCGCCGAGTCGCGCAGCAGCTGCAGCAACCGCTCGGCGTACTCGGTGTAGCGGGTGCCGGTCTCGCCGCGGGCCTGCCAGGTTTCACAAGTGGCGCCGCCCAGCGCTTCGCCGAGCGCGGTGGCGTCCACCTCTGGGAGTTCGCACAGGACGACGTGCCGCTTGACGTCGTCGCCGTGGTGCTCCGGTGCCGCGCTCTCGCGCCAGTCCGCCCGGATGAGCAGTGCGGGCGTGGTGGCCGGCTCGGCGGCGCGGGGCGCCGGGCTCGGCTTCGTGCGTGTGCTGAAGCCCAGCAGGCGCACGCAGACGTTGCCCTGCGTGTCACACAAGTCGATGTCCAGGCGGCGTACGCCGGTGTCGGGGCGGTCGTCCGCGGCACGGCTCACCAGCGCCCAGCCCTCGGCCGGGGTGGGGGCCAGGACCTGTACCTCGCGCACGGTGAACGGGAGCGCCGTCCCCTCCGGGGCGTCGCCGTGCTCGCCGAGCGCCAGTCCCAGGCTCGCCTGCAGTGCGGCGTCGAGCATGCCCGGGTTGAGCGGCAGCGAGGATGCCGCCGCCTCGGGGAGGAGCAGGCGCGCAAGGGCGCTGTCCGCACCGTGGTACAGCTCCTGCACGGCCCGGAACGCGGGGCCGTATCCCATGCCCATGCGGGCGAACAGCGCGTAGCACTCGGCGCCGTCACGCCGGAACGGGAGGTTCGCGCGCAGTGCGTCGATGTCGTGGGTGTCGTCGGAGGCGAGGAGTGCGGGGTCGGTGTGTGCGGTGCCCTGCGCGTGCAGGACGCGGTCGCCGTCGCCGTGGGCGTACACCTCGAACGCCCCGCCGGTCGCGTCCACTTCGACGGCGAGGGTGCACGGCGCCGTCACCTCCAGGGGACGCAGCCAGGTCACGTCGCGCAGGCGCACGCCCGTGGCGGTGGCTTTTGGCGTGGCCCGGACGAGCGCGTCGCGCACGAACTCGAGGTAGGCGGCGCCGGGCAGAACGGGCCGGTCCCCCACACGGTGGTCGCGCACGTAGAACTCGTGCCCGCTCAGGTCGTGGCGGTAGGGCGAGGGTGGTGCGCTCGGCACCGCGGCCACCGGTGCCGGGGGCTGTGGTGTTCTCTTCGCGTCGGCGGTGCCCTTCGCTTCGACGGTGCTCTTCGCTTCGACGGTGCTCTTCGCGTCGGCGGTGCTCTTCGCGTCGGCGATCCAGTAGCGCTGCAACCGGAACGGGTAGACGGGCAGCGGGATGCGCCGCATCGGCCGGTCGGCGTACAGGCGCCGCCAGTTCACGTCGAAGCCGGTGACCCAGAGCTTGAGCAGGCGTCCGAGCTTGCCCTTGGCTATCCAGCTGTCGATGGCGAGGGCGATGTCGTCGTCGCCGGCGAGCTCGTTCCACGGCCCCTGGCGCTGTGCCCGCCCGGTGTGGAGGCCCTGAGCGGTGCCTCCGCCGAGGAAGGCGTCCAGCCGCTCGCGCAGGTCGGCGAGCGAGGGGGTCAGGACGGCGAGGCGCTCGTCCATCGCGACGCGGCCCACCTGCAGCGTGTAGGCGAGGTCCGGCAGGTCGGCTTCGCCGAGCCGACCCGAGTCGATCCAGTCGGCCAGCTGCCGGGCGCGGGCGCGCAGCATCTCGGGCTCCGGGGCGGACAGGACGACGGCCACGGGGTACGGCGTGCTCACCGGCGGTACGGTGCGCGGCACGTACTCCTCAAGGACGACGTGGGCGTTGACGCCGCCGAAGCCGAAGGAGCTGACCCCGGCCCGGCGCGGCAGCTCACGGCCCTCGGCGTCGCGCAGGGCGGACCAGGGCTGCTGTTCGCGTACGAGGTGGAACGGGCTGCCGTCGAGGTCGATGTACGGGTTGACGGTGTCACAGTGCAGGCTCTTGGCGAGCGTGCGGTGCCGCATCTGGAGCAGCACCTTGATCACGCCGGCGACGCCCGCCGCGAGTTCGAGGTGGCCGATGTTGGCCTTCACCGAGCCGATACCACAGTGCGCCTCCTCGACCTCCGCACCCTGCTCCTCGTACAGCTCACGGAAGGCGGCCTTGAGCCCATTGATCTCCACCGGGTCACCGAGCTTGGTACCGGTGCCATGGGCCTCGATGTAGCCCACGGTCCGGGGGTCGATGCCCGCGGCGCGGTAGGCGCGGTGGATCAGGGCGGCCTGGGCCTTGGGGTTGGGCGCGGTCAGGGAGTTGGAGCGGCCGCCGTGGTTCTCGGCCGTCGAACGGATCAGGCCGTAGATGTGGTCACCGTCGCGCTCGGCCGCCGACAGGCTCTTGAGCACCAGCATGCCCACGCCCTCACCACGGGCATAGCCGTCCGCACGATCGGAGAAGGTCTTGCAGCGGCCCTCGACGCTGAGCATCCCGGACTTGCTGAAGCTGATATGGCCGTCGGGGATCACCATGGTGTTGATGCCGCCGACAACGGCCATGTCGCACTCGCCGCGTTCGATCGAGACGACGCCACGGTGCATGGCGACCAGGGAACTCGAACAGGCGGTCTCGATCGGCTCGCTCGGCCCGTGCACGTCCAGGAAGTAGCTCATCCGGTTCGGGCCGACGGAGGGAACGCTCCCCGTGGGCGTGACGCTTTCGCCCCCGCCGCTGCTGCGGTCGGAGAGCAGGCCGTAGCCCGTGTCACTGGTGCCGACGAACAGGCCGAGGCTGCTCCCGGCCAGGGCGTCGGCGGCGTAGCCGGCGTCCTCCAGCGCCTTCCACACGTACAGCATCAGCAGGCGCTGCTGCGGGTCCATGTGGACGGCGTCCCTCGGGGCGATGCCGAAGAACAGCGGATCGAAGTCGGCGACACCGTCCATGAAGCCGCCCCACTTCACGTTGGTGCGGCCCGGTTCCTGCAAGGGGTCGCCGAACAGGGCGCGCCAGTCCCACCGGTCGGCGGGGACTTCCGCGATGCAGTCGCGGCCGTCGCGCAGGTTCCGCCAGAAGACGTCGAGGTCCTCGGCCTGGGGGAACCGGCCGCTCATGCCGACCACTGCGATGGGGTCGTCCCGCCGGTCGGCGGGCGCGGGGACGGGTACGGCCCGTGCGGGGACGGCCGCAGCCGCCACGGGCGTGCCGACGGGCTCCACGGCAGCGGGTTCCACTGCCAGGGGCTCCGCGGCGGCGCCGGGCGACGGCAGCCCCAGGCGGGCGGCCAGCGCAGGGCCGTACTCGTCGGTCAGGTGGGCGCCGAAGGCCTGGATCGTCGCGTGCTCGAACAGCACGGTGGGCGCAAGCTCCAGGCCCAGCGCGTCGTTCACCATGTTCACCAGCTGGGTGATGACGAGGGAGTCGAGCCCGTACTCGCTGAGGTCGACGTTCACGTCCAGGTCGTCCGTGGTGACCTTCAGCAGCTCGCAGACCTTCTCCACCACAACGGCGCAGACCCGCTCCGTCAGGGCCTCGGTCTCGGCGACGTCAGCCGGCCCTGCGGCCTGCGCCTGTACTTGTGCCTGCGCCTGCGCCTGCTTCCAGTCGCGGATGAGGCGGAGCGCTTCGTCCTGTCCCACCTGTCCCTCGCGTATGAGCCGGTGCAGGTCGTCCAGGGATGCGATGCGGGTGGTGCTCATGCCAGGCTCCTCTTGAATTCGTCCGCGCTCATCTCGCGCCGGCCAATGGCTTCGATCAGGTCCAGCAGGTGGGCGTCGTCGGACCCGGACGGCGGTTCGGGTGCGTGTGCGGCGGGCCGGGTGGGATCGCCGGCACCGGTGGGCTCGCTGCCGCCGAGCGTGCGGACGCTGAAGCCGCGGAGGCGTACGCACACCTCGCCGTCGTCGTCGCAGAGGTCGAGGTCGAGGCGGCGCACCGCGCCGACGTGGTCGTCCTCGGCGAAGCGGACGACCACCCAGCCGGTGTCCCGGACCGCCCGCAGCACCTCCAGCTCGGCCAGGGCGAACGGCAGTGCCGTACGCGGCGTGCCGGGGGCGTCGGCGAAGAGGCCGACCGTGGCTTGCAGGGCGGCGTCGAGCATGCCCGGGTTGAGTGCGTAGCCGCTCTCGCGGGACGCGGCGGCGGGCAGCCTCAGCCGCGCCACCGACTGCCGCGAGCCGGTGTGCAGGCGCTCGATGCCGCGCAGTGCCGGGCCGTAGGCCATGCCGATGCCGGTGAAGCGTGTGTAGCAGGTCTCGGCGTCGAACACGGGGCCGTCGCACTGCGCGCGCAGGGCCGCGAGGTCGAGCCGCTCGGCGGGGGCGGGGGTTACCCGCCGCAGCTGGCCGCGGCCGAAGGCGACGCGTTCGCCGTCCTCGTCCACCACGTACACCTCGTAGCTGAGGCCGCCGCCGGGCCGGGTGGTCAGCGCGGTGTGCACGTCGGCCGGCTGCTCGACGGTGAGCGGGCGCAGCCAGGACGCCAGCTTCAGCGACCAGGCGCGTTCGTCGCCGCCGGCCGCCTGGACCGCGGCGGCGCGCGCCATCTCCAGGTAGGCCACCGCCGGCAGTACCGGCACGGCGTCCGGGCGGCCGTCGGAGGCGGTGGGCCGGCGGCCGGGCCGCCAGCCGGAGACCGTCTCCATCGCCCGGGCTCGTACGCGGTGGTCGGTGAGGAAGAATTCGCGGCCGGTGAAGTGCGAGGTGTAGCGGTGCTCGTTCAGGTCCGACGTGTTCGTGTGCACCAGCGGGTGCAGTGCCGCCGGCTGCGTGCCGCTCGCGGGGCGCGTGGTGTCGACCCAGTAGCGCCGGAGCCGGAACGGGTAGGTCGGCAGGGCGATCCGGCGCGGGCGGCGCCCGGTGTGCAGGCGGTCCCAGTCGAAGGGGGCGCCGTTCACCCATGCCTGGAGCAGGCGGGCCCAGTCGTGCCGGCCCGCGGTGGCGTGGTCGTCGTGCGGGCCGAACCCGGCCGGCACGTCCGGCAGGTCGACGCCGCGCGGCACCGTGCCGCGGAAGACGTCGGCCGCGGGCTCGCCGCGCAGCCAGGAATCCAGTGCTTCCCTCAACTCGCCGGTCGTGCGGGCCAGGCACGCGAGCCGCTCGGTCATGTGTGTGCGTCCGGTCTGCGTGGTGTAGGCGATCGACGCCAGGTCGGTGTCGTCGTAGTCGCCGCGGCGCAGGACGTGCACCCAGCGCTCGGCGAGTTCGCACAGCACCTCGGGGTGGCTCGCCGACAGGACCACGGGGACCGGTGCGGTGGGCACCCGGTCCGGCTCGGGGGCGGGGCGCGGCACGTACTCCTCAAGGACGACGTGGGCGTTGACGCCGCCGAAGCCGAAGGAGCTCACTCCGGCCCGGCGCGGGAGCTCACGGCCCTCGGCGTCGCGCAGGGCGGACCAGGGCTGCTGTTCGCGTACGAGGTGGAACGGGCTGCCGTCGAGGTCGATGTACGGATTGACGGTGTCACAGTGCAGGCTCTTGACCAGGGTGCGGTGCCGCATCTGGAGCAGCACCTTGATCACGCCGGCGACGCCCGCCGCGAGTTCGAGGTGGCCGATGTTGGTCTTCACCGAGCCGATACCGCAGTGGGCCTCCTCGACCACCGCGCCGTGCTCCTCATACATTTCCCGGAAGGCGGCCTTGAGGCCGTTGATCTCGACCGGGTCGCCGAGCTTGGTGCCGGTGCCGTGGGCCTCGATGTAGCCGACCGTGCGCGGGTCGATCCCGGCCTTCCCGTAGGCCTCCCGCAGGAGGGCGGCCTGGGCCTTGGGGTTGGGCGCGGTCAGGGAACTGCCCCGGCCGCCGTGGTTCTCAGCCGTCGAGCGGATGAGGCCGTAGATGTGGTCACCGTCGCGCTCGGCCGCCGACAGGCTCTTGAGCACCAGCATGCCCACGCCCTCACCACGGGCATAGCCGTCCGCACGATCGGAGAAGGTCTTGCAGCGGCCTTCGGGACTCAGCATGCCTGCCTTGGAGATGCTGATGTGCCCGTCGACGCTGACCATGGTGTTGACGCCGCCGGCGATGGCCAGGTCCGACTGGCCGTCGCGGATGGCCTGGACGGCCCGGTGCAGGGCGACGAGCGCGCTCGAACAGGCCGTGTCGACGGGCTCGCTCGGACCGTGCAGGTCAAGGAAGTAGCTCATCCGGTTCGGGCCCATCGAGGGGGCCGCGCCGGTGATGTCGTATCCCTCAATCACCGGCGAGTACCGGGTGACGAGGGTGCTGTAGCCGGTGCTGGTGGTGCCGGCGATGAGGGCCGTGTTCGTGCCCGCGAGGGCACCCGCCGAGTACCCGGCGTCCTCCAGCGCCTTCCATACGTACATCAGCAGGAGCCGCTGCTGCGGATCCATCAGCTCCGCTTCCTTGGGGGAGATGTCGAAGAACAGCGGGTCGAAGTCGCCGACGCCGTCCATGAAGCCGCCGGACGTCACGTTTGAGGTGTTGGGCTCCTTGACGGGGTCGCCGTAGTGGGCGCGCCAGTCCCAGCGGTCCGCGGGGACCTCACGGGTACAGTCGCGGCCTTCGCTGAGGTTCTCCCAAAACGCGTCGAGGTCGTCGGCCATCGGGAAGCGACCGCTGATGCCGATGACGGCGATCGGCTCGTTCGCGGGCACATCCGTACCGGACGTGGTGGTCACGGCTATGGCGGGCTCCAGCGCGGCGGGGACCGCCGCGCGTGGTTCCTGCTGCTCCGCCGCGGTGGCGGCGACGCGGTCGGCGTGGTGGTCGATGAGGTGGTCGACGACCCCGTCCAGCGTGGGGTTCTCGAAGAACAGGGTCGGTACCAGCGAGAGCCCGAACTCGGCGTTGAGCGCGTTGGCGAAGCCGATGAACGAGAGGGAGTCGAAGCCGTAGCGGGTCATCTCGGCCGTGCCGGTGATCCGCTCGGCGGGTACATCCAGCAGGTCGGACACGCGGGCGATCAGCTTCTTCAACAGCACCTTGTGCTGCTGCTCCCGGCCGGCCGTCGCAACGGGCGCGGCGGCGCTTTCGGGCCCGACCGCGCGCTCGGACGCGGGAGCCGGCGGGACCGTCCCGAAGCGATCGGGGTGGTTGTCGAGCAGATGGTCCACGACATCTCCCAGGGTCAGGTGTTCGGGGAACGGCTTGGGAACGGGCGGTAGCCCGAACTCCGTGGTGAGGCGGGCGGCGAAGCCGGTGAGCGAGACCGGGTCGAACCCGTACTCGCTCAGCTCCACCGCGCCGTCGAGCTCCTGTGCCGGCACGCCCAGCTCGGCCGAGGCGTGGCCGAGGGCGCGGCCGAGGACCTTTGCGTGCAGGGCGGCGCGGTCGGGTGCGGTCACCACTGGTGCGGCGTCTGTGGCCGTGGGGGCGGCCAGGAGGGTGGCGTCGATGCGGGCGCGGTCGCCGAAAACGGCCAGGACGTGCGGGTCACCGGTGCCGTAGGCCCGTACCAGCGCCTCCACGCCCTGCGGAGCGCGCATCGGCACCATGCCGACGCTGTCGTGCAGACGGCTTGCGGTGGCGGCGTCGACCTTCATGCCGCCGTCGGCCCACAGAGGCCAGCCGACGACCAATGTGCGGCCGCGACGCTCGCCACTGGCCACCCGCTCGTGGCGGAGGCCGGCGTAGGCGTCCATGAAGGCGTTGGCCGCCGCGTAGTCGCCCTGGCCCTGATTGCCGTATGCCGACAGCGAGGAGAACCCGATGAAGCAGTCCAGGTCGAGGGCGGCGGTGGCTTCGTCGAGGTGGACGAAGCCGGCGACCTTGGCGGCGAGGACCTCCCGCAGCTCTTCGGCGCTCTTGCGGGCCAGGTAGCCGTCACGCACCACACCGGCGGTGTGGACGACGCCGTCGAGGCGGCCGTGCTCGGCGACGACGGTGTGCACGCAGGCGGTCACGGCGTCGCGCCGGGCGACGTCCAGCACCCGGTAACCGGCGGACGCTCCCAAGGCGCCCAGTTCGCGCAGGAGTTCACGCTGGGCGGGGCCTTCCGGCGAGCGCCCGCAGAGCACCAGGGCTGCTCCGGGGGCCTGCCGGGCGATCTCGCGGGCGAACAGTGCGCCGAGTCCGCCGGCTCCCCCGGTGAGGAGGTAGACGCCGCCGGCCTTCCACGGGCGGGCCGGCCGGGCGTCCTCGACGGCGGTCCACTGCGGCACCCGGCGCTGCCCGCCGGAGTACCGCACGGCCACGTCGTCGGGGCTCGCCGCGTCCCGGCGCAGGCGCTCGCACAGCGTCGCGGCGTCGACGGGCGTCTCCACCTCGACGAGCTGGGTCAGCAGCCTGGGGTGCTCCATGCGGGCCGTGCGCAGCAGGCCGCCCAGGCCCGCGAGGACCCGGTTCTCGTCGTCGGCGGGCACGACCACCTGCAGCAGGACCTGGTTGTCGCGGGTGGCCGGGACGAGCTGCTGGAGGCGGGCCAGCACCGCCTCGGCCTGGCCGGTGAAGCGCTGGGCCAGGTCGCCGTCGGCGGGCAGTGCGGTGCAGGGCACACCGAGCCCGTCCCGGACCGCCGCGGGGTCGGTCCCTGCGAGTCCGCCGAGCAGCACCTCGTGCCGCGCCGGCGGACGCGATGCCCGGGCGGGCTCGGCCGGGCGCCAGCCGGCGCGCATCAGGGTGAGTGTCGCGCCCCCGCTGTGCTCCCCGCCGGCGAGGTCGTCATCGGCGGACAGGATGCGTGTGGTGAACCCGAGCAGACGGACGCACACCTCGCCGTCGTCATCGCACAGTTCGATGTCGATACGGCGTACGGCTCCGCCGCGGTCGTCCGCCGCGGGCCGTACCACGACCCACCCAGCGGCCGGGCTGGGCGCGAGCAGCCGCACCTCCTCCAGGACGAAGGGCAGTGCCGCCGCCACGTTGTCGGTGTCCTCGGCCAGTGACAGGCCCAAGGTGGCCTGTACGGCGGCGTCGAGCATCGACGGGTGCAGATCCCAGCCGGCGCCGTCCCGGGCGGCCTGCGGCAGGCTCAGGTGTGCGACGGCGAGCCCGGCGCCGACGTGGATCCGCCGGATGCCTCGCATGGCCGGGCCGTAGCCGATGCCCATGCGCTCGAAGAGCCGGTAGCAGTCGTCATGTTCGAGAGTCCGCACGTCGCACTGGGCACGCAGCGCGGCGATGTCCAGACGCTCGGGTGACGGCGTCGCGCACCGTTCGATGCGTCCTTGCCCGTGGACCACGGGCTGTTGGCCTTCGGCCGCCGTGGTGATTTCGTAGGCGAAGGCACCGTCCTCGCACGGCCGCAGCGCGATCTCGACCGGGCTCGGCCCAGTGATCCGTGCGGGGCGCGACCAGACGACGTTGCGCAGGCGGGCGTTGGCGGGTTCGACGCCCTCGGCCCGGGCCGCCGCGTACGCCAGCTCCAGGTAGGCCACGCCGGGAAGCACCGGCACGTTGCGCACCCGGTGGTCGTCGAGGAAGAACTCACGGCCGGTCAGCTCGACGGCGAAGGACGGCGAGCCGGGATCCCGGTGCAGCCGGCGGCCTGCCAGCGGCGACGGGGCCGCAACGGGCACCGGGGCACTGGCCGGAGCGGGCGCCGGGGTCGCGGCGGAGGCCGCCGGACGTGATCCGGCCCAGTAGCGCTCGCCCGCGAACGGGTAGGCCGGCAGGGACACGATACGGAAGCCGCCGTCGCCGAAGAGCGGGGCGAAACGCAGATCCTGCCCCTGGGCGAAGAGCCCGGCCAGCTCGGTGAGGCCGTCGTGACGGTCGGGCTCGGCCATCAGACGGCCGGCGCGCGCGGCCTCGGCGGGGTCCTGGCGGCGGTGCCCGTCGGGCGCCTCACCGGTGACCACGCCGTCGGCCCGGCCGTCGCGCAGCCAGGTCCGCAGGGCGGCGACGAGCTGCTCGCGGTCCATTGCCACGCCCGCCCAGCGGTGGCTGCAGTGGCGGCGTCCGGTGGCCAGGGTGTAGGCCACGTCGCCCAGGTCCAGGTCCTCGTGGGCGAGGACGTGGTCCAACAGGCGCTCGGCCTGGGCGCGGCGGCCGGCGTCGTCCTGTGCCGACAGGACGATCAGCCAGGCCTGCCTGGGGCCGTGCCCAGCGGTCCGCACGGCAGGGGCCTGTTCGATCAGCGCGTGCGCGTTGGTGCCCGCGGCGCCGAACGAGCTGACGCCGGCGCGGCGCGGACCGTCGGCGGGTGCGGGCCACGGGCACAGTTGCGTGTTGACGTAGAAGGGGCTGCCCTCCAGCGTGATCGCCGGGTTGGCCCGGCGGAAGTGCAGCGACGGGGGTAGCTGCTCGTTCCTGAGCGCCAGCAGCACCTTGATGACGCCGGCCACGCCCGCGGCGAACTGGGTGTGCCCCAGGTTGGTCTTGACGGAGCCCAGGGCGCAGCCGCTCTCGGGCGCGTCGCCGAACGCGGCGCGCAGTGCCTCGAATTCGATGGGGTCGCCCAGTGGTGTGCCGGTCCCGTGCGCCTCGATCAGCTGGATGCCGGCGGGGTCGACGCCGGCGCGGTCGTGGACGCTGCGCAGGAGGCGTTCCTGCGATCCGGCGCTGGGCGCGGTGAGCCCGTTGGTGGTGCCGTCCTGGTTCATGCCGGAGCCGCGGATCACGCCGTAGACCTGGTCGCCGTCGCGCAGCGCGTCGGCGAGCCTCTTGAGCACGACCACACCGGCGCCCTCCCCCGGCACGAAGCCGTCGGCGCGCTCGTCGAAGGTGTGGCAGCGCCCGCGGGCGGACAGCATGTTCGCCCGCACAGCGGACCGGTAGAAGATCGGCGTGGACTGGACGAAGACCCCGCCGGCCAGCGCCATGGACGTGTTGCCCAGGCGGAGGTCCTGGCAGGCCTGGTGAATGGCCACCAGCGAACTGGAGCAGGCCGTGTCGACCGACAGCGCGGCGCCCTGCAGGTCGAGGAAGTAGGAGATCCGCGAGGCGATGACCGAGGAGATGTTGCCCCACAGTGTCTGCGGTGGCGCGTCGTCGCCGGTCAGCTGCTGGTAGTCGCTGGGCGAGCCGCCGACGTAGACGCCGCAGCCGCGGCCGTCGAGCCGTTCACCGGCGTAGCCCGCATCCTCCAGGGCGTGCCAGCACTCCTCCAGGAAGATGCGCTGCTGCGGGTCGGTGTAGGTGGCTTCCTTGCCGGACATGCGGAAGAACCAGGCGTCGAAGCGCTCGATGTCGTCGACGAAGCTTCCGTACTGGCGCGGGGCGCCCGCGCCCAGCTCCTTGGCCATGTCCCAGCGGGTGACCTCGCCGACCAGGTCGTCGCCCGCGGCGAGGTGTGCCCACAGGGCGGCGGCGTCGGGTGACTGCGCGAACCGGGCGGCGATCCCCACCACGGCGATGCCGTCGTCGGCGGAATCGTCCGCAGGGGCCGCGGGGGCGTGAGCGGGGACGGCGGAGGCGACGGGAGCAACAGGGGCGGCGGACGGAGCCTCGGCGGCGGGCCCGTGGTCGTCCTGCGCCGCGGCCCCTGCGGCCTCGGCCGCCGGCTCGCGCAGGGCGCCGGCGGCCCGCAACTGCGGCCCGTACCGGGCGACCAGGTGGTCCGTCAGCCGGTCGAGCGAGCTGTGTTCGAACAGTGCGGTGCTCGGCAGATCGACGGCGAAGGCGTGGTTGACCGCGGCGACGAGCTTGACGCTGAGGATCGAGTCCACGCCGTAGTCGGAGAAGGACGCCTGCGGGTCGATCTCGTCGGGCGCCATCATGAGCACGCGGGAGAGCTCGGCCAGCAGGAGTTCACCTGCCAGGTACCGCACGGTCGCCTGGTCGGTGTCCGGTATCCGCTGCGCGGGGGTCGGTTGGGCGGGCGCGGTCTCGGGTGTCGGGGTGGCGGCAGGGCCGTGCGCGGTCTCCGCTGCCCGGTGGCGCCGGCTCGGAGCGGCGGCCGCCGGCCAGTAGCTCTTGCGCTGGAACGGGTAGGTGGGCAGCGGCGTGCGGCGTACGTCGAGGCCGGAGAACAGCGGCGCGAAGTCGACCGCCTCGCCGTTCAGGTACCGGGTCCGGGCCCGCTGCGGCGCGTTGTCGCTGCGCCGGCCGGCGGTGTCGCTCCGCCCGTCGGCCAGCCAGGCCTCCAGCCGGTGCCCGAGCGTGTCGCGGTCGGCGGCGACGAAGGCCGCACGGTGGGTGAAGTGGTCCCGGCCGGTCGCCAGCGTGTAACTGACGTCGCCCAGTGGGGCGTCGGGGGTGCGGCGCAGGTACGCCAGGAGGTCCTCGGCGCGGCGGCGCAGCGCCTCGGGCTGCTGGGCGGACAGGACGAACAGGAGCTCGCCCGCCGCCTGCCGGCGCCCGTCCCGGGCCGGCGCGTTCTCCACGACCATGTGGCCATTGGTGCCGCTGAAGCCGAACGCGCTCAGGGCGGCGACGCGCTTGCCCTGGCCGTTGGGCTGCCACGGCCGCAGCGTGGTGTTCACGTGGAAGGGGCTTTCGGTGAGTCGGATCGCGGGGTTGGTCTCGTGGTGGTGGAGGGACGGCGGGATCTGACCGTGGCGCAGGGAGAGCACGACCTTGAGCAGGCTCGCCACGCCCGCGGCGGAGGTGGTGTGACCGAGGTTCGTCTTGATCGAGCCGAGTGCGCAGGTGTCGCGGCCGCCGGCCGTGCCGAACGCGCCGACCAGGGCCTGGCATTCGATGGGGTCGCCGAGCTGGGTGCCGGTGCCGTGCGCCTCGACCATGCCGATCTCGGCCGGGTCGATGCCGAATTCGGCGTGCACCTGGCGGATGAGGCGCTCCTGCGACAGGGCGCTGGGGGCGGTGATGCCGTTGGTCGCACCGTCCTGGTTGACGGCGGAGCCGCGGATCACGGCGTGGATGTGGTCGCCGTCGGCCAGTGCGTCGGACAGGCGGCGGAGCACCACGACGCCCACGCCCTCGCCGGGTACGAATCCGTCGGCGGCCGCGTCGAAGGTGTGGCATTTGCCGGTGGGCGAGAGCATCCCGCCGCGGCCGGCCGCCAGGTAGGTGTCCGGGGTGGTCTGGACACTGACGCCGCCGGCGATGGCCATTTCGGTTTCGCCGCTCCACAGGCCCTGGCAGGCGAGGTGGATGGCGACCAGTGAGCTGGAGCAGGCGGTGTCGACCGCGATGGCGGGGCCCTGGAGGTTCAGGTGGTAGGCGATGCGCGCCGGTACGACCGAGGGAGCGTTGCCCCATGCCGCCTGGGCGGGCGGCGCGTCCTCGAACCACTGGGGGTAGTCGCCGCCGGTGCAGCCGGCGTAGACGCCGCACCGGCGGCCGTCCAGCGAGGCGCCCGCGTAGCCGGCATCCTCGATGGCCGTCCACGCCTGTTCGAGGAACAGCCGCTGCTGGGGGTCGGTGTAGGTGGCTTCGAGGCCGGTCAGGTTGAAGAAGCGTGCGTCGAACCGGTCGATGCCGTCGAGGAAACTGCCCGCACGGCAGGACAGTTCGTCCTGGCTGTAGCCGGAGAGATCCCACCGTTCGACCGGGCCGACGAGGTCGCGGCCGGCGGCGAGGTGCTGCCAGAGGGCGTCGGTGTCGTCCGACTGCGCGAAGCGGCCGCTGATCCCGACGATGGCGATGGGCTCGCGCCCTGCGGGGTGGTGCGGTGCTCCGGCCGTGTCCGCTGCGGGGAGCGGAGCCGGTGCCGGTGCCGCTCCAGGGCGTGCCGGCGCGGCGGGGGCCACCAAGTGCGGCCGGTGACTCTCGGCGATGTGGGCGGCGAGCTGCTCCACGCTGCGGTAGTCGAAGATGGCCGTGGTCAACAGGTCGGTCCCCAGCTCCTCATTGAGGCGCTGGACGAACCGGACGCCGACGATGGAGTCGAGGCCGTAGTCGGCGAACGCCTGGTCCGGTTGGATCCGGTCGGCGGGCATCCGCAGCGCGTCCGCGAGCTCGGCCAGGACCACGTCCCTCACGGTCCGGGCCGCAGCGGAGGCGGAGGCCGGAACGGCGGGCTCCGCCGGCGACTGGGGCGGCGGGCCGCTCGCCCCGGGCCCTGCGGGGAGCAGGCGCGGGCTGCGGGCGAGACCGTCGCTGTGGGCCACCACGACCTGCTGCCCGAGCGCCAGGGCGTCACGCGCCGGATGGCGGACGCCGGTGAAGCCCTCCTGCTCCAGGACGAGTTGCCAGGCCGCCGGCGACAGCGCGGGGCTGCCGGGCACCCGCAGTTCGGCGTCGTCGTAGAGCCACCAGCCGTCGAGCAGGCCGAAGGTGAGGTGGTTGACGAGGTAGAAGCCGCTGATCTCGTTGAGGGCCAGCAGGCCGTTGCCTCTCAGCAGTGCCTTGGCGTGCCGCAGAGCGGGGCGGACGGCGTCGGTGGCGTGCAGCACGTTGGCCGCGATGACGACGTCGAAGGCACCGGTGTCGAGCCCCTGGGCGTGCGGGGGCCGGGCCGCGTCGAAGAGGCGGTACGTGAGGTGGTCGCGGCCCGGCCCGAAGGTGTCCTGGGCGCTGTGCAGGAAGGCCTGGGACAGGTCGGTGAAGCAGTACTCGGCCAGGTCGAGCCCTTCGCGGGCGAGCAGGTCGAGTACGGGGCCGGTGGTTCCGCCGGTGCCTGCGCCGATCTCCAGCACGCGCAGGCGGGCGCCCGGATCGGCGTCCCGGCGAGCGCGCAGGAAGGCCGCCACGTGTTCGGCGAGGACGGCGTTGAAGTGCGCGGCCACGCGGTTGTCGCGGTAGACGCCTTCGACGAGGGAGAACGCTCCCCGGGGGAACAGCACGTCGGTGGCGCGCACCCGGCCGCACAGGACGTCGGTGAGCGCGGGCAGGGTCTGGTCCAGCAGGTTCAGCGGTGCCCGCAGATCGGGGTTGGCGGCGGCCCATCGGGGCGTCTGCGCGGCCCAGTCGGCGCGGCAGGCGTCGGCGTCCTGGGCGGCGGGGCTGCCGGTGTTCCAGCGGCCCTGGTCGTCGATCATTCCGTGCTCGGCGAGTGCGCGCAGGGTGGCCGAGAGCCAGCCGTCGAAACGTGCGTCGACGCCCTGCCGCTCCTTCCACTCGGCCAGGCCGTGGCGCGGCTCCTCCAGACCCGCCCGGCGCAGCTCGGCGGCGAGGCGGCGGAGCAGCAACGCGTCGATCTCGCCCGGGACCGGGCCCGCGTGGTACGCGGCCAGGCCGGTGGGCAGGGCGAGAGGCGCGGCGCCGTCGCGGGCCGCCGCACCGTGCGCCTGCGGGGTCAGCGTCTCTGCGGTGAGCACCCCCTCGACGGGCAGCGGGCGGCCGAGGCGCATGAAGCCGATCTGGTGGAGCGGGCCGGCCAGGAGGCGCTCCAGTGCGCCCATCGCCGTGACTGGGTCGATCGGGGCCAGTCCCATGGACGTCACGTCGCGCAGGAGCTCGTCGGGGACGTTGCCCCAGTAGCCCCAGTTGACGACCTTGACCCGGCAGTCCAGCGCCTCGCGCAGGGCGTCGGCGCGCGCGTCCTCGAAGGCGCAGGCCGCCGAGTAGTGCGCCTGGTGGGAGTTGCGGATGAAGCTCACCAGCGAGGAGATCAGCAGGATGAAGTCCAGGCCTCGGCCGGCGAAGACGTCGGCGAAGTGCACGCACGGGTCGACCTTGGCTGCGAGGGTGGCTTCCAGCTCGCGCTCGGTCATCCGGGCGAGCGGCGTGTGGCTGAACACCATCGCCAGGTGCACCACGCCGTCGATGCGGCCGTAGCGGCGGTGGACCTCGTCCCGCATGCGGGCGAGCGCGGCGGGGTCGGCGGCGTCGGCGGACAGGTAGACGGGGGACCGCCCGCCCGCTGCGGCCTGGGTCGCCTTGGCCCGGATGTCCTCGTCCTCGGCGCGGCGGCCGACCCATACGACGTGGGCGTCGTGTTGCCGTACGAGGTACTCGCTGAGCAGCACACCGAGGTCGCCCGCGCCGCCGATGAGCACGTAGACGCCGTTGCGGCGCAGCACGGGCTCGGCGGGCGGCTCGGTGGCGTCCACCGGCAGGAGCTGGCGGCGCAGCCACTGGCCGCCGCGGCGGGCGAGCGGGTGCGCGCGGCGGTCGGCGGGCAGGGCGAAGACCTCGTCGGCGACGAACGGTTCACCGTCGGCCAGGTCGATGGCGCGGATGCGCCAGTGCGGCTGTTCCTTGGCCAGGCCGCCGATCAGACCGTGCAGGCTCGCCTGCGCCGGGTCGGCGGCCCGGGAGCTGTCTGCGTAGAACGCGCCGCTGGTCACGAGGGTGAGTCCGAGCCGCTGCTCGTCCCGGGTGAGGGCCAGTGCCTTCAGGACGCGGAACATGCGCCGGATCGCCGCGCGTTGGGCGCTGATCTGCGCCTCGGCGCCGTGGGCGGCGGCCGCGGTCGGGAACTGCAGGACGACGTGGTCGAAGTCGCCCAGGAGGGCGAGTTCGTCACGGACCTCTTCGGCGGATGACGCGCCGGTGTCCAGCACCACGGTCCCCGGGCGGCGGGCGGTCAGCTCCGTGAGGACGTCCGGTTCGAGGCCGATCGCCACCACACGGGAGGCCGCGGACGGGTAGGGGCTGCCGCGCAGCAGCCGGGCGGGCTCCCAGACAGGGTGCAGGGTGAGGTCGCCTGCGGGGAGCTCGTAGGAGTGGGCCGGATGCGCGGGCGGGGCCGGCACGGCGGGCGTCGTCGCAGGCCCTGCCTCCACGGCGGGGCGCGGAACGGCGTCCCCGAACGCGCCTGGGGTTTCCGCGAGTTCCGGCAGTCCGTCGGTGTACCAGTAGCGCTCCCGGGCGAACGGGTAGCCGGGCAGAGCGACCTTGCGCGGCCTCGGTCCCCCGGTGTGGAGGCGGGCCCAGTGGACTGCCAGGCCGTTGGTCCAGGCCTCGGCCAGCGGCGCCGACTTCCCGCGCCGTGCCCAGCGCACGACCGTCTCCTGGAAGTCCGCGTCGGTGAGGAAGTCCTTGACCGCGCCGCCCCGGTCGCCGCCGGGGCTGAGGTACGCGCCCGCGGGCAGCCGGCTGCCGAGTGCGCAGGCGTCCAGCGCCTCGACCAGGGCGGGCAGCGCGCTGACGACCACGGCGAACCGTGCGGTCATCGCGTCGCGGCCGACCTGCAGCGTGTAGGCGATGTCGGGCAGGTCCGCGCTGCTCCAGCGCTCCGTCCGCAGGGCGTCGCGCAGCCGGCCGGCCGACTCGCGCAGGCGCTCTTCGTCGAAGGCGGACAGCACCACGACGACGGGTTCGCCACGGTGCGCGGACGCGTCGGGCGCGAGGTCCTTCCCGGCGTGCTCCTCGACGTATTCGTCGACGTACTCCTCGACCACGAGGTGGGCGTTGGAGCCGCCCGCGCCGAACGAGGAGAGACCGCCGAGGCGCGGGCGTCCGCCGGTCCGCGGCCACGGCGCGGCCTCGCGCTGCAGCACGAAGGGGCTGTCGGCGAAGTCGATTTCGGGGTTGACGCGTTCGGCGTGCAGGGACGGCACGAGCGTGCCGTGCCGCATCTGCAGCAGCAGCTTGGCGAGGCCCGCGATGCCCGCCGCGGACTCCAGGTGGCCGATGTTCGACTTCGCCGAGCCGATGGCGCAGAAGTTCCGTGCGTCGGTGAACTCGGCGAAGGCCGCATTGAGCCCGGCGATCTCGATCGGGTCGCCCAGCGAGGTGCCGGTGCCGTGCGCCTCGATGCAGCCGATGTCCCGGGGGTCCACTCCGGCCCGGCGCCAGGCGCTGCGGATGACCGACGCCTGCGCGAGCGGGTTCGGCACGGTGAATCCGTGCGTGTGGCCGCCGTGGTTCACGGCGGTGCCGCGGATCACGCCGAGGATGCGGTCGCCGTCGGCGACGGCGTCGGCGAGCGGGCGCAGCAGCACCGCGCCGACGCCCTCGCCGGGCACGTAGCCGTCGCCGCCCTCGCCGAAGCTGCGGCAGCGGCCGTCGCTGGAGGCGAACTGGCCCTCGCCGATCATCAGGTACTTGCCCGGGTGCACCGACAGGTTGACCCCACCGGCCAGGGCGACACCGCACTCCCCGCGCTGGAGGGCGGCGCAGGCGAGGTGGATCGCGGACAGCGCCGAGGCGCACATGGTGTCGACGGTGGCGCTGGGGCCGCTCGCGTCGAGGAAGTACGAGACGCGGTTGGCGATCGACGCCAGGCTCCCCGGCACGACGACCGGCTCGCCGCGCACGCCGTACTCGGCGCCGTAGAGCTGGTACTCGGAGTACATCGCGCCGACGAACACCCCGATGTCGCCGGCGTCCTCGGCCACCCGGGTGCGGGCGGCGGCGCGCAGGGCGCCGCGCGAGTAGCCGGCGTCCTCCAGCGTGGCGTGGGCGCACTGCAGGAACAGCCGCTCCTGCGGGTCCATCATGGACGCCGCCTTGGGCGAGATGCCGAAGAACAGCGGGTCGAACTCGTCGATCCCGTCGAGGAAGCCGCCCCACTTGCTGTACGTCCTGCCGGGCACGCCGCGACGCGGGTCGTAGTAGCGGCTGTGGTCCCAGCGCCCGGCCGGGATCTCGGTGATGCTGTCCCGGCCGGCGAGCAGGTTCTCCCAGAAGGTGTCCAGGTCGGGTGCGCCGGGGTAGCGGCCGGCCATGCCGACGATCGCGATGGCCATGCCCTGCTCGGCGCGGGGCGCCTCGGCCGCCGGCGTGGTGGCGAGGACGGGGGCCGGGGTGCCGGCCGGCTCCGGCACGGCGGCGGGCTCCGGCTCACGGGCCGTCCGCGGCTGATCCGTGGACTCCGGCCCGTCGGCCGGCGCGAGCCGCCCGTCGGTGGACGCTGCCGTCCCGCCACTCAGACCGACCAGCGCGGCGAGCGCGTCGGGCTGGGTGCGGAGGAAGTGCCGGACGAGGCCGTCGACCGTCCGTACCTCGAAGAACAGCGTGCTGCCGACGTTGTCGAGCCCCTTGCGGACCGCTTCCGTCAGCTGGACGACCAGGATCGAGTCGATGCCGTAGCGGTCGAAGGACACGTCGGCGCGGATGTCGGCGAGCGGCAGCCGCAGCGTTTCCGCGACGAGACCGCGGAAGTAGTCGCGGGCCAGGTGCGCCAGGAGCTCCTCACGGTCGCCGCCGTCGGCGGCGGCCGGGGCCGCGTCCGGCTGCGGCGCGGCGGGCTCTTCCGGCTCCGCGGCCCGCACCGGCCGGGCCTCGGGGAGGGTGCCGCGGAAGGCGGACTCCCCGTCCGGGCGCGGCTGGCGGATCGCGCCGTCGCTCTCGGCGACGATCACCTGCTGGCCGAGGTCGTCGGCGCCCGGGGCGGCGACGAACGCCGCGCGGAAGCCGACCTCGCCGAGGACCCGCTGCCAGCTCTCCGGCGCCAGGCCGGGGGAACCGGGGATACGCGGCGCCGGGTCGTCGTAGAGCCACCAGCCGTCCAGGAGGCCGAACGTGAGGTGGCTGAAGAGGATGTTGTCGCTGAGCTCGTTGAGCAGCAGCAGGGCGTTGGGGCGCGCGGCGGCCTTGGCGTTGCGCAGCGTCCTGCGGATGTTGCGGGTCGCGTGCAGCACGTTGGTGGCAATCACGACGTCGTACTCGCCGGGGGCCACCTCCTGGCCTGCCAGCGGCTTCTCGGCGTTGAAGAGCCGTGCGTCCAGGTACGGGGCGATCTCGCCGTACTCCCGCTGCGCGTGCAGCAGGAACGCCTTGGAGATGTCGGTGTAGCTGTACCTCTCGATGTGCCCGGCCCACGGCCGCAGCCTGCGGAAGACCGTGGCACTGGTGCCGCCGGTGCCGGCGCCGATCTCCAGGATGCGCAAGCGCGCTGACGGGTCGTCCGCCAGCCTCCGTTCGAGGTAGGCGACGAGGGTGTCGGCGAGCACGTCGTTGAAGTAGTCGGCGACGGGGTTGTTCTTGTACACGCCCTCGACGAGTTCGAGCGAGGCGTTCGGGAACATCACGTCGGTGGCCGGACGGCGGCCGGTGAGGATGCCGGTCAGGGCGCGCAGCGTCGTATCGACGAGGATCGCCTGGGGTCGTTTGGCGTCGTCGGCCAGCCACTGCCGGCGTGCCCGGTCCCAGTCGGCCCAGGCGTCGTCGAGGGTTCCGGTACGGGTGTCGAGGGCCGCGTACGTGTCCTCGCCTTCGGGGCGCAGGTGGCCTGCGTCGGCGAGTGCGGCGAGGGTGTGCTCGGTCCAGCGCGCGTAGCGGTCCTCGATGCCGCCGACGGCGCGCCATTCGGCGGCGGTGGCCGCGCGGCCGTCGCGGAACAGGCCCAGGGACTGCAGCAGCGCCCAGGTGATGCGGACGAGCGCGTCCTGCATGGCTCCGGCGTGCCCGCCCGCTTTCTCGCGCAGCCGCGCGATCTCGGCGCGGCGGTCGGGGCGGTCCTCGCCCAGCGCGCCGATCAGGGACGGGGTGGTGACGGCCGGGTGCGTGAGGGCGTCGTCGTCGTGGAGGCCGTCGATGCTGCGGGTGTCGGTGGCCTTGAGGAGTGCGAGCTGCGGGTACGGGGAGGCCAGCAGCGCGTCGAAGGCGGCCATGCCCTCGTCCGGTTCGATCGAGCCCAGGCCCAGCTGTGCCATGCGCTGCCGGTAGCCGTCGGCGGTGACGACGCCGACGCCGGCCCAGTAACCCCAGTTCATGACCTTGACCGGGCAGTCGAGCCGGGTGGACAGGTGCTCGGCGAAGGCGTCGGCGAAGGTGCAGCCCGCCGCGTAGTTGGCCTGGCCGGGGGCCTTGAAGAAGGCTTGCATGGAGGAGAAGAACGCGACGAAGGCCAGCGGCTGGCCGGCGAAGGCGTCGGCCAGGTTCACGGCGATGTCGGCCTTGGCGGCGTAGGTCGTGCGGAACCGGTCCTCGTCCATCCGGGCGAGGGTCTGGTCGCCGAGGACGATCGCGGTGTGCAGGACGCCGCGCACGGGACCGTGCCGCCGCACGATCTCGTCGCAGGCGCGGCGCAGGGCGTCGCGGTCGGTCGCATCGGCCTGTACGTAGTCCGGCTTGGGGCCGTGCGCCGCGAGGGCTTCCTGCTGGGCGGCGATGGCGGCGTCCAGCGGGCGGCGGCCGATCCAGACGACCCGGGAGCCGTGACGGCGCATCATGTGCTCGGTCCACACGGTGCCGATGCCGCCGGCGCCGCCGATGGCCACGATCACGCCGCCGGGCGCGCGCGGGACGGCCGCGACGCCGGGCCCGTGTGTTTCCAGCAGGCGCAGCTGGTACCACTCGCCGTGCCGGTGGGCCAGGGTCTCGCCGCGGGGGGCGGCGGGCAGGTCCCACAGAGCCGGCCAGGGCACGGGGGCGTCCGCCTCGACGTCAGCGACGCGGATCCGCCAGTGCGGGTACTCCTTGGCCAGGGTGCCGCCGAGGCCGTGCACTCCGGCGTGGGCGGGGTCGGCGCCGGTGTCGCCCGGCAGCAGGCGCGCCTGCCGGGTGACCAGGGTCAGGCCCAGTTCACGAGCGTCCGCACCGCCGGCCAGGAGCGCCTTGACCAGGCGGAAGACGGCGATGGTGGCGTCGTACCGCGCGGCGGCCGGGTCGCCGGTGGGGCCGGCCGGGGCGAGCCAGAAGACGTGCTCGGCGCCGGCGGGCAGCCGCGCGGCCAGCCGGTCGGCCGGCTCGTCGGCGCGGGCGTCCAGGACGGTGGCGTCCGGGTAGCGGCGGCGGAGCCCGTCCTGTTCCTCGGCGGTGCCGCCCAGCAGCACGACGCGGGTGTGCGGGTGGGGCCATGGCGCGGCGGGCGCGGCGGGCAGGGCGTCCCACACCGGTGCCAGCAGCGTCGCGCGCGGCGCCTCGCCGGGCGGGGCGGTCATCCGACGGAACGCGTAGCCGCGCAGGCTCGCGCAGAGCCGTCCGTCGTCGTCGTACACATCGATATCCGCTTTCGTCACGTCCCGGTCGGCCGAGGGGGCGTAGCCCTCGGTGTGGCGCAGGTGGGCCCACATGCGCTCGGTGGTGGGGGCGAAGAGGTCGGCGGCGTCCAGGGCGAAGGGCAGCGCGGGCGCGGCGCGTTGTTCGTCGAGCGTGCCGGTGGCGTCGCCGTAGAGGCCGACGACGGCCTGGACGGCGCTGTCGAGCATCGCGGGGTGCAGCGCGAACGCGCCGTCGCGGGCGCCGTCGGGCAGGACGAGCCGGGCCAGCACCTCGCCGTCACCGACGGCCAGGGTGTCGATGGCGCGCAGGCGGTCTCCGTGGCGGATGCCGACGGCGTCGAGGGCCGCACGGCACTGGCTCCGCGACAGGGTGCGGCGGCCGCAGCGGGCCCGCAGGGCCTCCAGCGGCGCGGGTGCGGGCGAGCCGGGCGTGGCGATCCGGCCCTGGGCGTGCACGGCGGAGCCGTCGCGCAGGACGCGGAAGGCATCGCCGTCCAGATCGACGCGCAGTTCGGCGCCGCCGTCCCCGACGGGGAACGGCTCCGGCCATACGACGTCGCGCAGGCCGACCGGCGCGAAGGAACTGCCGGTCACGGCACGGCGTGCGACCTCCAGCGAGAGCACGCCGGGCAGCACGGCCCGGCCGCCCACGTGGTGGTCGGCCAGGAAGAACTCCTCGCCGCCGAGCCGGAGGCGGTACGCGGCCTCGTCCGTGTCCTTGAGCCCCTGGCTTTCCTCGGTGTCGGTCGTGCCGGTCCAGTAGCGCTGCCGCTCGAACGGGTAGGTCGGCAGGGGCACCTGGCGGCGCGAGGCGGGCGCGAAGCTGTCGGCGAACCGGTCGGCCTCGCCCCGTACGTACGCTGCGGCCAGCGCGGCCGGGGCCAGGGCGCCCGCACCGCCGACGGGGCGGGGGTCCGCGGCGGTCTCTCCCTGTAGCACCGTGTCTCCGGCGGTGCCGGACAGCCAGGAGCGCAGGCGTGCCGCCAGGTCAGGCAGGCCGGCGGCGACGACGGCCAGCCGGTGCGCGAAGTGGCTGCGTCCGGCGGCCAGGCTGTAGGCGACGGCGTCGGCGGGCAGACCGGGTGCGCGGTCGAGGTGGGCCAGCAGCCGTTCGGCGACGGCGCGGAGGGCGGCCGGGGTGCGGGCCGACAGCAGGAAGGCGTGTTCCCCGCCTGCGTTGGTGGCCTGGGGGGCCGGGTGCTCCTCCAGGACGACGTGCGCGTTGGTGCCGCTGGCGCCGAAGGAGCTGACGGCCGCCCGGCGCGGGCCACGGGCGGGCGCCGTCCAGGGCTGCGGGGCGGTGGTGACGGTGAACGGGCTGTCGTCCAGCACGACGGCCCGGTTGGCCTCGTGGAAGTGGAGCGACGGCGGGATCTGCCGGTGCTCCAGGGCCAGGAGCGCCTTGATGACGCCCGCGATGCCGGCGGCGAACTGCGTGTGCCCGATGTTGGTCTTGATCGATCCCAGGACGGCGCTCCCGGCCGGGGCGCCCTCGAACGCGCGGGTGAGCGCGCGGAATTCGATCGGGTCGCCGAGCTGGGTACCCGTGCCGTGCGCCTCGACGAGCTGGATGCCGCCCGGCTCGATGCCGCTGCGGGCGTGGACGTCGCGCAGGAGCTGTTCCTGCGAGGCCGCGCTGGGGGCGGTGATGCCGTTGGTGGTGCCGTCCTGGTTGATGCCCGAGCCGCGGACGACGCCGTAGATGTGGTCGCCGTCGCGCCGGGCGTCGGCGAGCCGTTTGAGGACGACCGCGCCCGCGCCCTCGCCGGGGACGAAGCCGTCGGCGCGGGCATCGAAACTGTGGCAGCGGCCGCTGGGCGAGAGCATGCCCGCGCGCGTCGCCGACTCGTACAGACGCGGCGTGGTCTGGAGGAACACCCCGCCCGCAATCGCCATGTCGGCGTCGCCGCAGAGCAGGTCGCGGCAGGCCAGGTGCAGGGCGACGAGTGAGCTGGAGCAGGAGGTGTCGGTGGTGAGGGCAGGGCCCTTGAGGTCGAGGTGGTAGGCGATCCGGGAGGCGACGACCGAGCCCATGGTGCCCCACAGGGCCTGCGCCGGCGGCCGGGCGTCCAGCTGGTCGCGGTAGTCGCCGGCGTAGCAGCCGACGTAGACGCCGCAGTTGCGGTGGGTCAGGCGTTCGCCGGTGTAGCCGGCGTCCTCCAGGGCGTTCCAGCACTGTTCGAGGAAGAGGCGCTGCTGGGGGTCCATGGTGGTGGCCTCGACGCCGGAGATCGCGAAGAACACCGGGTCGAACTGGTCGATGCCGCGGACGAAACTGCCGGAGCGGCAGGTCACGTCCTGCCCGAGCGGCCAGCGGGTCACCGGTTCGACGAGGTCATGGCCGGCCATCAGGTGGTCCCAGAGGGCGCGCGGGTCCTCGGCGTCGGCGTAGCGGGCGGCCATCCCGACGACGGCGACGGCGTCATCGTCGGGCGCCGCGGCGGCGGCTACCGGGGAGATCTGCGCGTGCAGCGCGTCACCATAGGCACCGACGAGGAACGCGTGCAGGCGCTCGATGGTGCCGTGGTCGAACAGGTCGGTGGTCTCCAACGCGGTGCCAAGAGTCGTGTTGAGCGTGTGGACCAGGTTTACGCCGAGGATGGAGTCCAGGCCGTAGTCGGCGAAGGGGCGGCGGCGATCGATCTCGGCGACCGGCATTTGCAGGGCCTCGCCCAGTGCGTCGAGCAAGGTGCGCTCGACGTCGGCGGCACCGGCTGCCGTCGTGCGGGACAGGGCGGCCACCGGCGTCGTCGCCGGGCGCTCGCTGCCGACCGGGCCGAACCAGAACTGCCGTCCGGCGAAGGGGTAGGCGGGCAGGTGGACCCGTGAGGGCGTGTCCGCGCCACCGTGCAGGCAGGTCCAGTCGAGGGGCATGCCCTTGGCCCAGAAGGCGGCCAGGTCGTGCCAGTCGCCGCGGCTGATCCAGCGGGCGACGAGTTCGCGTAGTTCGTCCTTCTCCGCCAGAACGGCCAGGGTCTCGCCGGTGACCCTGACGCGGCCGCGGGACCACGGGCCCTCGGCCTCGGGGTCGGGATCGGCGAGGAAGGCGCCGAGCTGGTCGAGCCATTCCCCGGGTGTGTTCGCGACGAAGCACACCCGCTCGTCCATCTCCTCGCGGCCGGTCTGCAGGGTGGCCGCGACGGCGGGCAGGTCCACGGGGGCGCCGGAGCGGAGCAGGTCGGACAGTTGGCCGGCCCGTGCGTGCAGGTCCTCGGTGGTCCGGGCGGACAGCGGCAGCAGCACCGGCCGTGCGGACGGGGCGGGCGTGGCGGGTGCGGCCTTCGTGCCCCGGTACTCGGCGACGATGACGTGGGCGTTGGCGCCGCCCGCGCCGTACGAGGAGATGCCCGCCATGCGCGGACCGCCGTCCGCGGGCCGCGGCCACGGGGCCCCGCCGGTCTGCAGGGTGAACGGGGTGGCCGCCAAGTCGATGTCGGGGTTGGTCTGCTCGGCGTGCAGGGTGGGCGCGAACTCGCCGTGCTGCAGCTGCAGTACGGCCTTGGTCAGGCCCGCGATGCCCGCGGCGGCCTCCAGGTGGCCGATGTTCGACTTGACCGAGCCGAGGGCGCAGGCACCGCTGCCGGCGGCGTCGGGAGCGAAGGCCTGGGTCAGACCGTCGATCTCGACGGGGTCGCCGAGCCGGGTGCCGGTGCCGTGCGCCTCGAGGTAGCCGATGCCGGCCGCGGACACACCGGCGCGGTCCAGCGCGTCGCGGATCAGCGCGGCCTGTGCGCGCGGGTTGGGCACGGTGTAGCCGTTCGTGCGCCCGCCATGGTTGATGGCGGAGCCGACGATCACCGCGTGGATGGGGTCTCCGTCGGCCTCGGCCGCGGACAGCGGCTTCAGCAGCACCGCGCCGACGCCCTCGCCGGGCAGGAACCCGTCGCCGCCCGCGCCGAAGCTGCGGCAGTGCCCGTCGCCGGCGAGCATCCGGGAGCGGCACAGCTCGACGTACGAGGAGGGGTGCAGGTAGAGGTTGACACCGCCGGCGATGGCCAGCTCGCACGCGCCGTGGCGCAGGTGCTCGCATGCCTCGTGGACCGCGGTCAGCGACGACGAGCACATGGTGTCGATCGGCATGCTCGGGCCGCGCAGGTCCAGCAGGTACGACACCCGGTTGGCCAGCGAGGCGAAGGACGTGCGCGGCGCGGGCGGCAGTCCGTCGGTCGTCGGCGGGCGGTGGCGGTCGAAGCCGGTCTTGGTGATCCCGGCGAAGACGCCGACGGAGGAACCGTGCTGCTCGGTGAGGCGCTGCCGTGTGTAGCCCGCGTCCTCCAGCACCGACCACGCGCTCTCGACGAACAGCCGTTCCTGCGGGTCCATGTCGGCGGCGTCGCGCGGCGCGATCCCGAAGAACGCGGCGTCGAAGCGAGCGAAGTCGTCGAGGAACGCACCCCACTTGCTGTAGCTGGCGCCCTGCTGCACGGCCCGCTGCGGGTCCGGTTCGTAGAAGCCGTCCAGCGACCAGCGCTCTGCGGGGATCTCACGGACGCTCTCGCGGCCCGCGCGCAGGTTTTCCCAGAACGCCTCCAGGGTCGGGGCGTCCGGGTAGCGCCCGCTCAGGCCGATGATGGCGATCGGCTCGTCCGCGCCGGCTGGACGCGGGTTCTTTGCCCCCCGGGCTCGGTGGCGCACCGGCGCGGCGGCCTTGGCGGCCTGCGCCGTGGCAGCTGCTCCGGTCCCCGCCGCGTCGTCCAGCCAGCGGCGGCAGCCGTCCGCGTGCTGCTGCGCCAGGTGGCCGGCCAGGTCGTTCAGCGTCGGATACTGGTAGAGCACCGTCTTGGGCAGGGCGCCGAACCACTGCGCGAACCGGCGGTTGAGCCGGGTCACGGCCAGCGAGTCGATGCCGAAGCCGTCGAGCGGTGCGGCGGCGTCCAGCCGGGCGGCGTCGAGCCGCACCGTCTCGGCGATCAGCTCCTTCAGCAGGGGCAGCACGCGTGCCCGCAGTTCCGCCGGCCCCGTCCGCTGCGTTTCCGTCTCCTGCGGACCTTCCTCGTCCACGCCGCTCTCCTCGTCCATGACCAGTAGGTGTGGTGTGCCGAGCGCCAGTGCGCCGTGCAGGGCTCGCAGTGCCGTGTCCGTTCCCAGGGGGCGCCCGAAGCGTGCGGTGAGCGCGGGCACGTCCTCGGCCGGGACGCTCATCCCGCCGTCCTGCCACAGCGGCCAGCCGATCGAGACGCTCATGCCGTGGCGCTCGCCCACGGCGGCCAGGCCGGCGCGGTAGGCCAGGTAGGCGTCGAGGAACCCGTTCGCGGCGGCGTAGCCGGCCTGCCCGGGGTTGCCGAGCGTCCCGGCGCCGGAGGAGAACGCCGCGAGGAAGTCCAGCGGCAGGCGGCGCGTGGCCTCGTCGAGGTTCACCAGCCCGGCGGCTTTCGGCGCCAGGACCCTCTGGGCATCCTGGTGGGACGTGCGGATCACGTAGTCGTCGCTGATCAGGCCCGCCGCGTGCACGACCCCGTCGATCCTTCCGTACGTGCGCACAAGGGAGTTGACGAGCTCCGTCACGGCGGCGACGTCGGTGACGTCCACCCGGTGGTACTCGGTCCCCGGGCCCGGCTGCCCCGGCACGAGGCCCGCCGCCGAGCGTCCGCACAGGACGACCCGGGCACCGGGGGCGTGCCGTGCGATGTCGGCGGCGACCAGCCGGCCGACGCCGCCCGCTCCCCCGCTGATCAGGTAGACGCCGTCGGCCTTCCACATCGGCGGGGCCGCCGCGTGCGGGGCCGCTCCCCAGGCGCGGACCTGGCGGCGGCCGCCGGTGTGGCGCACGTGGTCCGCCGCCTGCCCTGACTCCGCCCGCAGTACGTCGGCGAGTTCGTCACCCGGCGGCCACTGAGTGAACTCGATCAGCTGGCCGTGCAGCGCCGGGTCCTCCTGCGCGGCGGTGCGCAGCATGCCGAGCAGACCGGCGTAGCCATACGGAGTCCCCTCTTGGCACACGACCTGCACGGAACGGGGGCCGCCGGCCGGCTGGTTCAGCAGTCGTTGGAGCTCGCCGAGCAGCAGGGTCGCCGCGTGCTCGTAGGCGGCGGCGGGCCCGTCGTCCCGGCTTTCCACGCGGGCGACGGACACGCCGGGCAGGTGCCGGCGCAGGACGGTCACGTCGGCGTCGGGGGTGTCGCACAGCACGACCAGCCGCCGGGTTCCGGGGGCCGCGGTGCGCCCTGGCACCGGTTCGTCGCGCCATTCCGGCACTCGAAGGATGTTTTTGCTCACGTTCATTCCGTTCCAGGTCACTGGGCGGCCGGGCCGCCCGGTCCAGGGAGGAGGCAGGGGGAGGCGTCAGATCCTGCTCAGGGCGTCCGGGCCGGCACGGCCGTCGAGGACCGCGTCGAGCAGCGCCGCACGGGCATCGGTCTCGAACGCGGGCTCGGCCGCGGGGGGCGGGACGGGTGCCGTGGGCGGCGGGAGGGGGGCTCCGCCGCCCGCGGGCACCCAGTAGCGGTCCCGGGCGAAGGGGTACCCGGGCAGCCGCACGGTGCGGCGCTCGCCCGCGGGATGCCTCGCCTGCCAGTCGACCGGGGCTCCGTCGCACCACAGGGCCGTCACTCGGTCGAGCCGTCCGCCGTGGAGGGCCCGGGTGACCTCCGGAGCCTGCTCCGGCTCGCGCCGCACGCCGGCGCCACGCGACCGCCTGATGCCGCCGGTGTGCCAGCCGGAGGGCTCGTCGCCCGCGAGGAACCGGTCCAGCGTGCCGAGCACGTCGCCGATGCTTCCGGCGACGAAGCCCAGGCGGGCTTCCATGGCCTCCCTGCCGACCTGGAGGGTGAACGCCAGATCAGCCAGGTCCGGGGCGTGTCCGTCGCGGCGCGCCCGGTCGAGGAAGTCCCGCAGTCGTCCGGCCGTGGCGTGCAGCCGCTCGCCGTCGCGGGCGGACAGCACGATGGCCTGGGCGGTCGTGCGGGCCGGCTCCGCCGGTGCGGGCGTTGCGGACGCTGCGGCCGGTGCTTCGAGGACGACGTGGGCGTTGGCGCCGCCGAAGCCGAAGCTGCTCACTCCGGCCCGCAGGGGCCACGGCCGTCCGGTGGCGTCGGCGTGCGGCTCCCAGCGGCGCAGTTCGCGTACGACCTCGAATCCGCCGTCGAGCGGCAGGTGCGGGTTGAGCTGGTCGCAGTGCAGGTTCGGCGGCAGCTCGCGGTGACGCATGGCGAGCAGCACCTTCAGCACTCCGGCCAGGCCTGCGGCCGACTCCCCGTGGCCGATGTTGGTCTTCACCGAGCCGAGGGCGCACGGCCGGGCCGCGTGCGGCGGCCTGCCTTCGGCGGTGCGCAACGCGCGGTAGGCGCTGGCGAGGGCGTTGACCTCGACCGGGTCGCCCAGGCCGGTGCCCGTGCCGTGCGCCTCGACGTAGCCGATGCTGTCCGGGTCGATGCCGCGCATCGCGTCCTGGATCAGCACGGCCTGCGCCGTGCCGTTGGGGGCTGTCAGGGAACCGGCGCGGCCGCCGTGGTTCTCGGCGCTGCCACGGACGACGCCCCAGATGGCGTCGCCGTCCCGCCGCGCGCGGGCGAGCGGCTTGAGCAGCACCGCGGCGACGCCCTCGGCACGGACGTAGCCGTCCGCGCCGGCGGAGAAGGTCTTGCAGCGGCCGTCGGGGCTGAGCATGCCCGCCATGTGCGTCGCGGCGAAGGTGTCCACGCTCAGCAGCAGGTTGACACCGCCCGCGATGGCCATGTCGCACCGGCCCGACCGGATGCTCTCGACGGCGCGGTGCAGCGCGACGAGCGAGCTGGAGCAGGCCGTGTCGACGGGTTCGCTCGGCCCGTTCACGTCCAGGACGTAGGAGATCCGGTTGGCCAGCATCGAATGGGCGTTGCCGGTGGCGGTGAAGCCGTCGGGTGCCACGCCGCTGGCGTTGAGCAGGTGGTGGTAGTCGCTGCCGGAGACGCCGAAGTAGACGCCGGTGTTCCCGGGGAGGCGCGCCGGGGCGTAGCCGCCGTTCTCCAGCGCGGCCCACACGGTCTCCAGTGCCAGGCGGTGCTGCGGGTCCATCAGCTCCGCTTCGAGCCGCGACAGGTGGAAGAAGTCCGCGTCGAAGCGGTCCACGCCCTCGATCCGGCCGGCGAACTTCGGGAAGTCCGCCCGCGCCACGACGTCCGCGTAGGGGCCGTCGAAGCGGTCGCCGGGGTAGTCGGTGATCAGGTCCTCGCCCGCGCGGAGCCGCTGCCAGAAGGTGTCCAGGTCGTCCGCGCCGGGGAACCGTCCCGCAGCGCCGACGATGGCCACCGCATCGTCGTCCGGCCCGGGTGCCGGCATCGGCACCGGGGACGGCCGGGTGGCGGCGACCGGCGCGGGTGCGTCGGCGACCGTGGGGAGGGTCAGCTCGGGGCCGTAGCGGCCCTGCAGGTGCTCGGCGAGGCTGCGGATGTCGGGGCACTCGAAGAAGACGGCGGGGGTGAGGTCCGTGCCGAGGATGCCGTTGAGTTCCGAGGCCAGTTTGGCCAGCGCGATGGACTCGAAACCGTACGCGTGGAAGTGCGTGTCGAGGTCGATGTCGGCCAGGTCGAACTTGAGCAGGTCGGCGACGGTCTCGCGCAGCGACGCGACGAGCGCCGCCTGCCCGTCCGAGACCGCCGGAACGGTCACGGACGGCTCGGCCGGCGGCTGCACGGCCGGCGGCTGCTGCCGCTCCCCCGTACCAGCCGGCGTCTGCAGCATCGGACGCGACGCCTGCGGCAATGCCGCCGGTGCCCGTCCGGCCTTGCCGGGAAGTGCCGGCCGGAGGTCGCCGGCGGTGAACTCGGCGTCCTCGACCCGGCCCAGCACCCGGCCGTCCTCGTCGAGGAATGCCGCATGGAAGACGGCATCGGACGTCTGCGCCAGCACGATCGCCCGAGTGCGCTCCCACTGCTCGCCCTGCACGGATCCGACCCGTACCACGGCGGTGTCTGCCCGGCCCAAGGCGTGCTGAACACCCTGGGCCAGCCCGGCGAGCAACCAGGCCGGGAGGTGCACGTGCTGCTTGTGCGGGTCCTGGCACATGGCCGGTTCGGCGACCCGTACGAGCAGCCGGTGGGCGTCCAGTTCCGTGACCCCTTCGACGCTGCGCACGTACGGCCGGGCGTCGAGGCCCGCGGTGCCGAGCGCGGCGTAGAAGTCGTCCCGGCCGAGGGTCGCGGGCGCGCTGCGCACCTGCGGCATCGACGCGTCCTCGGCAGGCGCGGACGGTACGACGTCGGCGGCGAACCGGAGCGTGGCGTCGTCGGCGTGCCACAGCTCGACACGATGCACGCCGTCGCCGGACGTGCCCAGCCGCCAGGTGAACGTCTCGGGGGCGTCCGCGGGCGACGGCAGTGCGGCCCACTGCGCGTTCCGCAGCCGCAGCGGCCCTTCCAGCCCGGCGAGCCGCGCGAACGCCAGTGCCGCGTCCAGCAGCGCCACAGTGGCGTAACGGCGCTTGCGTCCTACGGTGTAGACGTAGTCGAGGAGTTCGTCCCCGCGCAGCCGGAGGGTATAGCACACGCCGTTGAGGTTTGAGGCGTTGACGCCGACCCAGGGGTGCGCGCGCCGGGCGAAGGCGAGCGGCCGCAGCACGCTGGGCGCGTCGTCGTCCTCGGGGTACCAGCAGCGCACCTTGTCGAAGGGGTAGGCGGGCAGCGACAGCTTGGCCGGGCGGCTTCCCGCCGGCCACAGCCGGTCCCAGTCGACGCTCGCGCCGTCCGCCCAGTGCTGCGCCAGCTCCGCCTGCTTCCCGTCGCGCAGGGCCCGTTCGACGGTCGCCGCGTCGGCGGTGCGCCGGCGCCGCAGCGTGCTCGCCGTGAAGTGCACGCCTGCGGGGACGGCGGGCGACTCCGCCGCCAAGTCCACGGCGGACAGCTGGGCCAGGCGAGTCTGCGCGCCCGCGATGTCGTCCGCGACGAAGGCCAGTCGGCACGGCAGTTCGTTCTTGCCGGTCTGCAGGGTGTACGCGAGGGCGTCCAGGCCCGGTGCGGTCGTGCGTACGTGCTCGTGCATGTCGCGCAGCACCGTCTGCAGGGCCCGGGGCGTCATGGCGGAGAACGCCAGCAGCCGCGGGCGCCCGCTGTCCGGTGCGGCGACGACCTGCCCGTCGTACTCCTCGACGACGATGTGCACGTTGATGCCGCCCGCGCCGATGGACGTGACGCCCGCCCGGCGCGGTACCTCCGCTCCGCCGACCACGGGGCGCCGCCAGGTGTCGCGGTGGCGCTGCACCACGAACGGCGTCTTCTCGAAGTCGATCGCCGAGCTGAGCGTCCCGGCATGCAGCGAGGGCGCCAGCGTGCGGTGCTTGAGCTGCAGCAGCACCTTGGTCAGGCCGGCCATGCCGGATCCGGACAGCAGGTGCGCCACATTGGACTTGACCGAGCCCAGCGCACAGAACCCCAGGTCCTGGGTGTCGCGGCCGAACGCGAGGGCGGCGCCCTTGATCTCGATGGGGTCACCGAGGGAGGTCGCCGAGCCGTGGCCCTCCAGGTAGCTGATCGTGCGCGCGTCCACGGCGGCGTCGTCGAGCGCCTTCTCGATGGCACGGGCCTGCTGCTGCGGGCTCGGCACCGTGAAGCCGTTGCGGACCCCGGCGTTGGTCATGCCGCTGCCCTTGATCACGCCGTAGACGTGGTCGCCGTCGGCGACGGCTTCGGCCAGCGGCTTGAGCACGAGCGTGCCCACGCCCTCGCCCAGGATCGTGCCGTCGGCGCCGAGGCCGTAACTGCGCACGACCTCGGCCGACTTGGTGGTGAAGTGCGCCTGCGAGGTCGAGATGAGGTCGTACGGGTGCAGCATCAGGTTGATGCCGCCGACGACGGCCATGCGGCAGTCGCCGCCGCGCAGCATACGCACCGCCTGGTGCACGCACGCCGACGCCGAGGAGCACATGGTGTCGAGGAACACGGACGGCCCGGTGAAGCCGTAGTGGTACGACAGCATGTTCGCCATCACGCCGAGCTCGCTGCCGCTGGTCGCGGTGCCGCGCATCAGCATGTTCTGGAAGCCGTAGAGCGAGTAGCTGTTGTTCATCGAGCCGACGAGCACGCCTACGTCGCCGTCGTAGCGGCGCCGCAGCGTCTCGCGTGAGTAGCCCGCATCCTCCAGGGCGGTCACGCCCGCCTGCAGGAACAGCCGGACCTCCGGGGACAGCAGCTCGGCGTCGCGCTGGGAGATGTTGAAGTAGCGCGGATCGAACGCCTCGACGTCCCGCAGGAACGTGCCGGTCTTGACGACGGTCTTGCCGTCGACGTCACGCTCGTCGAAGTAGATGTCGCTGTGCCGCCACCGCGATTCCGGGACGGGCTCGAAACTGTGCCGGCCCTCGCTGAGCAGCTCCCAGAACTCCTCCAAGGTGTCGGCACCCGGGTACCGGCCTGCCATACCGATCACCGCGATGTCGTGGCGGTCCGGGTTGGCCCGGGCCGCGAGGGCGCGCGGGGCGGCGGCCACGGACGGCCGGACGGCTGGGGCGGGTTCGGCCGCAGGCGGCTCCTCGACGGCAGGCCCCTGCGGGGCAGGCTCCTCCGGCGCGGGCTCCTCGAGCGCGCGTACTTCGGGGGCGAAGAGTTCGAGGAGCCGCTCGCGGTGCTCGGCGACGAAGTAGCCGGCCGCGCCCTGCAGATCGACGTACTCGAAGAAGAGCGTCTTGGGCAGCGACCCGAAGGTGTCCTCCAGCCTGCTGGTCAGGTCGACGATCGAGATCGACTCGATACCGTAGGTCTCCAGCTTCTCGTCGGCCAGGATGTGCTCCGCGTCCTGCAGGGTCACCTCGGCGAACAGGTTCCGCAGCAGGTCCTGCGTACGGGCAACGAGTTCGCTCTCGTCCAGGACGGCCGGCGCGGCCGTGTTCCGCTGCACCCCGGACGGGCGCGGCTCCGGCTTCGCGACGCGGTCCAGGCCCGCGTACCCGCGCAGCTTGGACCGCTCCCCGAAGAGCACCACGCGGCGGACCGGCGCGTCGGAGTGCAGTGCGCGCTCCAGTGCGTCCAGGCCGGTCTCGCTCGGCAGTGGCACGGTCCCGGTGCGCTTGCGCAGGTAGGCAAGGCTGGCGCCGTCCACGCGCATGCCGCCGTCGGCCCACAGCGGCCAGTCGACGGAGCGGGTCACGCTGCCGGCGGCCTGCCGTCGTGCGGCGAACGCGTCGAGGAAGGCGTTGGCGGCGGCGTAGTCGGCCTGCGCGGCGTTGCCGAAGGCGCCCGCCACGGAGCCGAACAGCAGGAGGAAGTCCAGGCCCTGGGCGCGCGTCGCGTCGTCGATGTACGTGGCGCCGTCCACCTTGGGCGCGAGTACGGCGGCGGTGCCCGCGAGGGGCTTGCTCGCGAGGTAGCCGTCGTCGAGGACGCCGGCCGCGTGGAACACACCGTCGAGCCGTCCGTACCGCGCGCGGATGTCCGCGACCGCGTCCCGCACGTCGTCCGCGTCCGTGACGTCCGTGCGGCGGTACGTCACCTCGCCGTGGGACAGGCGGGCCCGCAGTGCCTCGACGGCCCGGCTGTTCGCCGAGCGGCCGCTGACGACGACCGAGGCGCGGTGGCGGTCGCAGAGCCGCTCGGCGAGCAGCAGGCCGAGTCCGCCGGCGCCCCCGGTGATCCAGTAGACGCCGCCGTCGCGCAGCAGGCTCTCCCCCGCCTCGCCCGGGGGAAGTTCCACGAAGCCGTGCCCCGCTCGGCGGTCCTGGGCGTCGTAGGCGACTTCGGTGTGGTCTCCGGCGCCTGCCTCCGCGCGGACGACGCGCTCGAAGCGGTCGGCGTCGCGGGGGTCGTAGGCGTCGAGGAGCACCAGCCTGCCGCTGAAGGAAGGGTTCTCCTGCTGTGCGGTCTTCAGCAGCGCCGCCAGCGGGGCGTACACCGGCGAGTCCGGGGCGCCCGGTGCGACGACGAGCACCTGCCGTCCCTGACCGAGCAGTTGCTGGACCTGCGGGTAGCAGGCGTCGAACGCCGCCTTCATGGCGACGGCATCGGTGGCTTCGGCGGCATCGGTGGATACCGCCAGCTGCCGGATGTCCATGCCCAGCCGCGCGGCGCTCGCCGCTGCGAGGCCGTCGTCCAGTGCGGCGTTGAGCACCGTCACCGGGCCGACCGGGGTGGCCTGCCCGACTGCGGGGGCCGGGGCAGGGGCCTCGTCCCAGACGCCGGTGACCTCCAGGAGCTCCCCTTCCGGGGCCTGGGCTGTTGCCGGTTCTGCGCTGGGCAGTTCCCTCGACGTGTAGCCGGTGAAGGTCACGCACAGCCGGCCGTTCTCGTCGAACAGCTCGATGTCGGCTGCGGCCATACCGCCTGCCGTGCCGCTGCCGGCCGGCCGCAGCCACGCCCACATCGTCGAGGTCGTCGCGGCGTGCACGGTGAGGCGGTCCAGTGCGAACGGCACCGCGGGGGCGGCGGGCCTGCGCCAGCCGCCGTCGGCCGGGCCGAGGGCCAGGGCCGCGAGGAGGGCGCTGTCGAGGATCGCGGGCTGCAGCGCCATGCCGTCCGGGGCATCTGCGGGGAGCCGCAGCTCAGCCAGCAGGCCGTCCGGACCGCGGTGCAGGGCGTGGAGTCCACGCAGGGCGGGGCCGTGCTCGATGCCGCTGGACCGCAGCGCGGCGTACCCCTCTGCGACGTCGACGCGATGGGGGAACCGCTCGCGCAGCGCGCCCGGGTCCGACTGCTCGGCCGCGGCGGCCTCTCCGTACTCGACCCGGCCGCTGGTGTACTGCGTGCCGTGGTCGTCGGTGATCGCGTAGTCGTAGCCGCCGGCGGCGGGGGTCAGGCGGAGCTGCGGGGTGAGCCCGGTATCGCCGACGAGCAGCGGGCGGATCCACACTGCGTTGCGGATACGGGGCGTCAGCCCGGCTTGGGCGCCTGCGACGGCGGCCATTCCGGCTGCCACGGTGACGAGTTCCAGGGCCACCACGCCCGGCACGATCCGTGCACCGTTGACGAGGTGGTCGCGGACGAATCCCTGTGTGGCGTCGAAGTGCAGGGGGAAGGTCCAGCTGCCGCCTTCGTGCTCGCCTTCGCCGAGCGCGGCGGGAGCGATGGTCGTCGCGCTGCGCTCCGGCTCTCCGGTCGTCTTGGTCCGGGCCGTCTGGAACCAGTGCGGCGTGCGGGCGAACGCGTAGCCGGGCACGTGCACGCGGTGGCCGCGCTCGGGCCACTGTGCCCAGTCCACGGGCAGGCCCTGGGCCCAGGCGGCCGCGAACTTGTCCCACCGGCCTTTCTCCAGCCAGCGCTCGGCCAGGGCCGTCAGGTCGTCCGCGTCCAGGCCGTCGGGGGTTTGGGTTCCGGCCCGGCCATGCGGGCAGTCCGCGGGCGACTCGTCCCCCGCGGCGACGCTCTCCAGCTGTGCCGCCCACTCCGCGATGCCGCTTGCGCGGAACACCACGCGCTCGCGCAGGGGCACCCGGCCTTCGCGCAGCGTGCGGGCGACATCGGTCAGGGACGGGGTGTCGTTCTGCTCGATCCGGGTCCGGACCCAGCGGGCGAGCCGGGCGCACGTCTCGCGGAGCCGGTCCTCGTCTTTGGCGGACACCGGAAGCCACTGCTCGCCGGCGTCCTCGGTGGCGGCCACCAGGTCCGCGGCTTCCAGCAGGACGTGGGCGTTGGTCCCGCCGAATCCGAAGGAGCTGACGCCCGCGCGCAGCGGTGCGGACCCTTCGGCGTTCCAGTCGGTGAGGCGGTCGAGGACGTACAGCGGGCTGCCGTCCAGGTTGATGAGGGGGTTGAGCTTGCGGAAGTTGACCGTCGCGGGCAGCTTGCGGTGGCGCATGGCGAGGATGACCTTGAGCATGCCCGCGATGCCGGCGGCCCCTTCCAGGTGGCCGATGTTGGTCTTCACGGAGCCGATGCCGCACCGGTGGGCCGGAGCCTCCCCGGGCCGGTCCGCGCCCAGATCGGCGAAGGCCTGCTTGAGGCCGCGGATCTCGATGGGGTCCCCGACCGGTGTGCCGGGGCCGTGGGTCTCCACGTAGGTGACGGTCTCGGGTGCGATGCCGGCCTTGCGGTAGACGCCGGCGATCAGTTCGGCCTGTGCGGCCGGGTTGGTGACGGTCAGCGAGCTGGTGCGCCCGCCGTGGTTGCTGCCGATGCCCTTGATCACGGCGTGGACGGCGTCGCCGTCGCGGCGGGCGTCCGCGGCCCGCTTCAGCAGCACGATGCCGCCGCCCTCGCCGCGCACGTAGCCGTTGGCGTTCGCGTCGAACGCCCTGCACAGGCCGTCGGGCGAGAGCATGCCCGCCTTGGCGAAGGCGATGAAGTGCCGTGGCGACCAGGTCAGGTTGACGCCGCCGGCGAGCGCGAGGTCGCAGTCGCCGGCCTGGAGCGCCTGTACCGCCTGCTGCACGGCCACGAGCGAGCCGGCGCAGGCCGTGTCGTTGACGACGCTCGGGCCGCGGAAGTCGAAGTGGTGGGAGACCCGGTTGGCGATGATCGCGTACGCGGCGCCGGTCGGGTAGTAGGCGTCGATCTCCTCGACTTCCTGCTCGATCAGCTCGGCGTAGTCCCAGTGGCAGACGCCCATGAAGACACCGGTGCGGGAGCCCGCGACGCGGTCGGCCCGGTAACCGGCGTCCTCCAGGGCGTGCCAGCTCAGCTCCAGGGCCATCCGCTGCTGCGGGTCCATGGACTGCGCCTCGCGCGGGGAGATCTGGAAGAAATCGGCGTCGAAGCAGTCGGCGTCGTCGACGAAGCCGCCCCAGACGCTGTTGGTCTTGTTGAATTCGCGGCGCGGGTGGCCGAGGTGGTCCTCCTTGCGCCAGCGGCGCTCCGGGACCTCGCTGATGAGCGAGCGGCCCTCGGCCAGGTGGCTCCAGAACTCCTCGGGCGTGCGCGAGCCGGGCAACCGCAGGGACAGGCCGATGACGGCGATGTCCCGGTCGTCGGCGAGGACGCCGTTCTCCTTCTTCATGGCGCGTTCTCCGTCCTAGGCCGACAGGGCGCCGCTGCGCCGGTCGACGACGTACAGGGGGACCCCGAGCGGGGCCCGGCGGCGGGCGTTGCCGCGCACGTACCAGTGGTGCAGCCAGACCGTCGACGCCAAGGAGACAAAGGCCTGGTTCTCCTTCGTGCCGATCTCCTCGGGCGGGCTGTCGAAGACGCGGTCGGTGAACCGCTGCACGAAGCGAGCGTCGAGGACGCCGATCTCGTCGAGGGTGCCGGGGTCGGTCAGCAGCTCGCGGTAGTCCGGGCGGGAGCGGACGAACGCGGCGCTGTCCGGGGCGCGGTAGGGGAACTTCCCCTTCTTGACGATCCGTTCCGGCAGCACGTCGGCATAGGCGCGCTTGAGCAGGTACTTCTCGTCGTAGGGGTCGCCGAACCGCAGGTTGACCGATGCGGCGCGGCGGACCACGGCGGGGTCGAGGAAGGGACAGCGGTTCTCCACGCCGTGGGCCAGCGCCATGCGCTCGCCCTGGGTCGAGAGCAGGTAGCCGCTCAGGAGCGTGCGGAACTCCAGCCACTGGGCCTTCTGCACGGGGGTGAGCTGTGCGTAGCCGGGCTCGCCGGCCACGAGTTCCCCGAGGGCCGCGAAGGGGTCGCCCGCGTTCTTGAGCAGGCGTGCGGCGAAGCGGCCGTTCTGGAAGCGCATCTGGTGGGAGAAGAGGCCGGGCAGGGTCTCCTCGGTGAACTGCCGGTAGAGGCCGAGCATCCGGCGGTGGCCGTCCTCGCCGCTGAAGTGGCGCAGGTACGGGTAGAGCTTGCTCATACGGCGCAGGCGGGTGTCGTCGTCCAGCTCGTGCCAGGTCGAGAGCAGCAGCGTGTCCTTGAAGATGCCGTAGCCGAGGAAAGCCTCGTCGGCGCCCTCGCCGCTGAGCACCACCTTGATCCCTTCGCTCCGGACGTGGCCTGCCAGCAGGTACATGGGGACGAAGGCGGTGCGGAAGACGGGCACCTCGGCGTGCCGGACGGCGTCGGGGAAGGCGTCGACGACGTCCTCGTCGGTCACGCGCACGGTGGAGTGGCGCGTGCCCAGGTGTGCGGCCAGCTCGGCCTGTTCGGCCGATTCGTCGAACTCCGCGTCCTCGAACTCGATCGAGAACGTCCGCAGCGGGCGGCTCGTCCGCTGCGCGGCAAGGTGCGCGATGATCGAGGAGTCCAGGCCGCCGGATGCGTAGACGCCGACCTCGACATCGCTGCGCAGGCGCACGTCGACCGCGGCTTCGAGGTCCGCGCGGACAAGCTCGACGGCCTCCTGCTCGCTCTCCGGGGCAGGGCCTGCGGCCAGGTCGAGCGTGGCCCAGCGGCCGCGCCGGACCTCGTCGCCGCGCACGGACAGGTACTCGCCCATGGGGATCTGCTCGATCCCGCGGTATCCGCTCTGGCCGGGCAGCGGGGTCCAGGTGGCGAAGACCGATGCCAGCTGCGCCTCGTCAAAGGCGAACCTGAAGTCCGGGTAGGCCAGGAACGCTTTCATCTCGGAGGCGAACAGCCAGGCGCCGCGGTGGCGCGCCACGAACAGGGGCCGCTTGCCGAACCGGTCGCGCACCAGGTGCAGTTCGCCGGTGACGGTGTCGTAAAGGGCGAACGCGAAGGCGCCGTTGAAGCGGGGCAGGCAGTCGAGGCCCCAGGCGACCCAGGCGTTGAGCACGACCTCGGTGTCGGACTCGGTGCGGAAGGCTAAGCCGCGGGCGGTCAGCTGCTCGCGCAGCTCCCGGTAGTTGTACAGCTCGCCGTTGTAGCAGAGCCAGTAGCGGCCGTCGGCGCTGCCGACCGGCTGCGAGCCGGTGGACAGGTCGATGATGCTCAGCCGTACCGTGCCCATGGCCAGCCGGTCGTCGAGGAAGCAGCCCGCCTCGTCCGGGCCGCGGTGCTCGATCTGGGCGAGCATGCCGTGGATCAGGGTCTCGTATTCCTGCGGGGGCAGGGAGCTTCCGTAGAAGCCGGCGATGCCGCACATCGGGTCACCGGCTCCCGGCGGCCCGCGAGCGGGCGGTGTCGACGAACCCGACGATGCCGGACAGCGAGACCATGACGTTGCCGAGGATCTCGTCGCCGAGCGGCACACCGTACTCCTCCTCGATGTGCGCCATCAGCGAGATGTAGCCGAACGAGTCGAGGATGCCCGCCTTGAACAGGTCGGTGTCCTCGGTGATTTCCGAGTCGAACTCGAACATGAACCGCTCTTCCATGTGCTTCTTGAGTTCCTGCTTCATAGCTGTCAGTCACCCTCGGGACGATCGATTCGGTCGATTCGGGACGCGTGCCGGTGCCCGGCGCGCGTGAACTCTTCGCTGTTCCGGCGGGGCGTCAGGGGGCCGCGAGCCCGGCAGTGACGATCCGGCCCAGCGCGGGCCACTGGGCCCGGATGAAGAAGTGGTCACCGGGGAACCGGTGTGTGGTCAGGGGCCGGGTGCTCTCCCGTTGCCAGGCCTCCAGGTCGGCCCGGGTGAACCACTCGTCCTCACCGGCCATGGCGGTGACCGGCACGTCCAGCAGCGGGGCATCCTCGTGCCGGTAGGCGCCCAGCGCGGCGAAGTCAGCCCGCAGGATGGGCTCGTAAAACGCCATCAGGTCGGGGTGCTCCCATAGCTCCGCCGGGATTCCGCCGAGCTCTTTGAGGTGGTCCCAGAACGCGTCGGTCGGCAGCTCCCAGGTGTGACGCTCCCGGCTCGGGATCGCCGGTCCGCTCTCCCCGGAGACGAACAGATGGGCCGGTGCGGGCAGCCGCTCGGCGCGCAGCCGGCGGCAGAGCAGGAACGCCAGCCGGGCTCCGAGGCTGTGGCCGTAGAGCGCGTACGGGGCGTCGAGCCGGCCTTGCAGCTGACGGAGCAGGTCGTCGACGATCGCGGCGGGTTCCCGCAGCAGCGGCTCGGAGGCGCGCCGGCCGCGTCCGGGGCGTTCCAGCGTCACGACGTCGACGTCCGGGCAGTGTTCGGCGAGTCCTGCGTAGGCGCGCTCGTCGCCTCCGGCGTAGGCGATGCAGAACAGGCGTGGCCGCGGCTGCGGCGTCCGGCGGGCGGAGGACGCGTCGATCTGCCGGACCATACGGGTCAGGACTCCTCCCCCGCCCACCTCACGGCAGTGGTCAGCGGTCGTGCGCTCCAGCAGGTAGCGGACGCTGTCCAGCCACTGCACCGATCCGCAGATCTGCTCGCTCAGCGTCGCGGCGACGTCCTGGTCCGCGTACGGCCGCGCGGTGAGGTTGGCGATCACCGTGGCCCGCAAGGGTGCGAACCGGAAGCCCTTGAGAAACGCGGCGAACTCGTCGCGGGCGGAGGCCATGAACCGCGAGTGGAAGGCGGCCGAGACCTTCAGCCGGGCGACCCGGGTCCCGCGCGCGTCGAACGTCTTGTGCGCGCGCTCGATCTCGTCACGGGCCCCGGACAGCACGGTCTGGACGGGGGTGTTGATGTTGGCGACGTCGAGCTGCGACAGACCCTCCTCGGCGAGGAACGCCCGCACCTCACCCGCGTCCGGCCCCACGACGGCGAGCATGGCCCCGTCCGAGGCGCGGGCCATGAGCTCGCCCCGCTTGACGACGAGTTTCAGGCCGGTCTCGAAGTCGAAGGCCCCGGCAGCATGCAGGGCGTTGTACTCCCCGAGGCTGTGGCCCAGCAGGTATGCGCCTTCGGGTTCACCGCGCTCCAACGAGTCTTGGTAGGAGAGGGCGTTGACGACGTAGAGCGCGGGCTGGGTACAGCGCGTGTCGTCGAGCCGCCCGTCCGGGTCCTCCAGGCACAGCCGTGGGAGGTCGTAGCCGAGGATGTCGCCGGCCAGCGCGGTCAGTTCGGGGAACCGGTCGAAGAGGCCGGCCCCCATGCCGCGGGTCTGGGACCCCTGGCCGGGGAAGAGCACGGCGGGCGTTCCCGCTGCGGAAGCCCTCACGTCGAGCCCGCAGCGCAGTGTTCTCGGGTGATGGCAAGGCAGTCGTCCGGCGCGTTCATGGCCTCCCCGTTCAGCGGTGGTTTCCGATGACGGGCATCCTGCGGCACCCTCCTTGCCGCAACCTGGTCGGGACGCTGGCGGATTCTTGCCATCCTCTGCAGAGGTTTCCGCCAACCTGGCCGAAACCCCTGTAGAGACCTTGCCGTTCGCTTACGGACGGCCAAGATGATCTTGGAACGCCCCGTTGTCTATGCAAAGCTCCGGTTTGGAAGAGCACCGGCCGCACCGCGCCACCCGCCCGTAGCACGATCGCGCGTGCGAGAACGATTGGGACCGATATGCCTTCATCCCCCACACCGAACCCGGCCCCGACCACCCCGGCCCCCGCGGCCGGATCGCACGAGACCCCCTTCCTGCTGAACGTTCTGGGCTCCATGTCGGCGCGCCACGACGGCCACGACCTCCCCCTCGGCCCACCACGCCGCAGAGCCCTGCTCGCCCTGCTCCTCATACGCCTGGGACGCGTGGTGCCCACGGAACTGCTCGTCGAGGAGCTGTGGGGCGAGGAGCCCCCGCGTCAGGCCGTCGCCACGCTCCAGAGCCACGTATCCCACCTGCGCCGCGCACTGCAGCCGGCGTCCGGGCCGGACCGCCCCACCGTGCTGCGCCACCGCGCGCCCGGCTACGTCCTGGAACTCGCCCCCGAACTGATCGACAGCTGCCGCTTCGAGCACCTGGTCGCCGAAGGGCGACAGTTGCTGGAACGACGCGACCCGCTCGCCGCGCGGGACCGGTTCGCGGCGGCCCTGTCACTGTGGCGGGGCGCGCCCTACGCGGAGTTCGACGGCCACGCCCCGCTCAGCGACGAGAGTTCGCGGCTCGAACACGTCCGGCTCACCGCCGTGGAGTCCTGCGCGGAAGCCCGGCTCGCCCTCGGAGAGGCCCAGGAAGTCGCCGCGGGCCTCGACCGCGAGGCACGTCGCCACCCGGCGCGGGAACGCCTGGTCGGCCATCTGATGACGGCCCTGTCCCGGCTCGGGCGGCAAGCCGAGGCGCTCGAAGTGTACGAACGGACCCGCGTCCACCTGAACGAGGAGTTCGGCGTGGGCACGGCCGCCGAACTCCGGCGGGTCAGGACCGCGATCCTGCGCCAGGAGCCGGGGACGGGCGGGCCCGCCGCGGGACCGCGCCCCGGTCGCCCCGAACCTGCCGGGCCCGCGGTGGAGGCTCCGGTGATCGGGAGCGCGAAGGCCCACGACGGCGAAGGGGCGCGAACGGCCGAGGCGCGCCCGCCCGTCCGCGCGGCGCGGGAGCCTGGGCGGCCCGCAGCGGCCGAGCCGTCCGATGGGGTCGGCAGGGCAGGAGCGGCTCCGGGCGGGCCTTTCGCCGCAGCCGGCTGTAACGACGGTCTCCAGGACGACGCCATGCCCGTGGGACGGGGAGGGGCGGGGAGCGCTGCCGCAGGCGGGGCGGGAGCGCCGCGCGTCACCACCGGGCCGGGGCACACGTGCCGACCGGCGCCGACCGGCACGGACTCACGGTCGGCCACCGCGGATTCATGCCCGAGCGCGCGTCCCGCGCCGGACGACAAGGCCCCGGAGAACGGCACGAGCCTGGAGGCCGTACGGCCGATGCCCGGCGGGCCGGGCGCCCAGTCGCCGTTCACCGGCCGCAGCCAGGAGTTGCAGCGCCTGACGGCCGCGGCGGCGAGTGCGCTGGCCGGCCACGGGCACGTGGCGGGCGTCCTCGGACCCGCCGGCGTCGGCAAGACCCGTCTGCTCCTCGAACTCGTCCCCCGGCTGGAAGCCGCGTGCGCCGGCCAGGGTGACGCCGGCCAGGACGGTGCCGGCCTGGAGGTGATCTGGAGCCACTGCTTCCTGGGCGAGGGCGTACCGCCCTACTGGCTGTGGACCCAGATCCTCAGGCGGCTGTCCACGACCCGCCCGGACGCCTTCCGTGAGGCGGCGAAACCGTTCGGCGCCCTGCTCGCCCCGCTGATGCCCGAGCGCGCGGTCCGACCCGGTGGACCGGTCCCCGAATCCGACTGGGGCCAGGCCCGGTTCCTCACCCACGACGCGGTCTGCGAAGTCCTGCTCGCCCTCGCCGCCCAGCGCCCGCTCGTCCTGCTCATGGAGGACCTGCACTGGGCCGACAGCGCCTCCCTGGACCTCCTCAGGCTGCTGAGCACCCGCAGCCAGGGCCACCCGCTCGGCATCGTCCTGACCGCCCGCGAGTACGAAGTCGAGTCCGACGCGACGCTGCGCCGCATGCTCTCCGAGGTCCTGCGCGGCCCCAGGACCGAGACCCTGCGGCTCGGCGGCCTGTCCCGGCACGCCGTCGCCGCCCTCGTCGTCGCCCAGGCCGGACCCGGCGTCGACGCGGAGGTCGTCGAGGTGCTGCACCGGCGCAGCGAGGGCAACCCGTACTTCGTCATGCAGCTCCTCTCCCTCCTGGGTGACGCGCGTAGCCTGCGCCGGCCCGACGCGGTGGACGTGCTCCTGACCCGTGTCCCGACGGGCGTCCGCGAGGCGCTGCACCAGCGGTTCGCGGCGCTGCCCGAGACGGTGCTGCGCGTGTTGCGGCTGTGCGCCGTCATCGGCACCGAGGTCGACACCGATCTCCTGGATCGCACCGCCACCGAGGACGAACCGGTCGCCGCGGCACTGGAGTCGGCGATCCGCGCCGGGCTGCTCGGCGAGGACCCCCACCACCCGGAACGGCTCCACTTCACCCATGCCCTGGTCCAGGAGACGCTCATCGACGAGCTCACCCGCGAGGACCGGCAGCGGCTGCACGCGAGGGTCGCCGAGGGGATATCCGCCCGCAGGCTCGGGCAGGTGGAGGACGAGGAGATCGAGCAGGTCGCCCACCACGCCTGGCACGCCAAGAGCGCCCTGCCGGCTGCCGAAACGCTTCCCCTGCTGCTACGCGCCGCCGAGCAGGCCGAGCAGCAACTCGCCTACGAACAGGTGGAGACCTGGCTGCGCCGCGCGGTGCACCTGGTCGGCCTGCTGTCGCCCGGCGACCCCTCGGCCGCCTCCCTGGACCAGCGGCTGCACGTCCAGCTCGGCCAGGTGCTGGCCACCACCCGGGGCTACGGCCACGCCGAGGCCGAGACGGCACTCGCCCGCGGACGGGCCCTCAACACGGCCACCCACTCCTCCGAAGACCCGTCGGTGCTCTGGGCCCTGTGCGCGTCGTACCTCGTGACCGGCCGCTACGACGCCTCGCGCCGCTTCTCCGGCCTGCTCCGGGACCTCGCCGACCAGGACGGCCGGCCCGTGGCGGTGCTCGGCGCGGCCTACGGCGAGGGCATCGTCCTCCACATCCGCGGCCAGTTGCGGCAGGCGCTCGCCGAGCTGGAGCACGGCGTCGCCATGGCGGACGGCTACGCCCGCGAGGACCACTCCTTGGCCCGCACCTTCCAACACGACCCGCGCGTCTCCTGCCGCTCCTACGACACCTTCACCCACTGGCTCATGGGCGACCGGAAGACCGCCACGGCACGCCGCCGCGAACTGCTGCGCCTCACCGAGTACGACAGCAGGCCCTCCGACCGCTCCTTCGCCCTCTACGTGGACGCGGTCGTGGCGGCCTGGGAAGGCGACGCCCGCACGGCCCACTCCTCCGGCGCCGAGGGAGCCCGCCTGGCGGACGAACACGGGCTCCTTTACTGGAAGGCGATGCTGGGCACGCTGGAGGGCTGGGGCCTCGCCCACTCCGGACGGGAGGACGGCCTCACCCTGATGCACTCCTCCCTCGCCGAACTCCGCAATTCCAGAACGCACCTGCGCCGCCCCCTCCACCTGGGCCTCCTCGGCCAGGCCCAGCACCGGGCCGGACGGACGGAGGACGCGAAGACCACCTTCCACGCCCTCCTCGCAGCCGTCGGCCAGCGCGGCGAACACGTCTACCTCCACCCGGATCTCCCCGCCACCCGCCTCCTCCACGACCTCCTGGGCCGGGGGGCGGCGGAGGCGGTAGCGGCTGGGTGAGGGGCGGCGACCGTTCCGGTGCGCGTGCCGGGGAGCAGGACTGAGCCGGGAGGACGACGGGCCATACCAAGCTGTTTTCGTCCTAGGTTGCGTCGGATGCCTGGGTGAACTCCCGGATGAGTTGTGCGAGTTTTGTCGGCTGGTCCAGGGGGACGAGGGTGTAGCTGTCTGCTATCTCGACCAGCCGTCCGTGGGGGAGGAGTTCGGCGAGGCGTCGGCCGTGCTCGGGTGGCATCACGCGGTCTCCGCTTGCCCAGACCACGAGGGCGGGGTGCTTGAAGCCCGGCAGGCGTTCGGCCGCGGCAAGCAGGAGGTTGGTGTCTGCCGCTGCGGCTCGCAGTGTTCGTACGGCGTCGCGGCGGATGTCGGGCTGCTTCATGACCGGCTTCGTCCACCGGGCGGTGGCGGCGTCTCCGCGCAGGGTCAGCCACCCGAACGCGATCGGGAGGCGCCGGAGCGGCCGCAGCCTCATCTGCTGCATGAACAGCCCGAACATCCGGGGCGGGAGCTTGCCGGTGAGCACGAGCGTCTTGCCTGTCAGTCCTGGCGGGAAGTTGTCGAAGGCATCGCATGAGACGAGCACAGCCCGTCCCACACGTGCGGCGCCGTCGCACATGAGCAGTTGGACGAGTGCTCCGCCGGTGTCGTTGCCGACGAGGGTGACGTCGTGGAGATCGAGGCGGTCGAGAAACTCCGTGACCAGCCGTGCCACCCCAGGCAGCGCGAGGTCGGCGTCGGCGGACATCGCGCGACGGTGCGCGCCGAACGGCAGCGTCGGTGCCACGCACCGGTGGTCGGCGGACAGATCGGCGATCGGTCCGTCCCACAGCGAGGCGTCCATCATCAGCCCGTGCAGGAGCACAACCGTAGGGCCGTCGCCGCCGGTGTCCTCGTATTCGATTGTCCCGGCGGACAGTTCGATCTCCCTCATGTCGGTCTCCCTCATGTCCGTTGGTGCAGCGGGGAATCTTCTGGTGCGGTGGGGAGTCCGTGGCGCGGCGACGTCGGTGTCGCCTGGTGGGTGCCGTGCGACGTTCCCGTCGCATTGGCGATCAAGGCTCCGAACGCGAGCACGGCCGCTCCCGTCCGCACGCCGTGGGCGATCTGCCAGCGATCACGTACGGTCGCCCAGTCCGCGGGCGGCGCCTGCACATTCCAGTCGAGCTGGTCGGCGTTGATGGGCATGTTGATCACGAGCGTCAGGGCGAGGATCCCGACCAGGAGGGTAAGGGCCATCAGCATCAACCAGGGGGTGGGTCTTCCCGCCTTGAACGTGAAGGCGACGAGCAATGCCGTGGTGATCAGTGCCGGCAGGAGCGTGACAACCGCGAGCTTGTCCAGCGAATCGAGTTCGACCTGGCGGACCTGGGTGTACACGTGACGGTCGAAGCCCCGCAGGGACAGTTCGAGGACGAGCACGGCGACGAGGAAACCCGCGAAGGCGCCCGAGAAAAACAGGCTCGCCCACCGCACGACCTTGGCAACCGGACTGTTCGGCACGTTCGTTCCTCCCTGCTGTGGCCGGCTCATGAGCCGGCCGGGGCCACGAAGGCGGAGGCGTTGTCGGCTGCCCACGCGGCGAAGGTGAGTGCGGGGCGGCCCAGGAGCTGCTCCACTGTGTCTGTGGACGGGCCCGGCGTGTTCGCGTAGTCGGCCAGGGAGCCGAGGAGCCGGTCGGGGACGTCCTCGGCCAGGTCCTGGGCGAGCATGGCCTGGCGGACCTGTTCGGGGGCGAGCTCCTGGAAGGACAGGTCCCGGCCTATGGCTTCGCCGATGAGGCGGACCTTGTCCCGCTGGTCGAGTGACCGTGGGCCGGTGAGCAGGTAGGCGCGCCCAGCGTGCTCGGGGTCCACCAGTGCCCGTACGGCCACCTCTGCGATGTCGCGCTGGTGGATCGGCGAGGTCGCCGCGCCGCCGTAGGCGCCACGCACAACGCCGGTCGTGCGGATCTGCGGAGCCCAGGCCAGCGCATTGGAGGCGAAGTCGGCGCACCGCAGGAACGTCCACTGCAGGCCGGAGCCCCTGACGGCTTCCTCGACCGCCCTGAACTCGTCGGCGAACCGCCGGTGGCCGGCCGGGTGTTCCACGGTCGCGGCCGACAGCACCACCACCCGCCGCGCGCCCCGAGCCGCGGCCAGCGACAGCAGCTCAGCGGCGGCTCCACTAACAGCGCGCGGGCTGAGCAGGACCGCCTCGACGCCGTCCGGCAATGCTGTGAGGCTGTCCGGCCTGGACGGATCCCCGTTCACTACCTGCGCACCACCGGGCAGGGCGGCGGCTGGATCCCGGGTGACCGCCGCCACCTTCTCGCCCGTCTTCAGCAACAGGTTCACCGCTTCGCGTCCGACGCTCCCGGTCGCTCCGATCACTACGAACATGTCCATGCCCCCTTGCCGCGGCACCCGGTTGTTCGGATGCCGTAATATACGAGAACCGTAGCATATTGATTTGAGAGGCGTACATTATGGATTCCGTAACATCTGGGGATGCGGCCCGCCGTCGACGGCGGGCCACGGTCGAGGTCAAGCAGGGACTGCGCGAGCTGGGCGCCGAGCTGACTCTGCTCAACCGCCAGGTCGGCACCCGCCTCGGACTCAAAGACATCGACCTGGACTGCCTCGACCTCATCAACACCCACGGCCCGCTGAGCCCAACCGCCCTGGCACGACGAGCCGGGCTGCACGCCGCCACGACGACCGGGGTTCTCGACCGGCTCGAACGCGCCGGCTGGGTGACCCGCGACCGCGACCCGGCGGACCGCCGAGCCTTCCTGGTCCGAGCCCTGCGCGACCGCAACGCCGAACTGCTGGAGCTCTTCGCCGGGATGAACTCCTCGGTGGAGCGGATCTGCGCCGATTACGACGACGCCGAGCTCGAACGGCTCGCCGACTTCCTCCGCCGTACCGCCGACGCCGGGCGAAACGCGGCCGAGGGGCTGGCCGGCAACTGACGGCATCCACAGAGGCCGGGTCGCCTCACTGCGCTGTTCGACGGGGAGAGGGGGAAGCCGACGTCCGAGTGTCGGCAATGCGAGGTGGCCGAGCTCAGAAGGTCGAGGCCGAGATCACCCGGATGCCCAACCGATCGCGCAGCGCGCGATGTCCCAACGTGCCGGGCCCACGGAGACCGCCGCACCACTCGCCCTGCAGACCCGGGTCGCCGGGAAGGTCGGTTGGGCCCGGACAAGGTACTTGACCCGACGAAACGCCCCCTCTCGAGGAAAGGGGGCGTGGTCGTCCGGTGCGCCGCCTCCTCATCGCCGGCTCCTCTGCCTTCCCGGCTCCCCGCGACCCGGCTCGGCGCAGCGTTCAGTACTGCTCGGTCTCCACGAACCCGGCGTCCGCGTCACTGTCCGCGCCGAAGGCGTCGGCGGCGGCGGTGGGGTCGAATCCGGGCGGGCTGTCCTTGAGCGCCAGGCCCATGCCGGCCAGCTTCGCCTTGACCTCGTCGATCGACTTCGCACCGAAGTTGCGAATGTCCAGGAGGTCGGCCTCGGAGCGCGCCACGAGCTCACCCACGGAGTGGACGCCCTCACGCTTGAGGCAGTTGTACGAGCGGACCGTGAGCTCCAGCTCCTCGATCGGCAGTACCAGGTCGGCCGCGAGGGCGGCGTCCGTCGGGGACGGGCCCATGTCGATGCCCTCGGCGTCGATGTTGAGCTCACGCGCCAGACCGAACAGCTCGACCAGGGTCTTACC
>NZ_JBVHTY010000021.1:0-142258 GCF_055565615.1 Streptomyces sp. NPDC028368 | reverse complement strand
CTCGATTTGCCCAACCGTCAGCGACTGTTCACACAGTCACATCAACGAACACCGCCGCCACCCGTCACGCCACATGCGGTTGCAGTACTAGGGGGACGGTGACCGACAACGCTGCCCAGGCAGGCAGGCAGGCAGGCAGGCAGGTCAGCGCGGCCCCTTCATGCCCGCCGCCATGATGGCCTTGAGTATCACCTGGTGGATCTGCGACGGGTCGTTGACGCGGTGCGCCGAGCCGCCGGTCGGGGCCACGATGCGGTCCAGGGCCGTTTTGTCGGCCTCCGGGCCGATCGCGATGGCGATCAGGGGGACCGGCCGTCTCGGGTCGGCGAGCTTCTTGAGTTTGCGGACCAGTGCGTCCAGCCCGATGCTGCTGGAGTCGTCGTTGGCGCCGTCGGTGACGATGACCAGGGAGTTGAACTTCCCGTCGGCATACGTCGTGCGGGCCTTCTCGTACGCGGCGAGCGTGGTGTCGTACAGGCCGGTGGCGCCATGGGGCACCGGGGCCAGCGAGCCGAACGCGGCGGCGAGTTCGTCGCGGTGGGTGCCGCCGTGCGCGCCGCGGTCGCCGAGCCGGCTGGTGGGGGACAGCTCCACATAGTCCTTGTCGCCGTCCAGCAAGGTGGCGAATTTCCATAGCCCGATCTCGTCCTCGGGTGTGAAGGTCGCCAGCGCCTGGAGCAGCGAATTCTTGGCGAGTTCCATCCGGGACTGGCCGCCTTGGCCGGGAACCGCGCTGCCCATGGAGGCCGAGGCGTCCACGACCGTCGCGATCCGGGCGCTCTGCACGGTGATCGTCCACATGCCCAGCAGTGCCTGGAGTTCCTTGGGCGACGGCGGATCGGCGGGGGCGGCGGTGTACGGCTGCGGGTCCCGGCCTCCGGCCTTGCGGGTCAGCGTGGCGTCGGCCGCGCCGTAGGCGCTGCGGAAGCCCCGCTCGCGCAGCGCACGCTGTCCCGCGGTGCCGCCCAGCAGGGTGATGAACCTGTTGGCGGCGCGGGCCTGGTCGGCGTTGAGCTTGTCGTTATCCACCAGGGTGTACGGGTAGTCGAGCCGGGCGGTGCCGTCCCGGGGATAGAACAGGTCGAGTTCGGGGCCGCTGTCCGGGCCGGTGTTGTGGGCGTGGGCGGCCTGCTCGGAGAGCAGCAGCGCCTGGTTGCGGCGCGGATTGCCCTGTTCCGCTCCGGAGCCGTCGCGCGGCAAGGTGGCCAGCACCTGGCTGTCGCCGTCCGCGACGCGCTCGTAGAGGAGCTTGGCCGCGGCGGCGGTACGGGTGTCGGAGTCGCCGCCCTCCTCGGAGCCTTGCGCGTCCGTGGCGTTGGAGGCGTTGATACGGGACAGCGCGAGCAGTCCGGTGGCGCTGCGGGCGGGGTCGGCGACGCCCAGGCGGAGGTCGTCGCCCGATATTGCGGTCCGGGTCAGTTCGGACCAGCTGTACGTCTTTTTCGGCCAGCCCAGCGATTTGGCGGCCGAAGGGACGGCGCCCAGCGTGATCGGTGAGGAGGCGATGGTGCCGACGGAGGTCAGCGCGGTGCCGCTCTCGGAGCCGACGCGGTCCACCCACAGGCTGGAATCGGGTATCCAGACCTGGAACCCGGGGGCGGCCGGCCGCCGGCCGAGGGAATCGGCGACCTCGTAGGAGGCCCGCGCGGTGACCTTGACGTCCAGGCATTTGCCGTCGGTACGCGTCTCGTCCGCGCGGGCCTTGGCGGCCACCTTGCCGATCGCCGGGGCGATATCGGGAGAGGCGAGCACATTGAGCCGTACCGATGTGCCGTCGCACGGCTTGCCGAAGGACAGCAGATCGCCGCGCAGCGCCACGACGGAACCGGCCGCTACGGCGAGGACGAGGGCGGTGGCGATGACGACGGTGCGGCGGGGGGTACTGGGGCGGGCCCCCGCGCGCTCCGGTGCGGACGGATCGGGCAAGCTGTGACGTCCCATTGCCGTAGCGCCTCTCCTGATACTCGGAGCCCGAGTTCCCGGACTCGATCGGGATTCGAAGGGGATTGCCTGTGGGGGATTGCCTACGGGGAGTGCGTGGGGAGAAAACGCGCCACGTGGAGAGCGCCCGTGCCCGGCCTGTCGCGCGCGATCTTCGTACCTGCTTTCGAGACCCTAGTGGGGCGGTGGTGATGAAGAGGCGGTATTCCGGAAGTGGAGGAAGCGTGGAGCCGGAGACAAGTCCCGTGGCCGATGCGGATGTTCCAGGTCAAGGGCCTGGTGTGGGGAGGAGCGCGGGGGTGGTGGAGGGGCCGTGCCGGGGCGTCTTGAGGAGTGAGACGCTGCTCGTTCTGGCGCTCTCGCTGGGGGCCAGCGCGGTATCGGCGCTCATCAGTTTCATCGGCTCGGTGACCAGATCCGGCGCCCTCAAACACCAGGCGGCGACGCTCAACGCGTCCCATGCGCCCGGTCGGCCATGGCTGGATCTCGCCTGGCAGCTGTTCGGTATCGCGACCGCGCTGGTGCCCGTCGCCCTGGTGGCGCACTTCCTGCTGCGGGAACGGGCCGGCGGCCTGCGCGCCATCGGCTTCGACCGGCGGCGGCCCGGCTTCGACCTGAGCCGCGGCGTCGCGGTGGCCGCGGGCATCGGCGGCAGCGGACTGCTGCTCTATCTGGGCGCGCGGGCTGCCGGAGTCAATCTGACGGTGGTCCCCGAGGCGCTGCCTCAGGTGTGGTGGAAGATCCCGGTGCTGATCGCCTCCGCGGTGCAGAACGCCGTCCTGGAGGAGGTCGTCGTCGTCGGCTATCTGCTGCGCAGGCTGGGGCAGTTGGGCTGGGCCCCGATGGCGGCGCTGGCGGCCAGCGCGGTGCTGCGCGGCTCGTACCACCTCTATCAGGGCATCGGCGGTTTCTTCGGCAACATGGTGATGGGCGTGATCTTCGTCCTCCTCTACCGGCGATGGGGCCGGGTCGGGCCGCTGGTCGCCGCGCATGCCCTGATCGACATCGTGGCGTTCCTCGGCTACGCGCTGCTCGCGGGCCGGGTGGGGTGGCTGCCGACGGCGTGAGACGGGCGCGGGGCGGGACGGCTGTCCGTCCCGCGCCTGCCTGCGGCGAGCTCAGCCGGCGGCCAGCAGTTCGCCGTCGATCACGGTGACCGCGCTGCCGGTCAGCAGCGTGCGGTCGCCGCGCAGCTCGGTCCGTACGTAGCCGGTGCGGGCGCCGCCCTGGAGTCCGACCAGGGCATCGCGGCCCAGGCGGGCCGACCAGAAGGGGGCGAGCGCGGTGTGCGCGCTGCCCGTTACCGGGTCCTCGTCGATGCCCAAGTACGGGAAGAAGCCGCGCGAGAGGAAGTCGTAGCCGCCGTCGGGGTCTTCGGCGCGTGCGGTGGCGATCACGCCGCGGCCGCCGTGCCCGGCCAGCGCCTTGAAGTCCGGCGACAGCGCCCGTACGGACTTCTCGTCGGGCAGTTCGAGCAGCAGATCGCCGACCTGGGGGCCGGTGTCGTACGCGGAGCGGATCTCGGCGCCCAGCGCACCGGCGACGACGGGCGGCACCTCCACGGGGGTCAGCGGAGCCGTCGGGAAGTCCATGGTGATCGCCCCGTCGTCGCCGGCGGTCGTGATCAGCACGCCGCTGCGGGTACGGAAGCGGACCGTGCCGGTGGCCGTTCCGGTGGTGTGCAGGACGTGTGCGGTGGCCAATGTGGCATGCCCGCACGTGTTCACCTCGGCGGCCGGGGTGAGCCAGCGCAGCGCCCAGCCGGCGTCGCCGCCCGCGGGCAGCCGGTGCGCGAACGCGGTCTCGGAGAGGTTCACCTCGGTGGCGACCTGCTGGAGCCAGGCGTCATCGGGGAACGCGTCGGAGTCGAGGAGCACGACTCCTGCGGGGTTGCCGGCGAACGGACGCTCACTGAAGGCGTCGACGATACGAATCCTCATGGCCGCGAGCGTAGAGGGGCCACAGAACCGCAGGCCAAGGCCAATCCCGGGAAATTGGACCCGGATGGGGTCGCGGGCGGGTGCCGCGTCTCGGTGAAGCTTGACCGATCTCACTGAAGTTCACGTCGAGTGCGGCACGGCCGTGGCAATCTCACGCACGCGGTCCCGGGTGATCCCGGTGCGCTGTTCGACGGCGAGCGGGTGGTCGGTGGGCTCCAGCTCGATCACCTTCCGGGCGAACGGGCGAACCGCCCACCGATTGAGCGCGCGGGGGCCGTTCGCCTCGTCCGGAGGTTGCGCCCGGCACCAGACACCTTGTGCCGACGCCGTCGACGAAGGCGCGTCAGTGGTGGTGGCCCTGGCGGCCGAGGGTCTCCACGGGGGTCGCGCCGGGGCGGGTCCACTGCGGCACGGGCCGGCTGGTCGGGCCCCAGCTGGCGACGCCGTCGGCGTCCGAGCGCCAGTACCAGCAGGCCTGGCGGCCCTCAGACGGGTGCCCCTCACGTACATCGCCGATCACGGGCCGGCCCTCGGGGTTGTCCTCCCACGCCTCGCCGCGGCCGTAGGGCGTCATGTCGAGCAGGCCGAGGGACCCGTTGACCGGCTCGTTGCCACGGCCCGTCGTGGAGTAGGTGAGGAACACGCGGTCGCCGTCGCGCAGGAAACAGTCGATGTGCCCCATTCCTCCGCCGACCGGCGCCTCCACGCCCCGCACCGAGTACCAGGGCTGGGTGTAACCCATGAACTCGACGTAGGGAGCCACCTCGTCCCACGGGCCCGAGGTCAGGACGGCGAACGAGACGCCCCGGGCGTTGAGGTAGACGGCGTCCTTCACGTGCCAGGCCGTGGTGGTGCAGCCCTCGCACTGCCCCTGGTGCGGCGCGCCGTCGTACCACATGTGCTGGTAGACCACGAGCTCGTCGCGACCCTGGAACAGGTCGAGGAACGGGACCGGCCCGTCAGCGCCGGTGACCTCGACCGCGCCGTCGAGCTCGACCATCGGCAGCCGCCGCCGGGCCGCGGCGATCGCGTCGCCTTCATGGGTGTGCGCCTTCTCGCGGACCAGCAGCTCCTCGCGCGCCGCCTGCCAGGTGGCCAGGTCGACGACTGGCGGCTTGCCGGGGAGGTTGCTGCTCGCGTTGCCGGGCGTGGTCGTCATGGTGTCCTCCGTGGTGTCTCGTGCCGGGCAGCGTCGTACGACGTCCTACGACGCTCACCGGAACAGACTCGCGACCCGGCCGGAACTCATCGCGGAGTGACCCGGAAATTCCCAGATCAACGGGCGAGCATGCGTCCTTCGGCTGCGTCACCCCGAGCGGGTGTCCGGGCAGATTCGCTGAGGCAGGTCAGAGGCGGACAACAAGCGGGTGCGGAAGGGGGTTGTTCGGCGAACAGTTCCGATATATCGTTGAGGCATCGCGATCGGTCAACGATGGCGGTCCAGTAACGGCTGCAACAAGCGGGACGGCTGGAAGGACAAGCGGGAAGGACGTCGTCATGCGTTCCCAGGAACAGCACCACGGCAACAACCACGAGCACGGACACGAGCGCCGGCACGAGCACTGCGGGCCCGGACGCCCGGGTGGCTGGGGCGAATTCGTGGGCGGCTTCGAGCGGCGGCGCGCCGCGTTCGGCGGCTTCGGGCCGCCCTTCGGGGGGCCGCCCTTCGGGGGCGGCCGGGGCCGCGGCGGACCACGCGGCCGGGCGCGGCGCGGCGATGTGCGCGCCTCGATACTGGCACTGCTCAAGGACCGTCCGATGCACGGCTACGAAATGATTCAGGAGATCGCCGAGCGCAGTGGCGGGGCCTGGAAGCCCAGCCCCGGTTCGGTCTACCCCACCCTCCAGCTTCTGGAGGACGAGGGGCTGATCACCAACGCCAGCGAGGGCGGCAAGAAGCTCTTCTCGCTGACCGAGACCGGTCGCGCCGAGGCCGAGGGCGGCTCGGACGCCCCCTGGGAGGATGCCGGCCGCGGCGTCGACTGGGAGGCCATGAACGAGATCCGCAAGGCGGGCGGCGGCCTGGTCGAGGCATTCCGGCAGGTATGGGCCACCGGCAGTCCCGAACAGCGGGAGAAGGCCATGGCGGTGGTCAACAAGGCGCGCAAGGAGCTGTATCTGATCCTCGCCGAGGAGGACTGAGCGGGGCCGAGAGGCGGGCAAGGGGCGGGGCGCGCCGTACGCGGCGCGCCCCGCCTCAGCCGACCAGCCCCGCGAGCTTGCGCAGCGACTCGTTCAGGGCCGCGCTCGCCGAGTCCTTCAGCTTGCCGGCCATCAGGGAGACCGCGGCCCCGGTGAACGCCCCGTCGATCCGCAGCGTCGTCGCCCCGCCGTCCGGCGTCAGCTCGTAGCGCATCCCCAGGCTGACGCCCATCGGGCCCTTGCCCGTGATGTCCAGGAGGCGGCCCGGTTCCAGTTCCCGTACGGTCCAGTTCACCTCGGCCGGGAAGCCCATCAGCTTCATGTTCTCCTCGTACCCCGCGCCCACCTCGAGCGGTGCGGGGCCGCCCTTGGGGAAGGCGGTGTGGGTGGCGTTCCACTGTCCGTACGAGTCGAAGTCGGTCAGCCGGTCCCAGACCTGCTCGGCCGGCGCCTCGATGCGGGCCTGAGCGGTGACTTCGGCCATGCGACCACCCCTTCGGTGACTGTCCCTGGCTGGTGCCGCGGAACGTAGCCGCAAGGAGGCGAAGGTTCAATACCGACGGGCATCAATGCTGATGAGCCGTCAGATTTTCGCAGAGCCGTGGCCGGGGCGGGGCGGCGAGCAGCCGGTCGACATGAGGACGCCGCAGCCCGCGCGCCGGATCCACCGGGATCAGCAGCCGGTCCGGCCGCCAACGGCTGCGGCGTACCAGGCTGTCGGGCATCACATCGTCGACCCAGGCGAACGGGCGCCCGTCCGCATGGCGCAGCAACGGCGCCCACTTCCGCGCCGACAGACTCTCCGGCCCCTCGAACTGCGGGTCGTCGGGCCGGCTGAGATAGCCGGTGAACTCGACGACCGGCAGCTCGGGCAGCCTCAGCAGCGGGGCGATATGGGTGTTCGCGTGATGCTCCCAGGTGGTGGCCCAGACGAGGTCATACGTCGCGGACAGCTCGCGCAGCCAGTCGGCGTGGTCGGCGGAGAGCAGCACGGTGTGGTCGAGGAGATCGTGTGCGGTGAAGCCGGGTGACGGCAGCACCGGGTTGAGCACGCCGTCGATAGCGAGGAAGAGCAGCGGTCGGGTGGCCATCGGAATCCTTCGCCGCGGGGGAGTTCGGGGTGGACAGGGAAGAGGCGGGCGGGTGTTGTCCGGTGGGGGCGGATGCGGAGCCTGTCGGAGAAGGACGTACGCGAGGCGGTCGCCGGTTGCCCGCCACGGCCCCTCGGGGCACCCCGGGCCCATATGCCCGGCTTCCGCGTTTTCGCCGCATCTCCTCCGCAAGGATGAGATGTCGTGGGGGCGTCCCCAACCAGAGTGGGATGCACAAATGCTTCCCAGCGGGGATGCTCCGGGCCGCAGGGGCTGGTGGGGTGGATCTGTGCAAAACCGTACTGCGTATGGCGGCGGCGACGGCCCCGCCCAGGTGGACCTCGACACTCAGCTCACCGTGGAGTTGGCGTCCGTGGTGTCCGCTGCCCGCAGGCGGGCCACCCGCGACGGCGACCGCCAGGTGGACACCGCGCATCTGCTGCACGGCCTCCTGGAGTCGGACCCCGCGGTCCGCGACGCCTTCGACGGCGGGCCCAAGATCGCCCGGCTGCTCGGTTACCTCGTCCAGCGCAGCATCGGTTACGGACTCCAGTGGCACGGCACCGTCGAGGACTCCGGCGCCGTCCCGATGGTCACCGAGGGCGGCGTCCCCGGATGGTCGCCCGCCGCGGCCGCCGCCCTGGACGGCGCCCTCGACCGCGCGCATGCCCGCTACGCCACCCGCGCCGGCTGTCTCGACCTGCTCGCCGCCCTGGTGGACGATCCCGAGTGCCGGGCCGTCGAGGTCCTGCGCCGTGCCTCCGTCGACACCGGCCTGCTCGCCGCCCGCCTGGACGGGTACGGTCCCGGCCAGGAGTGACAGGGGTCTCGGAGAGGGCACTGCTGACGGCGGCTGTCATGATGACCGGATGCAGACGTCTTCGGGGAGCCCCGCCGGTCCCGCCACCGGTACGGGCCCAGTAGCACCAGGGTCCACGGGGACCTCACAGGCATCACCGGCCCCCGGTGGGGGCGGAGCCCGGGGGCGCGGCACGGGCGTCGGCATCGCGCTGCTCTCCGCCCTCGCGTTCGGCGGCTCCGGTGTGGCGGCCAAACCCCTCATCGAGGCCGGCCTGGAACCCCTGCACGTCACCTGGCTGCGGGTGGCCGGCGCGGCGCTGGTCATGCTGCCTCTCGCCTGGCGACACCGCGCTCTGCTGCGTCGCCGGCCCGCCCTGCTCGCGGGCTACGGGCTGCTCGCCGTCGCGGGCGTCCAGGCCTGCTACTTCGCCGCGATATCCCGTATCCCCGTCGGTGTCGCGCTGCTCATCGAATACCTCGCGCCCGCCCTCGTCCTGGGCTGGGTGCGCTTCGTCCAGAAGCGGCCGGTCACCCGCGCCGCGGCCGTCGGCGTCGTCCTGGCCGTCGGCGGCCTGGCCTGCGTCGTCGAGGTGTGGTCCGGACTGAGCGTCGACGTCATCGGCCTGGCCCTCGCGCTCGGCGCGGCCTGCTGCCAGGTCGGCTATTTCGTGCTGTCCGACCACGGTGGTGACGGCGACGACGCGGTGGACCCGCTCGGCGTGATCGCCTACGGCCTGCTGATCGGCACCGTCGTGCTCACCGTGATCGCCCGTCCCTGGAACATGGACTGGCAGGTGCTCGGCGGCTCCGCCGGCATGAACGGCACCCAGGTGCCCGCCGTACTGCTCCTCGGCTGGATCGTGTTGATCGCGACGGTGGCCGCCTACCTCACCGGCGTCGTCTCCATCCGTCTGCTCTCGCCCCAGGTGGCCGGTGTGGTGGCATGCCTGGAGGCGGTGATCGCGACCGTACTGGCCTGGGTGCTGCTCGGCGAGCATCTCTCCGCGCCGCAGATCGTGGGCGGGGTGGTGGTGCTGGTGGGCGCTTTCATCGCACAGTCGGCGAAGCCGAAGGAGCCGGCCGCCGGGTCCGAGGAACCTGCCATCGGGTCCAAGGTGCCGGCCACCGGGGCCGAGGACCCGGCCCCCGCTTCGAGCGGCTTGTCGGCCGGATCCTGCACGCCTTAGAGTGCCGATCATGCGTTTGACTGTGCTGCCCCCTCCTGCCGCGTAAGGCGGGCGGCGGCCTCCGAGGAAAGCCCGGCTCGGGCGAGTTCCCGAGCCGGTCGTCGCTGCCTGCACACGGGACCACGCGACCATTCCGCGGCGCCTCGCGCCGTCCTGGATTTCCCGGAGCACCTCTCTCATGCATGCCACACCCTCCTCCGCCCTGCCCGTGGGCCGGGGACTGCTGTACGTGACCTTCACCGGTGTCGCCTGGGGCACGGCCGGTGCGGCCGCCGCCCTCCTCTACCGCGGCAGCGGACTCGGCCCGTCGGCCATCAGCTTCTGGCGCACCTTCGGGGGCCTGGTGCTGCTGCTCGCCGTACGGGCGGTGCTGCGCCGCAGGTCCGGCGGCCCCGCCGTCCCCGCCGCGCACGAGCCGATGCGTCGCCGGGTGACGCGGATGGCCGTCACCGGCATCGCCTTCGCCGTCTTCCAGACCGCCTATTTCGCCGCCGTCGAGGACACCGGCCTGGCGGTGGGCACCGTCGTCACCATGGGGGCGGCCCCCGTCCTCATCGCCATCGGCGCACGCATCACGATGGGCGAACGGCTCGGCGTGGGCGGTGTCCTGGCCGTCGCCGGGGCGCTGGCCGGGCTGACGGTCCTCGTCCTCGGCGGGGGCGGCGCTACCGTCCGGCCCGCAGGCATCGGCTATGCCCTGCTCTCCGCGGCCGGCTGTGCCGCGATGACGCTCACGACCCGGCGGCTGGGCAAGGGAGGCGGCAGCGACCCGTTCGCCGCCACGATCAGCACGTTCGCGGTCGGCTCGCTGTGCCTGCTGCCGTTCGTGGCGGGGGCGGGGCTGTGGCCCCACGCGCACGATCTGGGGCGCAGCGTTCTCCTGCTGAGCTATCTCGCCGCGGTGCCCACGGCGCTGGCGTATGTGCTGTACTTCGCGGCGCTGGCCGCCGTGCGCGCCGCGACCGCCTCCGTGATCCTGCTGCTCGAGCCGGTGTCGGCCGCGGCCATCGCGGTGCTGTTGCTCGGTGAGCGGCTGACCATGGCCACGGCCGTCGGAACCGGTGTGCTGCTGATCGCCGTTGCCGCCTTGGCGGTGACGGAGGCGCGCCGGGCCTCGACCGTCTCCGGGCCGGCCGCGGTGCCGGTGGCGGGCTGAGCAGGGGCGCCCGGCCGGGTGTGCCGGCCGGGCGCCCCGGGCCGGTCAGCGGGTCGTACCGGAGGGGGCGGTCCGGCGGCGCTCCTGATGGCCGCGGGCCGCCGCATCGCCGGGGCCGTTGCGCTCGGTGAGCCGTTCCGCGATGCGTCGCTGGACGGCCTCGCTCCGCTTGCCCGCGTACTTGAACTTGGCGCGTACCTCGCCCACCTCGAGCCGCAGCCCGCGAATCCCCGGGAGCTGGCGGCCGTACGGGGCCTGGCCGGCGACGACCGGGGCCGAGCCGCCCTCCGGCTGGAAGTGGCCGATCTGCCGTTGCAGCAGCGCGGCCTTGGCCTCCGGATCGTCCACTACATGGGCAGTGCAGATCAGCTGGACCGCGGCATAGAAGCTGGTGGGGACGCCGTGCTCGGGCGGCTCGTCCTCGGCCGCCTGCCAGGGGCCGGGGATGAAGGCGTAGTCGTCCACCACGCTGAGCACGACCGTCGGCTGCTGCTCCAGCGCCTGCCAGATGGGGTTGGGGCGGGCGAGGTGGGTGATCGCCTCACGACGGGCCGGGTCGTACGCGAAGTGCAGCGGCTGCACCATCGGCGGTGCGCCGGCCGCGCCGTTGACGGCCAGCTGGCCGAAGTCGTGTGCGGCCAGCCAATGCTGCCACTCGGCGTCGTCGGTCGCGGCGTCCCAGGGGTGGATGAGCATCGTGCCTCCTCAGCGCGCGGTCAGATAGGCCGGCTGCGGCGTGCCGGGCGCCAGATCGTCGGACGGTATGGGGGCGCCGTATGCCGGGGCCACCGGAAGGACGCCGCTCCAGTGCGGCAGCGCGAGATCTTCCGGCTCGTCGTTGGGGCCGCCGGTGCGGATCTTGGCGGAGACCTCGCGCAGGTCGAGGCGGATCACGGCGGTGGCCGCCAGTTCCTTGGCGTTGCCCGGCCGGGAGTCGGCCGCGCGGCCCGGCAGGACATGGTCGACCAGTGCGTCGAGCGCGGCCGTCTTCTCGTCCTCGTCGATGACCTGATGGGCGGTGCCGTGGACCACGACGGAGCGGTAGTTGATGGAGTGGTGGAAGGCGGACTTCGCCAGGACCAGGCCGTCGACATGCGTGACGGTGACACAGACCGGCAGGCCGGGGTCGGCCGTCTCACCGGACATCCGCAGCGGCCGGGAGCCCGTGGAACCGTGCAGATAGAGGCGGTCCCCGACGCGGCCGTAGAGCGTGGGGAGCACGACCGGGGCGCCGTCGCGCACAAAGCCGAGGTGGCAGACGTATCCCGCGTCGAGGATGGCGTGCACCGTCTCGTGGTCGTAGGCGGCGCGCTGGCGGGCGCGGGTGGGGATGGTGCGCCCGGTCGGCTCGTACGACGCGTCCTGCGCCCGTTCTTCCTGTGCGATTGCCTCTTCCTGTGCCACTGTCTTGCCCTTTCTATTGCACTAGTGCATAATGATGTTTGTGCTAGGAGAGTATCGGATCGAAGGGCGGCGCGCATCGGAGATTGCCGCCAGCGTCGAGCGAGCCGTCGGTGCGGGCGAGCTCCAACCAGGTGAAGTGCTGCCGCCGCTAAGGGAGTTGGCGGTCTATCTCGAGGTCAATCCGAATACCGTCGCGTCCGCATATCGGACGCTGCGAGACCGAGGTGTGATCGAAACCGCGGGCCGCCGGGGCAGCCGGGTGCGTCCCAGACCTGCGAGCACCCCTCGGGAAGCGCTGCGGGTGGAGGCGCCACCGGGCGTCCGGGACGTCTCGGACGGCAACCCCGATCCGGCGCTGCTGCCCCCGCTGGAGGCCGCGCTGGCCGAGGCCGCGGCGCGCAGCGCCCGGCGGCCCGCGCTCTACGGCACCCCGGCCGTCGACGAAGACCTCGAGGCGCTGGCCCGTGCGGCCTTCATCCGTGACGGCGTTCCCGAAGCGCCCGTAGCCGTCACCAGCGGCTCACTCGACGCCATTGAGCGGGTGCTCACCGCGCATCTGCGACCCGGCGACACGGTGGCGGTGGAGGACCCGGGGTGGGGGAGCCTGCTGGACCTGATCCCGGCGCTCGGCCTGCGTCCCGCGCCGGTCGCGGTGGACGACGAAGGCCCCCTGCCCGAGCAGTTGGCGCGTGCGCTGGAGGACGGCGCCCGAGCCGTCGTCATCACGGACCGGGCCCAGAACCCCACCGGAGCCGCCGTCACCCGCGCCCGCGCCACCGCACTGCGCACGCTCCTGGCCCAACACCCCGGTGTGGTCCTCATCGAGGACGACCACGGTCACGGCATCGTCGACCTCCCGCTCCATCCGCTCTCGGCCGTCACCGACCACTGGGTGCTGGTCCGCTCCACGGCCAAGGCATACGGCCCGGACCTGCGCCTCGCGGTGCTCACCGGTGACGCGGTGACCGTGGACCGGGTGCGCGGCAGACAGCGGCTGGGGCCGGGCTGGGTCAGTCATCTTCTCCAGGACGCGGTCGCGCATCTGTGGCGTACGTCCGCGATCGACCCGGAGCGGATCGCCGGAGCGTACGGCCGTCGCCGCGACGCCCTGATACGAGCCCTGGCCGAGCGAGGTGTCAGGGCGCGCGGGCGCAGCGGGATGAACGTCTGGGTACCGGTCCCGGACGAGACGGGTGCCGTTGCCCGGCTCCTGCACGCCGGCTGGGTGGTGGCGCCCGGGGCGCGCTTTCGGATGCAGTCCCCGCCCGGCGTCCGGATCACCGTGTCCGGCCTGTCCGACGACGACATCGCGCCGGTGGCGGACGCCGTCGCCGCGGCCACCGGAGTGGGGGAGGCCCGGCGGTATGACTGAGGCCCGCCGGGTCGCGGCCGACCGGCTCGAGGAGCGTGCCGTGCCGTGGGGGCGGAGCTTCCCGGTGACGTGAGGCCACGCCGGAGGGCGGCACTCCTGCGTCGAGGGGATCGGGCGGTACCGCGAAGAGCGCTGCGGGGTGACGGTCGTCCACGCGCGAGGGGGCGAAGGCGAACGGCATCGGAGAGCCCCCGAGTTGGGGCTCGGGGGCTCTCCAGGGGAGTGGCTTGGCGGGACTAGGACTTGCGCCGGGGCCTGCTCTGGGTGAGGGCGGCGCCGGCGAGGACGATCAGGGCGCCGACCGGGGTGTTCCAGCTGAGACGTTCGTCCAGGATGACCACGCCGGCGGTGGCGGCGATCACCGGGATGAAGTAGGTGCACATCTGGGCGGTGGTGGGGCCGATCTCGGCGACCAGGCCGTACTGGAGGACGAAGGCGAAGCCCGTGCCCAGTGCGCCGAGCGCGACGAGAGAGAGCAGCGGGGCGAGGGGGAACGATGTGGGCATCGACGTGAACAGCGCTGACACGACGCCCAGTTGGAGGGTGGCCAGCAGCAGCTGTGTGCCGATCATGGCGAGGGGGGAGTACGTGACGTCGGCCAGCGTGCGGCGGACGTATATCCAGCCGATGGGGTAGCAGAGCGAGGCGCCCAGCGCCATCGCGGTGCCCGCCAGGTCCGTACCGGCGAAGCCCTGCCAGGCGCCGAGGACGGTGAGCACACCCAGGAATCCGACGCCCAGTCCCGCGACGCGGCGCCGGCCGGGCCGGTCTTCGGAGAGCGCGACGAGCGACAGGACCATGCCCCACAGCGGGGAGGTGGCATTGCAGATGCCGGCCAGGGTGGAGGGGATGGTCGTCTCGGCGTAGGCAAAGAGGGTGAAGGGGACGACGTTGAGGATGAACGCGGCGACCGCCAGGTGGCCCCAGATCCGGGCGGAGCGCGGCAGTCGCTCACGCTTGATCGCGAGGAGCGCCAGCAGGACGAGCGCCCCGCAGGCCACTCGGCCCAGTGTGAACTGCAAGGGATTGAAGCCCTGGGTGCCCACCTTGATGAACAGAAAGCTGAATCCCCAGACCACGCAGAGAACGGCGAAGCGCACCGGCCAGCCGAGGGCGCGGCGGCGAGCGGGGCCGCCCGGGGCCGCGCCGGACGCCGGCATCTCGTGGGGCACAGGGGCGTCGGTGGTCGCGGGCGGCGGGGGTGTGGTGCTCGTGGCGGCGGTGGCGGTGCCGGTGGCGGTGCTCATGCCCTCTACGATGCTGACCTCGACTTCGTAGCACAAGCGAGAATTTGTGCCGGGTATCGCGTAGCATTGCTTATGTGTTGAATCTTGATCGTCTACGGACCCTGAGTGCGGTCGCCCGCCATGGATCGGTGAGCGCGGCCGCCGACGGGCTGCACGTCACGACCTCGGCGGTCTCGCAGCAGATCGCCAAGCTGGAGCGGGAGACCGGCCAGCAGCTGCTGGCGAAGAACGGGCGCGGGGTACGGCTGACGGATGCCGGACGGCTGCTGGCCGATCATGCGACGCGGATCCTCTCGCAGGTCGAGCTGGCGCAGGCCGAGCTGGAGGCGCACCGCGGTCAGGCCGTGGGCGAACTGCGGCTCGGTGCCTTTCCCACTGCCGCCCGGGGGCTCTTCCCGGCCGCACTCGCCGCCCTGCGCGCCCAGTACCCGCAACTGCGCGCGCAGCTGCGGGAGATGGAGCCGGGTGAGTCCGTACGGGGTGTGGTGCGTGGCGATATCGATCTGGCGGTCGTCCTGGACTGGTACAACCGGCCGCTGTCGCTGCCCGAAGGGCTGGCGAAGGCACCGCTTCTCGATGATCCGGCGGATGTGGCGATGCCGTCGGACCACCGGCTGGCCCATCGGAGCTCCGTCGACCTGGAGGAATTCGCCGATGACGAGTGGATTTCCTGGCCGCAGGGCGAGTTCTGCCACGACTGGCTGATGTTCACCCTGCGCAGCAACGGAGTGGAGCCGCGCATTGCCCATATGGCCGAGGAGCATCACACCCAACTCGCCCTGATCGCGGCCGGGCTGGGCGTCGCGGTCGCCCCGCGTCTCGGCCGCGGACCGGTGCCGGAAGGGGTGAGCGTGGTGCCCGTACGGGATACGATGCGCCGCCACGTCTACGCCATCTGGCGCGCGGACGCCGACCGCCGGCCCTCGATCCGCGCCGCCGTCGGAGCGCTCCAGGAGGCGGGGAAGCGCGTGTCGGGCCGCTGAGGGGAGCGGTCCCGTCCGCGGCCGTGTCCCGTGCGCAGCGGTCCCGCCCGCGGTGGCATCCCGTCCCTGGCAGTCCCGTGCGCAGCGGTCGTGTCCGCAGGTCCCCGCCTGAGTGGTCCTGTCCGCGGCTCCGGTCAGGCCGGCGGGACGATACCGCGGATGATGCCGAGATCCAGCAAGTCCTGTGGGCGGATGCGGAGTTGATCGGCGGTGTGGTGTACCTCCTGTGGGTCGCGCTTGAGGATGGCGGCGGCCAGTTCCGGGGCGATCACGGAGAAGTAGCTGTCCGGTGTCGCCCAGAGCCGGCCGGGTGCGGCGAGGGCCAGCGCGCCTCCCGAGCCGCCCTCGCCGATGAGCAGGGACGTGACCGGCACGCGGGCCGAGGCCAGCGCGGCGAAGGCGTCGGCGATGGCCGCGCCGGCACCGGCCCGCTCCGCCGCCGCGTCATTGGCGGCGCCGGGCGTGTCCACGAGGGTGAGCACCGGGATGCCGAGCCTTTCCGCGAGCCGGACCAGCCGGGCGGCGGTACGGAATCCGGCCGGGCGGGTGGCCGTACCGCATTGCGCGGCGAAGGCGATGGTGCGGCCGTCGCGATGGCCGAATCCGCAGCGTATGCCGCCGTCGATGCCGCCGCACCGGTCGCCGCTGATCTCTTCCCGGTCCTCGAAGTACGCGCGCAGATACGCCTCGGCGCGCGGCCGCCGGGCGTCGCGGGCACCGGTCACCGCGCGCCATCCCGTCTCCGGCAGTTCACGCGCACCGAGCGCGGCCGGCGGGGGCGCCGGCTCAGGAGCGGCTCCTTCCCTCAACGCCCCTACGCCGCCCAGCAGTTGAAGCCATCGCCGCAACGCGGCGCGCAGCCCGTCCGCCGGTACGACGGCGTCGATCTGCCCGGCAGCGAGCTGGCCCTCGGCGGAGTAGGCGGACGGATCGGCGTCCACCGGGCGTACGCGTGAGCCCGCGAAGCCGATCTGGGCACCGGGCAGGGCGAGGATCACATCGGCGCCCGCGCCGAGCGTCGCCCAGCCGCCGCCGGTGGTCGGATCGCGCAGCACGGCGATCTGCGGCAGTCCCGCGGCGCGGTTCAGCGCCGACTGCCCGGCCACCCGCTGCAGTTGCGTCAGCGCGCGCATTCCTTCCTGCATCCGGCTGCCGCCCGTCGCGATCAGCGACACCAGTGGGAGGCGGCGCGCACGGGCCTCGGTGTACGCGGCCTCCAGGAGGTCGCCGGTGCGTTCGCCGAGTGAGCCGCCCAGATAGCCGAACTCGAAGGAGACCAGGACGACTTCGGTGCCTCCTATCGTGGCGCGGGCGGTGACCACCGACTCGTCCTCGCCGGTCCGCGCGCGGGCGCGGGCCCGGGACGCGTCGTACCCGCGCCAGCCGAGCGGCCCGTCCGGCTCGTCCGGCCTCGACCCTTCCGGCCTTGGCCCTTCCGATCTCGCCCCCGCCGACCTGTCCGGCCCGTCCGGCCCGCCGGCCCCCGAGCCGTCGGGTACTGCCGGCTCGGCATATCCGTCCGACACCGCCGCCATGGCCTGGCGGGCCGTCAGCCGCAGGCTCGGCATGGGATCACGCATGGAGCTCACGCTTGAGGATCTTGCCCATGTCGTTGCGCGGCAGCGCCTCCAGGAAGTGCACGACGCGGGGCCGTTTGTGCGGCGCGAGCTGGCGGGCGACATGGTCGGCGAGCTCCTGGGCGCAGGGCGGGGGCCCGGCGTCCGGGCCGGTTTCGGCCACGATCCAGGCGACGATCCGCTCACCGAGGTCCTCGTCCGGCTCGCCCGTGACGGCCGCCTCGGCGACGCCGGGGTGCGCCAGGAGGGCGTTCTCGATCTCGCCCGCGCCGATTTTGTAGCCGCCGCTCTTGATCAGGTCGGTGGCCTTGCGGCCGACAATGCGGTAATTCCCCGACGCATCACGGATCGCCATGTCGCCCGTACGGAACCAGCCACCGTCGAACGCCGCGGCCGTGGCATCGGGGCGGTTGAGGTATTCGATGAACAGATTCGGGCCGCGGACCTGCAGCTCGCCGACCGTCTCGCCGTCGTTCCCCTCGATGGCCTGCCCCGCGTCGTCCACCAGCCGGACATACACCCCCGGCAGCGGCACCCCGACCGTCCCGGCGGCATCCGGGCCGTCCGCCCGCACGCTGGTGTTCATGAGCGTCTCCGTCATGCCGTACCGCTCGATCACCCGCCGCCCGGAGGCCGCCGCGATCCGTTCGTGGTCGGTCAGCGGCAGCGCGGCCGACCCCGAGACCAGCAGCCGTGCCCCGGAGAGAGCCTTGGCGAGAGCAGGGTTGTGCCCGGCCTCGGCGGCCAGGCGGTGGTACATCGTCGGCACGCCGAACAGCATCGTGCCGTCCCCGGACAGCTCCCTGGCGACCCCGTCGGTGGTGAAGCGCCCCAGGTGGTGCACGCTGCCGCCGCGGCGCAGCGGTCCCAGGATGCCGAGGATCAGACCATGGACGTGAAACAACGGCAGGGCGTGGACGAGGACGTCGTCGGCGGTCCACTGCCAGGCGTCCTCCAGCGCGTCGAGGGTGTGGGCGATGGCGCGCCGGGGGAGGACGACGCCCTTGGGCGGCCCCGTGGTGCCGGAGGTGTAGACGATGAGGGCCGGGGCCTCATCGACCGGTTCGTACGGGAGCGCGGCCGGCTCGGACCCGCCCTCGGGCTCGGCCGCTTCGACGTCGATACGGGGGAGCGCGGCGAGCGCCGCCGGCAGGTCGTCGCCCGGCGCGGCCAGGACGAGCGAGGGCGCGCTGTCCGCCACGATGTGCGCCAGCTCGCTCTCGCCGATCTTGGGGTTCACCGGTACCGCGGCCACCCCGGAGAGCAGCGCGGCGACGGCGCCGACCGCGGTCTCCAGCGTCGGGGTCGCCCAGAGCGCCACCCGGCTCTCGCCGCCGATCCGCCCGGCGAGCGGCGCCGCCACGGCGGCCAGCCGGCGGTAGCTGAGCGCGCGGTCGCCGAAGCGCAGCGCGGGGGCGGGCGAAGCGTCGTGCAGCGCGGGGAAGAGCACGGTCACCGGATCTCCTTCGTCCTCGTCGGCGCCCGGCCCGTCGAGGCCGAGCCACCCCGCTCCCGCGCCCGTGACGGCGGAGAACGGTCTGACCACACCACTCTCGCAGAGACCTCTGACAATGCGATCCATGACGGCGCGATCTCGACGTGAGGGGAGCCGCCGTTCCTCACCCAGGAATCTTGCGGAAGTCCCAGGACGCGACGGAGTCCGGCGTCAGCCGCAGCCATGCGTGCCGGCCGTCGTGCGGCATCTCGTCCATCCCGAAGTACTTCGCCGCGAACAGCCGCTCCGGCCCGTCCAATTCGGGGCAGGGCTCGCCCGTCCGGGGCGCCTCGCCGACGCACACCGCCTCGCCCGCCAGCTCGACGCCGCGCAGCTCCGCGTACTCGTGCCCGTCGTCGACGACCACCGCGAGCCGCGGGTCCGTGCGCAGCTGGGCCCAGCGCTTGCTGCGGGTGATGGAGTACAGCCACAGCGCCGCACCGTCCCAGATGAACCACAGCGCCCCGACGTGCGGCGCGCCGTCACCGCCGACCGTCGCGACCCGGCAGGTCCGCTGAGCCGCCAGGAACGCGTCGAGCTCGTCCCGTGTCATCATGATCCGGCGCCCGCGCCGCTGAGTGTCCGCAACCCGCTGAGTGTCCGCCATCCCTCATCGCCTCCGCTGCCGTCCTCGCGCTGCCCGACCCACAACCTGACTGAACGTCAGAAATCATGGGGCCTCTTCCTGACGGACGCAATGGCGGCTAGCCTCGCGGCCTCGTAGAGGAAAGGGTCACCCATGCCGTCGGACGCGCGACTCATCGAGCAACTGGACCCGGCCACCACGGTGCTGCTCACCGTCGAGTGCCAGCGCGGCGTGGTCGGTACGGACAGCGCGCTGCCCGAACTCGCCGATGCGGCCCGCACTTCCGGAGCGCTGGCCAATGTCGCGCGCCTGGTGGCTGCCGCCCACGAGGCGGGGGTCCAGGTGCTGCACGCGATTGCGGAACGGCGGCCCGACGGGCGCGGCGCCAGCCGCAATGCCCGCCTCTTCAGGGCGGCCGAGCGGCTGCCCGTCCAGCAGACCGTCGGCTCCACGGCCGTGCGCGTCGCCGACCCGATCCCGGTCTCGGACGACGATCTGGTGGTGCGCAGGCTGCACGGTCTGTCCCCGATAGCCGGCACCGAGGTGGACGCCCTGCTGCGCAATATCGGGTGCCGGTCACTTGTCGTGACCGGGGTCTCGGCGAATGTGGCGATACCCAACGCGGTATTCGACGCGGTCAATCTCGGCTATACGGCCGTCGTACCGGCGGACGCCATCGCAGGGGTGCCCGCCGAATACACCCCTGCGATGGTCCGCAACACGCTGGCCCTGGTGGCCACCATCGCCACCACCGACGACGTACTGACCTGCTGGAAGCGGCCGCGCCGGACCCGCTGACCCGGGCCGCGCCGGGCCTCCGGCCGGCCGGGCCCCCGGCCGGCCGATCAGCAGGGCCTCCGGTCAGCCGAGCGTGACCGAACCGCCCTTGACGTTCACCTTGGCCGTCGGCAGTCCCCTGGTGGCGGGGCCCTCCTTCACGCTGCCGTCGCTGATGTCGTACTTGCTGCCGTGGCACAGGCAGTTGATGGTGCCCCCGGAGATCTCGCCGACGAGGCAGCCGGCATGCTGGCAGACCGCGGAGAAACCCTTGAACTCCCCGTCCTTCGGCTGCGTCACCACCACCTTCTCGGCTTTGAAGATCTTGCCGCCGCCCTGGGGAATCTCGGAGGTCTTCGCCAGCGCGGCCCCGCCGGCGCCGTCGCCGCCCCCGGTGGTGGCCGCACCGCCACCGGATCCGCCGGCCCCGGGCTCGGCCACCTTGTCGCCGGCCGCGTCGGATGCGCTACTGCCGCACGCCGCCAGGGCCGCGGTCAGCCCCGCCGCGCCGGCCGCCGCGACGACGGCCCGCCGCGCGGGCCCCGCGGTCCGCTCCGCCGTCGTCCGCTCCGCCGTCGTCCGCTCCGCTGCCGCCCGCTCCGCCGATTCCTGTTGAGCCATGGTGTGCCTCCGGTTCCTGGTGCGCTCGGTATGGGGGGTTCCGCATTCCGTACGGATGGACTGCCGTCAGCCTTCAGTACGCAGGGGCCGCCGCCCCCGTTCAATCCCCCTTCGTTCCCTCCGTCCGGTCCTTCAGGGCGTTGAGCAGGAAAGCGCGCTGGAAGCGCAGCAGGTTCTCGTTGACCGCGTCATCGGCCGGCGCATGGGTGGCGCCGGGCAGCGGGAGCACCGTGTGCGGCCGGCCCGCCGCGAGCAGCTCCGCCGAGAAGCGCAGGGTGTGCGCGGCCGCCACGTTGTCGTCGGCGAGCCCGTGGACGAGCAGCAGCGGGCGGCGCAGCCGGTGGCCGTGGCCGACCAGGGAAGAGCGCGCGTAGTTCTGCGGGTGTTCGTCCGGGTGGCCCAGGAACCGCTCCTTCCAGTGGGTGTCGTACAGCCGCTGGTCGGTGGGCGGAGCGCCGGCGACCGCCGCGTGGAAGACGTCGGGCCGGTGCACCACGGCGGCGGCCGCCAGGAACCCGCCGAACGACCAGCCGCGGATCGCCACCCGCGCCAGATCCAGGTCGGGGAAGCGGTCCCCGGCGGCCCGCAGCGCGTCCACCTGGTCCTCAAGGGCGGGTGTGAGCTGGTCACCGTGGATGGCCTTCTCCCAGGCGGGGCCCCGCCCGGGGGTTCCGCGACCGTCGACCACCAGGACCGCGAACCCCTGCTCCGCGAACCACTGCGACACACACGCGGGCCAGTCCCGGTCCCGCCCCACGATCTGCATGCCCGGACCCCCGTACGGGTCGAGCAGCACCGGCAGCTTTCCGGCGCCCTCCTGGTGCCACGACGGGAGGTACAGGGCGCCGCGCAGCTCCCGTTCGCCGAGTGTGAGAGGGAGCGGTTGCGGGGCGACCACCGGTTCCTCCGCGAGCGAGGCGATGGTCTCCCGGTGCGCGCCGGCACCGGCCTCGGTGCGTACGACCCGCACCTCGGCGCCCCGCGCGGTATCCCCCGCCAGGACCACCGTGCCGCCGCGGCCCACGCCCCCGTACCTGCCGGGCTCCCGGCTCAGCCGGCGGATGCCGTCGCCCGGCTCATGGCGCCACACATGGGTCTCGGTGGGGTCCTCGCTCGCCGTGAACAGCACCCGCTCGCCCTCGATGCCCAGGACCGCGCGCAACTGCAGCCCCTCGGGTGTGACCCGGTGGCCGCCGACGGTCAGATACCTCGTGTCCGCCGTGTCCTCGGGCAGCACCAGGGCCCCCGAGGCGGTACGCGCCGGCGTTCCGGGCACCAGCTCCACCCAGGCGGGATCGGTCCGCTCATGGATCACCTCGGTGGCACCGGTCGCCGGATCGACCGCGAGGGTGCGCACGGTGCGCTGGTCACGGCTCTGTACGGCGATGACGGGGCCGTGCGCGTCCCAGCCCGCGTCGACGAGATACTCGTACGCCTTCCGGTCCCATGCCACGTCCACCCGCTCCCCGTTCAGAGCGAGCACGTGCAAGGTGACTTCCGCGTTGGCGGTGCCCGCCGCCGGGTAGCGGATCGCCTGCGGGGGCTTCGTCGGGTCGGCCGGGTCGCTGAGGTAACGCCGTTCCATGGGGGAGGTGTCGACCCGGGCCACCAGGAGGCGGCGGCTGTCCGGCGCCCACCAGTAACCGCGCGCCCTGCCGATCGACTCGGCTGCCGTGTATTCGGCGAGTCCGTAGGTGATCTCCGGCCCCTCGCTGCAGGCCGGCTGCCGGTCGGTGCCCTCCAGGTCGACGACGTGGAAGGAACGGCGGCTGACATAGGCGATATGCCGCCCGTCGGGGGAGGGCCGGGGGTCGACCACGGGGCCGGCCGCCGCTACGGGGAACGGTGCGCCGCCGTCCGTACGCACCGCCCACAGCGCCCCGGACAGCGCGAAGGCCACCAGACGGACGGCATCATCGGTGGCGTACGCCACCACACCCCCGGACCGCTCGCGAGCCCGCTCCCGCCGCAGCCGCTCCTCCTCGGGGACGCGCTCCGGCCCGGCCCCCACCAGGAGCGTCGGATCCGCCAACAGCCGCTCCGCGCCGCCCTCGTACTGCCACAGCCGGCCCACCGGATCGGTGCCCGACCCCGTACGCACGAACAGCACCCGCCGGCCGTCGGGGGAGACGGTGAAGTGCTTCGGCACCCCGAGCGAGAAGCGCCGGGTGCGCGCGAACTGCCGGGGAAAGCCTGCCGCGTTCAAAGGGTAGCCGTCCGAGGTGCCGTCCAAGGTGCTGTCCTCCAGGGTGCTGTCCTGCGGGGCGCGGTGCCCCAAGGTTGTATAGGCATAAAAGATCGCGGCGCGAAAGTATGGACCTCGTGTATTTCCCCGGTCGCCGGCGCTGAACTGCACGCCCCTCGACCGCTGCCGCCTCATCGGGCCGGCGTCCGCGTATGCCGTATAGCCCTGGTACAGCCGGGCGAACCAGGCTGGGGGCGTGCCGGTCCTGGCCGGGCTCCGGCGGTTCGCACGGTGCCGGTCGTCCGCTGCCAGGAGGTCGCACGCCGAGCCCGGCCCTCGCGGCAGCTGGTCGGTCGAGCGCTACCCGTCCCCGCTGACCGCCCTGTTCGTCTCCGCGTGCAAGGCGCCCGCCGAGCGTGAACCCAGGGGGCTGACGTTCGCCCCGGACGAGATGCGGGAGTACCTGGGGCACCTCGGCGGGTCCGGTGCGCGGGCCATGGAGCACGAGGAGCTCTGGCGGATCGCCTACCCGGTGCTCTGCGTCTGCGGCGATCTGCGGCTCACCGAGAAGTACCGCCATGCGGCCGGGGCCCCGCCGGTCTGTCCGGTCGTTGCCGTGGCGGGCGCGGAGGATCCCGCCGTCACTCCGACGGGGAAGCCTCCCGTGTCGTCAAGGCGCCCGGAGTGCGGGGCACGCTGATCGAGCGGATCGCGAGCTGGTCGATCCGGCACCGCGCCCTGGCGATCGGCGGCTGGCTCGCCCTCGTCGTGGTCGCCGTCCTCTCCACCTTGTTGGTGTCCGGGCCCAGCGCGGACACCGACGACCCCGGGGAATCGGGCGCGGTGAAGAAGGTCCTGAACAGCCAGAAGGACTATGAGCCGGTGCTGGAGAACGTACTGATCCAGCCGAAGGGATCGGATGGCGGCACGTTCGTCGACCATCCCGAACTCCGCCGGGCGACCCAGGACTTGGTTGCGGAATTCAAGAAGACCCCGGGCGCGGTGACCGGTCTGCGCACCCCACTGTCTCCGGGCAAGGAGAAGCAGCTCTCCGCGGACGGCCGCTCGGGCCTGGTCACTTTCTTCGTGGCCGGTCCCAACGACAAGATGGATGCGCATTTCGAGGCGGCGACCGAGGCGGTGAAGGCGACCGCGGCCAAGCATCCGCAGGTACGCGTCGTCCAGGCCGGTGACCAGAGTCTGTCCACCGCCGTGGACGAGGCGATCAAGGAGGACTTCGGCAGTGCCGAGACCACCTCACTCCCGATCACGCTACTGATCCTGCTCGTGGTCTTCGGCGCCCTGGTCGCGGCGTCCATTCCGCTGCTGCTGGCGGCCACCACCGTCGCGGCCACCTTCGGGTTCATCGGCGTGCTGGGGCAGTGGGTCGCGGTCAACAGCGCCGTGTCCTCGATGATCCTGCTGATCGGTGTGGCTGTCAGCGTCGACTACTCACTGTTCTACCTGCGACGGGAGCGCGAGGAGCGGGCGGCCGGGCGGAGCGTGGCGGACTCCCTGCGGACCACCGCCAAGACCTCGGGCCATGTGGTCGCGGTCTCCGGCCTGACCGTGATGCTCTGCGTCAGCGGGCTCCTGCTCAGCGGACTCGACGTCTTCCGCGGGCTGGCGCTCGGCACGGTCCTGGTCGTCGGTCTGGCGATGATCGGCTCCGTCACGGTACTGCCGGCCCTGCTCGCCGCCCTGGGCCACCGGGTCGACAAGGGGCGCATCCCGTGGCTCGGCAAGCGCCGCACCACCGTCCTGGAGTCCGGCGCCTGGCGGAAGGCGGCACGCGGGGTGGTCAGGCGGCCGCTGCTGTGGGGCGGCGCCGCCGTGGTGGCGCTCGTCACGATGGCGCTGCCGATGTTCGGCATGCACCTGCAGGACGCGGCGGTGGTCAACAGCCTGCCGCGCAGCGCCCCGACGGTGGACGCCGCGATCCGCATGCAGGAGGCGTTCCCCGGCGCGCCGACCCCGGCCCGGGTGGCGATCTGGGGAGTCGACGGCAAGCCCGCGGACACTCCCGAGGTGCACGCGGCCATCGACAAGCTGCACGACGAGATCGCCGCCGGCGGCGGCCAACTCGCCGGACCCGTCTCGACGGTGCAGGTCGACGACGTCCTGGTGGTGCGCATCCCCCTGGCGGGCACGGGCACCGACCCGGTCTCCAACGACGCGCTGCAGAGGCTGCGCGACCGCGCGCTGCCGGACACCCTCGGCACGGTCGACGGGATCGAGTACGCCACCGGCGGCCGCACCGCCTTCGCCCATGACTTCGCCGAGCAGCTCAGCGGCCGGACGTTCCTGGTCATCGGCTTCGTCCTGGTCCTGGCCTTCGCCCTGCTGCTCGTGGTCTTCCGCTCGCTGGCCATCCCGCTGGTCTCGATCGCCCTCAACCTGCTCTCGATGGGCGCCTCCTACGGCGTCCTCACCTGGGTCTTCCAGGACGGGAACCTGAGCTCACTGCTCGGCTTCACGCCGTACGGCGGAGTGGCGGGCTGGCTGCCGCTGTTCATGTTCGTGGTGCTGTTCGGCCTCAGCATGGACTACCACATCTTCATCCTCAGCCGGATCAGGGAACGCCGGCTCGCCGGCGCCGGCGCCAAGGAGGCGGTCGTCGGCGGTATCGCGGCCAGTGCCGGTGTCGTCACCAGCGCGGCTGTCATCATGACCGCGGTCTTCACCGTCTTCGTCACCCTGTCCGCCATCGAGAACAAGATGATGGGCGTGGGCATGGCCGTCGCCATCCTCATCGACGCCACCATCGTCCGAGGGCTGCTGCTGCCGGCCGTGCTGTCCGTGCTCGGCAAGCGGGCCTGGGAACTGCCCGGCTGGCTGAGCCGGCTGCCCGGCAAGGGCGAGCAGCGCCGCACGCCGGCGGACGACACCGATCACGACTTCGCCCTCGACGCGGCGCCGGCCCGCCCCGCCGCCTCTCCACAGCTGCTTCCGACCGTCGCTGTTGCAGGTGGTCACCCTCACCAAGGTGCCGCTGAAAGGCTGTGAGTCGATCTCCAGGCAGTGGTCGGTCTCGGCGCTCTTCAGGGTCTGGCCTGCCGCGGATGTGGTGTCAAGGCGCCAGTGGATGGTGCCGGAACTGCAGTTGGTGAGGCCGGCTTGGTAGTCGTTGCCCGGGGCGCTGTCAGTCAGGAGCCGCTGGCGCGGTTGACCAGCTCGAAGGTGTTGCCGCCGGTGGAGCGCAGCGTCCAGGTGGAGGCGTAGCCGGCACTGCAGGTGCCGATGGACAGAAAGCGGGCCCGGCGCGGGTGTGGCGGGTGTGGCGGGCGTGGCGGGTTCCTCTGGCGGGGTTACCGGCACCGAGCCCGTCGGCACCGAGCCCGTCGGCACCGAGCCCGTCGGCACCGCGCTGCTGACCGGGGCGGTGAATCAGTCGCGCCCGAAGCGGCGGAGCGCGCCGGTCATGAAGACGACGGCCATCAGGGCGGCGGATACCGCGAGGGTCACCGACGGCTGTGCGGCGGCCAGTTCGCTGCTGTCGCGCAGCGCGCCCATGAAGTCGAAGATCGGCAGGCCGTTGGCGACGCTGTACCAGAGCGGCAGGTAGACGGCCTGGAAGAGGCGATGGGTACGGCTGAGGGTGCCCAGGGTGAGGGCCAAGGACGGGATGAACAGGGCGCCGCCGACCCAGCCGGCCAGGCCGAGCCAGTCGGCGGCAGCAGCCAGGCGGATGAGCGGGCCGAGGCCGGCCACGGCGGTGACGGTCAGGCCCGCGGCCCATTCGGCGAAGACCCGGCGGCGCACCGCGGGGTAGGCGCCGAGCACGCCTTCGACGTGGTACTCGTGGCGCTGGGTACCCAGTCGCGACCAGATCAACACCGGCCAGATCCAGGCCAGCGGCAGCATGACGCGGGTGATGCCATGGATCGTCGGTGCGGAGAGCCCGAGGAGCATGAGGAAGGCGGCACCCGTCCACCACCACCAGCGCACGCCCTGCAGCAGGATGCGGACCTCGCCCGCCCAGATCCGCAGGGTCACTGCGCCCGGCTCCGGCCGGGTACGCAGCAGCGTGGCGACGGTGGGCCGGGAGGCGGCTCCCCCATGGCCCCGAGCGGACAGAGGAGACGCCCCCGGGCCGACCTCGTCGATGAAGACCGGCTGGACGAGGCCGTCGACCGGACCCTGCTCGGGGGTACGCGCCGTGGCCTGGCGGGTCCGCGCGGGGTCGAACCGGCCGAACCACACGGCGGGGAGCGCGGCGATGACGACGGCGATCAGCAGCAGCGTCACCCGGCCCAGGACATAGCCGGCGGTGGGCGTGAAGCCGTCCCAGGTGAACAGGCCGAGGGGCTTGTCGAGGTAGGTCAGGCCGAGGCTGAACTCGCCGTTGACCTCGATGTCCTGGGCGACCATATCGGCGTACATCGACCTGACGACGCTGTTGACGCCGATGCCGTCGAGGGGCAGACCGGGACCCTGGCCGGCCGTCGAGAGGGCCAGCCAGATGCAGAACCACAGGACGTTGCCCAGGCCGGTACGCAGCAGCGGCAGCGATTCGAAGAGGAGGGCGAGGGCGGCGGTCAGTGCGACGAGGGGCAGCGCGATGAGGACGAAGGGCTGCCAGAGGGTGATCAGGTCGATGTCGTGCGACTCGCCGCGGGCCAGTTGCATGACGAGGGCGGTGACCGCGAGCACCGCGAGCATGGACGACAGCAGCATGAGATTGCTGAGGAACTTGCCGACCATGTACGCGGAGGTGCGCAGCGGGGTCGCGGCGAGCAGCTGGCCGACGCGGGTGCTGCGGTCGCGTTCGATGGAGTTGCGGACGATGTAGAAGCCGCCGAGGGTGATCCACAGTCCGCTGGCCAGGGCCGTCACCATGCCGACATAGGCGCTGTTGTAGACCCCACGGTGATCACCGATCTGCATGATCATCCATGTGGCGTCCGCGTCGGGCACCGCCACATATCCGAGGGCGACGGCCGCGGCCAGGGTGACGGCATACGCGGGCCGGCGTACCCGATCGCGGAAGTCGGCCACCGCGAGACCGGTGAGCATGCGCATCATCGCGTCACACCGCCCGTGCCTGGAGCGGCCGTTCGCCGAGGCCCCCGCCCACCCGGCCGCCGGCGGCCCCGCGGATGGTGGCGAGGTAGGCGTCCTCCAGATCGGGGGTCAGCGGGAGGGCGCCCTCGTACGGCAGATCCTGCGACAGCAGCCGGATGCGGACGCCCTCGGTCGTACGGACCAGACGGCTGACGATGTACCGGGCCTGCACCGCCGGTACGGAGGCGGGGTCGACCAGCACCTCCCACACCTGGCCCTCCACCGAACGCAGCAGGTCCTCGGGGGTGCCGCGGCGCTGTAGCCGGCCGCCGGCCAGCACCGCGATGTCGGAGGCCACCGATTCGACGTCGGAGACGATGTGGGTGGAGAGCATCACGACCTTGTCGGCCGCCAGATCGCTGAGCAGATTGCGGAACCTGACCCGCTCCTCGGGGTCCAGTCCTGCGGTCGGCTCGTCCACGATGATCACCTGCGGATCGGCGAGCAGCACCTGGGCGATGCCGACCCGGCGCAGCATGCCGCCGGAGTACTTGCCCAGGGGGCGTTTGACCGCTTCGGTGAGATTGACGAGCTCCAGGAGCTCATCGATCCGGGCGTTGGCGGTCTTCGCCGAGACGCCCTTGGCGGCGGCCAGATACCGTAGGAATTCGCGGGAGGTCAGGTTCGGGTAGACGCCGAAGTCCTGCGGGAGGTAACCCAGCGCCCGGCGCAGCGCATTGGGCCTGGCGACCGCGTCCTCGCCGTGGAAGAGGACCTTGCCGCTGGAGGGCCGGGTGACGGTGGAGGCGATCCGCATGAGGGACGACTTGCCGGCGCCGTTGGGGCCCAGCAGGCCGAGCATGCCGGGCTCCAGACGCATCGTCAGGTCGTCGACGGCGTGTTTGCCGCCCTTGTAGATCTTGGTGATGTTGACGAGGTCGAGCACGGGTCAGCTCTTCCCGGTCAGGTTGGTCTTCTCGCCGTCCTTGGTCACCGAGATGCCTTTGGGGACCTCGACCTTGAACTTGGCGTCACAGATGGCGATGCCACTGCAGCCGGCGTCGATGTCGAGGGTGTCGCCCTTGAGCGTCCACTTCAGGTGCTCGGTGCCCGCGGCCGAGTCGAACCAGCGGGTGACCTTGATGTCCCTGCGGTCGGCGGCGACCACCTTGGTGGCGACCTCGTGCGTGGTCAGCTTCAGGGAATTGCCGGAGTACGTGAAGGACTTCGACTCGGGCTTCGCCTTCGAGGCGTCCACGGAGCAGCCGGTGAGGCCGAGAGTGGCGGCGACGGTCGCCGCCGCGACGACGAGTGTGGCGGGCCGCTTCGCGATGGTGCCTGAGAACATCGGTTCCTCCAGAAGTACGGGGTGGTGCACTTCCCTGAGGATCCCGGGCCCGGGAGGCCGGCACATCTGCCGATCGGCAGATATCCGATCAGCGGATGGCGGGCGCCGGCAGCAGGCACCTGACCCGCCACCCCTCTTCGTACGGGCCGGCCTCCAGCGCGCCGCCCAGGGCGCTGACTCGTTCGGCGAGACCCGCCAGGCCCGTACCGCCGCGTGGGGGTCCCCCCTGCTCCTCGAGAGCTTGGGGGAGGGTGCCGGCGGGCGCCCCCGGGCCGGTGTTGTCGGCGACCGAGATCTCCACGGCCCGGTCGGCGGTCCGTCCGGCGAAGACCTGCACCCGGCCGGCCTGCGACGCATGCCGGCGGACATTGGTCAGCGATTCCAGTACCACGCGGTACGCGGTGTCCTCGGCCTCCCGCGAGAGGGTGCCGGCCACCTCGTCCTCCAAGGACAGCGCGACCTCGGCGGCGGCCATGGCGGAGAAGCGGTCGACGAGTTCGGGCAGATCGGCCAGGCCGTGGAGCCGGGTGGGCGGCGGCTCGCCCCACTTGCGGCCCTCTGCCTCGCGCAGCGTCGCCACCGTCTGGTCCATGGAGTCCAGCGCCCGTAGCCCAGCCTTCTCGATCCGCTGCAAGAGGGCGTGGGGCTCCTCGGGCCCGGAGTCATCGCTGAGTTGGGCCGCCTGGGCCTCCAGGACGATGCCGGTCACCTCGTGGGCGACGAAGTCATGCAGATCGCGGGCGACTTCGAGGCGCTGTTCGCGTCGGGCCAGCGCCACGGCCTGGGTTCGGCGGTTGTCCAGCGACCGCAGATAGAGGCCGACGCCGGTGGCGATGGCGGCCGGGATGAACGCCAGCGAGGCCGCGAACACCGACTCCTTGAGCCCGGTGTGGGGGGCGTGCAGGGTGAAGCGCAGAGGCAGCAGGATCGCGGCGGCGCCGGTCAGCGTGCCGACCGGGCCCACCCGGGGGCCGGGCACATGGCGCACCACCCGCTCCAGGAGGACGAGCAGCGCGACCGTCTCGAACGGGTACCAGAGAATCACCAGGCCGGGCTGCCCGAAGTAGCCGACGTCCGCAGCGAGGGAGAGTACCGCGACGCCACCCGCCGCCTGGGCCAGGGAGATCCGGCCGGTCGGCCAGGCGAGAATCGCTACGGCCAGTGTCAACGCGGCCATGACCGCCGGCAGCCAGGCGCTCGGTGGCGCTATGACGGCGGGGGCGAGCATCAAGACCGCGGCCACCCCGCACCGCCGGCGGCGCTTCTGCCGGGGAGGAACGTCGTAATCCATGAGGGTGAGGCTACGTACATTCCCCGGGCCACGGGGCTGGAAGCACAACGCGGGAATTCCGGCATCTGCCGGACGGTGGATTTCGCCGTCCGGCATCGGGGTTCCGCCGGGTGGCGATCCGCCGGGGCCGGCCGCGGGATTTCAGCCCGGGGTCTGCCCCGTGGCATATCCCAGCTCCCAAGCCCGCACCGCGATCCCGACCCGATTACGTACCTGTAGCTTTCGCTGAATGCTGGCGATATGGGTCTTCACCGTGCCCGCGGAGATGAACAACTCGCGGGCGATATCGGAATTGGTCTTGCCCTCGGCGACCTTCCCGGCGACCTCCACCTCCCGCTCGGTCAGCCCCGAATCGCGGGGCCGGGGGCGGCGGCCGGTCGTGGGGCCGGTGACATGCCGGAGCAGCCGGACGGTGATCGACGGGCTGATCAGGCTGTCGCCGGCCATCGCCGCCCGGACCGCCTCGACCAGCAACGTCGGCCCGGAGCGCTTGAGGAGGAACCCCGAGGCGCCGAAGCGCAACGCGGGGTAGACGTACTCATCGAGGTCGAAGGTCGTCACGACGACGACCCGGACGGGGTGGGCCGTGGCGGGGTCGGCCAGTCGGCGGGTCACCTCCAGGCCGTCCATCCGCGGCATCCGGATGTCCACCAGCGCCACATCCGGTTTGAGCGTGCGCCCCAGCTCCACGGCGTCCACACCGTTTGCCGCCTCGCCGACCACTTCCATGTCGGTCTGGCTCTCCACGATGCGGCGTATTCCGCGGCGGACCATTTCCTGGTCATCGGCGATCAGCAAGCGAATAGTCACGAGCGGGAATTCTGCCGTACGGCGGGGGCGGATGAGAGCTTGTTCCCCGGGGCCGGCGGTGAACTGTGCGAAATAATCGCCGGTTCCCGGAGAAAAGGCGTGGTGCGGGCCGCCCGGCCGCCCTGAGCCTCTTCCCTCGCCCGCGCCAGGCGCCGAGGCCGTTCGTCCCCGCACTCGGCCCGCCGCCGTGGCCGGCGCAGGGCCTCCTCCCGCGCCAACCGCGCACCCGCGGCCCATCGTGGCAGGAACATGCGGAGCGAGCTCCACGACGACGAAGGACATGCGGATATCGCGGGAGATTCCGCGGTGGCCGGCGCGGCGATGCGCGGCAGTGTCCCCGTCGATGGGAGAAAACTGGTCCGGGTCGCTGTGGTTCGAGCTGTACGCCGAAGAGGCCGGGGGAAGGCGCGCCGACCCCCGGCGGCCGCGCCGCTAGGCCGACGGGCCCATGATCGGCTCCAGCTCCCCCGGCACCTCGATGGTGAGCGTGCCGTCTCTGTTGTCGAAGGCGGTCAGCGAGGTCAGGGTTCCGTCACGCCACCAGTACAGGTACGGGGAGATGGGGCCGTTCCCTTCGTCGGCGTCGTTTCCGTACGATTCGAGGCCGAAGGACGCCAGGGCTTTGACGGCCGTGCCCGCATGGTGGTCCATGATCGGGTGGAAGGCGAAGTGGTGCCGGCCGGGGACAGCGACCAGCACGCCTTCGGGCGGCGGCGGGTGTCCGTGCGTGGTCCGCATAACCTCGTCGAGCACCAGCACCTGGCTCCCCACGTAATGGGAGTCGCCGGCGACGAGGTGGAGGACCGTGCCGTCATCGAGCTCGGCCGTGTCGTACTCGAACGGATCCTTCAGGAGGTTGGCCCGTCCGGCGGCCCGCAGCTTTTCCAGCCCGCCGTACTGCGCCACGTCACAGTCCCTGAGCATGCTGACGGCGTCGCCCAGGTCGAGGGAGAGGGCCTCGACGAGACCCTCCGCCACGGGCCGCACGTACTCGTAGGCGTCGACGATCTCCGGCGGCAGCATGTCATCGGCTATCAGCCGGAGATAGACACGCTCTGACATGTTGTCAGGATTGCGGTCGGGATGGCTGTTGGGGTTATGGAAGAAATTCACAGCAGGAGCGTAGGGCGCCCCGCTGACAGTCCCTCACCGCGAAGCCGACATCGGCCGCTGCACCCGGATCGACTACAGCAGCGGTTGACGACCTGAAGTGATGGACCGGCTGGAACCTGACCGACACCCGCAAGGCCCTCGCCGCCACCGGAGCCCAGGCCATCGAACTCGACGAAGGCACCGGCTACCTCCTGCCCGAGGACCTCGAACCCGCTGCCACCAGCGAATCCAGTGCAGCACTGCTGCCCGGCCTCGACCCCACCCCGATGGGTCGGCGCCACCGCGACTGGTACCTCGACCCCGAACACACCAAGGCCCTCTTCGACCGCAACGGCATCATCGGCCCCACCATCTGGTGGGACGGCCGCATCATCGGCGCCTGGGCCCAGCACCCCGACGGACACATCAACCACCACCTCCACACCGACCCCGGCCGCGCAGCCCGCACAGCCATACGCGACGCCGGCTTCCTCGGCGACGGCGCAGTGGGTCAGGCCCTCGATGTTGCGCTCGGCGATGCCCTTCTCTGTGGCTGCGGCAGTGCGCCCCAGCACCTTCTACCGGCCCACGAAGCAGCCCGAGTACGTGCACATCGACTCCCTGTTCAGGGGGCCGGGCCGCAACGTCATCGACTTCGACCTGGCCGAATCCCAGTTCCGGCACCTGACGAGGGTGCCGATTTCGGTACGCGAGGTCGCCATCTCCTCCACCCTGCTGCTGCGGTGGCTGCGCGCGGGCTCGCGCAAGAACGCCACATACACCGTCTTTCGTGAGGCCGGTCGCGTCATCCGCACCGTCCAGCGGCAGCGCTACCTCTCCGACGCTCCGCTGCGCCGACGGGTGGCCGCCGCCACGAACAAGGTCGAGGCGTTCAACGGCTGCTCCCAGTGGATCGGTTTCGGCAACAGGGGCGTCATCGCCGACAACGACTCCGTCGAGCAGGAGAAGACCGTGAAGTTCAACGCTCTGCTCACGAACACGGCTATCTTCCACGACGCCGTGGACATCGCCGAGATCGTCCGGCGACTCCAGGAGGAGGGCCACGTCATCGATCCCGAGGACCTGGCCCACATCTCGCCGTACTTGACCGAGCACATCCGCTGCTTCGGCGAGTACTCCACCCCCGAACTCGCTCCCTACCTGGAGCAGTTGGGCCAGCGCCCGCTGCGCGCCGCCCGCGCCCTCACCCGGCACGACAAGAACGGCGCCGAGGACCGATGAGTAAGGGTCCTTGGCGCCGCAGACAGTCGGGCGGGCCGGATTACTTGGGCGGCAGCTCTGCGGTGACCTCCATGGCCCACTTCAGCCAGTCGTCGAGGACGTCGTCGTCCAAGGTCTCCTCCGCAAGGAGCTGCAGCACCAGCCCTCGCGTTGGCGTCATGGGTACCAACGGCACCAACGCCCCTTGGGGAACGGCACGGACGGCGGCGCGGGCGGCAAGGGCGCCGGTTCGCAACCGACTGGCCGGGCCGGCGGCGCAAGCAGCGGCCCCAACGGAGTGCTCGCCCTCGGGTGGACCACTTAGCCTCTGCATGCGACAGGTTGCACCGGTGACGTCGTGGCTCCTTGCTGTGTCCGGCAGTCCCGCACCGGCACCCAAACGGACCGGAAGGCACGGCAATCCACGACGTACGGTGGCGTTCAGGGAGGCTTGGGTGGTGCCTTCCCTCGCGGAAGGTACTCGGCTACATGGTGGCGCGTTGTTCACTGGCGCGTGTGCGTTCCTCGCGTCGCCATCGTCGGTGGTCGGCCAGGGCGGAGGTGCATGTCGACCGTGAGCTGGACGCACCAACTCCCTTGCTCAGAAGCTTGGTTGTCGCGCGACGTGCGTGGGGGCTGTGAAGAGTTCGGGCGTGACTCTCGGGATTCGGTCACGGGAGCGGAAAACTCGGAGGGCTCACTCGGCGCTTTCGAACAGGTCGGGCGCCGACCTATGCGATGGGAGACCGATCAATGATGTTCACTCTGGTACGGAGCAGAGTGCGGACGGCCGCGCTCGCGCTCTCGGCCGTCGCCGCCCTTGCCTTCGGCGCGACCGTCACGACCGGCGCCGCAGCGGCCCCCGCACCCGCGAAACAGGGGCCGACCTCGGTGGCGTACGTCGAGGTGAACAACAACAGCATGCTGAACGTCGGCAAGTACACCCTCGCCAACGGCGGCGGCAACGTCTTCGACGTCGCCGTGATCTTCGCGGCGAACATCAACTACGACACGGGCACGAAGGCGGCGCGTCTATCCTTCAACGAGAACGTGCAGCGCGTCCTCGACAACGCCGCCACGGAGATACGGCCTTTGCAGCAGAAGGGCATCAAGGTCGTCCTCTCGGTGCTCGGCAACCATCAGGGCGCGGGCTTCGCCAACTTCCCGTCACAGCAAGCGGCTTCGGCGTTCGCGAAAGAGCTGTCGGACACCGTGGCCAAGTACGGCCTCGACGGCATCGACTTCGACGACGAGTACGCCGAGTACGGCAACAACGGCACCGGCCAGCCCAACGACAGCTCGTTCGTGTACCTGGTGACGGCGCTGCGCGCGAACATGCCGGACAAGATCATCAGCCTCTACAACATCGGCCCGGCCGCGTCGCGTCTCTCCTACGGCGGCGTCGACGTCTCGTCCACGTTCGACTACGCCTGGAACCCGTACTACGGGACCTGGCAGGTCCCCGGCATCGCACTGCCCAAGTCGAAGCTGTCGCCGGCGGCCGTCGAGATCGGCGGGACCTCGCAGAGCACGGTCGCCGACCTCGCCCGCCGCACCGTCAGCGAGGGGTACGGCGTCTATCTGACGTACAACCTCGACGGCGCCGACCGCAGCGCCGATGTCTCCGCGTTCACCAGGGAGCTGTACGGCAGTGCCGCCGTCTACACGCCGTAAGGCGACCGCACGCCCCAGTGCGCGGTGTTCCCTCGGGGCTTGCCGCATCCCGTAGAGCCGCGATCCGTGCAGACCGCGCTTTCGACAACGATGTCGGGGGGCGCGGTGCGGGTTGACCATTCACTTTCGTGCGCCCCGCGACGCGGCTGCTGTGCTGGGGCCATGGGTGAGTGCTGTCCCGGGCCGGGGGCCTGATTCATGAGAGCTGAGAGCGCGCTGACCTGGGTGTCTTGCTCACACTGCGCCGACCGCCGGCCGGGGATGGTGCGGTGTCGGTGTCGGTGCCGGCAACGCGATGTGCCATCGGTCGGGAGGTGAACGAGCATGGCCCGTACGTCCCCCGCTCCGCGTGCCCGCCGTCGCAGGCCCATGGGGGAGGTGGTTCTTGGAGTGGACACGCACCGGGACGCGCATGGCGCCGCCTTGCTCTCCTTGCTGGGGGCAAGGATCAGCACCCAGGAGTTCTCGGCCACCGCGGCCGGATACCGCGAACTGCTCTACTCTGCCCGGGGGTTGGGCGTGGCTCGGAGGGGCGGAGTGGAGAGGGCCGGGTCCTTCGGGGCGGCCCTGTCCCGCTACCTGCTGACCCAGCGAGTGGGAGTGTGCGACGGGAACCGGCCCGAATGACATGCCGTCAGTATCTGGCGAGCGTAACGATGCGTGCGGCGGGAGCGCAGGAGCGAAGGCTTGCCCAAAGCCTGCCGGCCTGATCTGCGGCACCGGGGTTTTGAAAAGGACCAGGTGATCGGCTGGCGAGCATCGGCCTGACCGCCACCGAGATCGCCGAGGCACGGCTGCGCTCAGCCGTCGAGGGCGGCATGTCACGGTCGATCAACGCCACCCCGCGGCCAAGGAGGTCTTCGCCGAGCGTGGCCTGCTCCCCTTCACCAACCTCGGCTGACCATCAGATGTCGTCTTTTGGGGCCGGTCAGTCCCAGAGGCGGGCAGTGTCGAGGCTGAGAGCGTAGGCGCCGTCGGGCCCGGCGACCGTGAGGCGGGAGCCGGGGGAGAGGGCGAGCGCACGGCACGGAACGAGAAGAGGGATCGGGCGCATGCGGCTGGTGAGGATGTGCCACAGATGGAGCGTCCCGTCGTTCCAGGCGACTGCGAGGACGGGGCCGTGGGGGGTGGGGGCGGCGGTCATAGCGGTGACGAGAGCCGGGCGCTGTTCGACCGGGACCGGCATGGGATCGGCGGAGGTCTCCCAGAGTCGGACCGTGCCGTCCATGGCCGCGCTCATCACCAGGGTGTGCCCGTCGTCGGGGAAGGCCAGGCAGGCCACGGCGGTGACGGGGGCCGCGTGCAGGGAACGGGTGCGCGGGCCGGCATAGTGGGCCGCCGGATCCCAGACGTGGACGCTTCCCTGCTCGTCGCCGATGACCGTGATACCGCTGCGCAGGCAATGGCCGATGGCTGAGGGCGTGACGTCCGGGTTCTTGAGAGCGGCCTGTCCGTGGTGGGTGGCGATGTGGTCGAGGACGCCGGTGGGATCGTCCCCGGTGGGGTGCAGGGTGCCGGTGTCGGTGAGCAGGAGCAGGGACCCGTCCTGGTGCACGGCGATGCCCTGCGGGCGGGCCGAGCTCGGCGGGGGAGAGGGGGCGGGTGCGGCGCTCCGGCCGGTGGCCGCGTCGAGCAGGGTGACGTCGCCGAGCGGGTCGGCGGCACACAACTCCCCCTGTTCGGACGGTACTTGTGCCAGCGCGGTCATGGCCGAGTCCGGCCGGGCCCAGACGGCCGTGAACACGTGGGCTTCGGCGAGGGGCAGCAGATAGCGGGCGAGGCCGGGGCTCGGGCCCAGCGCGGCGGTGTGGAGAATGGCGGCGCGCTCGGCGGGGCTGTGCTCGGTGTCCGACAGGTGGGGAGCTGCCAGCCGCCAGGTGTGCCGCAGTCCCGGCGGGGCCGGTATGCGCTCATCGGCCAGGCAGGCCGCGATGGACACCGACGAGCCGTGGAGCAGGAACCCGGGGTCGGTGAGCAGGGCACGGACGGCGTGCTCGGCGTCGGGGGCGAGCAGCGCCTGGTCGAGGGCGTGTTCGCGGACGGCCTGCGGAGCCTGGTCCCAGAGCGGGCGGCCGTCGGGGGTGCGGGGGAGCTGTGTGGTGAGGTCGACCTTCGGCGGCTCTGCGAGGGGCCCGGATGGTGTGTCGCCGACGTGGAGGGTCTCGACGGATGCGGCTTTCGCCCAGCCGTCGAGGAGGTCGCTGTTCCCGACCTCGACGAGGGCACGGGTCCCGGGAAGCTCCAGCAGGGGGACGAGGAGGTCCTCGACCAGGGTTGCCGGATGGGCCGGTGGCCGGTCGGTGGGGCCGCGTCCGGAGCGGTGGAGGTCCGGTACGAGCAGCAGCAGGGGCCGCTGGTCGACCATGAGACGGTCCAGCAGCCGGGCCGGCGAGAGCGGGCCGTAGCCGAGTTGCCGGCCCAGCTCCCAGGCGAAGGCGTCCGTGAACAGCCCCTCCGCGAGGACGGCCGCGTGGACGACGGTGCGGGGGTGGCCGGCCGAGCCCATGAGGAACCAGGCCAGCAACTGGCTCTTGCCACTGCCCTTCGTGCCCCGGACCAGGCAGACCCTGGGGCGCTCCGGGGAGGTGTCGGCCGCCCAGTTCAGCAGCGCCGGTCCGTGGGCCGCCGCGACTCCTTCCAGCGGCGGCCAGGTAGCGATATCGGGACTGGCCGGTGCGGGGGCGGTGCTCATCGTCCGGCCGCCGATTCGTTCGGATCGCCCTGTCCGTCGGCGTTCTCGCGCAGGCCCTGGATGCCTGCGGCCCGTGAGTCGGCGGACTCGCCGTAGGGGAAACTGTGCGTCATCTCCGCGTGCGGAAAGACCTGTGCCAGCCACATCGAGCAGTAATGGCCGGGCATGAAGCAGGGCTCCAGATCGGTGTGGACGCGCAGGACTTGTTCCGGCTCGACTCCGGCCGCGTTCAGGCTGTCCCACAGCCGCTCCTCGGGATGGAGGGCGATGGCGCCGGACCGGGTGACGATCTGCTTGCCGCCGGCGGCGTCGACGTACTCGAAGGCCGCGTAGTTCTCGACGCTCGCAGTGTCACGGATGTCGTCCAGCACCAAGGGCCACCAGTTCTCCCGCCCCGCGAACGCCTCCGGATCGTTCGCCTTCAGACGCTCCGCCAACCCGTCGAAGGCCGAAGCGGCGGTCTGTGGCCGGTCGGTGCTCAGGATGACGCGCAACGCCTCGCGTAGCTCCAGCAGGCCGGCGGCGAAGGCTTCGGGGGAGGAATTGACGAACCGGTCGGCTTCCTCGAAGTCCAGCAGCACCGCCCGTACCGTGCCCTCGGCGTCGGCGCACAGTTCGAAGCCGTGGTCGCTGCCCAGCCGCGCCCAGGCCGCGTATTCCGCGCGGGCGACGAGGCGCCCGGTCGCGGCGGCGTATTCGCCCAGCGGTACCGGGTCCTGCTGAAGGGTGGCGAAATAGGGGCCGACCCGCCACGGTACGGAGATTCCGGCAAGGCGGTACGCCGGCGTGCCGACGGGATCTTCGGGACCAGTCGGCCCGAAGGTCCGCAGGGATGCGTCTTCAGTCACCGGGGCGGCGCTCCTTGGGCGGCGTTCTCGTATCTGCCGGACGGCTCATCAGTAGTATTCGGATTCGGGATCCACGATGGATGTAAGGACATCGAACCAGCGGGATTCCGGATTTTCCAGTGCGGCGGGGTCGATGGACCTCATCGCGGCCTCGGTGCGGGAACGAGCGCCCTCGGGATCGAAGAGCTCGTCGTCGCCCTCCCATTCGAAGTCGAAATGGGGGCGCTCGGCCTGGAGGATGTACAGGAAGTGGACGAAATGCCGGAGCTTGCTGTTGAAGAGGTAGATTTCCCCGTCCTGCGGCAGGCACTGGACCTTGCCTGTTTCCGGGTCGAGCACGATGCCGTCATAAGGGATCTCGCCCAGCGAAATCCATGTGTCGGCGCCCAGCGGGACCTCGGAATAGCGGTCCGCGAGTTCCCAGTCGTAGTCCTCTTCGATCCGCCGGAACCGTTCCCCCAGCTTGTTGTCCAAGCCGAACCACGGGTTCTTCCCCACGGGGAGCCCCAGGGTGCGCAGTACTTCTCTGGCGTCCGGGTCCGCTACGGCGTCCAGCCGGCCCTCCGGGACGGTGATGAGCTCGGCCGTGGTGAACACGGTCTCAAGCGCTTGGCGGCTGAGGTCAAGAGGACTGGTGGTCATGCGCCGTTCCTGTCGCTGGGTAGGTCTGGTGAGAAGTCTATCTACCGGCTCTCAGTCCGTCGAGATAGTTCTCCATCGCCGTATTGCCGACGGCTCTCGACGCCGGGGTATTCCCGTATTCGACGCTGTGTGTGACCTGTACATGGGGGAGTCTCTCGCCCATCCATGCCGAGCAATTCGCCGCCGGGCCACAGGGCGCCCGTTCCGTATAGAGCTCGCGTATTCGGCCCCCTTCGCCCTGTCTCAGGAACGGGGTTCCAATCATCCGTTCCGAATGGGCGCCGACATTCACTCCGTCGCTCCGGTGGCTTCGGCCGACGAGGATGAAGTCTCCTTTGCCATTTGCACCGGTAACCCGGCTTGCGGCGTAGTTGTTGCTCGTGAACGCACCGGGTTTTTTGGTGCCGTAGCTCTTGTCCGCGTGGCGGGCGAGCTGGGTGGCCTGGGCGAGGTCCGAACTCCCCAGCGGTACCTGTGTGGAGGACGCCGTGGGCCGCGGGTCGACCTTCCCCTCCTGGTCGTTCTTGAGGCGAGCGAGCCGCTCGCCTCGCTTTGGACCCCCGACCGACGAACTCTGGAGCCCCAGCCGCTCATTGTCCTCTGCTGTCAGCGGCTGCTTCTTGTATTTTTCCTCCGGGGTCTTGGCGTGGGGATTGTGTTCCAGCCGACTGATGTTTCCGGCGTCGTCAAGGTGGTATACCGGCGTCCCTTCGGTCCTTGGGCGCTTGGCAATTCTCTCCAGCTCGGCCGCGTGCTTGGCGTCGTTCTCCAGATGATTGTCAGCGACCCGCTTCAGCCGGTTTCCGGTGTCGTGGTAGAGGTTCTTGACGGCCTTTCCGGCGTCCTCGCCCAGGGTTTTGACGAGTTTGCTCGCGCCGCCATCCAGCGCCTTGACGATCGGATTGGTCATGTGAAGCTGACCCCCGCGGCCTTCGTGCTGAATTCGGCAGCGTGCGATGCCACCGTCCGCGCATGGCTGTGCAAATGTTCCACGCGAGCGTGTACGGCCTCGGGGTGGATGGAGAAACTCTCCCCCGCACGCCCCCCTCCGCCGCCGGCGGAGACGCCGAGGGCGGATTCGGCGGCCTGGAAGACGAGGCCGCTCACCGCCTTGCCGACCGTCTCCACCAGGGGGTTGATGGCCGCCTCGATGACCTGGCCGATGATGTGCTGCTCCAGCTGCTGCACCAGGTAGTCCATGAGCTTTTCGGCTGCCTCGATGACGAGCGCCTCGGCCGCCTCCGCGAGCCCGAGGGTAGCGACTGCGGCGGCCTGGTCGGCGATGAACGTGATGGCCAGAACGGTGAGTTCGGCGATCGCCTCCAGCTTCATCGCCACGATCGTGGTGGCCGCGATATCCAGTGCGTCGGCCACCGTGTGACAGGCGTTGACCAGCTCCGTCATGTGACCGTCGGACATCTGGCCCCACTTGGCCAGCAGCGCCTCGTACGACGCGCCCTGGTACACGTCTTCCAGCTGCTTGATCGTGGCAGTGGAGTCCTTGTGGGTGTCATCCACCTTCTGCGCGAAATCCCGTACATGGGACGCGAACTCGCGGACCTTGTCCTCATTGATGTCCGGCCAGTTCACCCCGATGAACTGAAGGAACGACACCACCTGGCCAGGCAGTTCGATCGCCAATGTGATCCCCCCGCCACATCTCGACTCTCGCCAGAGTCGCGCACGGTCGGTCGACTGACGGCAAGGTGAGGGCAAAGTTTCGACAAGGAAACGCTTCTTCGCTCACCCGGACCGGACTGAGGCGGCGTCGGAGCAGGCACGACGCGTAGGAGCGGGCCATCTTCTCCGGCAGGGGAGGGGCAACCGGATCCGGTGGATGCGCAGGAGGCGGCACGGGCGGTGCTCAGCGGCCGTGCTCGCTCCCAGGCCAAGGCCGGGGATGGGCCGGTGCACTGCGCCTGTCTGTTCAAACTGGCCGAGGACTGCGCTGTCAAGGCCACTGGAGCCAGGCCAACGGGACAGGCTCGCGGCTAAACGGCGTGATCGCAGTGGCGGCCACTTGATGCTCCGTCAATTGGTCGCCAGTGGGGAGTCTCAACTGGCCACTAACAAGAGACCCATCGGACACCGCTTGGACGACAAGTTCCCCCCATCGGGCAGCAGCTTTCAGCGGTCCGGTTCGCCGCTGCTGAGGTTAGCGGCGATGGTGGTCAGTCGGTCCATCTTGTGGGCCGTGACCATCGGACTCCTGACCATCAACCTGGTCTGGAAGATCAGCGTGGACAGCGCGGTGGCCTCCGCCGTCGTCGCGATGCTCGCCGTCGTCCACTCCCCGTGGTGGCTGCTCGCCTACATCCTCACCGCAGCCGTGTGCTGGTCCCGTGTGGCACTGACGTACCACACCGTCGCCCAGACGGTGGCCGGCGCGTCCCTCGGCGCCGCCACCGCCGCGGCGTTCCTCCTGGCCTGACACCCGAACAGCAAGGAGCCCCGGACAGTGCGTCCGGGGCTCCTTTGCATTCAGCGCGCCGGCGCTCAGTGCTGGAGGCGCACCGTCACGTCGTACAGCCGCGTGATCTCTGCCGGGCTCTCGCTGTCCGTCCGTCACCAGGAGGAGCTTCGGCCTGCCACCGCGTTCCCGGCCGGCGATCGTCCTCCGCGGTGTACGCCCACTGTGGAGCCGGCCGGAAGTCGTGGCGGCCGTGACGCTCCCAGTCTGGAACCAGCGCGTGTTCATGCCGTCGGTCGTCAGCCGGCCTTCCATCGCGGCGACGAGCGTCCGGCCGCCGTGGTCGAGAGTCAGGCCCTCCGAGGGCGCGGCTCAAGATGCCGTGCCCGGCCGGAACAGTAAGTCACCCCGCCCCATACGGCCGAGGACGAGCCGCGATGCAGGCCGCTACGCCTACGCCTCGATGATGCTGGAGGTGGGGGAGTCCGTGGTGACTGTGGCGCGGTGGCTCGGGCACTCCTCGCCGGCTGTCACGCTCGGTTACTGTGCTCGCTTCATGCCGGAGGCCGGAAGCAAGGGCGCACCGCCATTGACGGACTGCTCGAGAGGAAGGGGGATTCACCGTGCCGGTAGAAACTCCCCAGATTCTCCCCAGGGCTGTTCGCGGCGGATTCACTGGCTGTGCGGGTCCGGATTTAATTATGGATTGTAAGGCCGTTGGGTCGGATAGCCTGGGAAAATGCTCACAGAGGTCATAGCGACGCGCTACGTCACGCCCTTGCGTGAGGGCGGATCGCTCCCGGGGATCGTCGAGGCCGACGACCTCGGTACATACATCATGAAGTTCACCGGTGCAGGTCAGGGCCGTAAGACCCTGGTGGCCGAGATCATCTGCGGGCTGCTGGGGCGTCGGCTCGGACTGCGGGTGCCGGAGCTGGTCCAGATGCAGCTCGACCCCGTGATCGGGATGGGCGAGCCCGACCAGGAGGTGCAGGAGCTCCTCAAGGCCAGCGGCGGACTGAACCTCGGGATGGACTACCTGCCCGGATCGCTCGGCTTCGACCCGCTCGCCTTCGAGGTGAGCTCGCGCGAGGCGGGCCGCGTGGTGTGGTTCGACGCGCTGATCAACAACGTCGACCGGTCTTGGCGCAACCCCAACATGCTGGTCTGGCATGGCGAACTGTGGCTCATCGACCACGGCGCCACGATGATCTGGCACCACAACTGGCCCGGCGCGGAGAAGGCCGCGGTCAAGCCGTTCAACGCCTCCGACCATGTGCTGGCCGGCTTCGCCCCGGATGTCGCAGCGGCCGCGGCCGAGTTCACGCCCCGTATCACCGAAGAACTGCTCACCGAGATCGCCGCCGAGGTCCCGGACGAGTGGCTGGCCGACGAGCCCGGCTTCGACTCACCGGACGAGGTGCGCCGCGCCTACATCAGGACGCTGCTGTCCCGCGCCGAAATGATCAGCGACCACATCACTCTCGGGGACCGCACCGAGGACCGCCCGTCGCAGGCACCGGAATGGCTGGCGGGCAAGCTGGCGCGGAAGGTAGTGAAGTGAGCGAGCGTAGCGAGCGAACCATGAGGAGGCGCGCGCCTCGCGAATGCGAGGCCGAGCGGAGCGAGGATTCGGCATGAGCGGTCTGCACAACGGGCGCGATGTGTTCGAGTACGCGCTGCTGAAGGTCGTGCCGCGGGTCGAGCGGGGCGAGATGATCAACGCCGGGGTGATCGTGTACTGCCGCGCCCGGCACTTCGTCGAGGCCTGTACCTCTCTGGACGAGGCCCGGCTGCTGGCCCTGGACCCCTCGTGCGACATCGAGGGCGTACGGGCCGCGCTCGCCGCCGTCGAGGGTATCTGTCATGGCGGCGAGCGGGCCGGACAGGCGGCCGGGGACGACGCGGGGCGCCGCTTCCGATGGCTGATCGCGCCGCGCAGCACCATCGTCCAGCCAGGGCCCGTCCACACCGGCCTGACGACCGACCCCGCCGCCGAGGTGAAGCGGCTGCTGGAGCTGCTGGTGCGCTGAGCCGCAGGAACACCGCGTAAGGGCGCCGGGCCCGTCTTCGGACGGGCCCGGCGCCCTTACGTCAGCGGGTGCATCGGGTGAGGTGGGTTACGGCGCGGCTGCGGGGCGTTGACAGCAGGTGGCCGGGCTTCTAGCGTCAGCCCTACTAAGCGGTTGCTCACCTGCCCGACCGGTGCGGCGAGCCGCTTTCGAGGTTTCGAGGGTGAGGAGAACCCGCATGTCCACCACCGAGCAGCGCGTCGCCATCGTGACGGGCGCGGCCCGCGGCATCGGCGCGGCCACCGCCGTACGCCTGGCCGCCGAGGGCCGCGCCGTCGCCGTACTCGACCTCGACGAGGCGGCCTGCAAGGACACCGTCGAGAAGATCACCGCGGCGGGCGGCAAGGCCATCGCGGTGGGCTGTGACGTCTCCGACGAGGCCCAGGTCGAGGCGGCCGTCGCGCGCGTCGCCGAGGAGCTCGGCGCGCCGACCGTCCTGGTCAACAACGCGGGCGTGCTCCGCGACAACCTGCTCTTCAAGATGAGCGCTGCCGACTGGGACACCGTCATGAACGTGCATCTGCGCGGTGCGTTCCTGATGTCGAAGGCCTGTCAGAAGCACATGGTCGACGCCAAGTTCGGCCGGATCGTCAACCTCTCCTCCAGCTCGGCGCTCGGCAACCGCGGCCAGGTCAACTACTCCGCCGCCAAGGCCGGTCTGCAGGGCTTCACCAAGACCCTCGCCATCGAGCTCGGCAAGTTCGGCGTCACCGCCAACGCCGTGGCCCCCGGCTTCATCGTCACCGACATGACGGCGGCCACCGCCGAGCGCGTCGGCATGGGCTTCGAGGACTTCCAGGCCGCGGCCGCCACCCAGATCCCGGTGCAGCGCGTCGGCAGGCCGGAGGACATCGCCAACGCCATCGCCTTCTTCACGGGCGAGGCGGCCGGGTTTGTGTCCGGCCAGGTCATGTACGTCGCCGGCGGCCCGCTCAACTGACCGTCCCACCGACTTCAGGAGTACAGGACATGACCGAGCAGGACAGCGCGCTCCCCGAGCTCAGCGGCAAGGTGGCGCTGGTCACCGGTGCCAGCCGGGGCATCGGCTACGGCATTGCCCAGGCCCTGGTGGCCCGCGGCGACCGGGTCGTCATCACCGGCCGCAACGAGGACGCCCTCAAGGAGGCGGCCGAGAAGCTGGGCGCGGACCGGGTGATCGGCGTCGCCGGCAAGGCCCACGACGAGGCCCACCAGGCCGTCGCCGTCGAGCGGGCGATGGAGACGTTCGGCCGCGTCGACTACCTCGTCAACAACGCCGGTACGAATCCGGTGTTCGGCCCGATCGCCGATCTCGACCTGGGCGTTGCGCGCAAGGTGTTCGAGACCAATGTCGTCTCGGCGCTCGGCTTCGCACAGCGCACCTGGCACGCATGGCAGAAGGACAACGGCGGCGCGATCGTCAACATCGCCTCGATCGCCGGCCTCGCGCCCTCGCCCTTCATCGGTGCGTACGGCATGAGCAAGGCCGCCATGGTGAACCTGACCCTGCAGCTCGCCCACGAGTTCGCGCCGGTGGCACGGGTCAACTCCATCGCGCCCGCGGTGATCAAGACCAAGTTCGCGGCCGCGCTGTACGAGAACCGCGAAGAGGAGGCGGCGGCCGGCTACCCGATGGCGCGCCTCGGCGTCCCGGAGGACATCGGCGGGGCCGCGGCCTTCCTGCTGTCCGACGCCGCGGGGTGGGTCACCGGGCAGACGTTGGTCGTCGACGGCGGGCTGTTCCTCAACGCCGGGGTCTGACCGCAGGGCCGCCGGGCCTTGCGTTCGTGCGCGCTCCAAGAGGCAGAGTCCGTGGTGCCGGTCCCCACAGGGGCCGGCACCTCCTGCGTCAGCGGACTCCCCAACGGAGACACGCATGCATTACCGCACCCTCGGCGGCAACCAGGGGCGCCGGATCAGCGCCGTATGCCTGGCGGCTAGCCCCGCCCGCCGGACCGCCGCCGGGCGCGGGCCGGCCGGCTTCCGGGCGGTGCTCGGGGTGAGTACGGTGGGGCAGCTGGACGAGTGTCCGGCCGCGCTCGACCTCGCGCTGGATCCCTGCCGGCGCGCCCGCCTCGACACCGCTTGAGGCCCGCGGTCCCGCGCCGGGCCCCGGTTCCGGCGCCCGCGGACCGCGTTGTCAGTGGTCGCCGGTAAGTTCTGGTGACGAGAACGCAACGCACACCGGAGGTTGTTGACGTGGTGACCGACATGCTGCCCGAATCCTGGCGCGGGGTCCTCGGCGAGGAGTTGGAGAAGCCCTATTTCAAGGAGCTCACCGACTTCGTCGAGGAGGAGCGGGCCAAGGGCCCGGTGTACCCGCCCCGTGAGGAGGTCTTCGCGGCGCTGGAGGCCACGCCTTACGACCAGGTCAAGGTGCTGGTCCTCGGGCAGGACCCGTACCACGGCGCGGGCCAGGGCCACGGCCTGTGCTTTTCCGTGCAGCCCGGCGTCAAGACGCCGCCGTCGCTGCGCAACATTTACAAGGAGATGAAGGAGGAGCTGGGCCACCCGGTTCCGGACAACGGCTATCTGATGCCATGGGCCGAGCAGGGCGTGCTGTTGCTGAACGCCGTCCTCACGGTCCGCGAGGGCGAGGCCAATTCCCACAAGGGCAAGGGGTGGGAGAAGGTGACCGACGCGGTGATCCGCGCGGTGGCGGCCCGGCCCGACCCGGCGGTGTTCGTGCTGTGGGGCAATTACGCCAAGAAGAAGCTCCCGCTGATCGACGAGGAGCGGCATGCCGTCGTGCAGGGCGCGCACCCCTCCCCGCTGTCGGCGAAGAAGTTCTTCGGCTCCCGCCCCTTCACCCAGATCAACGAGGCGATCGCCGCCCAGGGCCACGCCCCGATCGACTGGCGCATCCCCGACCTGAAGCAGGGCTGAGCCCCCCGCTCGGGCGCGCCGCCCACGCCGCGCGGAGGTTTCCCCCGGCGGTTAGCGTCGGGGGAAGGGGCCAGGCCGGCGAGCGAGCGCGGGGTGTGTGCGGTGGCGGAGGAGCAACGGGCGGAGGCGCCGCTGGACGGCGTGCTCACCCGGATCGGCCAGGCGATCATGTTGCATCGCGCCGGTGACCGGGAAGAGGCGCGCAACCGCCTCTCCGAGCTGTGGCACGAAATCGGGCCGACGGGGGACGCCTTTCACCGCTGTGCCCTCGCCCACTACATGGCGGACACCCAGGACGACCCGAGGGACGAACTCGACTGGGACCTGCGGGCCCTGGATGCGGCCGAGAGCTTTGTCACCGAACGGCCAGGGGCCCCCGCCCCGGCCCCGGCCTTCGGGGAGTCCGGCTTCGGGGAGTCCGGCTTCGCCGACGGCACCGACCCCCGCCAGCCCTTCGCCGCCCTGCGGGCCTTCTTCCCCTCGCTCCACCTCAACCTCGCCGCCGACTACGTCGCCCTCGACCGCCCGGCCGACGCCCGCGCCCAGCTCCTGCGGGCCCGCGCCTCGACCAGCGGCCTGGCCGACGGCGAGTACCGCCAGGGCCTGCGAGAGGCCATCGACCGGCTGGCGGTGCGGCTGGAGGGGAGCGGGGGAGGGGCGCCCATGGGGCGGTAGCCGCTGCCCCCCTCATTCCCGCAGCACCCCGTTCATTCCCGCAGCATCCCGTCCAGCAGTTCCGTGCAGGAGGCGCGCAGGGCGGCGCGGCCGGGTACGGCGGAGTGGAACTGCCCCGCTGTGCAGGAGAACAGCACACCGTCGCACCAGGCGATCATGCTGAGCGTATGCCGCTCTGGGTCGGTGGAGCCGGCCGCCGTCAGCATCGCGGTCATCGGCTCCCGGAAGGCCCGCCCGGCGCGGTCGTAGAGGGCCCGCAGCTCGGGCCGGCGACTGGCCTCCAGGGCCAGTTCGCAGCGGGCGACGACCAGCTGCCGGTGGCGGGTGAGATAGCGGTGCAGGGCCAGGGAGAGCGCGTCGGCGACGGCTGCCGCCGGGGCGTCGCCCGTGGCGTGCGGCATGTCGCGCGGGGTGAGGACCGCCGCCTCGCGCTCGGCCAGCCGTCGTAGCGCCGCCTCCAGCAGTGCCGCGCGGGTGCGCGCGAGATTCGAGGTGGAGCCCTGCGGCAGTCCGGCCGCCTCGTCCACGGCCCGGTGGGTCAGCCCGCGCATTCCGCGCTCGGCCAGCAGGGTCAGGGCGGCGTCGGCGATCACTTCGTTGCGCGGGGCGCTGCGGGCGGTCATGGCAGGTGAGCCTATCGCGATGACTACAGGTGTAGTAGCGTGAAACTACAGGTGTAGTTGAGTGTCGTGCGGCGGACAGGGGGAGAGATCATGGCTCGGCGTACCGCCATCGTGATCGGGGGAGGCATCGGCGGGCTCACCGCCGCGGTGGCGCTGGACCGCCGTGGCTGGGCGGTCACCGTCCTCGAGCGCGCCGCCGCCCTGGAGCCGGTGGGTGCGGGCATCGGCCTGGCCCCCAATGCCCAGCGCGCCCTGGACTCCCTCGACGCGGGTGACGCGGTCCGCGCCATGGCAGCCCCGCAGACCGCCGGCCTGCTCCGCCTCCCCGGTGGCCGCCGACTGGCCCATACGGACAATGCCGCGGCCATCCGCCGCTTCGGCGGCCCGGTGCTCGTCGCCCACCGCGCCGAGCTCGTCGCACTCCTCGCAGCCCGGCTGCCCGCGGGCGCCGTACGCACCGGTGCCGCGGCCGCACTCGTCGACGCAGGCGATGCGGCACCAGGCGGCCGCCCGGCGCGGGTGCGCATCGACGACGGAGCGGTTGCGGATGACCCGAGCGAGACGGATGACCCGAGCGAGGCGGGTGGCGGCAGGGAGCTGACCGCGGACCTTGTCGTGGCCGCCGACGGCATCCACTCCGCGGTCCGCCGCACCCTCTTCCCCGGCCACCCCGAACCCCGCTACGCCGGCTTCACCGCCTGGCGCTTCGTGGTCCCCGCCCCCGCCACCCCGTACACGGCGCACGAGACATGGGGCGCCGGAAGCATCTGGGGCTCGATTCCGCTGCACGACGGGCGCGTGTACGCGTACGCCACCGCGGCCCTGCCGCCCGGGGGACGGGCCGCCGACGGCGACGAACGGGCGGAACTGCTGCGCCGCTTCGGCGACTGGCACCACCCCGTCCCCGCCCTCCTTGCCGCCGCCGACCCGGCCGCAGTCCTCCGCAACGACGTCCGCAGCGCGGCCGCTCCACCGCCCGCCTTCCACCGGGGACGGGTCGCGCTGCTCGGCGACGCCGTCCACCCCATGACGCCCAACCTCGGCCAGGGCGGCTGCCAGGCCATCGAGGACGCCGTCGTGCTCGCCCATGAGGCCGCACCGGACGGTGATCTCGGCGCCGCGCTCGCCGCGTACACCCGGCAGCGGCTGCCGCGCACCATGGAGGTGGTGCGCCGGGCGGAGCGGATCGGGCGCCTCACCACCTGGCGGTCCCGGCCGGCCTGCGCGCTGCGCGCCGCCCTGATGGCCACCACCGCCCATCTCGCCCCGGACCTCGTGCTGCGCGGCCTGGACGGCATCGCGGACTGGCGTCCCCCGGCCGCCACGTAAGCTTCCGGGACGCGGGTCACATGGACCGCGGCACTCCGCGCGGCACGATCCAAGGAGCGCGGCAGGATCCGCGGCATTATCCAAGGAGAACGAGTGAAGGTCGGCTGCATCGGACTCGGAGACATCGCCCAGAAGGCGTATCTCCCCGTGCTGGGCGCGCAGCCCGGCGTCGAGCTGCATCTGCAGACCCGCACTCCGGCCACCCTCCAACGGGTCGGTGACCTCTGCCGGCTGACCGGCCGGCAGCTGCACACGGACCTGGATTCGCTGCTCTCCGCGGGCCTGGACGCGGCCTTTGTGCATGCGCCGACCGCCGTACACCCCGAGATCGTCAGCCGGCTCATCGAGGCCGGCGTACCGACCTATGTCGACAAGCCGATCGCCTACGAACTCGCCGAATCCGAGCGCATCGTGCGGCTCGCCGAGGACCGTGGAGTCGGGCTGACCGTCGGCTTCAACCGCCGCTTCGCACCGGGATACGCCCAGTGCCGCGAGCATGCCCGTGAGCTGATCCTGATGCAGAAGAACCGCATCGGTCTGCCCGAGGACCCGCGCACCCTGGTGCTGGACGACTTCATCCATGTCGTCGACACCCTGCGGTTCCTCGTCCCCGGCGAGATCGACCACATCGATGTGCGCGCCAGGATCCGGGAGGGGCTGATGCAGCATGTCGTGCTGCAGCTGTCCGGCGACGGCTTCACCGCCATCGGCACCATGAACCGGCTCAGCGGCTCCGCCGAGGAGATCCTGGACGTCTCCGGTCAGGACACCAGGCGGCAGGTCGTGAACCTCGCCGAGGTCATCGACCACAAGGGGCAGCCGAGTGTGCGGCGGCGCGGGGACTGGGTGCCGGTCGCCCGGCAGCGCGGCATCGAGCAGATCGTGCTGGCGTTCCTGGACGACGTACGGGCCGGCCGGCGGCCGTCGGCGCGGGATGCGCTGCGTACGCATGAGCTGTGCGAGCGGGTGGTCACCGAGGCTCTCGCGCAGGGCGCCGCCTGAGCGTCCGCAGTGCCGCGTACGCGCCGGAGAGCACCAGCGCGCCCATCGCCCCGTAGAGTGCCCAGTCGCCGAACCGGGTGTACGGGCTGGTTCCTTGGACCAGCGGCAGATCGTAGACGGCCGCCGCGCTGCGGTCGGTGCCCAGCCGCTCGCCGATCGGCTCGCCCCGGGGGCCGTACACCGCACTGATCCCGGTGAGCGTGGCGTGGACCATCGGGCGCCAGTTCTCCGCGGCGCGCAGCGCGGCCAGTGAGGCGTGCTGGGCCGGTGCCCAGCTGTCCTGGAAGGTCGAGGTGGAGGACTGGGCGACCAGCACCTGCGCGCCGTCGCGTGCCAGATGGCGGCTCATGTCGGGGAAGGCCGTCTCGAAGCACACCAGGGGGCCGATACGGAGCCCGCCCGCGGCGGCGACCGGCATCACCACCTGGTGGGTGCCGCGGATCCGGTCGGTGGTCGCGGCCTTGCCCACCCGGGTCGCCCAGCCCAGGACGGACCGGGCGGGTATGTACTCGCCGAACGGCACCAGCCGCATCTTGGCGTAGCGGTCGCCGGTCGGCCCGCGCGGCCCGATCAGCACCGCGCTCTTCTCGATGCCCGGCCGGCCCGCGCGCCGTGCGTCGGCGTTGACCAGCAGGTCCGCGCCGGTCTGCCGGGACAGCGCGGCGAGCCGGGCGGCGAGCGCCGGGTGGTCGGCCGGATCCTCGTGGAGGCTGCTCTCGCCCCAGACGACGAGGCGTACGCCGCGGCCCGCCAGCGACCGGGTGAGCGCTTCGCCGCGGGCCAGGCGTGCGGTGGGGGTGCCGGTGAGGCCCGGCTGGACGACGGCGATCCGTACGGTTCCGGCGGGGCGGGGAACCGGCGCCCAGTACCAGGCCGCGATGCCCGCCAGGGCGCACACCAGCAGCCCGGCGACGGCCGGCTGCCAGGCCGCGGGGCGGGCGATCAGCTCGACGAGGGCGGTGTTCACGGCCACCAGCAGCAGGCTCACCAGCCACACCCCGCCGATCGACGCCAGCCGCAAGGCGGGCGGCACCTGCCACTGGCCGGCGCCGAGCAGCCCCCAGGGGCCGCCCAGGTACTGCCAGGAACGGACCAGTTCGACCATCAGCCAGCCCGACGGCACCAGCACCAGCGCGGCGGCGAGCCGGCCGGCGTTCGGCGTGCCCGAGAGCAGCGCGCGCACCAGGATCCCCCAGGGCGCCCACAGCGCACCGAGCAGCAGGGCCAGTACGAGGATGAAGACGTGCAGGCTCGGCAGCAGCCAGTGGTGGACGGCCAGCATGAACCCGGCGCCGCCCAGCCAGCCGTCCGCCGCCGCCCGCCGTACCGTCGGCGCCGAGCGCACCAGCAGCAGCCAGGGGACGAGGACGGCATACGACAGCCACCACCAGGACGGGGCGGGAAAGGTGAGCGCCGGCAGCGCCCCGGCCAGTGCCGCGGCCAGGCCCCGCCACCAGGGGGAGCCGAGCCATCGCGCCCGGTCGCCGGGTGGTCTGCGCATACCGTCTCCTTCTCGTCGCGCGGATCGGGCCCCGTCCGCGATGACCTGGCGGGCCGTCCTTGGGGAGCTGGGGGGATCATTCCCCCGTGGGCACCACCTCGCGCCATTTCTCGTGGACGACGACCTCGGTCAGCCGCCAGCCGGCGGGAGTGCGGCGGGCGGCGAAGACATAGCGGCCGGCACAGGTGTAATTGGGGGCCGTGGCGTCGTCTCCGGAGTCCGCCGTGGGGTCGGCGAGGCGCATGGGGTTGAGGTAGTCGGCCTGGATGGTGGCCGTATCACCCGGGGCGCCGTCCCGCAGGGCGAGGGTGATCCGGCGGTTGACGATCAGGTGCTGCCGTATCGCGAACTGACGCAATACGTCGGCGAGCCAGGCCGCGATCTCCGCGGCGCTGCCCTCGATCCCGCCCGCGGACCGGTAGTCGGCCCGACTGCCGTCGGCGAACAGGGCCCGGTAGCCCAGCCAGTCCCCGTCGTCCAGGGCGATGGCGTAGCCGGTGATCAGATCGTCGATCGCGAGGCGGTCCATGACAGTCGAGTGTTCCGCGCGCTGCGTCATTGCCTCAGTTTTCGGCATACGGAGGCCCCCGCCAAGAGAGCGGGGGCCAAGCGGAGCGCCTCTCACCCCACCAGCACCGTGTCCTCGACGGAGCCCTCGCCCGCGTCCCGGCCGGAATCCGGCCCGGTCACCGTCTGGGGAGCCGGCCGGTCCGCCTCCGCGGCGAACTGGGTCCGGTAGAGCTCGGCATACCGTCCGTCGGCCGCCAGCAGGCTCTCGTGTGTGCCGCGCTCCACGATCCGCCCGCCCTCGACGACGAGGATCAGGTCGGCGGCCCGTACGGTCGACAGCCGGTGGGCGATCACCAGGGCGGTACGGCCGTCCAGGGCCTCGGTCAGCGCCTCCTGGACGGCGGCCTCGGAGGTGTTGTCCAGATGGGCGGTGGCCTCGTCCAGGATCACCACCCGGGGATGGGCGAGCAGCAGCCGGGCGATCGTCAGGCGCTGGCGTTCGCCGCCGGAGAGGCGGTAGCCGCGCTCACCGACGACGGTGTCCAGGCCGTCGGGGAGGCTTGCGATCAGCTCTTCCAGGCGGGCGCGGCGCAGCGCGTCCCACAGCTCCTCCTCGGCCGCCTCCGGCTTGGCCAGCAGCAGGTTCTCGCGAATCGAGTCGTGGAAAAGATGCCCGTCCTGGGTGACCATGCCGAGCGCTTCGCGCAGGGAGGCGGCGGTCAGGTCGCGGACGTCCACCCCGGCCAGCCGGACCGCGCCGCCATCGGTGTCGTACAGCCGTGGCAGCAGCTGCGCGATGGTCGACTTCCCGGCGCCCGAGGAGCCGACCAGGGCGACCATCTGGCCCGGCTCGGCGCGGAAGGAGATGTCGTGCAGGACCTGTTCGCCGCCGCGGGTGTCGAGGGTGGCGACCTCCTCCAGAGAGGCGAGGGAGACCTTGTCGGCGGACGGGTAGGCGAAGCGTACGGAGTCGAACTCCACCGACACCGGGCCCTCGGGCACCGCACGGGCGTCCGGCTTCTCGGCGATCAGCGGCTTGAGGTCCAGCACCTCGAAGACCCGCTCGAAGCTGACCAGCGCGCTCATCACCTCGATATGCGCGCCGGACAGGGCGGTCAGCGGGGCGTAGAGCCGGGTGAGCAGCAGGGCGAGCGAGACGATCGCGCCGGGCTCCAGGTGGCCGCGCAGTGCGAGGAAGCCGCCGAGCCCGTAGACCACGGCCAGCGCCAGCGCGGAGACCAGGGTGAGGGCGGTGACGAAGTACGTCTGCACCATCGCCGAGCGGACCCCGATGTCGCGGACCCGACGGGCACGGGCGGCGAATTCGGCGGATTCGCGGGACGGCCGGCCCATCAGCTTGACGAGGGTGGCGCCCGGTGCGGAGAACCGCTCGGTCATCTGCGTGCCCATCGCGGCATTGTGGTCGGCGCCTTCCCGTCGCAGCCCCGCGAGCCGTCGGCCGACGCGCCGGGCGGGCAGTACGAACACCGGCAGCAGGACGAGCGCGATCAGGGTGATCTGCCAGGACAGGCTCAGCATCACCACGAGGGTCAGCAGCAGCGTCACGATATTGCTGACGACCCCGGAGAGGGTGTCGCTGAAGGCCCGCTGGGCGCCGATCACATCGTTGTTGAGGCGGCTGACCAGGGCTCCGGTGCGGGTGCGGGTGAAGAAGGCGATCGGCATCCGCTGGACGTGGTCGTACACGGTCGTCCGCAGATCCAGGATCAGCCCCTCGCCGATGCTCGCCGACAGCCACCGGGTCAGCAGGCCCAGGCCCGCCTCGGCGACCGCGATGACGGCGATCAGCCCGGACAGACGCAGAACGACGCGGGAGGCGTCACCGCCCACGATCGCGTCGACCACCCGGCCCGCGAGCAGCGGGGTGGCCACCGCGAGCATCGCGGTCACGGTGCTCAGCACCAGGAACCACACCAGGCGACGCCGGTGTGGGCGGGCGAACGCCGTGATGCGGCGCAGCGTCCCGCGGGAGAAGCGCCTGCTGCCCTGCTGCGCGGTCATCGTGCTGTGCAGCGAATGCCAGGCGGTGACTTCCATGTCCATCGGGGCCTCCAGAGTGTCGGGGTCGGCACAAGCTCGCCGTGGCTGACCGGCGACATGAAGGAACCTAGGACCTAAACCAATGTTGAGGTCAAGGGATTCCCCGTCGGTCACCCTCCGGGACACGCGTACGGACCGCCGGCCGCGCCCGAACGGGCCCGCCCCTTCACCCCCGCGGCCCGCCGATACGATGACCGCCATGCGGCGCGGGGGAGACGCACCTGAATCAGGGGTGCCCAACACAGCACAGGCTCCGGAAGCCAGGACACTGCTCCTGCCGCCGCGCCTCACGGCCTCGGCCACCGAGCTGCGCGACACCGCCCGCCGACGAGGGCTGCGTACCGTCCAGCTGCCCGGCTTCGCCCTCCCTGACGGGCTGCGCGCCACACATCTGCACGCCGGGCCGTCCTTCGCCGACGCGGTGGCGCGCCCGCTCGGCATCGCTCCGCTGGAGGCCCCGCAGCGCTGGCTCGCCGAGCTGCCCCGCGACCTCGTACGTCGCGAGATCCGGGCGGTCCCGATCCGCGACGCGTACGCCCTGCGCCGGCCCGTCTTCGTCAAATCGCCCAACGACAAAGGCATCCGGGCCATGGTCTACGCCGATGGCTCCCGGCTGCCCGGCGCCGACGCCGTCGACCCCGACACCCTCGTGCTGATCTCCGACGTCGCGTCCTTCAGCGCCGAATACCGCCTCTACCTGCTGGACGGCGAGGTCCGCACCGGCAGCCGCTACGCCGAGGACGGGCGGCTCAGCCTCGGCCCGCTCACCGCGGACGCCGCCGCCTTCGGCGCCGAACTCCTCGCGCGCTGTGGCGCCGGCCTGCCCTCCGCGATCGTCGTCGACGTCGGCCGCCTCGACGGCCACTGGGCGGTCATCGAGGCCAACGCGGCCTGGGCGAGCGGGCGCTACACCAGCGACCCGGACCTGGTCCTGGACACCGTGCTGCGTGCCGCGGGCCCGGTGGCGCGGCTGACGGCGCGCGACCGGCCGTTCGTCAGGGCGACGGCGCGCTGACCGGCCGGGTGCGGCCCGGAGGCGGGGCGGGTCGGGCGGACCGGTAACTTTCGGTGGTGACTACCGCCTGGTCCGAGACCCTTTCCCTGCTGCTGTTGCTGGGTGTACTGGGCTTCGCCGTACGGCGGCCCCGCGGCGCTCCCGAGGCGGTCGCGGCGGTTCCCGCGGCGGCGATCGTCGTCCTGACCGGCGCGGTGTCACCGTCCGATGCCTGGTCGCAGGTGCACAGCCTGCTGCCGGTTGTGGGGTTTCTCGCCGCGGTGCTGGCACTGGCGTACCTCTGCGCCCGCGAGGGCGTGTTCGAGGCGGCGGGCGCCGCGCTGGCCCGGCTGTGCACCGGCCGCCCGCGACGCCTGCTGGCCGGGGTGTTCGCGCTGGCCGCGGCGGTGACCGCGGTGCTCAGCCTGGACGCGACGGTGGTGCTGCTGACACCGGTCGTCCTGGCCACCGCGGCCCGTGCCCGCGCCCGTGCCCGCCCGCACCTGTACGCCTGCGCCCACCTGGCCAACTCCGCCTCGCTGCTGCTCCCGGTCTCCAACCTCACCAATCTCCTGGCACTCGGCGCCGCCGGGCTCTCCTTCACCCGTTTCGCGGCACTGATGGCGCTGCCGTGGGCGATCGCGGTCGCCGTCGAGTACGTCGTCTTCCGGCGCTTCTTCGCCCATGACCTCGACGCGGTCGTGGGCCGGACCGGGCGCACACGCCAGGACGCGGCCAGGGAGCACGAGGACGCGGCGGGGGAGAAGCAGAACGCGGCGGGGGAGAAGAACGCGGCGGGGGAGAAGGGGGCGGAGCGGAAGGATCCGCCGCTGCCGGTCCACGCCCTCGTGGTCCTGGCCCTCACCCTCGCCGGGTTCGTGGTGACCTCCTTCGCCGGGATCAACCCCGCGTGGGCGGCGACGGCCGGTGCCCTGGTCCTCGCCGTCCGTGCGCTGCGCCGCGGCGAGACCACCGTGCGGCGGCTGGTGGCAGCGGCGAACCCGTTGTTCTGCCTCTTCGTGCTCGCCCTGGGCATCGTGGTCAAGGCCGTTGTCGACAACGGGCTGGGCGACGCCGTGGCCCAGCTGCTCCCGGACGGGTCGTCGCTGCCCGCGCTGCTCGGGCTCACCGCGTTCGCCGCGCTGCTCGCGAACCTGATCAACAATCTTCCGGCCGTTCTCGCGCTGCTGCCCGTCGCGGCCGAGTCCGGCGCGGGCCCGGTCCTGGCGGTACTGATCGGTGTGAACGTCGGCCCCAATCTGACCTATGTCGGATCCCTGGCCACCCTCCTGTGGCGGCGCATCCTGCACGGCCACGACACCACCCCGACCCTGTCCGTCTTCACGGGCCTCGGCCTGCTGACGGTCCCGGCGACGCTGGTGCTGTCGACGGTGGGGCTGTGGGTCGCGCTGCGTGTCATCGGCACCTGATGGCCGACGTCCGGTGCCGGGACCGACCCGACGGCTATTTCCAGCCACGCGGCGTACGGAATCTGACGGCTGCGGCCCTGGAGAGCCGCCGCGGCCGGACCGCCGACGAGAAGACCGCCGCCATTGCCGCATCCAACTGGCCCCGGGAACCGTCCTGTTGGCCACCAGCCCCGGTGATACGCGCACGGCATGTACGGCGGCCCGACAGGAGGGCCTCCCCGGTGAACCGGCCCGCCGTAATTGAGACAACCTCTTTACGTGGTACTCACCAGGACTTGACGCTATGACAGGCGGGTAAGCCGTAGAACGTAACGCACAGCAGCAACGCACAGCAGCGACGTCAGGGCACAGCCGACGACCGGATATGGACGCATCCGTTCGGATCGCGCCGGGCGCTCCCCTTATTTCCCGTATGCCTCCGCCACCCGCGTGTGGCGCTGTCCCGTTCGCTGGTATGAAAGTGGGTCGGGCTGATGGTCGAGGGGCACAACTACCAGGAATTCGTCGGCCACATCCGCGAGGCGGGCAGCACCATCGTGCTCGAACTCCGCGGCGAGTGGGACATTCTCGCCGCGTCGGTGATCTCCGGCCGGCTGGATGAGCTGACCGGCGCGCGGTGCCCCGATCTCGTCCTCGACATGAGTGCGGTGACCTTCATCGACTGTGCCGGGCTGGGCCTGCTGTGCCGCGCCCGGCGCCGGGCGCGGGACCGGGGCGGCCGGCTGCGGCTGGCCGGGGTCACGGACGACGGATGTGTCGCGCGGCTGTTGCGGATGTCCTCGTCGAGCGGTGAGTTCGAGATCGTGGCCGAAGCGATCGTCGGGGCCACCTGTCTGGCCGACTGCGTGGCCGTCTGACCGGTGGCCGAGCGCACGCCACCGGGCCGGGCCGCAGCCGCCGGCCGGCCCGGGGCGGGCCGCCGGCGATCAGGCGGGCAGGGCCGACTCGATGGCCGCTACCAGGTCATCGGCCTCCGGCTCGGTGCGCGGCCGGAACCGCCCCACGACCTCGCCCCGGTGGTCGATCAGGAACTTCTCGAAGTTCCACTGCACGTCGCCGGCCGCGCCCTCGGCGTCCTCGGTGCCGGTCAGCGCCTCGTACAGCGGGTGCCGGTCCGCGCCGTTGACATCGGTCTTCTCGAACAGCGGGAAGCTGACGCCATAGGTCGTCGAGCAGAAGGTGGCGATCTCCTCGGCGGTGCCCGGCTCCTGGCCCGCGAACTGGTTGCTGGGGAAGCCCAGCACGCTGAAGCCGCGGCCGGCGTAGCGCTCCTGGAGCCGCTCCAGGCCCGTGTACTGCGGGGTCAGCCCGCACTTGGATGCCACATTGACCACCAGCAGCGCGCGGCCGCGGTAGTCGGCCAGGGACGCGGGCTCACCGGTCAGGGTGCGCAGCGGGATGTCGTACAGGCTCACGGTCATGCTCCTCAATGCGGTTCCGCGGATAGGAACGGCCATCATCGCTGCCAACAGCGGAACCCGGCCTGATCTTCCCCGAATCGTCGACCGGCCACGACACCGCCGGCCGGAGCGCGCCCGCGCGCCACTCTTTGAGCAGCTGGTCGAAGATCGGTGTCGGCTCCTCGGGGGGCCGGCGGACGTACGGGGGCGAGAGGGAGAGGCGCTGGAAAACATGACCAGTGGTCTTTTTGGCGTCCATATCCGGACTCAACCTGGAGAGGGCTGTCCTGGTTGCGGTGCACGCCCGTGACGGCCGCCAGAAGCGCCTGAGGCGGTGACGGGCAGAAGATACGTTCCCGCGCGGCCCAGCGCCGACAGGTTCACCGCATGTGCCATGGCATGCATGCCGGCCGCGTTCGGATGTACCCCGTCGCCGCTGTTGTATGCGCGCCGCAGCCGCCGTGGCGCGGCCGGGTCGCGCAGCGCCGCGTCGAAGTCGACGACGCCGTCGAAGGCCCGCCCGGTACGGATCCAGTGGTTGACCCGCGCCCGCATCCGTTCCCCCGCCGGGCCCAGGAAGGCATTCGGGGTGATGGTGCCGCCGTGCAGCGCGATTCCGGCGGCCCGAGCCCGACTGGCGAGCGAGGCCAGCCCCGCGATCACCTGTCCGGACGAGACCCGGGTGCCCCGGTGCACCCCGGTGCCCGCCCCCAGGTCGTTGGTGCCCAGCAGCACGATCGCATCGGATACGGCGGTCCGGCCCAGCACATCACGGGCGAACCGGGCCTCGCCGTTGACCCCGAGGTGGATCCGGCCGTCGGCTCCGGTCCCGACGTCGCTCAGCAGCCGGTTGCCGCCGATGCCCGCGTTGACGACGGAGAGCCCGTGGCCGGGCCGCGCGCGGGCTGCGAGGCGCCGGGCCAGCACGTCCGGCCAGCGCAGATTGACGTCATCGGGGATGGCGCCGCCCTCGGTGAGGGAGTCGCCGAAGGCCACCACCGTATGGACGGCGGCCGTCGTGGCAACGTCCACGCCCTCCAGGAAGAACCAGGACAAGGTCCGCTCGTGGAAGGCGGATCCGCTCTCGTTGGCGGTGTGATCGCCCTTTGTGGAGATGTAGCTGGTCTGTTTCGCGCCGCCGTGCCAGGTGGTGGGCCCGGTGGAGGTCGGCAGATGGATGCTCACCACCAGGTCGCGGTCGGCGTGGACGGTCAGCCGTACGGGATCGCTGACGACTTCCGCGCCCACGGGGACGGTGGCCGAACGGCGCCCGCCGAACGTCACCGTGCGCCGGGTCCCCCGCTCGGTGGCCGCGCCCTTGGCCCGCCGGGCGACGGTCACCGCGCCCAGATCGAGCGGACGGGTGCCGTACAGGTTGGACAGGCGCAGCCGGACCCGGTTGCCGCCGACCGAGAGGTGCACCACCAGGCGGAGGGTGCGGTGGGCGAATCCGGTGACGGACTGGCCCCGGCGGGCGGGCGGGGTGAGGGCGGCGGCCCAGCCGCCGACCCAGTGGCGGGCCGCGGCGGCGGATGCCGCGGGCGCCGTGGCCGCTCCCAGGACGCCGAGCGACGCCGCGCCGGCCAGGAGCGATCTGCGGGTTAGGGGCCGTCCTCGCACGGGTGCCTCCCGTCGTCGGTCACATCGTCAGCAGCCCTCGGTAATGGTCCACGGAGCGTCGCCTGCCGTGGTCAGGGGCGGCTTCGTACACGCCGTTCTCGCCCGTCTGGCGGAACCCGAGTGGTGGGCAGAGATGAGCGGCGGGGCTCCGACGTGGTGGCGCGGCTCCGACACGGCGTCAGGCCGGCGTCACCGGGCGGCCTTGTCCATCGCTGCCGCGACGCCGTCCAGGATGACCGTCAGGCCGACCTCGAAGGTGGTCTTCGCCTCGCGCTCCATGTACGGCTCCGCGCTGTCCGCATGGGGTGTGGCGCCCTCGGTCTCCAGGCGGACCAGGAGGGGGAAGCGGTGCTCGAAGTCCGGCACGACCTCGCCGAGCACGGAGGAGCGGGACTGCCACCACTCCTCGTCGGACACGCCCGTCGCCGCCGCGGCCAGCCGTGATTCGGTGACGGTCTGCGCGGAGCCGCGGACGAAGTGGAAGAGCGCTCCGACGATGCGCCGCAGCACCGCGGAGTCCAGCTCGGTGGCGTACAGCAGCCGCACCAGCGTCTCCAGCGCGCCGTATTCGTTCGGCCCGAGCACCGGCCGGGCCTGGGAGACCTGCAGTACCCAGGGGTGGCGCAGGTAGAACTCCCAGGTGTCCTCGGCCCAGGACGTCACGGCGGACCGCCAGCCCGACGAGAGGTCGTAGTCGGAGGGCAGTTCGGCCAGCGCCCGGTCGTACATCAGGTCCACCAGCTCGCTCTTGCTGGGGACGTAGGTGTACAGCGCCATCGCCGTGCGCCCGAGGCGCTCACCGACCGCGCGCATGGACAGCGCGGCCATGCCCTCGGCGTCCGCGACCGCGATCCCGGCGTCGACGATCGCGTCCACGCTCAGCGCCGGTTTCGGGCCCCGCGCCGCCCGCGTACCGCCCGATTCCTTGGCGCGCCACAGCAGGGACATCGAACGGCGGGCGTCGCCCTGGCCGGCGAAGAGAACCACTTGCGAACTCCTTACGGCATAAAGTAATCTCGTCGAAAGAACTCTTTACGACGTAAAGATATCAGGGGGCGGGATGGGGTTCCAGGCATCCGCTGAGCGGTCTGTTCGATCTGCCGCCGACAGAGGCGACGTCATCGCACTGCGCGGCGCGCGGGAGGCGAGACCCGCCCTGGGCCCGCAGAGGCCCCTGTGGGCCCCGCGGGCCCTGAACCGATGAGCCCCGGCGTTCTGCAACATCCTGCTCCCCCCACACAACCCCTCATGGAGGATTCGATGACGGACGTGCCCGTCGCGCTCATCCAGGTCACCGACGTCCGGCGGATCACCCCGCGCATGGTCCGCGTCACCTTCGCCGGCGACGGCCTCGACACCTTCCCCACCTGGCCCGACCAGCAGCTCAAACTGCTCTTCCCCAAGCCGGGCCAGACCGTGCCCCGGCTCCCGGATGAGGGCGCGGACGGCGATGCGATGCGCTGGTACAAAGCGTTCCTCGCCATCCCCGAGGACGAACGGCCGTGGATGCGCAGCTATACGGTGCGGTCCTACGACGCCGAACGGCACCGGATCACCGTCGACTTCGTGCTGCACGGAGCGCAGGCCGCGCCGGAGGGCGACGCGGCCGCCGGACCGGCCACCCGCTGGGCGGCCGCCGCTCGGGTGGGCGACACCCTCGCGCGCTACGGCCCGGCGGCGGAATACGCCCGGCCGTTGCCGTTCGACACCGCCGACTGGCTGTTGCTGGCCGGTGACGAGACGGCGCTGCCGGCCATCGGCTCGCTGGTGGAATCGCTGCCCGGCGGCGCCCGCGCGGTGGCGTACATCGAGGTGGCCGACGCCGCGGAGGAGCAGTCCTTCGCGACGCGCGCCGATCTCACCGTCCACTGGGTGCACCGCAACGACGCCGCCGGGCACGGCGACGCCCTGCCGAGCGCCGTACGCGACGCCGCGTTCCCGCCAGGCCCGGCCTTCGCGTGGCTGGCCGGTGAGGCCGGCGCCGTCCGTGCGCTACGGCGCCATCTGATCGAGGAGCGCGGCCTGTCCAGGCGGCAGATCGACTTCACCGGCTACTGGCGACGCAGGCTCACCCAGGACGACGCTCCGACGCCGGAAGATCTGGCCGAGGCGCAGGAGCGGATAGCGGCGGCCCAGGAGGAAGCTCGGGGGTAGGCGGCGCCGCCCGGTCCTCGACCAGGCGCCGCAGCCGCGCGATTTCGGCGAGCAGGCGGGGCACATCCTCGCGGGCATGCGCGATGAACTGCGCGTTCTCGTCCCAGCGTTCATCGGCGACATCGGCATACCGTGGATGCTGGACGAGCGTTGCGGCGACGATCTCGCCATGGTCGAACGCCGGCCACCGCTCCCCGTCACCGTTGTCCGGAACGGTGCCGACCGCGACCAGGTTCATCGCCCGGTCGTCATCGAGCAGCCGCGGGTACCACGGGCCGGGCGTGGCCGCATCGGCCCGTTCCGCGATCCACGCCAACTCCTCCTCATCGAGGGGGTCAGGTGCCGCCGTCATCCGATCTCCTGACGTACCGTCACCTCGGTGTCACCCCGCCCGCTCGGCCGCGCTCCGTTCCACACAGAACTCATTGCCCTCCGGGTCGGCCAGCGTCGCCCACCCCGTGCCGTCGGGCCGCCGGTGATCGGCCACCAAGGTCGCGCCGAGCGCCAGCAGCCGCTCGACCTCCTCGTCCCGGCTGCGGTCCTGCGGTTGCAGATCCAGATGCACCCGGTTCTTCACGGTCTTCTTCCCGGGCACCGCGATGAACAGCAATCCGGTGCCCCCGGCGGTCACCAAGGCCTCCGGATCGCCGGGGAAATCGTCCTCGGCGAGGGAGCCGTCCAGCACTTGCGCCCAGAACTGCGCGAGCCGGTAGGCGTCGGTGCAGTCGATGGTGATGTGGCGTACGAGTGACGTCATGCGGTGCCTTTCTCCGCGAGGTGGCCACCACCAGGCGCCCACGCGCTGACCGGCGGAAACGTGAAGAAGCGGATACCCGGAGCTTGTTCGGCGAGACACTTTACGCGTTCCGGGGGCAGGGGCAGGGGCAGGGGCAGGGGCAGGGGCAGGGGCAGGGGCAGGGGACAGGCGGGGGCAAAGCGTCCGGACGGCTTCCGTGCCCGCGGCGCCCGGTGTATCGAGACGGTGGCTCTACCGTCACAGGGCCGGCGTAGCTGGGGCGGACGCTTGCTCTGCTGCTCTGCGGGGTGATCGGTGTCGGCCCTTACGGGGAACCGCCGGCGGGTGCGGGGCGGAAGGTGCGGCGGTACGCGTGGGGTGTGACCCCGATGGTGGCATGGAGGTGCTGGCGCAGGGAGACACCGGTGCCGAATCCGGCGCGGTCGGCGACCAGGTCGATGGGCCAGTCGGTGGTCTCCAGCAGGTGGCGGGCCAGGTCGACGCGCTGGCGGGTGAGCCACTGGCCGGGACTGGTGCCGACCTCGTTGCGGAAGTGGCGGGTGAAGGTGCGCACGCTGACGCCCGCGTGGGCGGCCAGGTCAGCGAGGGTGATGGGTTCAGCGAGGTGCTCCATGGCCCATGCCTGGGTGGGGGCGGTGCCGGCGGTGCTCAGGTCGGGGACGGGGCGTTGGATGTACTGGGCTTGGCCGCCGTCGCGCCAGGGCGGTACGACGCAGGAGCGGGCGACGTCGTTGGCGACGCGGCTGCCGTGGTCGCGCCGGATGATGTGCAGGCACAGGTCGAGGCCGGCGGCTACGCCGGCGGAGGTGAGGATCTCGCCGTCGTCGATGAACAGGACGTTGGGGTCGATGCGGGTGGTGGTGAACATGCGCTGCAGGCGGTCGGCTTCGCGCCAGTGGGTGGTGGCGGGGCGGCCGTCGAGCAGTCCCGCGGCGGCCAGCACGTAGGTGCCGGTGCAGATTGCGACGATGCGCGTGCCGGGGCGGATGGCGGCCAGGGCCTCGCGCAGGGAGTCGGGCAGGCGGCCCTCCTCGCGGATGGGGCCCAGCGTGTGGGAGGGCGGGATGATGACGGTGTCCACCGTGGCCAGCAGGGAGGCGTCGTGGGAGACGGCGAGCTGGTAGTCGGCCTCGGCGCGGACGGGGCGGCCGTCCACGCTGCATGTGGTCACGGAGTAGAGCCGGCTGCCCATGGTGTCGCGGGCGGCGCCGAAGATCCGCGCGGGGATGCCGAGCTCGAAGGGGACGACGCCATCCAGGGCCAGAACGCCGACGTGGTGCATGACCCGATCCTTTCATTCCTTGACCAGCGGGCCACTACTGGAGGGCTGTCCGCCCAGGCAGTCTGAGGACGCGCCAAAGAGAACCGGCGCAAACCTCAAGAACCACACTGCTGAAAAGAGCACGTCATCATGGACCAGGCCACCGCTGCCCCCGCAACCATGCGCGCCATCTCCCAGGACGCCGCCGGAGCCCCGGAGGTCCTCAAGCTCGTCGAGAGGCCGCGTCCGGTCCCGGGCCGTGGCGAGATCCTGGTCAGGGTGCACGCGGCGGGCGTGAACCCGGCCGACTGGAAGACCCGCGAGCGAGGCGTATTCGCCAACGGCGCCAGGCCGCCGTTCACGCTCGGCTTCGACGTTGCCGGGCTGGTCGAGGCGGTCGGTGACGGAGTGACACTGTTCCAGGTCGGCGACGCGGTGTTCGGGATGCCGCGTTTCCCGCACCCGGCGGGCGCCTATGCCGAGTACGTCACCGCCCCGGCCCGGCACTTCGCCCCGCGCCCGAAAGGCCTCAGCCACATCCAGGCCGGCGCCCTGCCACTGGCCTCGCTGACCGCCTGGCAGGCCCTGGTGGACACCGCGAGAGTCCAGCCCGGCCAACGCGTCCTGATCCACGCGGCCGCCGGAGGCGTCGGCCACCTGGCCGTGCAGATCGCCAAGGCCCGGGGCGCCTACGTCATTGGCACCGCCAGCGCCGCCAAACACGAGCTACTGCGCTCGCTGGGTGCCGACGAACTGATCGACTACCGCACCCAGGACTTCGCCGAGACCGTCCGCGACGTCGATGTCGTCCTGGACTCCCTCGGCGGCCCCAACTGGGCCCGCTCGCTGCGAACACTGCGGCCGGGCGGCACGCTGATCTCGATCCTGGCGCTGGACGACACCTTCCCCACCCAGGAGGCCGAAGCGGCGGGAGTGCGGGCCGTGTTCATGCTCGTCGAGCCCGACCATGCCGCACTGCGTGAGATCACCTCCCTGGTCGAGAACGGCCACCTGCGCGTGATCGCGGACGAGATCTTCCCTCTCGAAGAAGCCGCCCGCGCCCACATGCTCGGCGAGACCGGCCGCACCACCGGCAAGATCGTCCTCTCCGCCGCCCCATGACCCACCCCGCTGCCACTGCCCTGCGGCAGCCGAGCCGGACACGACCTGAAGCGAACGTCCGCCATGACGGCCTGGATTCACCAGGCTGGGTGCGGATCAGCCCCGCACCCGTTGCATGTGCCGGGATGTCGCCGGACCGGATGCCGGCCACCTCCCTGCGGTTCAGCAGCTCGTACGCCGTCGAGGTGCCGGCCCGCGACACCCGCGGTTCGTCGGGATGAGCGCCGTGCCATTGTTGGCCGCGGGCGCTCCGGCGCAGGAACGGGCCGGCGTAGACACAGGGGGAACGGCATGGGCCGCCAAGATGGAGTGGCACGGGAAGGCGGGCCGCCCCAGCCTGACGCGAGCGCCGAGAGGAATGCACAACTCCCACCGAACCGGGCCCTCACCGCGGTCGGGGTGCTCTGCGCGGCCGGCGTCATCGCGCTTGCGGGATGGCTGCTGAGCATGTCCGTGAGCGCCTTCAGCTACACGGCGGGGCTGTCCGGGACGCCCGGCACGTTCACCGCTGCGCATTGCCACACCAACGGTTCCGGTCGAGCCAGCACGCGGGTATGTACAGGCACGTTCGTGTCGGCGGACGGCCGGCGCAACGATCCCGTGGCACACATCACCGACGCGCGGGTCGACATCAACCGACCGGCCAGGCTGCAGGCCAAACCGGACGGCAGCTACGTCCAGCCCGGACCGGTGAACGCCGCCATGGATCTGGCGGCCTGCTTCCTCGTTGTGACCGGCGCCGCGTGCGCGCTGCTGGTGCTGTGTCTCCTGCCGAAGCAGGTCGTGGTGGAGAAGGGCGTCCCGCTCCGGTCGTACCCGCAGCCCTGGGGAACGCTTCTTCCGCCGTTGGTCGGAGTGGTCGCGTGCGGCTTGGTCGCGACAGCGCTGTCAGGGGTGGCGAGCGTGCTGTTTCTGTTCGGCGGGTTGCTGATCCGGGCATTGTGGTGATGGCGTGCATGGCCTGCATGGCGTGGTCGAGTCGCTCCGAGGCGCCCCTTGTCCCGCCCGCGTCACCGCGGGATTCGCGCCGCACCCGCGAAGCGCCGCTATGAGGACGTATCCGCCCCGGAGACAAGAGATCACGAATCATCAGGCGGTCATCGATGCCGACAGCCGTCTGGTTGTCGCGGTTGGCAGGCCCCTGTCCGGCAACCGAGTTCGCCAAGTCCAAGCCGGCTCGCGGCGGTCCGTCGGGCGCGGGCCGAAGTCCGCGAGCGGGTGTGGCAGTTGGTCGGCAGGGCGGTCCCGGATGCGGGGGCGAGGTGACTGTGGACATCGACGGAGTGCCGGTCCTCGCGTACTGCGAGAAGCGGGGCGTGGCCAAGGCCTGGAAGAAGACGTTCGGGTCGGGATGACCACCACCGATGCCATCCATCAAGCCGTGCTGAAGATTCCGGCCTCGGCCTGGAATGCGGTATCGCTGCGCATTGGTTGACGAGGCGGCAGAGAAGTACGGCTTCGGCCAGGGAATTGCGCCGTACGACCGCTACCAGCGACTCCTCGAACTCACCACACAAGGACCTTGCTCCAAGCCGACCTGGCCAACGCCCGCGAGCTGAAATGTCCCTCCCCCCGCCGGGTGTTGTCAGACCCGCACCCTAGACTCGCTCTCCAAGGGCTCGGTCCGGGGGAACGGAGTGGGTGTCCATGAGCGGGGAGTGGACTTCAGGGGAGCTGCCACCGGTGGCGGCGGCGCGTACGGCTGAGGCGCGGCGGAGGGGAACGTGGTCCTCGGCGCTGTCGACGGGCGAGTTCGCCGCGATCAGGTCTGTGGGCTTCGAGCCGGTCGGGCAGGTTCTGGGCTCGGCCGTGTACCACGTGGCGGGCAGCGGGACCTACTGGCGCTACTACGACTGCGGCTATCCGAACGCCGGTTGGTCCACGCGGGGCTCGGCGCCCGCGCCGGTCGCCGCCTCCGGACAGGGTGCCGCCTCCAAGAGGCTGGTCGATGTGCTGCTCGCAGCACGGCATGCGGCGCTCGCGCGGATGACGGCGGAGTGCACAGCACTGGGCGGCGACGGCGTGGTGGCCGCCAACCTCACCATGGCGCCGTTCCCCTCCTCTCCCAACTGCTTCGAGTTCCAGGTGATAGGCACCGCCCTACGGGCACAGGGGGACGTGCGGCCGAGGCGTCCTTTCACCACGCATCTGGACGGCCAGGGCTTCGCCAAGCTGATCGCCGCGGGCTGGGTGCCGGTCGAGCTCCTGGTGGGGCTCGCCATAGGCACACGCCACGACGACTGGACGACACGTCGGCAGAACTGGTTCGGGGCCGGCAATCAGGAGGTCACCGGCTGGAGCAATCTGGTCGCGGTGACCCGTCATGACGCACGCGAACGGATCAGCGAGCAGGCGTGGCACACCGGGGCGGACGGCGTGGTGCTGGGCGACAGCCGACTGCGGATATGGCGGGAGGGTTGTGTCAGGGCACGCAGCCGCAGCAATGACTCCGACCAGGAAGACCATGTCGCCGAGGCCACCTTGGTCGGCACCGCGGTGGCCGCGTTCACGGTGCGCCAGGAGCCGCCGCGCACGCTGACAGTGATGCCGCTGGATCCGAACCGGCGCCGTGGGCGTGTGTGACGTACCGCCGAACACAGCCCATCACGCCCGCCCATCATCACCAGGCACTTCACGAGGGGAACCGCTCATGACCGCCACCGACCCGACTGCCCAGGGCGTACCCGCCGATGCGATGCGGCGGCTGGCCGAACTCCAGCCGGGCAAGCCGGGATCGATCTTCACCAGCGACCTGACGGTCAACGAGTTCCTGCTCGTGCGCGAGGCGGGGTTCCGCCCGATCGGTCTTGTGCTGGGCAGTTCGATCTACCACGTGGGCATCCAGCTGGGCCGCTGGGGGAAGAACCAGGAGCTCACCACGTTGAGCCAGGCCATGTACCACGCCCGGGAGCTGGCCATGACGCGGATGCAGGCCGAAGCCATGCAACTCGGCGCCGACGGCATCGTCGGCGTGCGGCTCTCGGTCGAGGCGCGGGAGTTCGGCAACGACATCGCCGAGTTCATCGCCATCGGCACCGCGGTCAAGGCCGACGCGCCCGCGCCCGGCGGCAACGGCAGCTGGCGCAACGCCAAGGGACAGCCGTTCACCTCAGACCTGAGCGGGCAGGACTTCTGGACCCTGATCCGCGCCGGGTACGCCCCGCTGGGCATGGTGATGGGCACCTGCGTCTACCACATCGCCCACCAGAAGATCGGCTCGATGTTCTCCAACATCGGCAAGAACGTGGAGATCGAACCGTTCACGCAGGCCCTGTACGACGCGCGGGAGCTGGCGATGGAGCGGATGCAGCGGGAGGGGGAGGAGCTGCACGCAGAGGGCATCGTGGGCGTCCAGCTCAACTCGCACAACCACCGCTGGGGCGGGCACACCACGGAGTTCTTCGCCATCGGCACGGCCGTGCGGCCGCTGCGCGACGACCACGTCATCGAGCGTCCGACGATGGTGTTGAGCCTGGACGGCTGAGCACGCCACCCTGTTGCCCCCAGACCGAAACGAAAGGCCGCAGCGCTGATGTCCTCCCACGACCCCGTGCCGTCCGAGTCCGGAGGCGGGCCCACCTCCGTCGAACTGCTCACTGCTGCACTGCGCCGGGACGCCGCCGACCTCGAGGTGTATGCCCAGGTACTCACCGGGACGCTGGCAAACGCGCTGCCGCCGGGCTCGGTGGCAATCGAGCGCAAGCGCGGCATGGCCGACCGGCTGGCCGGCCGGGAGGGCCGGGTGGCCCGGCTGGACGTCTCACTCGGCGAGCAACGGCTGGTGCTCACCTTCTCCGGCGGCCGCCCGAGCGGCGAGGTCTGCAAGGAGGTGCGGGGTGTGGTCCTTTCCCGGCGCCCGGTGGCCCTGGATGAGTGGGTGAGGGAGCTGGCCGAGGCGGTCGCCGCCCGCGCCGAGTCCGACGCGCAGGCTCGGGCGGCGCTGGAGAGGCTGCTCCTCGGCGGCTGACCCCACGCGGCCACACCCGGGGCCGCGTGTGGTGAACTCCACCGAATCGACCGTGACCGGCGGGCGCTGGGGTGACCCGTCAACTGTGCGAAGGCGAGTCCGCGCAACACCGCCTGCGGAGACGCATGACGGTCCCCCGGTGCACGTACGAACCACGGCGGCACCGGTGTGTCAGTGCTGCTGTTGTGCCTTGCGGCGGTGGAACACCGGGTAGCCGCCCGGCCGCGACGAGCACTTCGGCCGTCGTGGGCAGCAGGCCGACCAGCATGCCGTTGCCGGTCTCGGCGAGCTCGGTGCCACCCTGTGACGATTTCTGCCACGCCGGTGCTGCGCCGCTTCAGTGGGTGCTTTCGAACCCGGGGTGATGGGGCGATCTCGAAGGCCATGCTTGACCCTTTGCCTCCCCCCACACACACAGCAGATGAATTCGGTTGTGGCGGGACCGGTGAGCCCGGTGAGGTACCTCCATGGACGGTGCCACGGAGCAGGCGCAACGCGCGAGGTCAGGAAGAGACCGTATGGTCACGACGCAACCGGCTCGATGGCACAGGTTGGCGGTGCTCGTGGCTCTGATGCTGGCCGCGTTCACCTTCAACACCGTGGAGAACCTGCCGATCGGCCTCCTGGAGCTCATCTCCCAAAGCCTGCGGGTGTCGGTGTCGGCGGTCGGTCTCTTGGTCACCGGTTATGGCGTGACGGTGGCCGTCGCGTCTGTGCCGCTCGCCCACGTCATGCGGGCCGTGCCCCGACGTCATGTGCTTACGGGACTGCTGGCCGCGCTGGTCGTGTCCAGTCTGGTTGCGGCGCCGGCGACCTCCTATTGGCTGCTCCTCGTGGCGCGGCTGCTGACCGCGCTCGCCCAGGCGCTGTTCTGGGCCGTGATGGGTCCGGTCGCGGTGGGCCTGTTCGCGCCCGAGGTCCGTGGGCGTGTGGTCGGGGCGCTGTCCGTCGCCGGTTCGCTCGCCCTCGTGCTCGGTGTTCCCGCCGGGACCTGGTTGGGCCGGCAGAGCGGCTGGCCGGTGCCGGTCGCCATGCCGGCGGCTCTGGGGCTCGTCTCTCTGGTGACGATCGCCGCTCTGCTGCCGACCTCGCGTCCGGACGAAGAGCGCGCCGCCTACGGAACCCGTCCCGACGTCCGCCGGTTCGGGATTGTGCTGGCGGCCGGGACGCTCTCCGCTACTGGGGCGTTCGCGGGTTTTACCTACATCGCGAAGTTCCTGGGTGACGTGAGCGGATTCCCCCCGAGCACGGTCAGCGCCCTGTTCGTGGCTTTCGGTACTGCGTGTCTGGCCGGGGTGAGTATCACCGGGGCGTTGCTGGACCGCTTTCCGCATTCCGCGCTGGGCACTGCCGTAGCCACGCAGGCGGTGGGCATGCTCGGCCTGTACGCGGGCGGCACCGATCCGGTGGCGGCGGTGGTGTTCCTGGTGCTGATGGGCGGTGCACTCGGGCCGGTGTTCATGACCACCCAGAACGCGATGCTGCATTGCGCACCGGGCCGCACGGATATCGCACTCGCGGCGAACTCCGGTTCTTACAACGCCGGTATCGCGGCGGGCGCCGCGCTCGGGGGACTGGTCCTGCCGCTCGCCGACGTCCGGGGCACCTTCCTCGCCGGCGGGCTGCTGACCATGGGGGCCTGCGCGGTGCTACTCGGCGGGCGGCTGCTGCGTTACGGACCGGAGTCCGCCGAGTAAAGCTGCCGTCAGCGGGCGGCCGGTGGTTTTTTCGTCCTTTCCGCGTCAGCTGCCCTTGCAGCCGATGCCGGCCAGCGTTTTGCCTCTCGACCGTGCACGGGCTGTGGTGCCTGCGCATTTCGGGATCGCGTCGGCGAACGCCACCTTGATTCCGGCATTCTTCGGTTCGTTCACCTTCGCATTCTGTTTGTCGCGCATGGTGTCGGCCAAGTAGTTCAGGGTGTCGAAGTCGCCTGTCGGCAGGGTGCGTTGTTCACAATGTGCGGGTAACTCAGCAGGGCGGTCGGCGTGTTCGGTGCGGTGGATGTGATCTCGCGGATGAGGGTGGCTGGGGGTGTCCACCGAGTTCCCCGAGCCGGCGGCCCTCGCCCGCCGCGGCGCGGATCAGCAGGTCGGCCAGCTCGTCCGGGTGGGAGAGCATCGGATAGTGCCCGGTGTCCAGGTCGAAGAACCCCACCCGGGGGTCGGTGAGCGCCTGGAAGCGGGGGTCGCCGGTTGCCACCAGGGCCTCGACGACGGCGATGCTTGCCCCGTTCGCCGTACAGAAGATGCCGGTGGCCGGTACCTGCGCCGCCTTGCCGGTGAGTTGGAGGGGCTGGGTCAGCGTGGCCAGCGGCTGGGGCGCGGCGAGCCGCCGCAGGCGCTGCCGGGCGGGCGCCGGGAGCAGCGCGAGACTGCCCCACAGCTCCTCGTCGTCGAGGGGCGGCGGGAGGAAACGCCCACCACCGCGTTCTTCGGCCCGCCGCAGCAGCCGGTCGCGTACGGCCGGGTCGGGCATCACATCGACCCCCGCATCACCGTCGCCGAGCATCGCGGCGTCCAGATAGACGAGCCGGCTGATCCGCTCCGGGCGGCGGTCGACGGCCCCCAGCGCGGGGAGCAGTCCATAGCAGTGGCCGACGACCACGGCCTCCTGCGGCTCCTCGTGGTCCAACAGCTGCACCACGTCCTCGATATGCGTCTCGAGGTCCGTGCCGGGCCCCGCCAGGTGGCGACGGTCGCCCATCCCGGTCAGCGTCACCGGGTGTGCCTGATGGCCCAGTTCCCCGAGCCGGGCGGCAACGTCCCGCCAGATCCAGCCACCGGTGTAGCCGCCGGACACCAGGACGAACGCGGTCATGTTCTCTCCTCAGGTCACGGTTCCCGCGGCGCGCCCGTACCGACGCGCCGCGCCTGCCGGAACCGTAAAACCTCCTCCGGCGGGAGATTCAAGCGGTGGATGTGCGGCGCGATGGGCCCCAGGGCGGCCGGCCACGCGCCCTGCCCGAGCCCTCGGTGCCCCGAACCCTCGGTGCCCCGGGCTCGAGACGGTGTTTCGCCCTCGGATGCAATCTTGTCCGCTCCGGCCATAGGGCCGGCCCGCCCCTGTCGTCTACAGTTGCAGAATTCCGCAATTCAACAGATGACGCGACGGCCGGTCGGCCTGGACGCGGAGGGCATGCGTGGGCGGTTTCGCCGAGTCGGTACGAGAACGGGTGCGAGCGGCGCGTGCCGCCGTCACGGCGGCGCGGACAGCCGACGACGCCTATGCCCTGGCCGTGGCGGAGGACGAGCTGGACGACGCGCTGCGGGTGGCCCGCAACGTCGGCGTCGACCCGGACGGCGGCCCCGGGGCCGACCCGCAGAGCGAGGCGCCGGCATGAGTGGCGCATGGGTTCCGCTCTATCAGGCGAAGGCCGAATTCTTCCGGATGCTGGGACACCCGGTCCGCATCCGGGTGCTGGAACTGCTCCAGGAGGGTCCGCTGCCGGTGCGCAGCCTGCTCTCCGCGATCGAGGTGGAGCCGTCCGCGCTCTCCCAGCAGCTTGCGGTGCTGCGCCGCTCGGGCATCGTGACGGCCACCCGCAGCGGCTCCACCGTCGTCTACGAGCTCGCCGGAGGCGACGTCGCGGAGCTGCTGCGCGCCGCCCGCCGGGTGCTGACCGATGTGCTCACCGGCCGGGATGCGCTGCTCGCCGCACTACGGGAGGCCGAGGACGGCGCCGTACGGACGGTCGGCAAGGCAGCGGCGGCCGACAGCGTGGGGGCGGTGTCGTGACGTACGTGCTCCGCCCCGAGGGGTGATCGCGCATGGCCGCAGCGAGGCGTAAAGGGCCGCCGCCCTGGCGGGCGGTCCGCTCCCGCACCTGCATACCGTCGGCCACCGGGCCGGGCACCACCCGGCCCTGCCGCGGCCGCCACCACCGACGGGGCTCGCTGAGAACCGCACCCGGACACGGCCGCGGCTGCCCGGAGTTCGCCGCCCGCCACCGGATGTCACCGCGCTGTGGCGCCCGGCGCGGCAGCACCACCGCCGTCCGCCCCGGCCGCCAGCTGGCGCGGCTGCCCGGTGCGGTCCATGTACCGCACCGCACGATCCAGCGCAGCGTGTGGCAGAGGGTGTTGCTCTCCATCCTCGTCAGCCAGCTCCTGATCCTGTTCCTGGCACTGGTTGTCTACTTGGGGCGGCACGCGGGGACTTAGCGGTCCGCCACAGCCACGCGATATCGCGCCCGAACGACCACACGAGCAGCGCCAGTGCGATGCCGACGGCGAGGAACGCCCACGCCGTCGGCACGATTCCGGCGCCGGCCACCACCAGGACGATGCCCTGGAGCGCGGCCACGGCCTTGCGGGCCATGCTGTGCGGCAAGTCGCCGCGCAGCCACGGCAGCACCCAGGACGCCGCGACGAAGGCGTAGCGCATGAGGCCGATGACCAGTACCCACGCGCCCAGCGGCATCGCGACGTAAATGGCGAGCACCAGGATGAGGAACGCGTCGACCTCCATGTCGAAGCGGGCGCCCAGGGCTGTCGCCGTTCCCGTGCGCCGGGCCACATGCCCGTCGACGGCGTCCAGGATCAGCGCCACGGTGGCGAGTGCGACCAGCACCGCGACCGGTACCCGGTGCGCGAAGGAGTCCGCCACCAGGGCCGTCACGCCCCCGACGAGGATCGCCCGGATCAGCGTGACGCGGTTGGCCGGGCCGAACGGCCCCACCCATGACCGGCGCAGGGCGAGGGTGAGCAGGGCCCAGGTGACCACGGCGAAGGTGGAGCCCGTCAGCCATCCGGTGGTTCCCAGACCGGCCGCCCGGCACAGGACTTCCAGCACCAGCAGCTGTACGCCCATGCCCGCCGTGGTGTCCGGCCCGAAGGACCTTATGTCGTACGGATCGTGTACGGCCACCAGGCCTCCCGGGACGTATGGCGGAGTCGATGACTGCCGCGTATGGTAACGGCGTCATCATGATCCCCAGCATTCATGAACCATCGCCGTAGCGTCCAGGAGGGTCCCGATGCCGCGCCTCGCCCATGCCTTCTGGGTCGCATCCCCAGGTCAGGGCGAGATCCGCGAGGTGGCACTGCCGAGGCCCGGTGACGACGAGGTGCTGGTGCGCGCGGTGTGTTCCGGGGTGAGCCGCGGGACGGAGAGCCTGGTCTTCCGTGGCGGGGTGCCTGAGAGCCAGTACGCCATGATGCGGGCGCCGTTCCAGGACGGTGAGTTCCCGGGTCCCGTCAAATACGGCTATCTCAGCGTCGGGGTCGTGGAAGAAGGGCCGCCGGCGCTGCTCGGCCGTACGGTTTTCTGTCTCTATCCGCATCAGACGCGCTACGTCGTCCCGGCGAGCGCCGTCCTCCCCGTGCCGGACACCGTCCCCGCGGCACGGGCCGTGCTGGCCGGCACGGTGGAGACCGCGGTGAACGCCCTGTGGGACGCGGCGCCGCTGGTCGGGGACCGGATCGCGGTGGTCGGCGCCGGAATGATCGGGTGCAGCGTCGCCGCCCTGCTCGCCCGCTACCCGGCGGTCCGGGTGCAGCTCGTCGACGCGGACCCCGCACGAGCGGCGACGGCCAGGGCGCTGGGCGTCGAATTCGCGCTGCCCGCGGACGCGCTGGGCGACTGTGATCTCGTCGTGCACGCCAGCGCCACCGAGACGGGCCTGACCCGTTCGCTCGAACTGCTCGCCCCGGAGGGCACGGTCATCGAGCTGAGCTGGTACGGCGACCGGCGGGTCAGCCTCCCGCTGGGGGAGGCCTTCCACTCCCGCCGGCTGGTCGTCCGCAGCAGCCAGGTGGGCGCCGTCTCCCCGGCCCGGCGCGCCCGCCGCACCTTCGCCGACCGGCTCACGCTCGCCCTCGACCTGCTCGCCGACCCCGCCTTCGACGCGCTGATCACCGGCGAATCCCCCTTCGAGGACCTGCCACGGGTGCTGCCCCGGCTCGCGACGGGCGACCTCCCGGCGTTGTGTCACCGCATCCGGTACGGGGAAGGGGACGCGGCCGGGGACTCGGCGGCGGCGACCGGCCCGTAGCGCCCATGGCCCCGGCCCGGCCGCCCGCATGCGTCACCCCCCCCACGTGCCCCCCACGCGCCACCCCCCGTCCGACACCACCGGAGGACCACCTTGTTCAGCATCACCGTCCGCGATCACCTGATGGTCGCCCACAGCTTCCGCGGCGCGGTCTTCGGGCCCGCGCAGCGCCTGCACGGCGCGACGTTCGTCGTGGACGCCACCTTCCGCCGCGCCGAGCTGGACGCCGACAACATCGTCGTCGACATCGGTCTGGCCACCCAGGAACTCGGCGGGGTGATCGGCGAGTTGAACTACCGCAACCTCGATGACGAGCCCGCCTTCGCGGGCATCAACACCTCGACCGAGGCCCTGGCCAAGGTGATCGCCGACCGGCTCGCCGACCGCGTCCGGGCCGGAAACCTCGGCGAGAGCGCCCGCGAACTGACCGGTATATCCGTCACGTTGCATGAGTCGCACATCGCCTGGGCGACATACGAGCGCACGCTGTGAGCGGCACCGGGCCGGGCGCGCGGCGTGTGCTGCACTTCGTCCTGCCCGGCGATATCGATGACCCCGCCACGCCCAGTGGTGGCAACACCTACGACCGCCGGGTGTGCCGCGAGCTCCCGGCGGCCGGGTGGCGGGTGCGCCCGCACACCGTGCGCGGGAGCTGGCCGCGGCCGGACCCGGCGGCCCGCAGGGAACTGGCGCGGGAGCTGGCCGCGTTGCCGGCAGGTGCCCTGGTCCTCCTGGACGGTCTGGTCGCCTGCGGCGTCCCGGAGATCATCGCCCCCGAGGCCGAACGGCTGCGGATGGCCGTACTGGTGCATCTGCCGCTGGGTGACGAGACCGGCCTCGCCCCCGCCCTGGCCCGGGACCTCGAGGCCCGGGAGCGCCGCACCCTGCATGCCGTACGGGAGGTGGTGGCCACGAGCCGGTGGGCCGCCCGGCGGCTCGTGGCGCAGCACGGGCTCGATGCCGCCCGGGTCCATGTCGCCGCGCCCGGTGCCGACGCCGCGCCCCTCGCGCCCGGGACGGACGGCGCCACCCGGCTGTTGTGTGTCGCCGCGGTCGTCCCGCGCAAGGGGCAGCACCGCCTGATGGATGCCCTCGCCACCATCGCCGACCTGCCCTGGAGCTGCGAATGCGTGGGAGGGGTGCGCGGCAATCCCCGATATGTCGCCCAACTGCGGGAAAAGAACGAGCAGTTGGGGATGGGGGACCGACTGCGTTTCGTCGGGCCGCGGACGGGCGCGGAGCTGGAGGCGAGGTACGCGGCGGCCGATCTCCTGGTGCTGGCGTCGTACGCCGAGACCTACGGGATGGTCGTCACCGAGGCGCTGGCACGAGGGATTCCGGTCATGGCAACGGCCGTGGACGGCGTCCCGGAGGCCGTCGGGCGCGCCCCCGACGGCAGCGTGCCGGGTCTCCTCGTACCGTCCGATGACCCGGCGGCGCTCCCCGCCGCGCTGCGCGGCTGGCTCGGGGACCGGGAATTGCGGCACCGGCTGAAGATCTCGGCGCGCGGGCGGCGTGCCATGCTGGAGGGGTGGGAGATGACGTCGCAGAGTCTGGCGGGGGTGCTGGATCGGCTTCGGCACGAGCCGGGGGCGGCGGCATGAGCGCCGCCGAGCGGCCCCGGTTCGCCCCGGAATGGCTGGAGTTGCGGGAGCCCGCCGACGCCGCCGCCCGCGCGCCCGAGCTGCTGGGCCCCCTGCGCGCCGCACTGCCCGCCCAGGCCGGGGGCCCCGGCGGGCCGGTGATCCGCGATGTGGGCTGTGGCACCGGATCCATGGCCCGCTGGCTCGCCGCCCGGCTGCCCGGTCCCCAGCACTGGGTTCTGTACGACCACGATCCCGCGCTGCTCCTGCGCGCCGCGGCCGGGATGCCCCCGGCGGCCGCGGACGGAAGCGCCGTTACGGCCACCACCGAGCACGGCGACCTCGCCCACCTCACCGCCACGGCGCTCGCCGGGACCTCGCTGGTCACCGCTTCCGCGCTGCTGGACCTGCTCACCCGCGACGAGGTGGCGGGGCTCGCCGAGGCCTGTGCCGGCGCCGGCTGTCCCGCCCTGCTCACGCTGTCCGTCGCGGGACGCGTCGAGCTCGCTCCGTACGATCCGCTCGACGGCGAGATCGCCGCCGCCTTCAACGACCATCAGCGCCGCACGGACGGTGGCCGGTGCCTGCTCGGGCCGGACGCGGTCGCGGCGGCCACAGCGGCGTTCGAAGGGTGCGGCGCGACGGTCGTGACGCACACCAGCCCCTGGCGGCTCGGTGCCCGACAGTCCGCGCTCACCGCCGCCTGGCTGGGCGGCTGGGTGGCCGCCGCCCGCGAGCAGCGGCCGGAGCTGGGACCCCGCGCCGTCCCGTATCTGCGACGGCGGCTGGCGGAGTGCGCGGCGGGGGAGTTGAGCGTCACCGTGCACCACACGGACCTCCTGGCACTGCCCCGGCCGCGCCCCGGGACCGTGTGATGCAACGGTCCGTCTGGGCGTGGCTGAGGATGCTCGGCGGACTGGGCATCCTCGCGGTGCTGCTGTGGCACCTGGGATCCGGTGCCTTCCTGGAAGGCCTGCGCAGGATCGACGCCGCCACGCTGCTGGCCGCTGTGGGCATCGGCCTGCTGACCACCGTGTTCAGCGCCTGGCGCTGGTGCCTGGTGGCACGCGGCCTGGGTCTGCGGCTGCCGCTCGGCCGGGCCGTCGCGGACTACTACCGCGCCCTGTTCCTCAACGCCGCGCTGCCCGGCGGCGTGCTGGGTGACGTACACCGCGCGGTACGCCACGGCCGCAGCGCCCACGACCTGGGGCGCGGCGTGCGCGCCGTCGTCCTGGAACGGGCCGCGGGCCAGCTCGCCCTGTTGGCGGCCGGTGCGGTGGTGCTGCTGGTGCGGCCCTCCCCGGCCCTTGGCCAGGTGGGCCGGTTCCTGAGTTCGCCCGGAGCGGTGATCACGGCGGCCGTGGTGACCGCACTGGCCATCGCCGTCGCCTGCTGGAGCCGCGGCGCCTCGCGGGGAGCGCGGGCCGTACGCGCGACGCTGGCCGAGGCGCGCCGGGCCCTGTTCGCGCGCGGCAGCTGGCCGGGCGTGGCGTTCTCGTCCGCGGTGGTCCTGGCGGGATACCTCGGGATGTTTCTGCTCGCCGCCCGGGTGGCCGGAGTCGCAGCGCCGCCGGCCGAGCTGGTCCCGCTGGTGGTGCTGGCGCTGCTGGCCATGGCGCTGCCGCTGAACATCGGCGGCTGGGGCCCGCGGGAAGGCGTCGCGGCCTGGGCGTTCGGCGCCGCCGGGCTAGGCGCGGCGCAGGGGCTCACCACGGCCGTTGTCTACGGGGTCCTCGCCTTCGCCGCGAGCCTGCCGGGCGCCGGAGTGCTGCTCGTCCGCTGGGCCGCCGGACTGCGCCCCGGGCGCCCGGAGCTCGAGCTCGAAGAGCGTGTCCTCGCCGAGCAGGGTCCGCCGCAGCGGCGGCCGTAGCGCGTCCCGCATCACCGGCGTACCGGGAAACCGCAGGCCGGGCACGCCGTCGCCGAGCAGCACCGGGGCGACGGTGAGATACAGCCGGTGCAGCGCCTTCTCCCGCAGGAACCGCGACACGGTGACGCCGCCGCCCTCGACCAGCACCCTGCCGAGGCCGCGCCGCGCCAGGGTGTCCAGGAGGCGGTGCGGGGCGAACGCTTCGGCGTCCGGCAGCACCAGCACATCGACCCCCTCGGGCGCGGGCCCGGCCCCCTCCGGTCCCGTCACCCACACCGTCGGCGCCGCGCCATCCGTGAACACCTGGCGCCGCCGCGGCACCCGGCCGCGCGGATCGAGCACCACCCGCACCGGGCTGTCGCCCGCGCAGGCGCGCACGGTCAGCCGGGGATCGTCCGCCACGGCGGTACCGGCCCCCACGAGCACCGCGTCGGCCAGCGTGCGCAGCCGGTGCAGATGACGGCGGTCCTCCTCCCCGGTGACGTAGTCGGCGTCGCCGGTACGGGTCGCGATGAAGCCGTCCAGACTCTGCCCGAGCTGCGCGAACGCGACGCGGGGACCGGCCAGGCAGAGCGGCAGGTACCGCTCGGCCAGCCGTGCCGCCTCGGGGGAGGCGTCCGTCCCCCACCGCAGCCCGCCGTCGCCGTCCGGTACCAGACCGGCGGCCGCGGCATCCTGTGCTGTACGGATGCGGCGCAACCGGTCCCAGGCCGCTTCCGCATCGAGCAGCTCAGCCATGGGTCTGTGCCCCGGTACCGAACAGTGCGGCATATTCCTCGAATGCCGCGACCAGCCCGGCCAGCAGTTCCCGCCCCTTGCGGGCGGACGCCAGCGACGGGCGGCCGATGACCCCGGAGTCGGTATAGGCCGACATCCCGAGGGTGAGCAGATGCTTGCGGTCATCGGCGACACAGTCCACGGATTCCGCTGATTCCGCCGAATTCGTCGATCCCGGCGAGGCGCGGCCGGGCCGGACCAATTCGGGATGGGCATGTAGAAGGATGGAGGTTTCCGCCTCTCCCGCATGCATATCGCTGTGCGAGGTCGTCTCCGCCCCCGCCCGCTTGCGCGCCGCGTCCCAGTCGGCCGAGCCGGGGAAGAGGGCCATGCGTATCCCCGTGCCACCGGATTCCTGAACCACGTTGCGGAGTACGTAATTTCCGCCGTGGCCGTTGACGAGAATCAAGGTGTCGGTGCCGGACCGGCGCAGTGAATCGGCGATGTCCGTCACGACCGCATGCAGAGTACGGGCCGAAATGCTGACCGTGCCCGGCCATGCGGCGTGTTCGTGGGAACAGGAGATGGTCAGTGGCGGCAGCAGAAGCGCGGGGTGGGCGGCGGCGATCTCCCCGGCGATGGTGCAGGCGATGACCGTATCGGTGATCAACGGCAGGAAGGGGCCGTGCTGTTCGAAACTGCCGATGGGCAGCAGGGCGAACCGCGGCTGCCGGTCCTGCACATCCTGCGTGGTGTCCGCCGGCAGCAGCCCACGGGCCGCATTCCGGGGTACCGATGCGGTCATGGTGGGGTACGGCCTTTCGTCGCGCTCATTCGCCGGGCCGTCGCAGCATAGGCCGACCGCACCGCCCAGCGCTCTCCGCCCGCCCCGCCGACCATCGTCAAACCGGCATAACAGGCGGCCGGTTGGCGGGAATTATCGCGATGTGCGCGACCGCCACTCCTTGCTTCCGCACACCGGTACCATCGCGCCATGACGGACCCCGATGCCGGTATCGCTGACGAGGACGACACCCAGGTCGAACGGGTGGTGCAGGTCCGGCTCCCCACCACACACGGCGAATTTCTCGCCGTCGGCTATCTCGACCTCCGCAGCGGGACCGAGCAAGTGGCCCTGGTGTATGGCGATGTCGTGGGGGAGACGGTGCTGACGAGGGTGCATTCGGAGTGCCTGACCGGAGATGTCTTCGCGTCCACACACTGCGAATGCGGCGACCAATTGTCCGCGGCGCTGCAGGCGATCGTGGCTGCCGGGCGCGGAATTCTGGTCTATCTGCAGGGCCATGAAGGGCGGGGGATAGGGCTGCTGGCCAAGCTCCGGGCGATGAAACTGCAGGAGGACGGGCTGGACACGGTCGACGCGAATCTCGCGCTCGGCCTGCCCGTCGATGCCCGTGAATACGGTGTCGCGGCCGGGATGCTGCGGGATCTCGGCGTCCGTTCGGTAAGGCTGCTGTCGAACAATCCGCGTAAGCGCGCGGCGCTGCTGCGGCACGGCATCACCATCGCCGAACAGGTCCCGCTGCTGATGCCGCCCGGGGCCGAGAACATCCGCTATCTGCGGACGAAAAGGGAGCGGCTCGACCACGACCTGCCGCACCTCGACGGCATTCCCGGCCTGCCCTGACACGGAAGGAGGCCCGCGACCGGCGTCGCGGGCCCCTCTCGGTATTTCTCCGGACTCGCTGCGTATCCGGACCCGCTGCGTATCAGGACGCCGCGGTAACCGTCTGCGCGGCCTCGGCCTTGGCCACCGGAGCCGGTACGACGCGTTCCGCGAGATGGCCGAAGAGCAGCCCGAAGGCGGTCCACAGCACCAGCTGGATGGTGATCGCCGACAGCCGGAACTGCCACAGCAGGGTGGCGGAGAAGTCGTGCGGCACCTCGTCGATGGACGGCAGGAAGGCGTAGGCGATCCCGATGGCGACGGCGAATGCCGCGCCGGCCGCCACCGTGGCGTACCAATTGCCCAGCTTCGGAGCGAGCCGCCGGCCGAAGATCGTGGCGGCGACGGCGAGCAGAATGCCGAGCAGCATCATCAGGAAGTACAGGGCCGTGCGTTTGCCGATGGTGTCGGGGTCACCGACGGACGGCGGGTTGGCCGGGTACTTCAGGAACGGTACGAGGTAGACGGCGAGCAGCGCCGCGCCGGACAGCAGCGCGGCGGTGGCCCGGGGGCCGAAGCGGCCGATGCGGCCCAGCGCGAAGCAGAAGGCCAGCGCGGCGATCCCGCCCAGGGCCACGCCGTAGACCAGCACGCCGGTCGCCAGCCCCGCCGTGGACTGCAGACCACGGCTGACGACTTCCATTTCGTGCTCGTGGCTGTGCGCTTCCTCGAAGGCGATCGCGGCATTCACCCTCGGCTCGCCCAGCAGATAGGCGACGACGAGAGAGAGGACGCCGGCGCCCAGACCGGCGAGCATGCCGCGCACCAGGAGATTTCTGATGGTGACGGAGTTCATGAAACGGCGTCCGATCAGTGGCAGGGGAAGCCGAGGAGGTGGCGTCCGTCGTGGACCCACTCGTGGACGTCCGTGCCGGAGAGCACCGAGGTGGCGCCCTGCTCCGCGCCGATGAAGTACAGCAGGACCAGCATCAGGACGCCGACGAACAGCGCCCAGGGGGCAATTGCCTTGAGGGGCAGCGGGGCCGGGGTGACGGTGCCGGCGGCCGGGGGTGCGATGGTCTGAGCCATGGCAGGACCTCCTGTTAGGGGGAACTCGCGTCCCTAGTCGTTGGAGTGCGTAACGACATGCCGGGTCTGGCTCGCCCGGTCCCGGCCCCCCTGGGGCTGCGTCAAAACCGGACATACAGTGGCGCGACCGCGCCGGGATCTCACCGGCTTCCGTCTTGTCGTCGTCAATATCATCGGGAAGGTACCGCGAACCGACCGGCGAGCCAAGGCCATGGAGGGGGCGGAGAGACGCAGGGAGGGGCGCGTTTTCCGGACAACTCCCTTGCGCGGGGACGTCGTTGCCGTGGCAGATGCACAGCGAGAGAAGAGGGCATGACAACTCGGGTGACGTTGATCTCACCGGCCGCGGGCGAGGCGCAGCGCGCCGTGCGGTTCGACGACGACGGGCCGCTGAGCGAGGCCGGTCTGCGGCGGGCCCGTGCCGCGGCCGGAAAGTGGCCGGCCGCGGGCCGCGTCGTCGTCTCGCCCTCGGCGCGCTGCCGCCGTACGGCCGAGGAGCTCGAGCTGCCGGCGGACCCCGCGCCCGAGCCGGGGCCGCCCGGCTGTGCGATGGGCCGCTGGCGGGGCCGGACCCTGGACGAAGTGGCCGCGAGCGAAGCGGAGGCGGTGTCCGCCTGGCTGTCGGACCCCGGCTTCGCGGAGCACGGCGGGGAGTCCCTGCGGCAGCTGTGCGAACGGACCGAGGACTGGCTCACGCGGCTGGCCGCCGCACCGGGGCGCGTCCTCGCGGTGGTGGAGGTGGATGTGGTGCGCGCCGCCGTGGTGTGCGCCCTGCGGGTCCCGGTGGAGACCTTCTGGCGGCTGGATGTGCCGCCGCTCACGGTCACCGAGCTCAGCGGCCGGGGTGGGCGCTGGAACGTGGGGCTGGGGCGGCCGCTGTGGCAGGGGTGACGGCGGAACCTGCAAACTTGACCTGTCGACCATCTACACATAAAGGCGACATAAGGGCAGAATAAAAGAGTGCGCGGTTCCTATGCCGCGATACGGCCAGGCTTGCGGAGCGAAGGAGGCGAGTCGCATGGCCGACGTCTCACACCACAGGGGCGATCTCGCAGGTCACCCCGATGTTTCTGAGATGCAGGCTCGATACGAGCGGGTTCTCGGCGGGCGTGATGTGATCCTCGTGGACGGGCCGGTGTTCCTGGTCGGCCTGTACTGCGCCGCGTCACCATGGATCGTCCACTACGCGGCCTCGCAGCCCGCTCTGCTGACCCACAACCTGATCCTCGGCATAGCCATCGCCCTGCTGGCGATCGGGTTCACCGTCACGCCGGACCGGATGTACGGCCTGAGCGGCGCGATGTGCGCCATGGGCGTGTGGATGATTGTGGCGCCCTGGATCGTCGGCAGCAGCCCCGACGCGGGCGTGATCTGGAACAACATCATCATCGGAGCCCTCACGTTCCTGCTGGGGGCGATGTGCATCGGTGCGGCCGCAAAGAGCCGCCGCACGACATGAGGCATGCCCCGCACCGGGGCGTGTGACAGACCGTCGGCCCGCCCGCCCTCACCGAGGGTGGGTGGGCCGACGGCCGTCCGGCATCAGGAGATGCCCCCCGACCCCGGCCAGCATCAGCCCGCCCGCCATCAGCAGGCCCTGCCCCAGCGCGATGCCGGCGCCCAGGCCGGCGAGCGCGGTGGCCAGCAGCAGCCAGGCGGAACACCGCCGTAACTGCCCGGTGTGGTCGCCGAGTTGGCGGTGGTCGTCGGGGCACACAGGGCGTCCCTCCCCTCCCGGAGTCTGCCAGTGATCGCACCGTAAGGAGGGATCGCCGGAGGCATTGCCCCGGTGATCCCAAGAACTTAGGGTTCCCTAACAAGAGCGGGTGCGGCGAGCAACCGGCCGCAACGCCACAGGCGTTGTTGTGCCCTGCGCGGCCCTGCCCGTAACGCGGGGAGCCCGCCCGTAAGACCGTTGAGCGGAGAGGTGTTCCCCATGTCCCAGGAGAATCGGCCGGTGGACGAGGCCCGTGAGGTGCTGACCCGGATCGCGTACGGCGCCATGGCGTCACACACGGTGGGCGCCGCCGCCCGCCTCCGGGTCGTCGATCTGATCGGCGACGGCGAGCGTACGGCGGACGAGCTGGCGGCCGAGTGTGCGGCCCGGCCCCAGGCCATGGGGCGGTTACTGCGCGCGCTGGCCGGGCTGGGGCTGCTCGCCGAGAACGCCCCGGGGCGCTTCACCGTCACCCCGGCCGGTGACCTGCTGCGCAGCGACGGGCCGGAGTCGATGTATTCCTTCATCCGGATGTTCACCGACCCCGCCATGCTGCGGTCCTGGGAGCACCTGGACGACAGCGTACGGACCGGCGAGCCGGCCTTCGACGCGGTCTTCGGCAAGGACTTCTTCGGCCATCTCGCCGAAGCGCCGGAGCTCTCCGCCGTGTTCAATGCCGCGATGGGCCAGGCCACCCGGGACACGGCGGCGGTGGTGCCGACGGCGTTCGACTTCGGCCGGTTCACGACCGTGGCCGATATCGGCGGTGGCGACGGCACGCTGCTCGCGGCGGTCCTGCGGGCGTATCCGTCGTTGAACGGCATCGTCTTCGACCTCAGGGAAGGCCTCGCCCAGGCCGCCGACACCCTGGCGCGCGACGGGCTGGAGGGCCGCTGTTCCCTGGTCAGCGGGGACTTCTTCACCACGGCTCCCGAAGGCGCCGACCTGTATCTCCTCAAGAGCGTGTTGCACGACTGGAACGACGAGCAGTGCGCGGACATCCTCCGGCACTGCCGCCGGGTCATCCCGGACGACGGCCGGCTGCTGATCATCGAACCGGTGCTGCCGCCCGTCGTGGACCCCTCGGCCGCCGGCGTCGTCTATATCAGCGACCTCAACATGCTGGTCAATGTCGGGGGCCGGGAGCGCACCCACGAAGACTTCGAGCGGCTGTTGCGGGGTGCGGGCTTCGCCCTGCGGTCCGTGACGCCGCTACCGAAGCCCAACCGCTTCTCCCTGATAGCGGCCGAGCCGGTGTGATGTCCGGGCGGGCGGGGCGTGGGGGCGGTCGCCGTCGGCGGGCACCCTCGCATATGCGGCATGCGGGCGGATTGGGTTAAATCGATACTGTGGGTCGCGGATTCCCAGGGCCGCGGATTCCCTGGGGCGCGGCCCGCCGGACGACCGTCCCGCCGTCCCGCCCGCCCGGAGAGGGAGTGCACGGTGACCGTTCCGCCCGTCGATGACCACGAAGACTTCGCCGATGCCGACCGTGGCTTCATCGCCGCCCTCTACCCGCCCCAGGTCGCCACGGAGGACGGCCGCGTGGTCTGGGACGCCGAGGCGTACGGCTTCCTGGCCGGCAACTGCCCCGACACGGCGAACGAGAGCCTGTGGCGGCAGGGCCGGCTGGTCAGCCGCCAGGGCCTGTACGAGGTCACGGAGGGCATCTACCAGGTCCGAGGTCTGGACCTGTCCACCATGACGCTGGTCGAGGGCGACCACGGGGTTCTCGTGATCGACCCGCTTCTCTCCGCCGAGACCGCGGCCGCGGCGCTGGAGCTCTACCGCAAGCACCGCGGCGACCGGCCGGTCACCGGGATGATCTACACCCACTCGCACACGGACCACTTCGGCGGCGGGCGCGGCGTGCTGCCGCACGGCCACGACACCGTGCCGGTCCTCGCGCCCGCCGGCTTCCTGGAGCACGCCGTCAGCGAGATCGTCTACGCGGGTACGGCGATGACCCGGCGCGCCGTCTACATGTACGGCTCCGCCCTCCCCAAGGGTCCGGCCGGCCAGATCGGCTGCGGCCTCGGCGCCGCCGCCTCCACGGGCACCGTCACCCTCATCCCGCCGACCGTGGACATCACCCGCACCGGGCAGGAGGAGATCGTCGACGGGGTGCGGATCGTCTTCCAGCTCACCCCGGGGACCGAAGCACCCGCCGAGATGAACTTCTACCTCCCGGCCCACGAGGCACTGTGCATGGCCGAGAACGCCACCCACACGATGCACAACATCCTGACCCTGCGCGGCGCGGCCGTCCGCGACGCCCGCACCTGGGCGCGCCATCTCAACGAGGCGCTCGCCCTGTTCGGTGCCGACGCGGCCATCGCCTTCGCCTCCCACCACTGGCCGACCTGGGGCAACGACCGGGTCCGCAGCCTGCTGGCGAACCAGCGCGACCTCTACGCGTATCTGCACGACCAGACGCTGCGGCTGCTCAACCGGGGCCTGACCGGCATCGAGATCGCCGAGGAGCTGCGGCTGCCCCCGAGCCTGGAGCGGGTCTGGGCCGGACACGGCTACTACGGCTCGGTCAGCCACAACGTCAAGGCGATCTATCAGCGCTATCTGGGCTGGTTCGACGGGAACCCCGCGCACCTGTGGGAGCATCCGCCGGCCGAGCAGGCGAAGCGGTACGTCGATGCCCTGGGCGGCGTGGACGCGACGATCGAGAAGGCCAAGCGGTACGCGGAGGACGGCGACCTCCGCTTCGCCGCCACCCTCCTCAACCACGCCGTCTTCGCCGAACCCGGCCACACCGCCGCCCGGCAGGAGCTGGCCGCCGTCTACGACCGGCTGGGCCACGGCTGCGAGAACGCCACCTGGCGCAACTTCTATCTGACCGGTGCCATGGAACTGCGCGGCACCCCGGCCGGGGTACGGGCGACGGCCGCCAACCCCGAGTTGACCGCGGCGCTGAGCGTCGACCGGCTCATCGACTCGCTCGCCATCCGTATCGACGGCCCCCGGGCCTGGGCGGCCGCCCTCTCCTTCGACTGGTACCTCCCCGACGAGGGCCACACCTGGCATCTGACGCTGTCCAACGGGGCGCTCACCTACCTGAGTTCGCCCGGCCCGCCGAACGCCTCCGCCGAGCGCCGCCCGGATCTGACCCTCACCCTCACCAAGCCCCAGCTGCTGGACCTCCTCGCGGGGCGGGGCGCGGCCGGGGTGACGCAGGAGGGCGAGGCCGGGGCACTGAACGAACTCCTCGGGCTGCTCGGCGACGCGGATCCCCGCTTCCCCGTCGTTACGCCCTGACCGGCGGCTGTGGCTGCCGAGACGGCAGGAGGCCGGACCGCAGCCCGGGGGCGAGCGCGAGGGTGACCGCGACCGATGCCGCCGCCATCGCCGCCATCCCCGTGGCGGGCGAGGTGCGCTCGGCGACGGCACCCGCCAGGGCGGCGCCGATGCCCTGCCAGGTCAGCATGCCGCAGGAGTGCAGACCGAGGGCGTGCCCGCTCAACTCCGGTGGGGTGAGCGCCATCAGACGCTCCTGGAGCAGCAGCCCCGCCGAGTAGCCGACGGTGGCGAGCACCACCGCCGCCATCGCCGGCGGCAGGGACGGATGCAGGGCGAAGAGCAGATACGGTGCGGCGAGCAGCAGACAGAGCGGGACGGCGAGCCTCTCGCGCCAACGCCGCGGCACGAACCGGCCGGTCACCGTGTCCCCGGCCAGCATGCCGAGCGCGCCGCAGGCGAAGAGCAGCCCCGCGTGCCGGGGCGTGTAGGGCACGTACAGGGACTCGCAGCCGACGATCAGCCCGTTGGGCACCCACAGGGCGAGGTAGACATGGCGGCGGGGGCCGGCGGACCAGAGCCGGGCGTTGGCCCGCCAGGTCTCGGTGAGCGACGGCCGCCCGGTGGCGCGGGGCGGCCGGCGGCTCAGGCCGAAGCGGGCGGCGGCCGCGGTGGCGAGGTACAGCCCGGCGCCGGTGAGCAGGGTGCCGCGCGGCGACAAGGCGGTCACCAGCACGCCGCCGGCCGCGAACCCGGCGATCTGGAGTACGCCGACGGACATGTTGAGCACCGAGCGGCCGAGCAGATACCCCTCCCTCGGGAGGATCTCGTGGAGCAGCCCGTAGCGCACCCCGCCGGCCGGCGAGGCGAGGATCCCGAGGCCCAGGAGGACGGCGAAGACGGCTCCTACGGGGAGGCCGGGGAGTGCTTGGACGGCGGTACCGAGCCCGAAGAGCAGCGCAAAGCCGGTCAGGGCGGCGCGCGGCGGCAGCCGGTCGGCCGCCGACAGCAGGGTGGCCGCGCCGATCACCTGGGAGAGGGAGGGGCCGAACATGGCGAGGGCGGAGAGAAGGGGGGAGCCGGTCGACGCGTAGACCAGCGTGCCGAGCGCCAGGCCCGTCACCGTCTGGGCCGCCACCTGCCCTGCGGATGCCAGGAACAGCGGGGTGAACTCCGGTGTTCTGAAGAGTTGTTGATAGGTGCGCATGGCCGGAGTCTCGGAGGCCGCGCGAGCCGGGCGTTAATGTTTCGCGGGGAGGCGAAACGATGGGCTGGTGGCAGGTCAGCGCGGACACCCTCGCGGGCAGCCGGTTCGTGGTCTCTCCCTTGGCGGAGGCCCTCGCGAGCCTGAAGACCCTGGAGCGGGGGACCGCCGCCCACCCGGGCGAACGCGGCTGGCTCGACGCCCACCTGCCCGCCTACCGCCGGCGCCTGGCCGACGACCCGCTCACCGCCCTCCTCATCCGTGCCGCGCTGGGCCGCACATGGAACGCGACCTACCTGACTCCCGTACCAGCCGACGATCTCCCGGGTCAACACCCGGATTTCCCGGTGGAGTTGGCGCGCATCCGGGAAACGCCGCCCGACGCCGCGCGCGCCGACCTGACCCGATCGCTGTGCGGGCCGCTTCCCGGCCGGCTGCACCGCGATGACCTGCCGGAGCGCACCGCCGACCTCCTGGAATGGGTCTGGACGCAGACGGTGCTCCCCGACTGGCCGCGGCGCCGGCGCGTTCTCGAGGCCGATGTTCTCGCGCGTACCGCGCAGTTGAGCCGGCACGGCTGGGCCGCGGCGCTGGGCGAGATGCGCCCGGGGATGCGGTGGCTGGGGGAGAACCGCCTGCAGATCACCACGTACGACCATCCCGCGCGGGAGCTGTCCGGGGCCCGGCTGATGTTCGTCCCTGTGACGCCGAGCCAGAGCTGGGTCGCGTGGGACGCGCGCCGTTACGCCGTGGTGTACCCGTGTGCGGGCGCGCTGGCCGAAGCGGGCGGCCCGGCGTCGGCGCCCTCGGCGCTGGGCAGGCTGCTCGGCCCGGCGCGGGCGGCCGTCCTTGTGCTGCTCGACACCCCGAAGAGCACCACGCAGCTGGTGGCGCTCACCGGCCAGGGTCTGGGATCGGTGGGCCGCCATATCAGGGTGCTGCTGGATGCCCGCCTGGTCGGACGGCGGCGTGCCGGGCGGTCCGTGCTCTATTACCGGACGGATGCCGGCGAGGTTGTGGTGAGGGCCCAGCGGGAGGAGACCCCCGTCGCGTCTTAGGTTAGGCTTGCCTAAGTTGAAGTGAGGCGAGGGGATACGGCGTGTGGGATTCCGAGCTTTCCGGGCGGACGGCGCTGGTCACCGGCGCCGGGCGCGGCATCGGCGAAGCCGTGGCGCGGCTGCTGGCCGAGGAAGGCGCGCGGGTGATCGCCGTGGACCAGGACGCGCAGGCCATAGCGGCGCTGGAGGCTGCGTACGGGGGCGCGCGGATCACCGCCCGCGCCGTCGACATCACCGACCGCACGGCCGTCGACGGCCTGGTGGACGAGGCCGAACGCACCGTCGGCCCGCTGGACATCCTCGTCAACGTGGCCGGTGTGCTGCGTACCGCGCCGGTCGTCGACCTCACCGATCAGGACTGGGACGACACCTTCGCCGTCAACACCACCGGCGTCTTCCGGATCTCCCGCGCCGTCGCCCGCAGAATGACCGCCCGCCGGACCGGCAGCATCATCACCGTGGGCTCCCATGCGGCGGGTGTACCGCGGGCCGGGCTGGCCGCCTATGCCGCGTCCAAGGCCGCCGCCACCCTCTTCACCAAATCCCTCGGCCTGGAACTGGCCGGCAGCGGGGTGCGCTGCAACGTGGTGTCGCCCGGCTGCACCTACGGGGACCTGCAGGCCCCGCACCTCGGCACCCCCCTCGGCCGGATCGCCGAACCCCTCGATATCGCCGAGGCCGTCGCCTTTCTCGTCTCGGACCGCGCCCGCCACATCACCATGCACGACCTCTACGTCGACGGCGGCGCGACGCAGTACGCCTGAGCGCTCTCGGCGGGCCGGTGTGTACCACCGACTGCCCTGCTCCCCGCTTCCCGTCGCCTCCCGTCCCAGCGAAAGGCCCCGTCATGGCGCGCCCCCTCCTCGCTCCGCTCACCGCCGCCCAGCTCGCCCTCTGGCACACGCAGGTCCGGGACCCGGACAGCCCCGCCCACACCACGGCCGCCTGCGTCGAGATCCACGGCCCGCTCGACCCCGTGCTCTTCGCCGAGGCGCTGCACCGGACCGTCGGCGAGAGTGACGCGCTGCGCGTACGTATCGAGGAAACACCGGACGGGCCACGTCAGTTCCCGCTCGAGATCGAGCCACCGGGGCACGGCTTCGCGCTGCACGCCGCCGACCTCCTCGACCAGGGCGATCCGGACGCGGTGGCCGGCGCCTGGATGCGCGACGACCTCACCCGCCCCTTCGGTCTCGCCACCGGACCGCTCTTCCGCAACGCCCTGTTCCAGGTCGGCGAGCGCCGCTGGCTCTGGTACCAGCGGGTGCACCACATCGTCCTGGACACCTACGGCTTCGCGCTGGTCGTCCGCCGCGTCGCCGAGGTCTACAGCACCCTCGCCGCCGGGAAGGAGGCGGGCCCCAGCCCCTTCGGACGGCTCGGCGATCTCGCGGCCGAGGAGGCGGCATACCGGGCGAGCGAGGCGTACGACGCCGACCGCACCCACTGGCGCCACACCTTCGCCGACCGCCCCCAGGCCCCCATCCTCGCCGGGCACACCGCCCCCGCCTCGCGCACCGCGCTGCGCACCACCGCCTGGATCGGCACCGAACTCACCGAGCGGATCGACGCACTGGCCGGCGCCGTCCGCGCCACCTGGCCCGAAGTCCTCATCGCCACCCAGGCGTGGCACCTCGCGCACACCACCCGCTGCAGCGACGTCGTCCTCGGCCTCCCGATGCGGGGCCGGATGGATGCCGCCGCGCTCCGGGTCCCCGGCACCGTACGCAACGTCCTGCCGCTGCGTCTGTCCGTACCGCCGAAGGCGACCTTCGCCGACCTCACCCGGCAGGTGGCCCTCGGCATCCGCGCCGCCCGCCGCCACCAGCGCTACCGCCACGAGGATCTCCGCCGCGATCTCGGCCTGCCCGATGCGGGGCGCCCGCTGTTCGGCCTCCTGGTCAACCTCATGCTCTGCGACGACGCGCCCGCGTTCGCCGGAGCGCCCTCCGCCATCCAGCACCTCGCTACCGGAGCCGTCGACGACCTGACCCTCACCCTTCACCGCCGGGACGACGACGGCGGGCTGCGCATCGACCACGACGCCAACCCCGCCCTGTACGAGGCGCGGGAACTCGCCGCCCACCAGGACCGGTTCCTGGACCTGCTGGGACGTATCGCGGACGCCGATCCGCACCGCTGCCTCGTCACCCCGGACCGCGCCGACGCGGGGGCTCGAGCCGTCTGATGGACTGGCGCCCGAGACCAGCGCCCACGCGGGAAGGGACCCACGAGACGATGCACGACAGCGACGACTCCGTACTGGTGCACACCGACGGCCGGGCCGGCTACCTCACCCTCAACCGGCCGCGGGCTCTCAACGCCCTCACCCACGCCATGGTGCGCCGGATCGACGACGCCCTCGACACCTGGGAGCGGGATCCGGCGGTGACCACCGTGGTGATCAGCGGAGCCGGCGGTCGCGGGCTGTGTGCCGGTGGCGATATCCGCGCCATCCATGACGACGCCCGCGCCGGCGGTGGCGCCGCGTCGCGGGCCTTCTGGCGGGACGAATACCGGCTCAACGTACGGATCGCCCGCTGGCCCAAGACGTATGTCGCCCTGATGGACGGCATCGTGATGGGCGGCGGCGTCGGCATCTCGGCGCACGGCGGCGTACGGATCGTCACCGAGCGCTCCCGGATCGCCATGCCGGAGACCGGAATCGGCTTCGTACCCGATGTGGGCGGGACCTTCCTGCTGTCCCGTACGCCCGGTGAGCTGGGCACCCATCTGGCGCTCACCGGCGCAGCGGTGGGCGCGGCCGACGCCCTGGTCTGCGGCCTCGCCGACCGCTTCCTGCCCGCCGACCGCCTGCCGGAATTCGCCGCCGCGACCGCCGGCACCGACGTGGCCGAGGCGCTGGCCCGGTACGCCGCCCCGGCACCCGAAGGCGAACTGGCCCGGCACCGCACCTGGATCGACACCTGCTACGCCGCCGACTCGGTCGAGGAGATCATCGAGCGGCTGGAGGACAGCGGCGAACAGGAGGCGAAGCAGGCCGCGCAGACCCTCATGAGCCGGTCACCCACCGCCCTCAAGGTCACCCTCGCCGCGCTGCGCAGGGCCCGGACGCTCGGGTCCCTGGAGCAGGTCCTGGACCAGGAGTACCGGGTCTCGTGCGCCGCGCTCGGCGGGCCCGATCTGGTCGAGGGGGTCCGTGCGCAGATCATCGACAAGGACCGCAGCCCGCGCTGGTCCCCGGCCCGGCTGGAGGAGGTGTCCGAGGGCGAAGTCGCCCGGCACTTCCGGATGTTGGGCGACGAGGAACTCGGTCTGGCCGCCAGGCGGACGTCAACCTCGTCACAACAAACCATCGGGTGACACCACGCCCCACGGGCACCACCGCACCGCACCGTGACACTACGGTCCCCGGACGGCGCGGGTGGCTGAACGGTTCTGCCACCGGCCCCGTCTTGCCGCCGGGTGGGGCAAACTGGGCCGGTGTCGAGCAATATTCCCGAAGAATCCACCAGTTTCGTCGGGCGTAGGGACGAACTGCGCAGACTGAACATCGAGTTGGCGCAGCACCGGCTGATCACCCTGACCGGCCCCGGCGGGGTCGGCAAGACCCGGATCGCGATGCGGGCGGCGAACGCTGCGGTGCCCCGCCATCCGGACGGGGTGCGCTGGGCCGATCTGTGGCCCCTGCAAGGCGACCGGCTGCTGTCGGCCACCGTCTGTGACGCCGTGGGGCTGTCCGACCACACGGCGCGCATGCCGGTGGCGGCGCTGTGCGACTGGCTCTCCGACAAGCGGATACTGCTCGTCCTGGACTCCTGTGAGCACCTCGTCGACGCCTGCCGGGACCTGATCGGTGATCTGCTGACGGCCGCCCCGCTGGTCACCGTACTGATCACCAGCCGGCAGCCGCTGGACGTGGTCGGCGAGTGGATCACCGAGGTCGAGCCGCTGCCGGTCGAGGGCGACAGCGACGCACTGACCCTCTTCCGCGAACGGGCCGGCGCCGCAGCCCCCGGCATCCGGCTCACCGACGCCCACAACGCCGCCGCCGCGACCGCCATCTGCCGGCGCCTCGAAGGCATCCCGCTGGCCCTGGAACTGGCCGGCGCCCAGCTCGCCAACAGCTCCGCCGAACGGGTCGCCGAACGGCTCAACTCCCGCTTCGACGCCCTCGAAAGCGACCACACGGCCCGGCCCCCGCGGCACCGGACCCTGCGCACCGCCATCGGCTGGAGCCATGAGCTGTGCGAGCCGCTGGAGCGGCTGCTGTGGGCGCGGCTTTCCGTCTTCCGCGGCACCTTCGACGAGGAGTCCGCACGGTCGGTCTGCGCCGGCGGCCCGCTGACCGGGCAGGGCGTGGGCACCGCACTGCAAGGACTGGCCGCCAAGTCGGTGATCAGCCGTGAGGGCCGGCGCTACCGGATGCTCGACACGCTGCGCGAGTACGGCCGGCTGTGGCTGCAGGAACTGGGCGAGGTGACGGCGCTCGCCGACCGCCATGCCGCGCACTTCGTCGGCTTCGGCCGCCGGGCCGAGACCGGCTGGCTGAGCCCGGACCAGGTCAGATGGTACGGACGGGTCGCCGAAGCCCATGTCGACCTGTGCACCGCGCTCGACCACCTCCTGGTCGCCGACCCCGAACGCGCCCAGGAACTGAGCGCCTCCATCGGCTTCTTCTGGAGCTGCTGCCGCCATCTGCACGAGGCCCGCGGCTATCTGGAGCGCGCCCTCGCCGCGCACCTGGCCCCGAGCCCGGCCCGTACCCGGGCGCTGTGGATGCTCGGCGTCGCCCTGCTGCTCCAGGGCGACCTCGACACCGCCGACGAACTGGGCCGCCAGTGCTCGCGCGCGGCCCGCGAGGACGGCGACGCGGAGGCGATGCTCGCGGCCGGCTATCTCGTCGGCCTCACCCACCTGATGGCGGGCCGTCCGCTGGCCGCGTACACCGTCGCCGACCATGTGCTCGGCCCGATGCCGGACTTCCCCTTCGACTCCGCCGCCCGGCTGCGCTGCCACATCATCCGGATCTTCGCCCTCACTGGCCTGGGCAAGCTCACCGAGGCGCGGGCCGAGGCCGCCGAACTGCGCCGCGGCTGCGCCGCGCACGGCGAATACTGGGCCCGTTCCTACGCGGACTACCAGCTCTCCCTGATCGCCCTCCTCCAGGGCCGCCCGACGGACTCCGCGGACCACGCCCGCGCCATGCTCACCGCCAAACAGGGCATCGGCGACAACTTCGGCATCGCGCTCGGCCTCGACCTGCTGGCGGCCGCGGTGGCGGCACAGGGCAACGGCGAAAGCGCCGCCGTGGTCTACGGCACCGGCCAGGCCTACTGGCGCACCGTCGGGCATCCGCAGCGCGGTACGCCGGAACTGCGCGCCGTACGCGAGGAGTGCGAGCAGCGGGCGCGCGCGGCCATCGGCGACGAGGCATACGCGGACGCCTTCCGCCGGGGCACGGAGGGACGCCCCGAGGCGTCCCTGGCCAGGGTCCTGTCCGGCGATCTCTAGGAGGCGGGCTCGGACGCGGGGTCGCCGGCCAGCGCGTACAGCAACTCATAAGCGGTGTCCACCATGTGGCAGGTGCGTCCGCGGCGGGTGGCGACCGCCATCAGGCCCGTGCCGGACGCGGGGTGGAAGCCGAGGAACGCCTGCTGGCCGAAGGTCGCCCCGACGTGGAAGAGCAGCGGCCCGCGCGGCGCCGGGTGCTGATACCACGTCAGCGTATGGGTGTGACGGTGCTGCCAGCCGCGGCGCAGCAGGGGGGTCTGGACATCGCGCAGGGCCCCGCTCAGCGGGGTGCCCTCGGGGGAGAGATGCGCTTCCAGGTAGGTGAGCAGATCGCCCGGCGTGGCGTGCACCGCTCCGGCGGCACGGAAGCCGCCCATGTCGGTGCTGGGGACCGGGGTCCGGCCGTTCGTACGGTGTCCGATGGCGTCGGTGCCGGTGGTGCCGGCACCGAGTGTGGCCCCGGTCAGCGCGAGGGGCCGCAGCACCCGGTCGGTGAGCAGGGTGGCGTAGTCGGAGCCCGCGGCGCCCTCCATGGCCGGGCCGAGCAGCGCCAGCCCGAAGTTGGAGTAGCGCCAGCGGGTGCCGGGCAGGTGCCGGGTCCGGGTCCGGGCGAAGGTGCTGAGCAGCTGCTCGGTGTCGTAGCGGGCGTACCCGTTGCGGTACGGGTGCAGCAGCGCGCCGGCCACCAGATCGGCGGGGATCCGGGGCAGTCCGGAGGTGTGCGTGGCCAGGTGCCGCAGCGTGATCCGGCGCGAGGCGGTGTGCGGGAGACGCACGCGCGGGAGGTGGTCGGCCAGCGGGTCGTCGAGGGACAGCACACCGGAGCGGGCCAGCTGGGCGAGCAGCAGCACGGTGAACGTCTTGGAGAGCGAGCCGAGTTCATAGCGCAGCGCGTGGCGGGGCGTGGCCGGCGCGAGGGCGGTGCCGCCGGTGATGACGGTCCGCCGGCCGTGGTGGGTGACGCCCAGAACGGTGTCCGGGGCGTCGATGAGGGTGACCGCCTCCGCGAGACGGTCACCCAGGGCGCCACCGGGGCGGTCGCGGCTCATCCGGCGGCGTCGGCGGACAGCGACCGGGAGGTGGCCATCGCCGAGGCGAACGCGGCCACCAGGGTGGGGTGATGGACGAGGTCGAAGACGTCCTGCGGATCGCCGGCCGGCATCCCGCGCTGAATGGGCATCGCCCCGCCGTCGGACTGCGCGGCGGCATACCGCTCCCACATTTCACCGTCCAGAACGGGCCGCGGCAGACAGGCGTCGACGACGAGGAGTTCGCCGAGCAGATCCCAGTGTTCGAGGTCCGCCCAGTCGTCCATCCAGGCGGGCAGGTACCGCGCGAGATATTCGGCCATGGCCGGCGGGATGCGCTCGGGGGCCTCGCCCCAGTTGGTGACGTGGAAGACGGTGTGCGTGAGGTCGTAGGCGATGTGGTACTGCACCGTCCACGGTTCCGGCAGCTGCCCGAGCCAGGTGGCCGCCAGTGCCTGGTCGAAGTCGGCGCTCGGCGCAAGCTTCATCTTCCGCTCGGCGTTGAGGACACCGAGCCGCCGGTTGGGCACCATCTCCAGCGCCGTCCAGGTGCCGGTGTGCCGGCAGAGCTCCAAGGCCGTCTCCAGTGCGGGATGGCGGTGGCCCAGTTCGTGGAAGGTCGCATAGACCTCCAGCGGTACGGGGGAGAGCGGCTCCTCCTGCTGGAGCGCGGCCAGCACATTGCCGCCGTCCAGCAGCTCCCGCCAGGCGAAGTCCAGCAGCTGCCCGGCGCGGGCGTGCTGCCGCGAACCGGCCACGCCTTCCCGGAACAGCACCTGCATATTGATCGCCAACTCGCCGATCGGCTTGAGCCGTTCGATCAGGGCGCCGCCGGTGGCGCGGTCCTCATCGGTCAGCCGGAAGAAATCGCGGTGGTTGTCGAGCCAGGTCAGGGCCCGGTCGCCGACGCCGTGCAGCAGCGCCGGGGGGGCGGCCGTCACCATCACGGGATTGCCTCGCTTTCGCAGGGGGTCCGCCGGGCCGTCGCGGCCGCCCCGACCGGGGCGATCCGGGCGAGGGTGCCGGCGAATGCGGTCACCAGGGTGGAGTGGTAGCAGGCCGTGAACGCCCCGGCGGGGTCCTCCGGGCGTGGTGCGGTGCCGGTCTCCGGGACGCTGCCGTCGGCCGCCTGGGCACCGGCCAGCCGTTGCCAGGCGACGGGATCGTAGGGAGCCTCGGGCAGGCAAGCGGTCACGGCCAGCAACTCGCCTGCCAGATCCCATAGTTGTTCCTCCAGCCAGTTCTCCAGCCAGGAGGGGAGCCACAGTCGCAGATAGTCGGCGAACTCCTCGGGCAGCCGCCGGGGGGCGCGCCCCCAGTCGGTGAGATGGAAGACGTCGTGGGTCACGCCGTACACCGCCTTGCGGTCCAGCGCCCAGGGCTCCGGCAGCCGGCCCAGTCCGGTGTGCCCCAGGACGGCGTCGAAATCGGCGTGTGGCCGCAGCCCGATCCGCCGCTCCGCGTTGAGCACGCCGAGCGTACGGGTGTGATCGTCGCGCGCCACGCGCCAGCCGCGCAGCCGCGTCGTCGTCGACAGCAGCTCGTCGACGGCCGCATTGCGCAACCCGCCCCGGGCGAAGGTCCCGTAGATCTCCACCGGGTAGGTGGCGTGCGGCTCGCCGCGGATCAGTTCGGCAAACAATTCCCCTTCACGTGTCTGACCCCAGGCGAACGAGAAGAGCCCGTCCGCCGCCTCGCGCAGAGCGGCAAGGGGATGCATCGAAGAGATCAAATGACTCAACTCGGCCAATTCTCCGAGCGGTTTGAGCGTCAGGTTGGGGTCGGCGTCCGTGGTCACGTTCGGGGGCAGGCGAAAGTGCGGCCGCGCCCCGTCCAGCCACCCCAGACTGTCCCCGACCATCCGGTCCAGCAGCCCCGGGTCGCCCCGGCCGCCGGTCACCAACCCCGTCCGTAGAACCGCTGGGCGGCCACCACATGCAGCGCCACGCGGGCGTCGCCACCGCTCATCTGCCGTACGAAGGCGAGCCCGGCGTCGAGCCCCAGGGTCGTCGGCACGTCGGGCATCCGCGCCAGCCAGCGCCCCACGCCGGCCGCCTGCAGCCAGTCGCGGCGGCGTACCGCGCGGACAAATCCGCGTGCCAGGTCGTCGGTACGGGTCATCAGATCCTCGGCGAGGCCCGGCGCAAGCCCGGGGAGGGCGAGCGCGGCCAGCTGTGATGCCCGGTGGGCGAGCTTGGGCCAGGGATCGGCCTTTACCCAGTCGGCTTCGGCCTGTGGTGGCGGCGGCCAGTGCTCCGCGCCGCCGGGCAGATACGAGTGCGAGGCCTCGACCAGGCCCCGATAGCTCCACACCGACACCTCCGAGGCATCGGCTCCCGGCGGGTACGCGGCGAGCGCCTCACGCACCACGGTCTCGTCGTCGCCACCGGGAGGTGCCCGGTGGTCCAGTGCATACGGTGCGAGCGCGTCCGCGCCCAGCACCCGCAGCGCCGCCAGCGATACCGCATCGCCTTGCCGCAGAATGCGCGACAGGGCATAAGGGTCGCCCTCGCCCCGAAGGGCGAGGGCGACCCCGGTTGCGGCATCGGCAATCACAGCGCTCAGTGGGACTGCGCCCTGCGCCTGTTCAGCCAACGCATGCCCCTTTTACCGCGCGTCCGTCTTCGGACGGGGAGTGGGCGGCGAGATCAGCAGAAGGCCCAGAAGCAGCAGGCCTCCTCCACACTCGCGGGTGTCGCGGAACACGCCGTTGGGTTCGGCGGAGTCCAGCAGACCCTCGACTTCGGCGGCCAGAATGGTCGTTTCGGTCGGTGCTGTGCGATCCGTAACCATGTTTTTTCCTCCTTCGGTGCGGCGGACGGGATCCACCTTGGCATCCGCCCAAATCGCCCGCAATCCGAAAAAACCGGACTTCTCGCCTTCTTCGGTGTCCGGCCCGGATTCCGCCCTCCGTGGCATGTCGCCCGCCGACCGGCCGCTCCACGCCCCAACTCCCTTGCAAGGGCGAGTCGTTGGGGGCATACGGGTGGCCGTCGAATGGCGTACGCAGTGGCCCGTTCGGGGGTGTCCGGCACCGGAGCGCACTGCTCCGTTCGGGCGTACTACCCGCAAGTACGGGGCGGTCGCGGCGACATGGCTACCTCCAAGTAACGGACGACTACCCCCAAGTACGGGACGGCGCGGGCCGTTCCGGACCGGCGCGCCGGCCTGATCAGCCTCAACGGCGACGGGCACAAGCTGCTGGGTTCCGTACGGCGGGAGACCGCCGGCATCCTCGCCGCCGAAATAGCCCTCCTGCCGCCCGACCGGCAGCATCTGCTGCACGACGCGCTCCCGGCACTGGAAGAGCTCGCCGAGCGCGCCCAGCGGCCCCGCCCCCGGAAACCGGCCCCCGGCCCCGGTGGCCCGGAGAACTGACGCTTCCGACATTGACGCTTCCGGCATTTGTGACGCTTCGTCGGCGACCGCTGCCCCGCCGCCGCGGCCGGCCCGAGGCGGTGCGGGGCGGACGGCATCGCTGGCCTAGAGTGCGGGGGTGCCGTCGTACAGCATTGGCCAGGCAGCTCGGCTGCTGGGAGTGAGTTCGGAGACCGTCCGCCGCTGGGCCGACGGCGGTCAGCTGCGGATGGACCGGGACGGCTCGGGAAACCGGGTGATCGACGGCGTCAGTCTCGCGGAGTTCGCCAAGGACCGTGGCGCCGGGCTGCACCCGGTGCCCGGTGAGGTCCGCACGTCGGTACGGAACTCCTTCGCCGGGATCGTCACCGCCGTCGTCCTGGACGATGTCGTCGCCCAGGTGGAGATCCAGTCCGGGCCGCACCGGCTGGTGTCGCTGGTCAGCCGGGAGGCGGCCGAGGAACTGGGCATCGAGGTCGGCGTCACCGCCACCGCCCGGATCAAGTCGACCAACGTCCACATCGACCGGCCGGACGACCGCGGGTAATAGCCCCCTCTCCCGCCGGAGGCTCGTCCAGCCGCTACGGGCGATCGACGGGCAGGCGACGGCACCCGAAGGCATTCCCTAGCGGCACAACAGCGCGGCATGCAGGTCGAGTTTGTGGTCGAGCCGGGACAGGTCACGACCGGTGAGGGACTCGATGCGCTGGATGCGGTAGTGGACGGTGTTGACGTGCAGATGCAGGATCTCGGCCGTACGGGCCCAGGAGCCGTGCTGGGCGAGGAAGACCTCCAGCGTCTCCAGGAGCATCCGGTGTGAGGTGCTGCCGCCGTGGGCCAGCGGGCCCAGGACCCGGGTGCTGAAGGCCGTACGGACCTCGGCGGGGACCCCGGCGAGCAGGGTGCCCAGTGTGGTGAGGTCTTCGACCGAGGTCACCCCGGCCGCCTTCGGGGCGTCGGTGCGGGCCGCGGCCAGTGCGTAACGCGCTTGGGACAGCGCGGAGTTGAGAGCATCGGGGGTGGTCGCGAGGGAGCTGACACCGGCGTGCAGCGGGGTCTGCGGACGGCAGGCGTGGAGGGTGGGCCACAGTTCGCTCAGCGCCGTGGAGGTCTCGCCGGCGGGGTCCGCGTGGATCACGGCGACGGCCTCACCGCCCGGGAGGCGGCCGGTCACGAACGGTTCGGCGGGGAAGTGCCGCAGCGCCTCGGTCAGTGCGCCGACCGCCAGGCCGCTGTCGTCCCCGCCCAGTGCGGCCACCACCACGCGGTAGGGACCGGAGGTGGGCAGGCCGGCGGCGTTCAGGGCCGACTCCAGTGCCGCGCCGTCGGCCCGGTCCGTGCCCACCAGCGCCGTCAGCGCGTCCGCGGCCCGCTGCGCGGCCGCCTGCCCGCGGTCGACGTGATGGCGGTACTGGGCGACGACCTCGGCTATCTCGTGCAGCACGCGCGGCGGGGCATCGGCCGCGCCGCGCAGATGCAGATGCCAGCTGTCGTACGGGCCGAAGTCCCCGTCGATCCGCAGACTGGTGCCGACCGCCCCCTGGAGATCGCGGGCGGCCTGCTGTGCGGGCAGGAACGGGGCCGCCGGAGTGCGGGCGATCATCCGCCCGGTGGCGGTCAGGAGATAACAGGCGGGCCCGCCCAGGTGCGCGAATGCGCGGTCGAGCAGCGCGTCCGGCGCGGCGTCCCCGGCGAGCAGGCCGGCGAGTTCCGTGCGGACGTTCTCCGGCAGCGCGTAGTGGTCGGTGGGGCGCCGGCTCAGATCTCCCCACTGGCGCAGATACACCGCCTCCGTGATGGCCCGGAAAGAGGTGTGCGCGGGCACCGCGATCAGGGCGATGCGGTGCTCGCGGCAGGACTCGACGAGGACCTCGGGCACCGAGCCATGGGTCTCCTCGCCGGCCATCAGCGCCGCGGCCCCGGCCGAATGCAGCGCGGAGACAAAGCGGTCGACCTTCGCGCGGCTGTCACCGGGCGTCCACCAGACCAGCCCGCTGAGCACCAGCTCGCCCGGTTGCAGAAACCGCGCCGGGTCCTCCAGATCGGTGGCGGTCACCCCGCTGACTTCCCGGGCGAGCAGGGCGCTCTCACCCCACAGGAGGGTCAGATCGAGCGAATCGAGCGGGAGGAGATCTTCGACGTGCATGTGCTGGCTCCTAGGGCGGCTGCCGGGAGAGGGACGGTGAGGGGCCCGGCATCTCACATTCACGAGGCTAATGCGAGTGGTTGCATCGTAAATGCCAGCCGCATCGACGGAAACACCTCTTGGTTGATCATCCAGATCCGGGCCGTCGCGCTCGTGTTTTTCCGTGGTGCGCACCAGTCGTGCCGGGCACCGCCGCGTTGCTTCACTCGGCAGCATGGATCTCAACACGGTGCTGGAGGTGCGAGACGCCCGGCAGCGCGCCCCGTGGCGCAAGGGCGACGCCTGGCTGGGCGGCGGCACCTACCTCTTCTCCGAGCCGCAGCCGCACATCCGGCGCCTGGTGGACCTGAGCCGGATGGGCTGGGAGCCGCTGCGCCGGCTGCCGGACGGCTCGCTGGAGATCGCGGCGACCTGCACCATCGCCCAGCTCTCCCGCTTCGCGCGCACCTACGACGTCCCGGCGGCACCGCTGTTCGAACAGTGCTGCCGTGCCTTCCTGGCCTCGTTCAAGATCTGGAACATGGCGACCGTCGGCGGCAACCTCTGCAACGGCCTGCCCGCAGGACCGATGATCTCGCTGACCGCCGCCCTCGACGGCAGCGCCCTGCTCCAGGCCCAGGACGGCTCCCTGCGCCGTACCAAGGTCGCGGACTTCATCACCGGCGCCGGCCGCAAGGACCTCGCCGAGGGCGAGCTGCTGCGCTCGGTCACCCTGCCCGCCCGGTCCCTCGCCGCCCGTACGGCATTCCGCCAGGCGTCGCTCTACGGACTCGGCCGCTCCGGCGCGCTGGTCATCGGCGCCCTCGACCCGCTGGACGGCTCGCTGGCCGTGACCGTCACCGCCGCCACCGTCCGGCCGTTCCGCCTCTGGTTCCCGATGGCGCCGGACGCCAGGGAACTGCGCGAGACGATCGAGTGGACCATCACCGACGGCGACTGGTTCGACGACATTCACGGACTGCCGGCCTGGCGCCGGCACATGGCGCTGCGGCTCTCCGAGGAGATCCGCCAGGAACTGGGCCGGGAGGCCGGGCGATGAGCTTTGAAATCCATGTCAATGAGCGGCCGTTCGAGGCGGAGCCGCGTCCGGGCCAGTGCCTGCGCACCTATCTGCGCGACCGCGGCTGGTTCGGGGTCAAGAAGGGCTGCGACGCCGGGGACTGCGGCGCCTGCACCGTCCATGTCGACGGCGAGCCGGTGCACAGCTGCCTCTACCCGGCGGTCCGCGCCGGGGGCCGCCGGGTCACCACCGTCGAGGGCCTGGCCGGTGCCGACGGCGAACTCCACCCCGTACAGCAGAAGTTCCTGGACGCCCAGGGTTTCCAGTGCGGCTTCTGCACGGCCGGCTTCCTGATGACGACCTCGGCGCTCGTCGCGGAGCAGGGCGGTGAGCACGATGACGGGAAGCTGGACGATCTGCCGCGCGCCCTCAAGGGCAATCTGTGCCGCTGCACCGGCTACCGGGCGATCGAGGACGCCGTGCGCGGGGTCAAGAACGTCGAGGAGCCGTGCCCGGGGCAGGCGGTCGGCCGCAACCTGGGCGCCCCGGCCGGGCCGCTGGTGGTCACCGGCACCGCCCGCTACACCTTCGACATCAACGTCCCCGGCCTGCTGCACATGAAGCTGCTGCGATCCCCGCACCCGCACGCCCGGATCGTCTCCATCGACACCGCCGCCGCGCTCCGGGTCCCCGGCGTGCACGCCGTCTTCACCCATCACGACGCCCCCGAGCGGCTGTTCTCCTCGGCCCGGCACGAGCACCCCACCGAGGACCCCGACGACACCCGGGTGCTGGACGATGTGGTCCGGTTCGTGGGGCAGCGGGTGGCGGCCGTGGTCGCCGACAGCGAGGGGGCCGCCGAGGAGGGCTGCCGCCGGATCGTCGTGGAGTACGAGGAGCTGCCGTATGTCATCGACCCGGAGGAGGCGATGCGGCCCGGCGCGCCGGTGATCCACCCCAAGGGGCCCGAGACACGGATCGCCCGCGCGCAGAACAACGTCGTCGGCGAGGTGCACGGCGAGATCGGCTGCGTCGAGGACGGCTTCGCGGAGGCCGACATCATCTACGAGGAGAGCTTCCGTACCCAGCGGGTGCAGCACGCCAGCCTGGAGACGCACGGCTGCGTCGCCTACTTCGAGAAGACCGGGGAGGCCGGGGAGGCCGAGGAACCCGAGGGAGCCGGGGAGGCCGAGGAGAGCGACGGGGTGCCGGGCATCGGGGAGCGGATCGTGGTCCGGTCCAGCACTCAGGTACCGTTCCTGACCCGCCGGGCCCTGTGCGCGCTCTACGACCTGCCCGAGGACAAGGTCCGGGTGGTCGCGGGCCGGGTCGGCGGCGGGTTCGGCGGCAAGCAGGAGATGCTCACCGAGGACATCGTCGTCCTGGCCGCGATGCGGCTCAAGCGCCCGGTGAAGCTGGAGTTCACCCGGGCCGAGCAGTTCTTCGGGGCGACCACCCGGCACCCGTTCCGCATCGCCCTCAAGGCTGGGGCGAAAAAGGACGGCACGCTGACCGCCCTCCAGCTCCGGGTCGTCTCCAACACCGGCGCGTACGGCAACCACGGCCCCGCCGTGATGTTCCACAGCGTGGGCGAGTCGATGGCGGTCTACCGCGCGCCGCACAAGAAGGTGAACGCGTACTCCGTCTACACCAACTGCGTGCCGGCCGGCGCCTTCCGCGGCTACGGGCTCGGGCAGGTCACCTTCGCCGTGGAGTCGGCGATGGACGAGATCGCCCGCCGCCTGGGCATCGATCCGCTGGTCTTCCGGGAGCGCAACATCATCGGCCCCGGCGAGCACATGATCAGCCCCGGTGGTGAGGAGGAGGACCTGCATATCGCCAGCTACGGCCTGGACCAGTGCCTCAAGGTCGTCCGCGACGCCATCGCCGGGGACCGCAGCGCCGCCGACGCACCCGAGGGCTGGCTGGTCGGGCAGGGCACGGCGATGTCGATGATCGCCACCGGTCCGCCCGGCGGGCACTTCGCCGACGCCACGGTGACGCTGCTGGAGGACGGCACGTACGACATCGCGGTGGGCACCGCGGAGTTCGGCAACGGCACGACCACCGTGCACAAACAGATCACCGCCGGCGCGCTGGGCACCACGGTGGACCGCATTGCCATCCGGCAGTCCGACACCGACGTCGTACGCCATGACACCGGCGCGTTCGGCTCGGCCGGGACGGTCGTCGCGGGCAAGGCCGTGATGAAGGCGGCGAACGGCCTGGCCGAGCAGATCCTGACGTTCGCCGCGGAGCACGTCAGGGTGCCGAGGAGCCTGTGCCGGCTGACGGCGGACTCGGTGGAGTGCGACGGGCGGCTGGTGGCCCTCAAGGAGCTCCACGAGGCGGCGCGCAGCACGGGGGTGGAACTGTCGGCGGCCGGACACTGGGGCGGCTCACCGCGCTCGGTGGCCTTCAACGCCCAGTGGTTCCGGATCGCGGTCGACCCCGGCACCGGCGAGATGAAGATCCTGCGCAGCGTGCACTCGGCCGACGCGGGCAAGGTCATGAACCCCATGCAGTGCCGCGGCCAGGTGGAGGGCGGCGTCGCCCAGGCGCTCGGCGCGACCCTCTTCGAACAGGTCCTCGTCGACGAGGGCGGCAAGGTGGTCACCCCCGCGTTCCGCCGCTACCGGCTGCCCGCCTACGCCGACGTACCGCGCACCGAGGTGCACTTCATGGAGACCTCCGACGCGATCGGCCCGCTGGGCGCCAAGTCGATGAGCGAGAGCCCGTTCAACCCGGTGGCGCCCGCCTTCGCCAATGCGCTGCGCGATGCCACCGGGGTGCGTTTCACGGAGGTGCCACTGCTGCCCGACAAGGTGTGGCAGGCCATGGAGGAGCATCGGGCCGCCGGCGCGGGGGAGGGGTGGCCGGCCACGGCGCATCCGTCGCGCGAAGGGTCGGTGTGAGACGGCCGGACGGCGGAGCGGCACGCATGGCTGGATCGCAACCTCGGACATGCCGCCCGGATCGCGCAAAGTGCCTCACGCTAGCGAGGTAAAAATGCGTATGGGGGTGGCATTCGTGGTTGGCGGGTCCGTCGGTCGGGCATCACAGGGGGCAGTCGCCACGCGAACAGCCTCGAGGGGGACTCGAATGAGCCGACTCAGCCCGCCGCCCCGCCCCACCGTCGTCCGTGCGACGCCGGCGGACGCCGCACCCGCCCGCCCCCGGCGCTTTGTGATCCGCGGCGAGCTGCACCATCCGCTCGCGCTGACCGTCGCGGACCTACGGGAGCGATGGGCCCAGCGGCACGCCGAGGTGGTCTTCGACTGCGCCACCAACGGGCCGCAGCACCACACGTTTGAAGGGCCGCTGCTCCGGGAGGTGCTCGGCGAGGCGGAGCCGGCGTTCGATGCCCGACGGCGCAAGGACCGCTCCCGCTTCCTGCTGGCCGTCACCGGCGGGGACGGGCACCACGCGGTGCTGTCCTGGGCAGAGCTCGACGCGGACTTCGGGGACGCGCCGATTCTGCTGGCCACGGCCATGGACGGACGCGGGCTGGAGGAGGAAGGCAGCCAGCTGGTGGTGCCCTCGGACCGGTGCGGGGCGCGGTACATCAGCGCCATCACCGGGATCTGGGTCGGCAGGTGTGCCGTGCCGGACGAGTGGGCCACCCCGGAACTGCGGTAGGCCCCCGGCGTGCGGGGACCTACGGCGGGTGCGGCGGGCGCCGGGGTCAGGCGGTGGCGAGGGAGATCTCGGTGGACTTGATCAGCGCGGTGACCGGCGAACCGGTGGTCAGGCCCAGGTCGTTGACCGCGTCCTTGGTGATCGCGGCTGTCAGCTCGCCGCCCTCGACGCTGACCTTCACCCCGGCCATCGCGCCACCGGTGGCGACGCCCTCCACGATCCCAGGGATCTGGTTACGGATGCTCAGCCCGTCGACCGCTCCGGTGGCGAGGGCGACCTCGGTGGATTTGATCAGCGTGCGGACCGTCGAGCCTGCCGCGAGACCGAGTTCTTCGGCCGCCTCCAGAGTGATAGCGGCGGTGATGTCCTGGCCGCCTTCCAGCCGGACCTTGACGGTCGCCATGACCTCGCCGGCGGTGACGGCGGTGACGGTGCCGGGAATCTGATTACGGATGCTCAGGCTCATGATGGGCGCCTCAATTGCGGAGTCGAATGTCAGGGTTTTCCTGCTTTGTCTCTTGTTCTTGCACTCTAGCCACACTCTGTGCGGTCGTCCGGATACGCGTTGCGGGCGCCAGGGCGATAGCCGAATACGCCTGGCAAAACAGAGGTACGGCGATAAGGAGACGCAGGTCAAAGGCTTTGGCCCTTCCTCCAATGGCCCTGGCGGCTGCTATAGAGATTCGACTTATGAATTGCAAATGCCAGCCGATACTGCATATCTTGTCGCACATGCAGTCCTATACAATCGGTCAAGCGGCGCGATTGCTGGGCGTCAGCCCGGATACCGCCCGCCGTTGGGCGGATGCCGGCAAGGTCGCGACCCATCGCGACGACAGCGGCCGCCGCCTGATCGACGGCCGGGATCTGGCCGCGTTCTCCATCGAGGTCGCACAGAACGGCACCGGTGAGGACGACGCCTCCTACACCTCGGCCCGTAACGCCTTCCCGGGCATCGTCACCGCCGTCAAACTCGGCGATGTGGCGGCGCAGGTCGAAATCCAGGCAGGGCCGCACCGTCTGGTGTCCCTGCTGACCCGGGAAGCGGTGGAGGAACTGGGACTGGAGGTCGGCATGCAGGCCACCGCCCGCGTGAAGTCCACCAGCGTGCACATCGACCGCACCTGAACCACCGCGTGAGCCGCCGCGCTTGAACCACCGCGCGACACCCCGCTCCTGCTCACGCGCTGACACCACCGAACCGCACCCACCGTCCCCACCGGTCGGCTGCCCCACTCCAGCGGCGTCGCCCGTCCCCGGCGCGACTGGTCCCCATCCGCTCGGGCGGCATCTGTCGCCCCGCGTCTCAAGGAGTCCCGCCCCATGTCTCGTGTCGTCACCCGGCGTCGCACCGCCGCCGCCCTCGTCACCGCCGCCCTGCTCGTTCCCCTTGCCGCCTGCGGCAACGACGACGGCAAGAAGGACAGCGGCGCGAAGGCGAGCGGCGGCGCCCCGAAGGCCGACCTCACCGTGCTGGCCGCCTCGTCGCTGACCGATGCCTTCAACAAGGCCGGTGCGCTCTACGAGAAGGAACACCCGGGCACCAAGGTGAAGTTCTCCTTCGCCGGCTCGCAGGAACTGGCCGCCCAGGTCAGGGAGGGCGCCCCCGCCGACGCCCTGGTCACCGCCGACACCAAGACCATGGACGGGCTGGCGAAGGCGGACATCGGCCACCCGGCCGTCATCGCCAAGAACCGCCTGGTCATCGCGACCGGTGAGGGCAACCCCAAGAAGATCGACAACCTCAAGGACCTCACCGACAGCAAGCTCAAGGTCGTGCTCGCCGCGTCCGAGGTGCCCGTCGGCCGCTACAGCAAGCAGGTCCTGGACGCCCAGAAGCTCACGGTCAAGCCGGTCTCGCAGGAGCCCAACGTGCGCGCCGTCCTCAGCAAGGTGGAGCTCGGTGAGGCCGACGCCGGCCTCGTCTACAAGACGGACGCCGCCACCGCGCCGAAGAAGGTCGACGCCATCGACATCCCCGACGCGCAGAACGCCGTCGCCTCCTACCCGGCCGCGACCCTGACGAGCTCCAAGAACGCCAAGGCGGCGGCCGCGTTCGTGAAGTGGCTGAGCAGCCCCGAGGCGCAGAAGATCCTCCGGGACGCGGGCTTCCAGAAGCCGTAACCGTCCCGAGTGCGGTGCACGGGGCCGTCCGGCTCGGGGGAGTGGACGGCCCCGTGCGCCGCCATCGCCGTACCCCGGCCCGACCCGCTCCGATCCCTGGAACCGCGATGAGACGTCTGCGTACGCTTCCCCGGCCGTCGGCGGCGTCCCGGCCGGGGAAGCCCCACGCGCCCGGCACCCGCACCCCGCCGGCGCTGGGCGTGCCCGCACTGCTCGCGATCGCCTTTTTGCTGATGCCGCTGATCGGCATCATGGCCAACACCTCCTGGGGCGACCTCGGCACCCACCTCACGAGCCCCGGCGTCACCGAAGCGCTCCGCCTGTCGCTGCTGGTCTCCTTCTGGGCGCTGGGGCTCTCCCTGCTCCTGGGCGTGCCGCTGGCCTGGCTGCTGGCCCGGGTCAGCTTCCCCGGCAAGGCGCTGGTGCGCTCGCTCGTCCTGCTGCCGATGGTGCTGCCGCCGACCGTCGGCGGTGTCGCCCTCCTCCTCGGCTTCGGCCGCCGCGGACTGCTCGGCCCCTGGCTGGAGGACACCTTCGGCCTCACCCTGCCCTTCCACACCTCCGGCGCGGTGGTCGCGGCCACCTTCGTCGCCATGCCGTTCCTCGTCATCAGCCTGGAAGGCACCCTCGCCGGACTGCGCCCCCGTTACGAGGAGACGGCGGCCTCCCTCGGCGCCTCACCCGTGCGGGTCTTCCTCACCGTCACCCTCCCCATGGTCGCCCCCGGCCTCGCCGCCGGCGCCGCGCTGACCTGGGCCCGCGCGCTCGGCGAATTCGGTGCCACCATCACCTTCGCCGGCAATCTGCCCGGCACCACCCAGACCCTGCCGCTCCAGGTCTATCTGCTGCTCCAGGGCTCTCCGGAAGCCGCCACCTCCGTCTCGCTGCTGCTGCTGGTCATCGCCATGGCCGTCCTGGTGGCCCTGCGCGGCCGCTGGACCGGCGGTACGGCCGACCGCACGGCCCGCACCGTACGCGTCGCCGACGACAACGACCTGGCGGCCCCGCCCGCCGCGGACCACCGGCACACCGACGACGCGCCGCCCGCCCCCCAGGGACGCTGGCCGCTGCACGCCCAGGTCACCGGCTTCAACCAGCTCACCCTGGACGCCGAACCGGGCACCACCATCGCCGTCGTGGGCCCCAACGGCGCCGGCAAGACCACCCTGCTGCGCGCCCTCCTCGGCCTCACCCCGCGCGCCCGCGCCGCGCTGCGCCTCGGCGACACCGACGTCAGCGCCCTGCCCCCGCACCGCCGCGGCGTCGCCTGGGTCCCGCAGGACGGCGCGCTGTTCCCGCATCTGAGCGCCCTGACCAACACCGCGTACGGGCTGCGCGCCCATGGCACCCCGCGCGCCGAGGCCCGACGTGCCGCCCAGCAGTGGTTGGACCGCCTCGGCGTCGGCCACCTCGCCCACCGCAGACCCGCCCAGCTCTCCGGCGGTCAGGCCCAACGCGTGGCCCTGGCAAGGGCGTTGGCCGCCCGGCCGCGGCTGCTGCTGCTGGACGAGCCGCTGGCCGCCCTCGACCAGACCACCCGCGCCCACGTCCGGCACACCCTGCGCCGCCATCTCGAGGGCTTCGGCGGGGTCTGTCTCATCGTCACTCACGACCCCGTCGAAGCGGTCTCGTTGGCCGACCGGGTCCTCGTGCTGGACGGGGGCCGCTCCCTCCAGGACGCCCCGCCCGCCGAGGTCACCCGCCATCCCCGCTCGCCCTGGGTCGCCCGGATGCTGGGCCGCAACGCCTGGCCCGGCACCGCCACCGCCGACGGCCTCACGCTCGCCGGCGGCGGCCATCTCGTCGTCGCCGACCGCATCACCGACGGAGCCGAGGCGCTGGCGATCATCGCCCCCGAGGCCGTCTCCGTACACGTCGACAAACCCGCGGGCAGCCCCCGCAATGTCTGGCCCGGCACGGTCCGCGAGATCACCTCCGCCGGCAGCCGGCTGCGCATCCTGGTCACCTCACCCCAGGCCCCCGACCTGGTGGCCGAGGTGACCCCCCAGGCCGCCCTCGAACTCGGCCTGACCGACGGCGCCGCCGTCTGGACCAGCGTCAAGGCCACCGAGGTCACGCTCGTCACCCTGTGAGGGTCCGCCCGGTGCACCGCGCCCCGGCGCCGCCGTCGTGCCGCCCGCCTAGTGCCCGGCGGCCGCCGGCTCCAGCACAAACACCGGAATCCGACGCTCCGTCTTCTCCTGGTAGTCGGCGTAGTCGGGGAAGGCCTCGACCGCCCGCGCCCACCACAGCGCCTTCTCCTCGCCCGTCACCTCACGGGCCGTCATGTCCTGGCGCTCCGGGCCGTCCTGGAGCTCCACCCGGGGGTCGGCGATCACGTTGTGGTACCAGACCGGGTGATTAGGGGCGCCGCCCAGGGAAGCCACCACGGCGTACGTGCCGTCGTGGGCCACCCGCATCAGCGGACTCTTACGGAGCTTGCCGCTCTTCGCGCCCCGGGTCGTCAGGATGACGACGGGCATGCCCCGCATGGTCGTCCCCTCCTTGCCGCCGGAGCTCTCGTACAACGCGACCTGATCGCGCACCCACTGCGCCGGGCTCGGCTCGTACTCACCCTGTAGAGGCATGCTGTCCGTCCCTCATCGAAGACTTCTTCCGGCATCGGCCGACGGTGGCAGCTGCGCCGCCCGCGGCAGCCATGACCTTCGCGCAACAACCGCGAGCGGCGCAATCATCCCCGCCGCGCCGCCGTGTCGGCCCCCGCCGCCCCCTTCCCGCGGGCGCGCGACGCCGCGGCCCGCGCGAGTGAACGTCCGGAGCCTCCCGGCCCGCCGGCACCATGCGGGGCCGGCGCGCCAGGAGGCTGACGTAGCGTCAGGCCGGAGCGGTGTCAGGAGACGAGCTCGGCCGACCGCTCGCGGCTACGGCGGTGCTGCTCGGCCCAGTTCGTCAGCGCCGCGCCGCACGCGTGGTCGAGATGACGCAGACCGCTGAGATCGAGCTCGATGTCCCGGTCCGCGGGGAGCGCCTCCAGCTGGTCGAGGAGCTTGGGCAGCCGCAGGAACGTGGCGTTGCCCACGGCCCGTACCACGACGGGTCCGCCGTCATCCGGAACGTCGGTCTCGAGATGGACGTGAGAGGTCTCCCAGGCGGTCTTGGCGACCGCCATCAGCAGCCCGATGAGAACGCCCTCGAACATGTTCACCGTGACGATGGCGAGCGCGGTGACCAGCAAAACGACGGCCTCGCCGCGGTGTTCGCGCCACAGGGGGCGCAGATCGCGCAGCGGGATCAGCTTCCAGCCCGCATGCACGAGTACGCCGGCCAGCGCGGCCACCGGCACCACTCCCAGCGCCGCCGGGAAGGCCGCCGCGAAGAGCAGCAGCCAGACGCCGTGCAGTACGCGGGAGACCTTGGTGCGGGCCCCCGCCTGGACATTGGCGGCACTGCGGACGATCACCGCGGTCATCGGCAGCGCGCCGAGCACCCCGCACACCGCGTTGCCGGCGCCCTGCGCCATCAGCTCCTTGTCGTAGTCCGTACGCGCCCCGTCGTGCAGCCGGTCCACCGCGGCGGCGCTGAACAGCGACTCCGCCGACGCGATCAGCGTGAACGCGAGGACCGTACCGAGCACCCCGGCCTCGGTGAGCCGGCCGAGGTCGGCCAGGCCGGGAGGCTGAATCGCGTCCAGCAGCCCGCTGACCCGTACCCGGGCGACCGGCAGATCCAGCGCCCACACCGCGGTGGTGGCGAGGGCGACGGCGGCCAGCGGCGCCGGCAGGATCCGCGCGGCGCGCCGCCAGCGGGGCCACAGCACCAGGACGGCGACGGTGGTGGCACCGATGGCGAGGGCGGTCAGCGCGGGGCCCGACCCGGCGGTGGCGGTGACCAGGCCGGGCAGCCCGCCGACGTTGGCCAAGCCGCTGCCCGGTGCCTTGGCATCCGTGAGGGCATAGAGCTGGCCGGCGATCAGGACCAGGCCGATACCGGCGAGCATGCCCTGGACCACGGCGACCGAGATGGCCCGGAACCAGCGCCCGAGCTTGAGCGCCCCCATGGCCAGTTGCAGCACACCGGCCGCCAGCACCAGCGCGCCGAGCGCCCCGATGCCGTAGGTCTTGACCGCTTCGAAGACCAGCACGGTCAGCCCGGCGGCCGGGCCGCTGACCTGGAGGCTGCTGCCCGGCAGCAGACCGGTGAGCAGCCCGCCGACGATCCCGGTGACCAGCCCCAGCTCGGCCGGTACGCCGGAGGCGACCGCCACCCCGACACACAGCGGAACGGCCACCAGGAAGACGACGATGGAGGCGGTGAAGTCCGCCCGGTATGAGGTGAGTTGCTTCAGCATGTGACGGCCCGCCTTCACAGGGGGAGGAAGGAGTCGGCGGCGGGCTGATAGGCGGATACCGAGCCGGTGTGCACCTCGTAGAACCAGCCGTGCAGGGTGACCTCGCCGGCTGCCAGGCGCTCCTGTACGCAGGGGTATCCACGCAGCCGGTCGAGCTGTTCCCGGACATGCTGTTGAACCGCGGCGGTGACCGTCGGCTCGGCGTCACCGGGCAGCTCGTCGGACAGCTGCTGCACCAGCCAGTCCCGTACGGCGGGCGCCCCGGCCAGGTCCTCGCCGCGGGCCTTCGCGCCGACCGCTCCGCAGTGCGAGTGACCGCAGACCACGATGTCGGAGACGGCCAGGACACGCATCGCGTACTCGATGGTGGCGGCCTCCGAACTGGCCGTCATCCCCTCCTGGTGGACGGGCACGGCATTTCCGGCCGTGCGGAGTTCGAAGAGTTCGCCGGGCCGGGCCCCGGTGATCAGGGACGGGACGACCCGGGAGTCGGAACAGGTGATGAACAGGGCGAGGGGGGACTGTCCGTCGGCGAGCCGGCCGTAGGCCTCCCGCTCCTCGCTCCGTTCGGCGATCCGGGCCGTCCGGCCGCGGGCATGCTGGATGAAGGTCTCCATGAGGAGGTCTCCTGCTGATGAGTGATGCCACCGTGGGGTGGCGTGAACGTGCGGCGCTCGAGTGGTGGGGCAGGCCACCACGGCTCGCTCAGCAGCGGAAGACGCTGTGCAGTACCGGGAGTTGGAGGGGTCTGGACGCGGCGGCGGCCCGGGTCGGCCCCCAGCCCGTCGGGGGACCGGAGGCGAGGGCCGGCGCGGAGGTCGGGTCGGTGCGGCACGGCGGGAGCGGTCGTCCCGTCAGATGCGGAACGCCGGTCGAGGTCCGCACGGCGCGGCGCGGCTGGCCGTGCCCGGCGTCGAATTCGGTGCCGCCCTCACCGGTGTCACCGTCGCAGATGACCGGGGCGGTACCGGCGGACTTGAGTGCTACGGCGGCCGGCAGTGCGGGCGTCGGCGTATCGGGCGCGGCGGCCGCACCGGCCAGGAAGAACGCGAGGACGGCGATGAAGAGGGTGAGAGGGATACGGCAGAGGCGGCGGAGCGACCGGACGGGCACGTCGGCTATGCCGGTGGTGCTGGGTATGCCGGTTCCCTTCCGCATCCTCGCCCCCCTGTATCGGCCCTGCGTGCCCTCATAGTGCACCATTCAGGTTTCCAACGTGATAACGGGAAATGGCGCCATGTTTCTCTGATGCGTCGCCGCGGGTGCGCGGTCGTCGGGTACGCCTCCCGGGTATCTGAAAGTAAAGTAATCGCCAAGTTGATGTCCGTCAAAGGCAAAGCGCCGCAGGTCATTGCGCCGCCCGGCGGCGACCGATCGGATGACCCGCCGAGCGGGTCCGGCGGCCGGATCCCACCTCCTGCGGAACGATCGCGACCAGTCATCGGCTCATCGGTATCAGCCCCAGGGGAGTCTGCCGTGCGCATTCTGCTCATCGCCGGCGCGTTCAACAGCCTGACGCAGCGCGTCTTCGCCGAACTCACCGACGGCGGACACCACGTGCGCGTGGAGCTGGTCACCCGGCAGACGCCACTCCTTGCGACCGTGCGCCGCCACGCCCCGGATCTGATCGTCGCGCCGATGCTCAAGACGGCCGTTCCCCGGGAGGTGTGGTCCGCGTACACCTGCCTGATCGTGCACCCCGGGCCCGTCGGGGACCGCGGGCCGTCGTCCGTGGACTGGGCGGTGCACCTGGGCGCGGACCGCTGGGGCGTCACGGTCCTGCAGGCCAATGACGAGATGGACGCGGGGGACGTATGGGCCGACGCCACCTGCCCCGTCCCGGGCGTCGGCAAGAGCGATCTGTACCGCAACGAGATCGCGGATGCGGCGGTCGCGGCGGTCCGCACCGCGGTCGAGCGGTTCGCCGCCGGCGACTGCCGCCCGCGGCCGCAGGACTCGATCCCCGCCACCGGGAAACCGGGCCGTCCCCGGCCGCCCCTGCGCCAGGACGACCGCCGCATCGACTGGCGTACGGACCCGGCCGAGACCGTCGTACGCACCCTGCGCGCCGCCGACTCGCAGCCGGGGGTACGCGATGAACTGCTCGGCGCGACCTGGTTTCTGCACGGCGGCCACCCCGAGGACACGCTGAAGGGCGAGCCGGGCACCGTGATCGCCACCTGTTGCGGAGCCATCTGCCGGGCAACCGTCGACGGCGCGGTGTGGATCCCGGAACTGCGGGCGCCGCGCACCCCGGGGCAGCCGGCCACGTTCAAGCTGCCCGCGACCCTGGCCCTGGGCGGCCGGCTGCCGTCCGTACCCGAGATCCCGGCACCGCCGGAGCCGGGCGCGGGCCCCCGTGACCAGGCGGCCGGCTCGCGCACCTGGGCCGATATCCGCTACCGCGAGGACGGCGCCGCCGGATTCCTGCGCTTCTCTTTCCCCGGCGGGGCGATGAGCACCGACCACTGCCGGCGCCTGCTCGCCGCCTACCGGCACGCCTGCTCCCGGCCGACCTCCGTGCTGGTCCTCGGCGGCTGCCGGGACTTCTTCTCCAACGGCATCCACCTCAACGTCATCGAGGCCGCCCCGGATCCCGCCGAGGAGTCCTGGGCCAACATCAACGCCATGGACGACCTCGTACACGCCGTCCTGACGACGACCGACCGGCTGGTGGTCGCGGCGCTCGGCGGCAACGCCGCGGCCGGCGGGGTGATGCTGGCGCTCGCCGCCGACGAGGTCTGGTGCCGCTCGGCCGTGGTGCTCAACCCCCACTACCGGCTGATGGGCCTGTACGGATCCGAGTTCTGGACCTACACCCTGCCCGGCCGGGCAGGCCTCGAGGCGGCCGCGCGGCTCATGGAGCGGGCGCTGCCGATCACCGCCGCCACGGGGCAGCGCCTGGGACTGGTGGACCGGCTCCTCGACTGCGCCCCGCAGGACTTCGCCGCACAGACCGCGCAGCTGGCCGCCCGGCTGGCCGCGGCGCCCGCCTGCGGGGCGCGGATCGCCGCCAAGAAGGCCAACCGGGAACGGGACGAGGCACACCGGCCGCTCGCCGCCTACCGGTCCGACGAACTGGCCCGGATGCACACCAACTTCTTCGGCCCGAACCAGCCCTACCACGCGCTGCGGCGCGCCTTCGTACGCAAGGAACCCGCCCCGCACCCGGCGACCTGACCGGCGCCCGCTCAGCCGATGGCCACGCCCGGCCGCAGCAGCAACGCGACATCGACCGCCGCGACGACGACCGCCCCGACGAACGGCGCCGCGGGCCGAGGTCCATGTCACCCCGGTCGGCGACGAGTTGACCGGGGTCGCCGTCCTCAGTACGACACGGCGCAGTTTCGATGCCCATCTGGCCGGATTCCTTCGCCTGGCCGCGCTGCTGGACGGGCCGTCGGCCGGTGCCGTGCGGGGGGGCTGGTCCGTTGCGGCACGGCCGGCCGCAGGCGTACGAGCGGGAGTGGCGGCGGCTGTCGCGGCGGCACCGGCTGCTGACCGAGGCGCTGGTCCGGCTGGGCGGTCGCGCGGCCACCGCTGGGCTGATCGTCCCGGCGGCGGCCAGGATGCCGTCGGCCTTCGCCGCGGCGGTGCATGCCCTCGAGTGAGACGAGGAGAGACGAGGAGAAGAAGACGACGAGAGGGAGAGGCCATGCCCGGCTCCTGCACCGGCGTACGGGGGGCGCCGGTGCAGGAGGCCGGGTAAGGCCGAAGAACGACTCTGCTGGTGACAGAACCCGCCGTCTACGGGGTGGGCAGGTACTTGTAACCGATGCCGAACACGGTGCTGATCGAGTCGCGTCGGCTCGGCCCCAGGCGTCGGCGCAGGCGGGCGATGTGGACATCGACGGTGCGGGCGCTGGACTGGCAGGTGGGCCAGAGGGCGTCCATCAGCTGCTGCCGGGTGAAGGCGCGCTGTGGGTGCAGCACGAGATGGGCGAGCAGGTCGAATTCCAGCCGGGGGAGGCTTAGTTGGCGCCCCTCGATGGATACGGTGCGGGCGGCGGTATCGATCTGTATCGGGTCCGGTGGTGTCACCGTATGGTGCGCGGGCGTATTCGCAGAGGTGGGGCGGGGTGGTTCCTCGCAGGAGGGCGCCAAGATGATGTGCACCTCGTCCGGGAGTCGGTGAACTGATACGGGTTCGAGGTCGTGCAGGGTGAGTTGCCACTTGCCGTCGGGAAGCCGGTCGACCGCCAGGGGAGGCCCGTCGTCGGGGTCGGCGTCGGCCGGGAGGCCGAACTCTGACTCTGGTCGTGAGACAAGGGTCGTCGAGGAGTTCATAAACATGATCTGGGCCCATTCCTCTTGCAAAGCAGGCGTGTACGGACAGAGACATGGCGGTGCTCGACGTTCGGTGTGCGGAGGTACTGCGGGACGAGCGCGACGCGGTCCCGATGCGGGTTGGCCAACCGGCACTTGTGGTGCGGTTGTGGTCAGCGGGGCTATAGCTCCATCCGTGCCGGAAGCGTGCGCGCGCCCAGGCCCGTAGTTCAGCCGTGACGTGGTGCGAAGCCACGGCTCAGGTCCAGTCGAACGCTACATGTGATCACATGCTTCCGGAAAGTAGCGTCCGCTAATCACGGTAGGTCTTTAGTCGTTTTCACGCTGATCTGGCGGACCGTCAGATAGCGCTGAGGAGTGTCTTTTTGGTGTACGGGACATGATGGTTAGGCAAACACATCAGGAACGTGTCAGGAATGCATCAGGAGCGCATTCGGAGCGCGGGGAAAGTGACGCGCTCGGGTGCGGGGGGTGGCCGAAACGGCACCCTGTCCCGCCATGGACCTTCGGAAAGTCGCCGATCGGCATGGCTGAAAAATCGTCCTGAATTGGCCGACATTTACGAATAGTTGAGGGATGAACGGGGGGCGAAAGGCGTCATGATCGGCTCGGCGCCGCCCGCCCGCCCGCCCGGCCCGGTGGCGGCGCACCGCGTCGCGACGGGCGCAGACGGGGGGAGCCGGCAGCGCTACCGTCCGGCCCGCCTGAAATCAGCATAGGCGTAGCCGTATTCGGTCAGGGTGCGGCGGCCGGGCCGGTGCATGCCCAGGCCCGTGAGGTGCGGTGCGGTGCCGGCACCGGCGATCGCGCGCGGCACCCCGGCCGGGCTCCGGTCGTCCTCGCGGCACCCGCCGCCCGGCGGGCCATCTCCGCCATGTGGCGTGGCCTCCGGGCGGCCGTTCCACGGCAGGATGGTCGCAGTTGACCACGAGGGCGTCCTGGACGCGGCTCGATGTATGGCGATGCCGAGAGGTCACGCCCCGGGAAAGATCACGTAGGAGAACCGATGACCGAAACCCCGCCCGCCGACGCGCAGTCCGTGCCCGTCGGGCCGCCGCCGCCGTTCGACCCCGAGCTGGCGGCCTCCCTCGAGGTCATAGGAAAGGACCTGCCGAGCGCCCTGCTGCCCGACATGATCCCCACACTGCGCCAGTCGCCCCTCATGGAACTGCCCTCGGACGAGACCTTGAGCCTGGGCGGCGCCTTCGAGATCGAGGACCGCACGGTGCCGGGGCCGCAGGGCGCGCCGGACATCTCGCTGCTCATCCTGCGTCCGGCCGGGGAGCGGGCGCCGCTGCCCGCCCTGTACGTGATGCACGGCGGCGGCATGATCGTCGGGGAGCGCCGCAGCGGCTCCCTGGGCTTTCTGGCGCTGGCGCGGGAACTGCGTACGGTCGTGGTGTCGGTCGAATACCGGCTCGCCCCCGAGCACCCGCATCCCGCGCCGGTGGAGGACTGCTACGCGGGTCTGCTCTGGACGGCCGCCCACGCCGCCGAGATCGGCGTCGACCCCGGCCGGATCGTGCTCGCGGGCGCCAGCGCCGGCGGCGGTCTCGCCGCGGCCGTCGCCCTGATGGCACGCGACCGGGGCGGCCCGGCGCTCGCCGGCCAGCTGCTGCTCTGCCCGATGCTCGATGACCGGAACGACACACCCTCCAGCCACCAGATGGCGGGTCTCGGCGTCTGGGACCGTACGGCCAACAACACTGGCTGGACCGCCCTGCTGGGGGACGCGCGGGGCGGCCCGGATGTCTCGCCGTACGCCGCGCCCGCCCGCGCCGAGGACCTGTCGGGGCTGCCGCCGGCATTCATCGACGTCGGCTCGGCCGAGACCTTCCGGGACGAGGACATCGCCTACGCCACCCGGCTGTGGCAGGCCGGGGGCCGGGCCGAACTCCATGTGTGGCCCGGTGGGTTCCACGGGTTCACGGGCTTCGCGCCGCAGGCCGCGCTGTCTCAGGATGCCGCGGCGGCACCGCTGCACTGGCTGCGCAGGCTGCTCGCGAACTGACCGTTGCCCCGAACCCGCCCGCCGGAAGCGAGTTGGCAGCCGCCGCGGGAGACAGCAGGATTGCGGGCGTGAAGGATCTGGCGGGGAAACTGGCCGCGTACGGTGCCGATGTGCGCAGCGCACTGGACGTGATCGCGTACTTCGACCGGCTGGTCGAGGAGCGTGCGGGCCTGGAGGCGGTGGTGCGCGGCGCGGCCGTGCTGTCCGGCGTGCCCGCCCGGCTGGTGGACGACGACCGCGGACTGCACATCCGGGTCGAGGCCGGCGGGCGGCGCGGTGGCGGAGGGCCGGTCGACCTGCAGTGGCTGCGGACCGAACCCGCGGCGGCGGGCGGCGCGGCGGCCGTATGGCTGGAGCGGCACGGCCCGCCCGACGGGGTCCAGGCCATGGTGCTGGAGCGGGCCGCGGTCGCCGCCGGCGTCGTCCTGGACCGCACCCGCGGCCGGTTCGCGGCTCCGGGGCCGGTCACCGACCCCGCGTCCGTGGAGGTGCTGCTGGACGCCGGCGCCCCCGAGCACGCCCGGTGGCAGGCGGCCGGCCGCCTGGGCCTGCGGAATGCGGCGCCGGCCCGCGCCATCGCACCGGCCGGCGGCCCGCCCGAGATCGAGGCGGTACCCGCGGAGGGCGGACGGCGGCCCGATGGCGGCCGCCGGGCGGGCATCGGCCCCGCCGTACCCCCGCTCGACCTGCCCGCCTCCTATGCGGCCGCACGCACCGCCCTGCGGTTCACTGCCGAGGGCACCGAGCGGGACCCCGGCCCCAGGACGGTGTACGCCGACGACCTCGGCGGCCTGGCCCTGCTGGCGACCACCGTCGGCCCCGGCACCGAACCGCACCCCGACGTCCGCGCCCTGACCCGCGCCGCCGCGGTGGCACCCTGGGCGGCGGCCACCTTGTACACCGTCTCCGTGAGCGTCAGCCTGCGCGCCGCCGCCACCGCGCTGAACGTGCACCACTCGACCCTGCAGAGCCGCCTCACCCAGGCCGAACACCGGCTCGGCTGGCCGGTGCACACCCCGCACGGGCGGCTGCGCCTGCAACTCGCCCTGGCGCTGGGGCGGTTGCATCGCAACCCGCCCGGGTGAGCCCGGAGGGCTCCGCAACGCGCGCGGCAGGGGACCGGCCCGTGAGGGCAGGTCCCCTTCGGTAGGTGGATTTCGGGAGCCGCGTGGCCCGGATGATCAGCCGACGTAGACAAGAACGGCGAATCCGTAGTCGCCGTAGCCGAATCCGTAGTCGTCGTGGTGGAAGCCGCCATAGCCGTAACCGCCGTCGTAGCAGTCCGAGCCCCGGCCCCAGTCATCGTTGCAGCCCCATCCATGGGTGGCGGCGTGGGAAGGTGCGGCTGCCGGTGCGGCGGCGGGAGCCGCGCTTGCGGCGCCGGCCCCGGCCAGTACAAGGAAGGGCACTGCGCACAGTGCTGCCGCTATACGGTGGGTCCTGGTCTTCGCGCGCATGATCGTCCCCTCTCGGGGTTGATGCGTTGCCGATTCATCGGCGAATCTATGTGGAGTTCTCCTGGCCTCACCGCAGTGCACCGGGAACGCACGAGGCCCCGGCGCACCGGGCGGGGGCGAATGGGCGGGACTCCGACCAGCGCTGTTGAACGTCATCGACATTGAACGTCATCGACCTGCAGTGACGTCGTTGTTGCAATCTCAATCAGACGTCACTTCCGAGCGTAGGCACGGCGCCCCCGGGCGGTCAAACACCTGCTCCCCGCATACGCCCGGCCACACGGCGGGGCATATGCCCCGCCGTGTGGCCGGCCCTCACCTGCGGAGCCGCCCGGCTCCGCCGCGATCAGGCCGGGCGGCGGTTGACCACACTCGTGGTCACTACACCTAGGGCCTGTCGCCCTAGGGCCTGTCGTTTGGATCAGGTCGGGCTCGCGGGGTCTGGCACGCGCATCTGCGGCGTTGTCGTCAATCAGCAACGCTCCGCGTTGCCTCAATCCTCCGCCTTGCAGCTGCACGCACCAGACCCCGCTCCCTGATCCGACCTGATCCAAACGACAGGCCCTAGGCGCCCACCACCCCGTCGATTCCCTCGCGCAGGAAGTCCGCATGGCCGTTGTGCCGGGCGTACTCATGAATCATGTGCAGCATCACCATCCGCAGCGAGACATCCTCGCCCCACCGGGCCTGATAGCCCCTCACCTCGAGGGACTCCGCAGCCCGCTCGATCCGCCGGGCGTGCTCCACCTCGGTCTGCCAGGCGTCGAACGCTTCCGTACGGGTGGCCGTACGCGCGTCGTACGCCACCTGGAAGTCGCCCTCGGCCGACCACACGAGCGGCACGTCCTCGGCATTGATCACCCGCCGGAACCAGGCGCGCTCCACCTCCGCCATATGCCGCACCAGGCCGAGCAGTGAGAGCGTGGACGGCGGCATGGAGCACCGCCGCAGCTCCTCGTCGCCGAGACCGTCAATCTTCATGGCGAGCGTCGCGCGGTGGAAGTCGAGGTAGGCGCGGAGCGTCTCCCGCTCACCTGCGAACCGCGGCGGATCGATGCGTTCGATGGTCATCGGCCCACAGTAGTCCGGTGGCCTTCGCCTCGAACAGCAGCCGGCAGTGGCACCCGCCACTCCCGCCGCCGCGGCCCGCGCGGCGGCCGTACGGCCCCGCCCCACCGCGGCAGGACGGTCAGGATGATCAGGACGTCACGGTAGATACCGCTCGATGGCGGCGGCGCCTTCCTCGTCGATCAGCCGCCTCGCCCACTCCAGGCTCGAGGGCGTCGGCTCCCGGCCGGACGCCTTCACCAGGTCCTCCGGGTCGAAGGGCCGCTCGCCACCCGTGTACAGCTCCGTCGGCCGGTGCTCGGCCGCGCTCTGACTGCCATTGCTCGTCACAGGTCCTCCTTGTTCCGCGCCCGCCGAGTCCCAGGGCGGATGCTTGACTCCATCATCGGTCCGCCTGCGGCCACCCGCACGGCGTACCGCGCGCGGGCGCCGGAGAGGCCTCAGCCGACCGGGCGCGGCGCCCCCGGATAGTGCGGCGGGAAAGCCTGCTCGGTCCAGATCGTCTTGCCGTACGGCGTGTAGCGCGTCCCCCAGCGCTGGACCAGCTGCGCGACGATGAACAGCCCGCGCCCGCCCTCGTCGTCGCTCGCGCTGTGCCGCAGGTGGGGCGAGGTGTGACCGGTGTCCGAGACCTCGGTGAGCAGCGTCAGATCGCGCAGCAGCCGCAGATGCAGCGGCCCGGACGCGTGCCGCACGGCATTGGTGACCAGCTCGCTGACCGCGAGCTCGGTGGCGTACGACAGCTCCTCCAGGCCCCAGTCCCGCAGCTGCCCGGTGGCCAGCTCGCGGGCCCGGCCCACCGCCTCCGGCTCGGCGGGCAGCTCCCAGGCCGCGACCTGCCCCGCGTCCAGCTCGCGGGTCCGCACCAGCAGCAGCGCCGAGTCGTCCGTCGCCGTGCCGGTGGGCAACAGCTCGGCCACCACCCGGTCGCACAGCTCGTCCAGCGGTCTCCGGTGGTCGACCAGCACCTGGCCCAAGGCCTCCAGCCCCGCCTCGATGTCCCGGTCGCGCCCCTCGACCAGACCGTCGGTGAACAGCGCCAGCAGACTGCCCACGGGCAGCTCGGTCTCCAGCGACTCGAACGGCAGGCCCCCCAGCCCCAGCGGCGGCCCCGCCGGCAGATCCGGGAAGGACAGCACACCCTGGGGATCGACGATCGCCGGCGGCAGATGCCCGGCCCGCGCCATGGTGCAGCGCCGCGACACCGGGTCGTAGATGGCGTAGAGGCAGGTCACCCCGGTGGCCACATCGTCGTCCGTGTCGGTGCCCGGCGTGCTGCTCCGGTCGTCCGCCGTCTGCCCCACCAGGTCGTCCAGCCGGCTCAGCAGCTCGTCGGGGGACAGATCCAGCTGGGCCAGCGCCCGCACCGTCGTCCGCATCCGCCCCATCGTGGCCGCCGCCTGCAGGCCATGGCCCACCACATCCCCCACCACCAGCCCGACCCGGCTCCCGGACAGCCCGATGACATCGAACCAGTCGCCGCCCACCCCGGCCTGGTTGTCACTGGGCAGGTAGCGGTAGGCCAGATCGGTCGCGGACTGCGGGGCCAGATGCTGCGGCAGCAGATTGCGCTGGAGGGTGAGGGCGGCGGAGTGCTCGCGGGCGTAGCGGCGGGCGTTGTCCAGACAGACCGCGGTACGGGTGACCAGCTCGTCGGCCAGCTCGATCTCGCCGCTGTCGAAGACGGACGGATGCTCGCCGCGGACGAAGGTGACCAGGCCCAGCGGTCTGCCGCCGGCGCGCAGCGGCACCACCATGGTGCTGTCCACCAGCACCATGCCGCCGGAGGACAGGCTGCGGTACTGCGGCGAGCCCGGCGGATAGACGATGCGGTGCGCGCTGCCGGGCTCCCCGCCCGTCGTCTCGCCGTCCGACCGCGCCACGACCCGTACGAGCGGGGGCAGCCCGACGCCGGGCGCCGGCTCATCGCCCTCCAGCACCGCCTGCACCAGGTCGACGGTGACCGCGGCGGCGAATGTCGGCACCGCCACCTCGGCGATCTCCCGGGCGGTGCGGGTCATGTCGAGGGTGGTGCCGATCCGGGCGCCCGCGTCCACCAGGAGGTTCAGCCGGCGCTGGGCCCGATAGCGCTCGGTGATGTCGAAGGCGTCCTCGCACACCCCCAGCACCCGGCCGTCGGCGTCCTGAAGGCGGTAGTAGGAGCAGGACCACACATGGTCGGTCCCCGGATCGGTGGGCAGCTCCCCGACGAAGTGCACATCGAGGATCGGCTCGCCGGTGTCCAGGACGCGTCCCATCACCGCGTGGGTGGAGCTCGGATACCCCTCCGTGACGAACTCACCCCGCGGATACAGCTCATCGGCCCGCTTGCCGAGGAAGTCCCGCAGCGGCAGCCCGATCTCCCGCCCGTACGTGGCGTTGAACCAGCTCAGCCGCAGGTCGATGTCGTAGATCGCCAGGCCCAGCGGCGACTGGGTGGCCAGCCCGTGCAGCATGGCCTGCCGCACCTCCCACTCCCGCAGGCCGTCCAGCTCGGCCGCCACGAGGACCCGGGCGGGCGCTCCACCGGCATCGCCGCCGGTAGCGGCCAGCGGGCAGATCGAGGTTGCCACCGACAGCAGCCGGCCGTCACGGTGCCGTGCCGTACGGGCCACGCTGCCGATCATCTGGGCCAGCGGCGATTCCCCGGAGGCACCCTTCCCCACGGACGGCAGCAGGGTCTCCAGAGGGCGCCCGATGATGGCGTCCGCCGGATACCCGAACAGCCGCTCGGCCGTCGGGCTCCACCCGATGACCAGGTTGCGGGCGTCGAGCACCGCTGTGGCCGCCCTGGTGACGTCGAGGGGACCACGGAAGTCGGCGCTCTCGACCGCATTCCATGTGTTCATGGCATCAACCCAGCCCGGTTAAGTACCTACAGCATCGAGCCTGATCAAGACGGGCACAACCGCTCTGGCACCCCGCGACGTGGCCGGCCGGGGCGGGGGCCGTTGGTGGTTGGGCCGGGTGGGGTAGAGGTTCGGCGCTACCGCTCTGGCACCCCGCGGCGTGGCGGGCCGGGGCGGGGGCCGTTGGTGGTTGGGCCGGGTGGGGGTATCGGCCTCGCGGTCGCCGCCGCTGCGGGTCGCTGGCACAGTGGGAGAAGGGCGGTGAGCACGAGGAGGCAGATTTTTATGTCCCCCCAAACCCTGTCCCCCCGAGCCCCCATCGTTCCCGTGCGTGGCGCTCCGTGCTGGGTCAGCCTGATGGCCCGTGATCTCAAGGCCGCGCAGGAGTTCTACTCGGCGGTACTCGGCTGGCGCTTCCGGCCGGCCAGCCTGGGCGAGGAGTTCTCCGTCGCGGTGTCCGACGGGGAGCCGGTCGCCGGCATCGGGGCGCTCGCCCCCAGCTACCAGATAGCGGTGGCCTGGACCTCGTACTTCGCGGTGACCGACGCGGACGGCACCGCGGCCCGCATCCGCGAACGCGGCGCAACGGTCGCCGTCGGACCGCTCAAAATCGGCCCCGGACGCGCCGCCCTCGCCGCCGACCGCGACGGCGCCACCTTCGGCTTCTGGGAGGGCCAGACCATGGCCTGGTCGGTGGGGCACGGCAGCGCCCCGGTCTGCCTGGAACTGCGCACCCGTGACGCCTTCGACGCCGCCATCTTCTACGCGGAAGTCTTCGACTGGGCCTCCGGCGAGCCGGGCGGCTGCGAGGTGACCTACGAAGACGATCAGGTGATCGTGAGCGACGGCACGCACATGGTCGCCGCGCTGCGCGGCGGCGCCGTCGAGGCCGCCCCGGATCCGCGGGTGCGCCCCCGATGGCATGTCTACTTCCCGGTCCGCGACATCGAGGCGGTGACGGCGGCGGCGGTGGCCGCGGGCGGCACCGCCACCCCCATCGCCCCGAGCCCGGACGGCAACGGGGTCCAGTCCGTCATCCGTGACCCCGACGGCGGCCTGTTCACCGTCACGGCCTCGTAACCGGCGGGACCGGACAACTCTCCACACCCTTGGGGGAGTTGGTGGTCATCTGCCTTTCTCCGGCTCCAGCGCGGGGCACCACGACGCCTGCCGACGCCCGCCGACCCGGCCGCAGAATCCGGCCTGGGCGGGCCTGCCCGCCATATCGATGTGCTGGATCGACAGCAGCTTGTCCAGCGGCACCTGGCGGTCCACATCGCCGCCGAAGCTGATGATCCCGCTCTGGCCGTCCAGCGCCTCGTCCCCGTGCACCCCACTGATCGCATGCCACACCGCGGGCGGCGTCAGCGGCATGCCCGTGGCCTCCTCCCGCAGCTGCTTGACCGCGTTGACATAGAGCTTGACCGCGTCGAAACCGAGCGCCGCATGGCCGTCGAGCGACGAACTGGGGACCTTCGCACACTCCTTGGGGAAGAGCCGGCTCATCTCCGCATACAGCTCGCTGGTGCCGTCGCAGCGCGCCGAGCCGAGCGTGAAGTCCAGGAAGTCGTACGGGATACCGGGATAGTGCGTACGACGCTCCGCATCGGCCGCGAGCCGGGCCACATCGTCGCCGCCGATGAGCGTGGGCGGCGACGAATTGCAGGACTCGTTGATCCCGCTGAGCAACGTCTCGAAGTCCTCCGAACGCCCGGCGAAGAACACCAGCCCGGGATAGGAACAGGTCCGCCGGCCCACCGCCCCCGCACCGGGCGCATCCGAGACCGGCTCACCGCCGGGCACCGGAGGCGGGGTGTAGGAGACCTCCTCGACCGTGAACCCGCGCGCCCGGAACCGCTTGGCGACATCGTCGCTCAGGCTCTTGCTGTACGTGTCACTCGGGTCGGCGGAGCCGATCACCCGGATCTGCTTCTTCTTGTTCTTCCCCGTGGACTTCACGACATGATCGGCGTACGCCGCCGCGACATCCGCCTCCCGGGCATTCTGCGGCGACACCTGGAAATACATCGGCGACTGCCGCACCAGGGAATCCGCGGACAACGTGGTGGCCACCATCGGCAGCCCCACCTCGGTCAGCTTCCGTATCGTCAGGTTGGTCGCCCGCCGGCTCTGGTCCAGCCCGGTGACCCCGACGATCGACGGATCCTGCCGCTTGAGCCCCTCCAGCATCTCCACCACCCGGGTGCCGAAGCGCATCCCGGACCCGGCGTTCGCGGGAAAGATCCGCAGGATCGGCTCCGAGCTGCCCGTGCTGCGCAACTGCCGGGCCTGCGCGCTCGCCGCGCCCTGCAGCGCCTCGCGCCCATAGGCGAGCTGGGCGGAGGACTTGCCCGTACTGCTCAGCAGCGCGGACAGATGGATCAGCGTCACGAAAGGGCGTTCCGGCGCTGCCTGGTGCGCGGCCTCGGCGCGGCTGTTCTGCTCGGAGATCTTCGCGAGGGTGTCGTTGAGCGCCTGGTCGGGGGAGTGGAAGGTGAAACCGTGCCGGGACACCCCGATGCACTCCCCGGTCTCCGCCGTACGCAAGGTCTCCGCGTCGTCCTCGAACCGGTTCAGACCGCAGTGCGCCTGCCGGTACGCGCTCTCGCCGCGCAGCACCAGACCGCCCGCCCCCAGCAGCGCGACGGTCACACAGCACGCGACCACCACCGACACCGTCCGGCGCGCCCACAGCGGCGGTTCGGGGATCCGCAGCCGGGCGTCCTGGCCCACCTCCAGCCGCCGGGTCAGCTCGTACTGCGCCCGCGGCTCCGGCTCCTCCGACGGCGGCATCAGCTCCGGCACGGACACCGGCAGATACCACGGCGCCCGGTTACGGGCCCGGCCGGTGTGCAAAAAGGTGTCCCGCCAGCCGCAGTAGAGCCGGTCGGTGAGCTCCCACAGCGAGTGGTGACCCCAGTCCGCGCGTACCTGCGAGTCGGCCGCGGGCGGCCGCGCACCGCAGCTGATGACCAGCAGCGGGTCGAACGCCCCGGTCTCGTTACGTACGTCGATGATCGCCTGCAGCAGGGCATAGCCGCAGTTCCCGGCGCCCGTACCGTCGAGCAGCGCCACACAGTAGGCGGTCCGCCGGGCCGTCCGCGGCCGCCATATGCGCCGCCGGAACGCCACCCGCAGGTCTTCCAGGAAGGCGTTGACCATCAGCTTGCGTAACTGCTCCGGGTCTTCCACCTGGTTGTGCGGCGCGGTCAGCCGCTCGGCGAACCCGATGAAGGTGCCCGGGTCGCGGGGCGCCAGATAGGGCTGGTTCAGCAACCACCGGTATTCGCGGCCGAGCCCGCGGCGCACCCGGAACCACGCGAGCGGGAAGACATGCACCGCGAACAGCCACACCCACCACGGCACCTTGCCCTCCACCGCCAGCTCGGTCTCCGGCGACCGCAGCAGCCCGAACAGCCGCCGCCGCCGGAACTCCCGCTCGCGTAGCCCCTGCAGCAGGGTGTGGTCATTGCCCTCCATGCCGCCGCCCGCATAGCCGGGGCCGCCGTCCGCGCTCGACTGCGCCAGCCAGTTGACGAGCCCGAACCTGCGGAACCGCACCCGGCCGTCGCTGCCGTTGACACTGAGGGCGAAGCCCCGTGCCAGCCGCTCCAGAGTGCACCGCACCGCCTCGACGGACTCCGGGTCCGACGGCTCGCCGTCGAGGTCGTGCAGGACGTGCGGAACCCGCCGCGGGTCGGCGTGGCTGAGGAAGTAGCTGATGCCCTTGGCGAGTTGGGTGTGGCCCTCGCCGTTGACCAGACACACCACGGGAAGGCCTTCCCGGCCCTGCGCCACGCCCCGGTGCCGGACCGGTTCGGGACACTCGCGGCGCCGTGGCCGGCGCACCAGATCGGCTGTCAGACGCAGCAGATGTCCCGCTCCGCGGAACACCGGTATATGGGAATCGAGTTCGTTCGACACCATGGATGCCCCGAGGGATGGTCGGGAGTAGGGCGGACATTCTGACACCGCACCGCCGGTCCCGGAAGGCTCTGCGCCACGGACGCGGGCCCACCCGAGATCCTCGCGCCGGACGGTCTATCGTGGCGGCATGTCCGCCCCAGAGCTGATCCGTATCGTCTCCCGTGACTCGCCCATGGCCCTGGCCCAGGTGGAGCGCGTCCGCGCCGAACTCCGCGAGCTGCACCCCGGCACCGCCACGGAGGTCATCCCGGTCAAGACCACCGGTGACCGCTGGATGGGCGCGCTGTCCCAGGTCGAGGGGAAGGGCGCGTTCACCAAGGAGGTCGACGCCGCGCTGCTCGCCGGTGAGGCGGACCTCGCGGTGCACTGCGTCAAGGACATCCCCGGCGACCGCCCGCTGCCCGCCGGTACGACCTTCGCGGCATTCCTCAAGCGCGACGACGTCCGCGACGCACTGATCCACCCGGGCGGACTCACCCTCGACGAACTGCCCGCCGGTACCCGGATCGGCACCTCCTCCGTACGGCGCATCGCCCAGCTCGCCGCCTCCCATCCGCACCTTCAGTGCGTCCCGATGCGCGGCAACGCCAACCGCCGGATGGAGAAGCTGGCCGCGGGCGAGGCGGATGCGCTGCTGCTGGCGGTCTCCGGGCTCGAGCGCATCGGCCGCCCGGATGTGATCAGCGAGATCCTGTCGGTGGAGACGATGTGCCCGCCCATCGGCGCGGGCGTGCTGGCCCTCCAGTGCCGCGAGGACGACACCGCCACCATCGACGCCGTCAGCGGCCTCGGCGACCCCGCGACCTTCCGCGAGACCACCGCCGAGCGCATGCTGCTGCATGTCCTCCAGGGCCACTGCAACAGCCCGATCGCGGGCTATGCGACGGCCGACCGGCGGGGTGAACTCGCCCTGCGGGCCTGCGTGTTCACTCCGGACGGGAAAACGGTCCTCAATGCCCACGAGTGGGCCGGGCCGCTCAACCCCGAGACGCTCGGGACGTCGGTGGCCGTGGCCCTGCTGCGGCAGGGCGCGCGCGAGCTGATCGACAACATCGCGCACTGAGCGATCGCGCACTGAGCGAGCGACGCCCTCGCGCACCGGGACCGGAGAGGGCCCCGCACCGTTCGCCACGGTGCGGGGCCCTTGACCCGGGATCGGCGGTTGGGTTCAGTTCACGGCATCACCGCCGCCCGCAGCGCCGGCACCGCCACCGTTGTCGCCCCCACCCGCACCGATTTCCGCGCCGGTGGCCTTGAGCGCGGCGGTGACCGGCTGGAAGAACGTCTCGCCGCCCTGGGTGCAGTCGCCGCTGCCCCCGGAGGTCAGCCCGACGGCCGAGTCGCCGGAGAACATCGAGCCGCCGCTGTCGCCGGGTTCGGCGCACACATCGGTCTGTATCAGGCCGTTGACGATGTCGCCGTTGCCGTAGTTCACGGTGGCGTCGAGTCCGGTGACGGTGCCGTCGGTGACACCGGTGGTGCTGCCCGAGCGCTGCACCTTCATCCCTACGGCGGCCTCCGCGGCCTTGGCGATCGGCTGGGTCTTGCCGCCTCCGAGGTCGACCGCGCTCTGCGGCTGCGCGCTCGTGTCGTCGTAGGTGACCAGCGCGAAGTCGGTCTTGGGGAACTGCGAGTCGGTCACGGTGCCCAGCGGCTGGCTGCCACCCTGATCGGCGGACCAGGTCTTGGAATCGTTGCCGCAGTGGCCCGCGGTGAGGAAGGCCGGAGCGCCCTTCACGGTGACGTTGAAGCCGAGGGAACAGCGGGCGTTGCCACCGAAGATGGCACTGCCGCCTATTGGCGCGGCGGCCGCGCCACCGCCGCCTCCTGCACCTCCTGCACCTCCGGCGTCTCCTGCACCTCCGGCGTCTCCTGCACCTCCGGCGTCTCCTGCACCTCCGGCGGCATTCGCGCCGCCGTCAGCTCCTGAGCCACCTGCGTCGCCCGCGCCACCTGCGTCGCCTGAGCCACCTGCGTCGCCTGAGCCACCTGCGTCGCCTGAGCCACCTGCGTCGCCCGCGCCTCCGGCGCCACCGATCGCCCCGGCACCGCCATCTCCGCCGGCACCGCCAACCGCTCCGGCACCGCCATCTCCGCCGGCACCGCCAACCGCGCCCGACCCGTCATCCCCGCCTGTCCCACCGGCCCCTTGCTGCCCGTCCCCCATGCCCCCGCCGTCGTACCGCTTGAACTCACCGGCCGACCGCTTGACGGTCACCATGGCGCCCATTGCCCCGGTGGCCTTGGCCAGGGTGGCCATCTTCTGACCGGTGACCGTCCTGTCGGCGAGCACCACGATTCTGTTCGTCCGCGGATCGATCGACCATGCGGTGCCCGGCACCGACGCCGAATCGCGCAGCGTCCGCGCGCCCGCCTTCAGCGCGGCCATGCTGTGACGTACGACCTTGGCGACCGCACCCTTGGATGCGACGCGCGCGGCGTCGTCCTCCGCCAGCACATTCATCACCAGGTGACCGGTCGCACCGTCCAGATACCAGCCGGCCGACTTGTCCCCGAGATCCGCGTTCAGGGACGCCGCGAGCCGGGCCGCCGACGGTGCGGAGAAGGTCCGCGGGGCGGGCGGCTGTTCCGTACTGGCATGGGCGTTGGGGAGCAGGATCGCCGCCGCCGCGATGGCGACGGCGGAGGCGCCCACGATGGCGCCGGTCCGCTTGTTCACATGGCGGTGGCCCGCTTGCCGCCGGGCATCCTGTCGGGGACTCATTCACTGACCTCCAGCTGGGGTGCACTGCTGTCACCCAGTCCTACGCAGCCGGCTCATCGCGGTCTCAGGGCCACTCAAGGTGCGATGAATTCCACCGAGTTCGACGCCGGGACCCCTACACTCCCCGGCCGCGGACCGCTCCCCGGCCGATTGTCAGTGCGGCATGCCAAGATTTCTTCCATGTCTGCACTGCCCGTGATGCCGCCCGCCGATCCGAAGAATTCGACCGTCTTCCTGGACTGGGTGCGGTTGCATGCCCCGGAGGGGGAAGGCTCCGCGCATGACCTCATCGCGGCGATGAAGGACGGGCTGGGCCGTGCGCTGAACAAACCGGGCCGTTTTCTGGACGAGTTGAAGCACCGTGCCGCCAAGCTCCCGGCGGCGCACCTGCCGTGGTTCTGGGACACCGTCGGCCACCGGACAGGCCCGTGGATGCCCCGCCATGCCGGGACCGCATACGCACTGGCCCGCCAGGCGGAGGAGCAGCACGGCCTGCCGGTCGACGAGGCGTACCACCGCGCGAACGTCCTGCTCTACGCCCGTCTCGGCGCGCTGCCCGCCAAGGAGATCGCCGTACACCAGCGGCGGCTGCACAGCACGCTCGAAGCGGGCTCCGCCCACCAGGAGTTCGTACGTTTCCTGCTGGACTTCGCGGCCGGTGGCGGTGCGCCCGCGAAGGATCTGCACCGCAGGGTGCAGGCGTCGGCCAAGGCGGCGGGGCTCGGGGTGACGGAGAGCGCGCAGGCACTGGGCGACCTCATCGTGGCGTCGAAGGGCCGGCCGCTGCCGGACGGTCTGCTGGAGGGCGTCGGCCAGGTCTTCGCCCAAGTGCCGCCCCCGGCGCCGGTGCGCCAGGCCCTGGCGGAGCTGTTCCCGACCTCGGTCACCGACGGCGGCGCCTGGCTGCGGCTGCTGGCGGCCACCGGAGTCGACGATGCCATGGCGGAGGGCCGGATCGTCCCGGGCGGCGGGCTCGGCCACTGGCTCGGTCAGTTCACGTTCCACTACTCCTACCGAGGATCCAACTCCGGGGTCAGGCGGCAGGCGATGCCCGACGAGCTGTACACCTTGGTGCCCCGCCTCGCCGCGCGGATCAGGGCGGAGAACACCACGGTCAGCCTGCACACCTCACGCTTCCGGCACACCCTCTTCGACGCCGATCTCGTCGACCTGTGCCTGGCCAACGGGATCACCGTGGCGGACCCCGGTGCGCGCGTGGGGCTGACGTACTGGGGCGCGGACGCCCGGCGGGACTATCGGGCGCTGGCCGCCGACCCGGTGCTGGGGGTGCGGCTGGCGGGCACGGCGTACGCGCCGCGCGAGCCGCGTGCCGGTGCCCCGCGGCTGCCGCTCGGCGAAGGGACCGACGCGGCGCTGCACGAACGGGTGACCCGGCTGCTGGATGTGGTCGCGGACGGCGGACTGGGCGCGGCGACGGAGGCCGTGGCCAAGCTGGACGCGGTCCTCGACCCGCCGACGATCGCCGCGCTCGACGGCATCGACGCCGCGCTGGACGCCCTCGACGGCGTCGGGCCACTGCTGCGTACGCTGCGTGCCGGCCTGCCGGAGGAGCTGTGCTGGCCCGCGCTGGAGGAGGCCGTACGGCAGCTGGGCGGCGGCGCCGTGGTCGCCGGAGTCACCTGCACCTGGCCGGTGCTGACCGTCTTCACCCGGGACCGGGCGATCGCCGTCGACCACAGCGGAGAGCGCGGCTCCTGCTCGTTCGCCCTCCCCGAGGAAGCCTCGGCCCCTTCGGTGTTCTTCGTCGGCGGCAGCTTTCTGGTCGGCTGGAGCAGCGGCCGGGGACACAGCAGGCTGGCGGAGAAGGCGTTCTGGGCCGACCGCCCCGAGGACGAGTTCGCGCCCGAGGACACGCTCGGCCTGGTCGCCTACGGTGGCAGCACGGACGGCGCGCTCGGCTATCAGTTCGCCACCCCCGACGGCGGCGGCCGGTATGACGGCACCCGGGTGCTCCGGCCGGGCGGCCGCCACGGCATCGCTTCCTACGAGCAGCAGCTCAGCGACGGCGCCCGGCTGTGGACTTCACGCCTCTTCGGGAGCAAGTACGGCAGCGAGGACGGCATCTGGCGCGAGACCGACCCGGCGACCGGGCACCGCACCGACCACACCGCCCTGCCGGCCTTCCTCGCCGCCGACCCGCCCAAGGGCCTGTTCCGCACGCACGACCTGCAGACCCTCGCCCCGCTGCCGCCCGGCGCCCCCGCTTCCCCGCTGGGACAGGTGGACGGCGTCTCCGGCTGTCGCGTGCTGCACTGGGAGTACAGCGGCAACGCCCCGGTGCGCTATCTGCTGGAGGGCAACGACGGGCGGCGGGCCGAATTCCGGATCACGCACCCCGGGGAGGACCCCTGGGGCATCATCCGGCTGCCCGAAGGCGGCGCCGACGCCGTCCTGACCGACCACACCCCGATGCGCTGCTACGCCGCCGCCGACAACTCCCTGCTGTGGGAGGCCCGTGGCTTCCCGCACACCAAATGGTCCGGCAAGGGATCCGACTTCGCCGACGGCCGGCCGATGCTCCCGCCGCCCGCCTTCTGGCACTTCCTGACCCCGCGGGACGCCGAGTCCTCCAAGGCGCTGCGTACGGCGGACGCGGAGGCGGCGACGTCCCTCCTGGCGGCGGCGGGTGCCGGGGACGACGAAGCGGTCCGCGCCGAGGCCGCCCGGGTGCTGCCCGGCGTGACGGATCCCGGAGTCCTGGACGGCGTGGTGCGAGCCGTACGCACCGCCGCAGGGGTCCTGGACCGCCGCCGAGCCCTCTCGGCACGGGCCGCGCTGATCATTTCCGGTGCCCGGGTCCGCCCCGCCGGGGAGACCACCGACCGTGCGCTGGTCGACGCCCTGCACAACCTGCTCGAGGTGTCCCTCGCCTACAACGCCCCCAAGATCGCCGATCAGCCGGCCACCGTCACCGCGATCGCCGCCGACGGAGCGTTCCTGACCGGCCGGATCGATGACGATGCCCGGCGGATCAGCCCGCCGGCCCGGCCGCGTGACTGGGCGGTCCTGCTGGGGGACGGGATCGAGGCCGCCGCTTGGCGGTGCGTCACGCAGACCACGACGCAGGAGGACCGGACCGCGCTGGGCGCCCTGCTCAGCACCTGGGCCGCGTCCCCGTTCGCCGAGCCCGGCAGCTGGCGGCTCGGCCGCGCCTCGGCCGAGGCGCTGCGCCCCCTGTGCGACACCGGCCGGGCGGTGGCCACCGGGATGGGCGACGGCAGTCAGGGCGTCGCCCCCGAGCCCACCACAGCGCTCAAGCCCACGGGCACCTACCGCTTCATCCAGCCCGAGTCCGCCCCCGCACCCCAGGGCGCCACCGAGATCCGTACGGTCACGATCACCCGCGACGACGCGGCCCGCCTCACCCGCCTGCTGGAACTGCTCACCGAACAGGGGCCGTTGCACATCACCCCCGAGGCCGTCGCGGCGTTTGTCGCACGCAGCGGTGTGCGCCGGGCGGTGGCCGTGCACGCCCTCGCCGGGCTGCCCACGAAGCCGGGATTCGACGACACCCGGCGGATGCTGCGCGGCAAGCCGTTCCAGGCCACGCCCACGGTCGCACGCGAGGCCGAGTCCCTGGTCGGCCGCCTCGGCAGGGCGGGCCGGACGCGCGTCCTGGCGGCCGGACTGCCCGACGACCCCGCGGAGCTCTGGACGACTCAGGGGCTGGTGGCGGCCGCCGAGCGGATGGCCGCGGCATGGGCGTCGATTCTTGGTCAACAGACGTCGGTCGACGAGGAGTTGACCGCCGAACTGGAACGGGAACTGGACCTCGGCGAGTCCATGGCGGCGGCACTCGGCGATCCCCAGGGCGGCGGCCTGCTCACCGAAGACCTGCGGCGGGTCATCGTCGCCAACAAATACGGCTCGCTCCACGTCCATCCGATAGCGGCCGACGGCTCCCCGGGCGAGCGGCCGAGCTACGACACCCCGTATCTCGCCATGGCGTCCGCCCTGTCCTGGGTGCTGACCGACCGCCCCGTCGGCGACCCCGCCACCGCCGGAGTGCAGGCGCTCTGCGCACGCCTGGCCGAGCGCCTGGACGCCCCGGAGCTGTTCGTCCGGCTGCGGAGCTACCGCTTTTCGCTCGACCAGGCCCGTATGACCGCCCTGTTCGGCCCGGAAATGTACCCGGTGGCGGCCATCGAGCCACCCATCAGCGACCGGGCGCGCCCACCGATGTACTACGACCAGGGCCTGCTCCTCGTGCAGGCGGCCGGCGGCTGGAGTTCGGTGTTTCTGCGCCCCGCGGGATTCGGCCGCCGCGGGGCGTACGAAGCGATGACGCGGCTCTGCACGGACCTGGGCATGACCGAGCTGCGCAGCGAGATCGAACGGATACGTGTGCTGCGCGACGGCGTCGCCGAGCTGGCCGCACGGGCCGCCAACACCCCCGTACCGATCGGCGGATACGAGGCGAACCCCCTGCTGAGCGTGCCGGAACTGGTCGACGAGGTGGCCGGGGCACTGGGCGTCGGCCCGGACGCCGCCGCGCTCCACCTCCAGCTGTGTACCCTCGCCCGCCCCACCGACCGCAACGTACGCCGCTGGAACGACTGGACCCCCGCCCGGCACCGCACCGTACAGGCCGAACTGGCCGCCACCGGCGCCATCGTGACGGAAAAGCGCAGCCGCGCCGGCCGCAGCGCATTCCTCCCCGGCGGCTGGACCGACCTCAAAGCACCCCATCTGCCGCTGGAGACCGCCAAGCTCGACGCCTATCTGGCCACCGCCACCGAAAAACGCGAGGTGGAGGGCCCGTTCACCCGCCTGCTGCCGCCCCGTCCGCTGCACCGGATGTTCGCCGGCGCCTGGGCCGGACGCTGAGGCGACCGTCCCAGGCATACGGCCCGGTGCCCCAACCCGACCTGTCTGCGTCCCGCTTCAGGCATCACCGCAACGCACCCCCAGACGCCCGCCACCAGACGCCCGCCACCAAACGCCCGCCCCAGTCACCCGCCCCCAGCCGCCCGCCTCCCGGAAGAGATGCGATGACCTCAAAACTCCCGCTGCTGATGGACTGCGACACCGGCGTGGACGACGCCCTCGCACTGCTCTATCTCGCCCTGACCCCGGCGGCCGATCTCCGCGCGGTCACCACCGTGGCCGGCAACACCGACGCGCGGCAGGCGGCCAGGAACACGCTCCAGGTGCTCGAGCTGGTCGGCCGCCGCGACATCCCGGTGGCGGCGGGCGCCGAAACGACGCTGCGCGGGCGGACACCGGAGCCGGCGACGCATGTGCACGGCGACAACGGCCTGGGCAATGTGCGGCTGCCGGAACCGTCCGGCTCCCCGGTGCCGCAGGACGCGCCGGACCTGATCATCGAGACCGCTCGGGCCGCGGGCGGCGAACTGTCGATCCTGGCGACCGCGCCGCTGACCAATCTCGCCCTGGCCCTCCGGCGCGAGCCCCGCCTGCCCGAACTCGTCCGCACCCTCACGGTGATGGGCGGCGCGGTGCACCACCCGGGCAACATCTCCGCGGTAGCCGAGGCCAACATCGGCAACGACCCCGAGGCGGCCGCGGCGGTGCTGGCCGCGGGCTGGCGCGAGCTGACGATCGTGCCGCTGGACGCCACCATGCGCGAGGTCCTCACCGAGCACCACCGGGAGCGGCTGCTGACGCATGGCACCGCCCTGACCCGCTTCGTGGGCGAGTCGCTGGACGTCTACTACGCGTTCCATGCGGCAGACACGTTCCCGTTCCGCGGCGCGGCCTGCCATGACCCTCTGGCCGCAGCCGTCGCCGTGGGCGAGGTCGTTCCGCTCCAGGCACCACGCGTCCACGCCGCCGTGGACACCGGGGACTCGGCGGGCCGCGGCGCCCTGATTGCCGACACCCGCGGCATCCACCTCGGCTACCCCGAGCGGGCCGACGCCACCGCGCGGGTGGTCCTGGAGACCGACGGCACCTTCCCCGAGCTGCTGGTCGACCGGCTCTGCAGGGCCCCGGTGACGTGACACCCGCCGGGGGCACCGCGCCGGAGGCCCCGTGAGGGCCGGTGCTCCCGGGGCGTAAAGGGCAGCTGTGACCGCGCTTAAGAAAACCTCGATGGACCAGGCGGCCGACGTACGGAAGATTTCCTGACGGAGATCGGGCGGCCGCGGCGTGCCCCCGGCAGGTCACTTTTACGTACGGGAGCCGTTGCGGTGAAGGCACTGGTCAAGCAGAAGGCGGAGCCCGGACTGTGGCTCATGGACGTGCCGGAGCCGGCCGTCGGCGCGGGCGACGTACTGATCAAGGTGCTGCGCACCGGCATCTGCGGCACCGATCTGCACATCCGCTCCTGGGACGGCTGGGCCCAGCAGTCGATCAGCACGCCGCTGACCGTCGGCCATGAGTTCGTCGGCGAGGTCGTGGAGACCGGGCGCGACGTGGCCGACATCAAGGCCGGTGATCTCGTCAGCGGTGAGGGGCACCTGGTCTGCGGCAAGTGCCGCAACTGTCTGGCCGGCCGCCGGCACCTGTGCCGCGCCACGGTCGGCCTCGGCGTCGGCCGGGACGGCGCGTTCGCCGAGTACGTGGCACTGCCCGCGGCCAATGTGTGGGTGCACCGGGTCCCGGTCGACCTCGATATCGCCGCCGTCTTCGACCCGTTCGGCAACGCCGTGCACACCGTGCTGTCGTTCCCGCTGGTCGGCGAGGACGTGCTGATCACCGGCGCCGGACCGATCGGCATCATGGCCGCGGCCGTCGCCCGGCACGCGGGCGCCCGCAATGTCGTGATCACCGACGTCAGCGCACCGCGCCTGGAGCTGGCCCGGAAAGTCGGCGTCAGCCTGGCGCTCAACGTCGCCGAAACCTCCATCGCGGACGGCCAGCGCGCGCTGGGCCTGCGCGAGGGCTTCGACATCGGCCTGGAGATGTCCGGCCGGCCCGAGGCGATGCGCGACATGATCGACAACATGACGCACGGCGGCCGGATCGCCATGCTGGGCCTGCCCGCCCAGGAATTCCCCGTCGACTGGTCCCGGATCGTCACCTCCATGATCACGATCAAGGGCATCTACGGCCGGGAGATGTTCGAGACCTGGTACGCGATGTCCGTACTGCTCGAAGGCGGCCTCGACCTCGCGCCCGTGATCACCGGCCGCTACCCGTACCAGGACTTCGACGCCGCCTTCGACGATGCCGCGAGCGGGCGCAGCGGCAAGATCATCCTCGACTGGACCGCCTGACCGCCTGACCGCTCCCGTACCCGTCCGTCACCCTCAACTCCTGGAGAAATCCCCGATGTTCGACTCCGTACGCGACGAACTGCGCGGCACCCTCGACGAGATCCGCGCCGCCGGCCTGCACAAGCCCGAGCGGGTGATCGGCACCCCGCAGTCCGCCACCGTCAAGGTCACCGCAATGGGGTCTCCCCTGCTCGAGCGAAGCCGAGAGCTTGGGGAAGGCCGTCCCGGCGAGGTCCTCAACTTCTGCGCCAACAACTACCTCGGCCTCGCCGACCACCCCGACGTCGTCGCGGCCGCCCACGAGGCGCTCGACCGCTGGGGCTACGGTCTCGCCTCGGTCCGCTTCATCTGCGGCACCCAGGAGGTCCACAAGGAACTGGAGCGGCGGATCTCCGGCTTCCTCGGCCAGGAAGACACCATCCTCTACTCCTCCTGCTTCGACGCCAACGGCGGCGTCTTCGAGACCCTGCTCGGCCCGGACGACGCGGTCATCTCCGACGCCCTCAACCACGCCTCCATCATCGACGGCATCCGGCTCTCCAAGGCCCGCCGCTTCCGCTACGCCAACCGCGACATGGCCGATCTGGAACGGCAGTTGAAGGAGGCCTCCGAAGGGGGCGCGGGCCGCAAGCTCATCGTCACCGACGGCGTGTTCTCCATGGACGGCTACCTCGCGCCGCTGGCCGAGATCTGCGACCTCGCCGACCGCTACGGCGCCATGGTGATGGTCGACGACTCGCACGCGGTGGGCTTCGTCGGCCCCGGCGGCCGCGGCACCCCCGAGCTGCACGACGTGATGGACCGCGTCGACATCATCACCGGCACCCTCGGCAAGGCCCTCGGCGGCGCCTCCGGCGGCTATGTCGCCGCCCGCGCCGAGATCGTCGCCCTGCTGCGCCAGCGCTCGCGCCCCTACCTCTTCTCCAACTCGCTCGCCCCGGTGATCGCGGCCGCCTCGCTGAAGGTGCTCGACCTGCTGGAGTCGGCCGGTGACCTGCGCGAACGGCTCAACGCCAACACCGCGCTGTTCCGCTCCCGGATGACCGAGGAGGGCTTCGACGTCCTGCCCGGCGAGCACGCCATCGCCCCCGTCATGATCGGCGACGCGGCCGAGGCGGCCCGGATGGCGGAGCTGCTGCTGGAGCGCGGCGTCTACGTCATCGGCTTCTCCTACCCGGTCGTCCCGCAGGGCCAGGCGCGAATCCGCGTTCAGCTCTCCGCCGCCCACTCGACCGAAGACGTCAACCGCGCGGTCGACGCGTTCATCGATGCGAGGGCCGCTCTGGGGGAGTGACCCGACCCGAGGGCCGCTCCTGCGAAACTGGAATCATGATCGAAGCACGGCGGCTGCACATCCTGCGCGCGGTGGCCGACCACCGGACGGTCACCGCCGCGGCCGCCGCGCTCTATCTCACGCCCTCGGCGGTCTCCCAGCAGCTGGCCGCCCTGGAACAGGAGACCGGCCACCGCCTGGTGGAGCGCAGCGCCCGCGGCGTCCGCCTGACCGCCGCGGGCGAAATCCTGCTCACCCACGCCAACGCCGTGCTGGCGCAGCTCGAGCGCGCCGAGTCGGAACTGGCCGCATACGGCTCCGGCGAGTCGGGCGTGGTGACCGTCGCGGCCTTCGCCACCGGCATCTCGCTGGTCGTCGCGCCCGCGATCACCGAGCTCGCCGTCTCCTCGCCCGGCATCCGGGTCCGTGTCCAGGACGCCGAGGGCGACGCCAGCCTGGTCATGGTCCTCGACCGGCAGGTCGATGTGGCCGTCGCCGTCGAGTACCGGGGCGCGCCGCGCGCGGACGACCCGCGGCTGACCCGCGTCCCCCTGTACGCCGAGCCGTTCGACGCCGTACTCCCGGTCGGCCATCGCCTCGCCGGCGCGGCGCGGGTGGCGGTCGCCGACCTCGCCCAGGACCCGTGGATCGGCCCGTACCCCGGCAATCCCTGCCATGACGTGGTCGTCCTGGCCTGCGAGTACGCCGGATTCGAGCCGCGGCTGGAACACTCCTCCGACGACTTCCGCGCGGTGGTCTCACTGGCGTCGGCCGCGGCCGGCGTGGCCCTCGTACCGCGGTCGGCCCTGGCCGACATGGACCTCGCGGGAGTGGTGGTCCGGCCGGTCGACGGGGCGGCGCCCACCCGGCGGGTCTTCGCGGCGGTGCGCCAGGGCGCGGGGGACCATCCGCTGCTGCGCCCGGTGCTGGCGGCCCTCGAGGCGGCGGCGGTCCCGCAGGGCTGACGCCGGGCGGGGCCGAAGCCGGGAGGGGCTGACACCGGACCGGACTGACATCGGATGGGGCCGGCGCCGGACGGGGCTGACATCGGACCGGGCCGGCGTCGGATGAGGACTGACGCCGGGCGGGGCTGACATCGGATCAGCCTGCGAGCACACCGTCACCCGGCCGCGTCCTCCGAGCCTGCCCGGCGTACCCGTGGCAGGCTCGGCACGGCGGCGGCCAGGGCGGCGCCGGAGGCAATCCCGGCTCCGAGGAGGCGAGGCGGATGTCGGTCGGCCGGTCCGGACCGGCGGGCGGCGCACCGGCCACGGCGCCGTCGGATCCATTCGCACTGCTGCGCAGCCGCGCTTACCTCAAGCTCCTGGTGCTTGCCGCACTGGTCGGCCTGCCGATCTGCGCCGTGGCCTTCGGCTTTCTCGCGCTCGTCCATGAGCTGGAGCCGCTGATCTACACGGACCTGCCGCGCGCTCTGGGATTCACCGGCACACCGATGTGGTGGCCGCTGCCCATGCTCGCGGTCGGCGGGGTGCTGGTCGCGCTGGTCATCCGTTATCTCCCGGGCAAGGGAGGCCATGAACCGGCCGACGGGTTCGCGGTCGGCGGCGCCCCCACTGTTTCCGCGCTCCCCGGGATCGTGCTGGCGGCGCTGGCCACGCTCGCTTTCGGCGCGGTACTCGGCCCTGAGGCCCCGCTCATCGCGCTCGGCAGTGGGCTGGCCGTCGCCGCCGTCCGCCTGCTGCGACGGGAGGTGCCGGAACAGACCGCCGCCGCGGTGGCCGCCGCCGGCAGCTTCGCGGCGGTCAGTGCGCTGCTGGGCTCCCCGCTGCTGGGGGCGTTCCTGCTGATGGAGGCCTCGGGGCTGGGGGGTGCGCTGCTCGGCGTGGTGCTGGTGCCCGGACTGCTCGCGGCCGGCATCGGCGCGCTCATCTTCACAGGTCTGGCGGACTGGACCGGACTCGGTCCGTTCTCGCTCACGCTGCACGACGTCCCCCGGGCCGCCGACCCGGCCGTCTCGGAATTCGGCTGGGCACTCGTCATCGGCGTCCTCTGCGCCCTAGCCGGGTCCGGCGTACGACGGCTCTCCCTCTTCCTCAAGGACCGCGTCGCCGCGCACCGGCTCCCGGCTACGGTGGCGATGGGTCTCGTGGTCGGCGCCCTGGCGATCGCCTTCGCCCAGGGCACCGGCAAACCAACGTCCGAGCTCCTGTATTCGGGACAGTCGGCGCTGGGCTCCTTGCTCGACGACACCGCCGGCTCTTCGGTGGCGGTGCTGGTGCTGCTGGTCGTCTGCAAGGCCCTGGCGTACTGCGCGTCGCTGAGCTGCTTCCGGGGTGGCCCCATTTTCCCGGCGATGTTCATCGGCGCGGGGTGCGGCATCGCCCTGTCCCACCTTCCCGGCCTCACGGAAACCGCTGCCTTCGCCATGGGCATCGGCGCCATGACGGTCGCGATGCTCCGCCTCCCCATGACCTCGGTGCTGATGGCCACGCTGCTGCTGGGCCGCTCCGGGCTCACCGTCATGCCGCTGGTGATCGTCGCCGTGGTCGTCGCGTACGTCCTGACGGCGCGGCTGGCCACCCCTTCCCGGGGCGGCGCTGCGACCTAGGGGGCGGGCGAACAGATCCCGTAGGGGATGCATGCGCCCCCTGCGGGGCCACAACGCGGCGGGCCCACGGCGGTATTCCCGTAGCGCGCCATGTGGAGTGCGTGGCGATCCTGGAGCGGGCGGCGAGGAAGGGGGCCTGACCTGCAGTTTTCCCCTGCTTTCCCGTGCGCGTCTGTGCGGTGTGGGCGTTACAGGCGATGGCTTGACGCTGAAATGATGCTCGTGTCGCTCATTTGACGCTCGCCCTGATGACTCGTCCCCTCGCTGATCCTGCAGGTCGCGCACGGCGGATGGTCCGGTTCCCGGGGTCTGGCTTCGCGGAGACCCGGCAGAGCGCCGCCCGCAGCCGTCGCCGTGGTGAGCGCGCCGCAGTGCCCTCGCCCGCCTGCTCCGGCTCTTCCGACGGGACCGCCGAGATCGTCGAGGCCCTGTTGGTCGCTGTCGCAACGGCGGCGCTCGCGCTCGGCGCACCCCCTGGACAGCGGCGAAACCGTCAGCGGAGCGGGAGGACAGCACCAACGCTCAATGCGTCCATCACCGTCCCCCCTCGCAGGCGGCCCGCCACTGAGAGTGTGCCGTCTTTGGACAAACCATCGGAATACGCCTGCCTTGTGGGTGTCCCGGTGACCAGGTGGTCCGGCGACCCAGCGGTGCGGGATAGTTCGAACCACCGCGGACGTGCCCCCAAGTCGTGCCGCACCCATAGGATCGTGTAAGTTCTACGAGTTGCTACGGAGCCCATCAAGCCCCAGGCAGCCATCCCGCCGCTTCGCGGCACACCACTACTGCACGGCCCCTCAACGGGAGCGATTTCGGCATGCCGAAA